>JBKXSZ010000047.1:0-1614 GCA_047017005.1 Clostridia bacterium | reverse complement strand
CCTTTACTTTTTCCATGAATAGCATTTATATATATTTGGCTTTCATCTTTGTATTCTTCTACTTTTCGTAGAACTTGTCCCATTTATTCACCTCCCCCAATTACAAATAACATTTTCATTATACCATATGCTTTCTCTATTTTTCAGCACTTCTCTATTCTAGTGTCTATATTGCTATTTATTTCAATTTTTTAGCCCAAATTCCCCTAATATCCATGTAGGTATATTATTTTATTTTTAACTCTATGTATATCCCTTTCAACTCCTAATATCGATGCGTTTAATAAAAAAAATACAATTATAATTGCTATTATTCCTCCTTTATTTTTAGATTTATCTCCTTCCTTTCTAGAGTTCAAGTCCGTTCTCAAATCTCCTGTTATTCTGCTTAATCTTTCTATCTGATTCCGATTTTTTATCTGATTGTCTTGTACTCTCCAATTGTCTTCTTTCAATTCTTTCATTGAACTTTCTAATTTCTTCTCTAGCTGCTCTATCTTGCTCTCTTTTGTCTCTAGTAATCTTTTTAAGTTCTTCAGTTCTTTTTCGTACTTCAAGTCTATCCCTATCGCCAAGTCCTCCGATTCCTTTTGTGAGTTCATTAACTCCTTCTTCAGTTTCAATATTTCTGTTTCTAGCTCCATTATCTTTAGTTCGCTCATTTTCTAGTTCCTTCATTTCTTCATATAACTTAATTTGATTTTCTATTATGTCTATCTTTTTATTTTCTTCTTGGATTTTTCTATTGATATCTCCTATTTCAGTTTTTATGCCTTTCTTTTCCATAGCTCTTACAGTTGGTCCTTCATGTCTAGTTGCCAGTTTATCTATTCCTCGATCTTCATAACTTCTATGGTCAATTCTTTCTTTTCTATTTGCCTTTTCTAAGGCTTTATTAGCATATATAGCCCATTGCTCTCTCCAGTGTTCTAGAGTTTCTTTTTTATTCCAATTAGTAGTTTCTATTTTTCTAGATTTTGCATTTCCATTTTTGCTATAAGTTTTGTTGCCGTTTTTATCTAATATATATTCCTTTTTTGCTTTAGCTCCCCATTCTCCATTTTCTTCAAAAGGTCTCATGGTTAGCATGATATGACTATGTGGGTTTCCATCTTTCTTGTCATGAATCACTACGTCAGCTACCATTCCTTTGCTTGAAAAATTATCTATTACATATTTTCTTAGTAATTCTATTCTTTCATTTTCATTTAGCTCTATTGGTAAAGCTATATCTATTTCTCTTGCAAGTTGACTATTTTTACTTTTTTCTATTTGTTCTACTTCATTCCATAATTGTTCTCTATCTAATACCCAATTTGGAGCATTCATTGGTTTAAAAATTTCTTTATAAATTACATCTTTTCTTTTTGTATAATCATGGATTAATCCATCTCTTTTGTTATATAATTTTTCACCACTTCGATATGCACTTGATGCAATTGAAGATTTTCCTTTTGATCTACTTATTATTTTTGTAGATAAATGATATATTGCCAATATATATTATCTCCTTTCTTTAGAATTAATACATTTGTATTAATTTTGTATTTAAAAATATTTTATATTTTTATAAAGCTCTCTGCAAGAGCGCACACACCCTTAATGGTGTATAAG
>JBKXSZ010000046.1:0-2183 GCA_047017005.1 Clostridia bacterium | reverse complement strand
ATATATAAATATTCCATTACTTTTTCTCCCTTTATATTTTTAAAATTTGCATTTGTTAAAGTTTTATTTCTAAAGTCCTACATTTTATATTATACTATCTTTTCAAAAATTTTACAACTTTTTTAAATATTTTAATAAATTATTAATATTTTTTCACTATTTTGTTGTTTTTTTGCCTGTGTATTACTTTATATTCTGTTTTACTATACTTTTTTATATTTTTGCATTTTTATTTTTCTTGTTTTTCTTCACTTGCTTCTATTTTATTTCCTACTTCTAGGTCTTTCATACTTAAATTAATTCTATCTTGATTGTCTATATCTACAACTTTTACTGTAATCTCGTCTCCAACAGATAAAACATCTTCTACTTTGTCTACCCTTTTACTAGATATCTTAGAAATATGAAGTAGTCCTTCTTTTCCTCCTCCAATATCTACAAATGCTCCAAATGACATAATTCTTGTAACAACTCCGTCGTATATTCCTCCAACTTCAACGTCTTTTGCAATATCTGTAATCATTTTCATTGCTTTTTTTCCGCTTTCTGTATCTGTTGAATATACAAATACTCTTCCATCATCCTCTATGTCTATTTTTACTCCTGTTGCATCAATTATTTTATTTATCATTTTTCCACTTGGTCCGATTACATCTTTTATTTTGTCTGGATTTATTGTTTCTGTCATAATTCTAGGTGCATATTTAGATATATCTGCTCTTGGCTCAGAAATAACTGGTAACATTACATTGTCTAATATATAGTCTCTTGCAATTTTAGTTCTTTCAAATGCTTCTTCTATAATATCATATGTTAGTCCGTCTATTTTAATGTCTACTTGTATCGCAGTTATTCCATCTTTTGTACCACCTACCTTAAAGTCCATATCTCCAAAGAAATCTTCTATTCCTTGAATATCTGTAAGCATTATGTAATTATTTGGATTTTCTTTGTCTGTAACTAAACCTGTTGAAATTCCTGCTACTGGTTTTTTTATAGGGACTCCTGCATCCATAAGTGCTAATGTACTACCACAAATACTTGCTTGAGATGTAGAACCATTTGAAGAAAGTACTTCAGATACAACTCTTATAGCATAAGGAAATTCTGCTTCTGATGGTATTACTGGAACTAAAGCTTTTTCTGCTAATGCACCATGTCCAATTTCTCTTCTTCCTGGTCCACGTGAAGTTCTTGCCTCTCCAACACTATATGGTGGGAAGTTATATTGGTGCATATATCTTTTTGCTTCTTCCTCATCTATTCCATCTAACATTTGTTCTTCACTTTTCATTCCAAGTGTTACAATTGACATTACTTGTGTTTGACCTCTTGTAAATATTGCACTACCATGTACTCTTGGAAGTAGCCCAACTTCACAAGAAAGTGGTCTTATTTCATCTATTTTTCTTCCATCTGGTCTTTTATGTTCTTTTAGTATCATTTCTCTTACACAAGCTTTTTCTAAGTCATGAATACTTCCTGCTATATCTGCTGCTATTTCTTCTACTTTTTCTTCTCCATATTTCTCTAAGAAGTAATTATTTATATCTTCTGTAATTTTTTCTATATTAGCATCTCTTACTTCTTTATCTTGGGCTTGTACATCTTTGTAAATTCTTTCTTTAAAGTTTTCTTCTACTTCTTTATATATTTCTACATCTGTTGCAAATGATTTATATTCAAATTTTGGCTTTCCTATTTCTTCTTTAATTTTAGAAATAAATTCACAAAGTTTCTTTATTTCAGAATGTCCTGATTTTATAGCTTGTAGCATAATATCATTTGGTATTTCGTCTGCTCCTGCTTCTATCATTGTTATTTTTTCTAAAGTACCTGCAACTGTTAAATTTAGTTTACTTTTTTCTCTTTCTGCAACTGTTGGATTTATTATAATATTTCCATCTACATATCCTACAGAAACTGCTGCTGTTGGTCCTCCAAAAGGTATATCTGATATTGAAAGTGCTGCTGATGCACCAATCATTGCACATACTTCTGGGCTATTGTCTTGCTCTACAGATAAAACTGTTGCTACAACACATACATCGTTTCTAAAGTCCTTTGGAAACAAAGGTCTTAATGGTCTGTCTATTGCTCTTGATGTTAATATTGCTTTATCTGCTGGTTTTCCTTCTCTTTTTGTATAACTTCCTGGTATTTTTCCTACTGCATATAGTTTT
>JBKXSZ010000045.1:0-2358 GCA_047017005.1 Clostridia bacterium | reverse complement strand
TTTAATATCAATACTTCAAGCCATTTTTTATATATAAACTTTACACAACCTAAAAAAGAAAGGAGGTAAAAATATGAAAAAAGAGACCTATAAAATTGAGGGAATGACATGTGCGGCATGCAGTAGAAATATAGAAAGAATTAGTAAAAAAACAGAAGGAGTTACTTCAGCAAATGTAAATTTAGCAACTGAAAAATTAGCAATTGAATATGACGATAAGATCTTAGATTTCCAAGCATTAAAACAAAAAATAGAAAAAGCAGGTTATCAGCTATTACCAGAGCAAACTGAAAAAAACAAAAAACAAGAAATAAAGAAAATATGGAATCGTTTTATTTGTTCTGCTATATTTGCAGTTCCCCTATTCCTTATTGCAATGGTTCCCATGCTATTAGAGATGATAGGAATCCCTATTCCAGATAGTATCAATCCAATGATGCATGCCACAGCCTATGCTATACTGCAATTACTTCTATGCATACCCGTTATGATAATCGGAAGAAAATACTACACAAATGGATTTCGAAACTTAGCTACCTTACATCCCAATATGGATTCTCTAATTGCAATTAGTACTACTGCATCCTTTCTTTATGGAATTTATGGGGTATGGCATACCATTCAAACAGGACATCATTATGATATGTATTTTGAGTCCATCGCTGTTATTCTTACCTTGATTACTTTAGGAAAGTATATGGAAACAAAGGCGAAAGGCCAGACTTCGGAAGCAATTGAAAAGTTAATAGAATTATCCCCTAAAACGGCAATCGCAATACGAAATGGTCAAGAGTTAGAAGTGCTTACTTCTAGTTTACAAGTAGGAGAAAAGGTAATGGTAAAACCAGGAGCTACTATTCCGTCAGATGGCATAGTATTAGAAGGAAAAAGCCATGTGGATGAAGCGATGTTAACTGGAGAAAGTATACCAGTAAAAAAGGAAAAGGGCTCTAATGTAGTAGGAGGCAGTATAAACAAACAAGGTCTTCTTACTATAGAGGTTACAAAAGTAGGAGAAAATACAATGCTTTCTCAAATTATTAAATTAGTTGAAGAAGCACAAGGCTCGAAAGCACCAATAGCAAGACTTGCGGATATTATTTCAGGATATTTTGTCCCTATAGTTATATTACTTGCCATACTGGCTTTTGCAGGTTGGCTATTCGTTGGAGAGAGTTTTGCATTTAGTATTAAGATATTTGTATCGGTTCTAGTTATAGCTTGTCCTTGTGCTTTAGGATTAGCAACTCCAACGGCTATTATGGTGGGAACTGGAAAAGGTGCTGAAAATGGAATTTTAATTCGTAATGGAGAAGCTTTAGAGGAATTAGGCAAATTAAATACAATCGTGTTTGATAAAACAGGAACGATTACAGAAGGAAAACCAATTGTTACACATATATATGTTTTAAATGGCAAAGAAGAAAAAGAATTCATGCAGTTAGTTGCTTCTTTAGAAAGAGGGTCTGAGCATCCTTTAGCAGAGGCAATGGTAAATAAGGCAAAAGAAGAGAAAGTCACCTATAAAGAAGTAACAGATTTTGTGAATATACCAGGAAGTGGTATTAAAGGAAAAATAGATGGTAGTGAGATTGCAATCGGAAATGAGAAATTAATGCAAGCAGCTCTTAAAATCGATTTTAAGGAAGTAAAGAGAAATTACAAGAAAATAATAGATGATTTAATAAAAGAAGTGCAAACCATCATTTATGTGGCAATGGGAGGAAAATTAATAGGAATTCTTTCTATATCCGATACGATAAAAGAGAATAGTAAAAAAGCAATACAAGATTTAAAAGAAGAAAATATTGAAACCGTTATGCTAACAGGAGATAATCAAAAGGTTGCAGAAAAGATTGCAGATAAAGTTGGAATCCAAGTTGTTAAAGCAGAAGTACTGCCAAAAGATAAAGCAGATACTATTAAGATGTTGCAAGAAAAAGGAAAAAAAGTAGCTATGGTAGGTGATGGAATTAATGATAGTCCTGCGTTAGCTACAGCTGATGTAGGAATTGCAATTGGAGCAGGAACGGATGTTGCAATTGAAGCTGCGGATGTTATTTTAATTAAAAATGATTTATTAGATGTTGTAACAAGTGTTAGACTTAGTCATAGAACAATGAAAAATATTAAAGAAAATCTGTTTTGGGCATTTGGATATAATATACTGGGAATACCAGTAGCAATGGGACTGTTACATGTATTTGGAGGTCCACTTTTAAACCCAATGATAGCAGCCTTAGCAATGAGTTTAAGTTCTGTGTCAGTACTTGCAAACGCATTACGATTAAAAAGATTTCATTAAAGGTAGTGTAAAATAAAATATGAAAAAATGGTAGACATAAGTTGATTAAGACT
>JBKXSZ010000044.1:0-2521 GCA_047017005.1 Clostridia bacterium | reverse complement strand
AATTTGTATCGTCTATAACAACTTTAAATAATTGCTTTAGAATTTTTCCATTAATTTTTCCTACCTTTTCTTTTTCTGCTAAAAAGTCTAATGCCATAAATTTTGGGTCTGGTTGAGTGTCTTTTATAAGGTCTTTTAGAGTTTCTGAAATGTTTACGTGGGTTTTATATTGCCTTTTGGTAACTATAGCATCATATTCATCTGCAATTGTTACAACTTGCACATAATAAGGAATATCCTTTTTGGTAATGCCATTTGGATATCCAGAGCCATTAAGCATTTCATGGTGATCTAAAGCAGCTAGTGCATATGGACGTAGCTTTAAGTCTTTCATACACATATTATAACCAAGTGTAGTATGTGTTTTCATTACTTCAAATTCTTCATCAGTTAATTTCCCGGGTTTATTAAGAATATCTGGAGGAATAAAAAGTTTTCCTAAATCATGTACATATCCACATATAGTGCAAAATACTGTGAATTTTGTTCCCATATGTAAGTATTCACATATTCTACAGCAAAGGTTTGCTACATTTTCACTATGTCTACGTGTAAACATATCTAGTTGTCCTAAAACTTCTATTTGATATCTCATTGTTTGTTCTAAGTTGTAAGACTTTAAATTAGTAGGACTATAAAAATCAAATTGCTCGCTTTTCATAACTTCTCCTTTGTAAAATAATACTAATTTTATAATACTATAAAAGAAAGTTTTTTACAAGAGGTTAGAAATTATATAGTAAAATTATTCTACGGACTGCCAATTAAATTAAAATAAACAAATTGGTCAAGTGAACAGTTAAATTAACCCAATTAATTTTGTATTAGCTATTGAAAATTCAAAAACAATATAGTAGAATGAATAATGTATATAACAATACTAAACAGGCACGGATAATGTCGAAAAAGTACGAAAAAAGTAGTATTGTAAAATAAACAAAAAGAAAAAGGGGCAACGCAAAAATGACAAAAGCTAAAACCGTTGAGGCTGTAAGAGAGAGAGAGAGAGAGAGAGCTATACTTTACTAACATAGAGTGTAGTTTATTTGAACATGGCAGCATAAGTAACTTAATAAAAATACAAGAAGGTAGAAATACCTTTATTGTTAGTATAAAAAAGACAGACTATGAATAAAAATAGCCTGTCATTTTTGCGTGCAAAAGAAAGGGAAGGAGAGCATGGAAGAAATAAAATTAAGAATGCAAAATAAAATAGACAAGCTAAAAGTAAATAAACGGAATAACGTTAATAGCGTTAGTTGTGACAATAGTAGTTTTATTAATATTAGCAGGGATAACAATAGCATTAGTGTTTAGTCAGAATGGAGTAATAAGAAAATCGCAAGAAGCAAAAGAAAATACTAAAATAGCTCAAGTAAGAGAACAATTAGAATTAGCAAAAGCACCAGAGTTTATAGAAGGCAATGGAAAATACAACCCAGATAGTTATTTTCAAAGAATAGAAGACGAAGGAATAATAGATGACAAAGATACAGATGTATATGAACGAGAAGACGGAACATATGAAGTAACAACAGAAGGATATATATTTATAATAACATTAGTACCAAGTAAAGATAATGTAGAAGACATAAAAATAGATTATGAGGGAAAAGTATACGGACCAAGAATAAGAAAAGTAAATGTGACAAATAAAACAACAAGTAGTATAAGTGTAGAAGTAGAAACAGTAAATGCAGAAGGAGCGACATATACTTATTATTATAAGAAAAATGATGAAACAGATTGGATAAAAGCAGAAGAAAATAAAGAAAGCACATATACATTTAATGGATTAGAAGCAAATGTAATATATAACATAAGAGTAGTTGTAGAAAAAGATGGAAAGACAGCAAAAAAAGAAGTAAGTACAGTAACAGGAGAATTACCAGAAGGAGCAGTACAATTTAGTCCAGTAGAATGGAATAATGGACAAGCAAGTACAATAATAACAACAGCAGAAACAGGTTATACATTGCAATATCAAGTAGGAGGAATAGCAGAAGACAATTGGACAGATGCGACTAGTGGAACTACAATAGAAAACTTACAACATGGAACAACAGTATATGGAAGACTATTTGATGGAACAAATGGAAGCAAAACAGCAAGTATAGATGTAGAAGATAAGATTGCACCAAATACACCAACAATAATTATATCAGGAACAAACGGAAATAATGGTTATTATAAATCAAATGTGACAGCAACAATAACAGCAGGAAGTGATGGTCAAAGTGGAGCAAATCAAGTAAGATATAGTGTAAGTGGAGCGCAAATAGTAAATCAAACAACAACAGAATCAGGAACGACAAGTGCAAGTATTACAATTAGTGCAGATGGAATAAGTACGATAACGGCATATACGATAGATAAAGCAGGAAAAGTATCAACAGCCAAAACACAAGTAGTCTACAAAGATAGCACGGCACCAAGTACAGCAAATTTAACAGTAGGAACAGTAGAAGAAACAAGTATAGTGGTAACAGCAAGAGGAGATGATGGTACATCAGGAGTATAT
>JBKXSZ010000043.1:0-2911 GCA_047017005.1 Clostridia bacterium | reverse complement strand
AGCAATAGTTCGTGGTACGGTGATGATTCTTACTTTCCTGACACGAATAGTCCTTTCTTCCTACGCGGAGCCTTTTACGGTGCTGGTACGAGTGGCGGTGTGTTCTACTTCGACTACGAAGACGGTAATAGCTTCAATACTTATTCGTTCCGTCCGGTCTTGGTAGTGCTTTAATGTAACAACACAAACACCTGTAAAAATACAAATATATAATATAAATTACCTTATATATAGTGAAATATAAATATTTATAAAATTTTTCATTATATTTAGGGTAACTTTTTTTGTTTGTAACCATTTCTTGTTTTATTTTTATTGTGCAGCATACTTATTCTTTTTATATTTCTGAAAAATTTCTTAAAATACTTTCAATTTTATGCAATATATTATATAATGAATTTGTTTAAAATATCCTAAGGAGGAAAATTTTAGAATGAGTACTGGAAAAAGAAACAAAGATGATGGAAAAACAAAGATGTATAAAGTTGTAAAAGAGGATACAAATAGAAAGAAAACAAAAACAAAACCTAAAACAAAAGAAGATTATGTAAAAGAAAGTGAAGTTAATAAAAAGAATAAAAAGGGAAAGAAAAAGGGCAAACATCCTAAGCTAAAAAAAGCTTTGATTATAATTTTTATAATCTTTATTTTATTATGCTTAATTGGAGTAGGTATTTTTGCAGGAGTATTTTTTAGCGATAAATTAAAGTTAACTAAAGAAGAATTAACAATAGGACATAATAACTCTGTTGTTTACGATACAGATGGTAAGCAAATATTTGACTTATCTTCTGGAGATATAAACAGAAAAATTATTACATATTCAGAAATGGGACCATATTTACCAAATGCCTATGTTGCAATAGAAGATAAAAGATTTTATGACCATTCTGGAATAGACTTAACAAGAACTATGAGTGCAGCAATACAGTATGTACTAAGAGGAGGACATTCTTCTTATGGTGGAAGTACTATAACACAACAGTTGGTTAAAAACTTAAAAAGTGATAAAGATGACACTGGTTTTGCAGGTGTTACAAGAAAAATAAGAGAAATGTCTAGAGCATATCAAATAGAACAAATGCTTTCAAAACAACAAATATTAGAGCAATATTTGAATATAATTTATGTAGGTGGAACTACAATATGTGGTGTTGAAAATGGTGCTAAATATTATTTCTCTAAATCTGCAAAAGATTTAGATTTAGCAGAAGCAGCATTTTTAGCAGGTATAAACCATTCACCAAATAGTTATAATCCTTTCTGGAATGAAGGAGACGAAGAGGTTACAAAAGCTATAAAGACTAGAACCAAGACAGTTTTGGCAGAAATGAAAGACCAAAATAGAATTAGTGATAATGCAGAAGAAGCAGAAAAACTATATAATGAGGCAGTAGCAGAAGTAGATGCAGGATTAAAATTTAAAGAGGGCTCATTTAATAATGCAACACAAATGTCATACCACACAGATGCAGCTATAAAAGAAGTTGTATCAGATTTAGCAGAATTAAAAGATATAGATGAGAAAGCTGCAAGAAGTTTATTAGTATCTGGTGGATATAAAATATATACAACTCAAAATACAGAAATTCAAAAGAGAATGGAAAAAGAATATGTAAAAGATGAGTATGTATATTATGCAAGAACAACAGGAGGACCAAAAGAAAACAAAGAACATACACAATCTGGAATGGTAATAATAGATAATAAAACAGGATATGTTATAGGCTGTATGGGTGGACTTGGAACAGATGTTGATGCTACAGGTTATAATAGAGCTATTCAAGCACCAAGACAAACAGGTTCTGCAATTAAACCATTAGCAAATGTTATACCTGGACTAGAAGAAGGAGTTATTACAGCTGCAACAGTTTATGATGACCGTAGAGCAGATTTTGGTGGTGGATATGCACCTAAAAATGTTGCTAACTATAGAGGGTTAACAACTGTAAGAAAAGCAATAGAAGTTTCTTCTAATGTTGTAAATATGAAAATATTATCAAATGTAGGACCATCAAAAGCAATAAAATATTTACAAGATATGGGGCTTAGTCATGTTAATCCAGATTTAGATAATAACTTAGCTTTATCGATAGGTGGAATGAGCGAAGGTGCAACACCATTAGAGATGGCAGCAGCATATGAAGCAATAGCAAATGGTGGAGAATATACAGAACCAACATTTTATACAAAAGTTGAAGATAGTAATGGAAATGTTATATTAGAATCTAAACAAGAAAAAAGAAGAGTAATGGAAGAAACTACAGCATATATTACAGCAGATATATTAAAAGATGTTGTAACAGGAAGTAGCGGAACAGCATATATGTGTAAAATAAGTGGAATGGATGTATCTGCTAAAACTGGTACAACAGATAGTAAAAAAGATAAATGGCTATGTGGATTTACTCCATATTATTCAGCAGCTACATGGGTTGGATATGATACACCAGAAGAAGTTAGATATGGTAATGCAAATGCAGCACAACAAATTTGGGCAAGAATTATGAAAGATATACATTCAGACTTGAAAGATGCTAAGTTTGTTAAGCCTTCAGGAATAACAACTGCAACAGTTTGCTTACAATCAGGTAAACTTGCTACAAAAAGCTGTACACAAAAATATACAGAAATATTTAAAGCAGGAACAGTGCCTAAATATTGTGAAGGACATGACAAAGTTAAAATATGTAAAGAAACAGGAAAACTTGCTACAGAATATTGCCCAGAAGTAGAAGAAAAAGGTTATGCAGTAACACCAGATAAAGAAAAAGATCCAGCTTGGAAGAGCCTTTCGGGAACAACATATACAAGACCAACAGAAGAGTGTAATAAACACACAGCAACTAATATGGTAAAAGTAAAGAATGTAGTTGGCAAAACTGAGGCAGCAGCAAGAGCAGATTTAGCA
>JBKXSZ010000042.1:0-2941 GCA_047017005.1 Clostridia bacterium | reverse complement strand
TTTTATCATTTTCCATTAGATCTTTACAATACTCTTTTATTACTTTTCTTTCACTAAAAGATCTTAAGAAAATTCAATTTTTTCTTGACAAATTTTCTAAATCCTATTATAATATTAGTTGTCCACGTAATAAATGGCGAAGTAGCTCAGTTGGCTAGAGCACTTGGTTCATACCCAAGGTGTCGAGAGTTCGAATCTCCCCTTCGCTACCATAGTTTAAAGAATACAGATAATTGTATTCTTTTTATTATACTAAAACAAAGAGCAATAAAATTTATTGCTCTTTGTTTTAGTTAGCTCCAGAATTCAAAATTTCCTGATGTGCGAATTTTTCTTAAGCCTGATTTCTTTATAACAGTAAGAATCGGACCAGATGTTTTGGTAACATGGATTTGTACATATGGATTATGACCTTCTTGTCGCAAAATAAAAAAGATTGCTTTTATTCCTTCTTCCATATATGGAATTAGTTCTTTCCTCCATTTTATTTTAATTTGTCCATTTTTACTTCCATAAACCATAAACTTGTTTTCAGGATCCTTTAGCTCTGAAACTTGCCATACGAAGGTACCTGACCGTTCTAATTTTAGATGCACAGTTCTTGTTTCTGCTTGATTCAAGCTAGTCCCTTCTTTCTAAATATAGTATATATTATTATAACATAAAAACCTTATTTTGTAAAAATAAGGTTTTCTAATATGTATCATATGTATGTGTCAAGTAAATGTAGGCAATTTTTTTATTTTTTTGAAAAAACTTGTAAAATCCAATAATATCGATTGCTTTAACACATTTATTATTTTTAAGTTCATTTCATAAAGTATAGCTTTTAGCTATATTTTAATTCTATAAAATCTTTTAGTTTAAATATTTCTTTCATAAATTTTAATTCGCTATATCCTTGCTTTACTGCTCCTTTTTCATTGTCTTCTGTCTTCTCGTTTGCAAAATGTCTCTTCTTATTTGCTTTTACATTTTCTTCTATTTCTTTTATCCAATCTTCTACACTTGTATCTATTGGTATTGGTGTTTCTATATCTTCTAATTTGAACTTTTCACTTAATACGCATACCTTCGCTAAACTATTTGCTCCATGTTCGCCAAATGCTTTCCTTCCACTACAAAATCTTTTCTCTAATTTACTAAATATTTGACTTTCTTGTGTTCCCATATTTCTATATTCTATTCCTTCTGGTTCCTCTGGTACTTCTACTATATCTTGATATCTTGCTAAATCTTTACTTAAATAACTTTGTAGCTTCTTTAGCTTTTGTATTGCTTTTTCTTCTCCTCCAACTTCATATTTTAGACCTTCTATTGTTGGTGCTATTTTTTCATATTCCTTATTATTTACTAACTCTGTTATTATATTTCTATATTCCTTTGGTACATCTCTTGTTATCTCTTGCATTATATGAAATTGGTCTTTTTGATATATTCCTCCTTTTGCTGTTATCCCTTTTGTCCATCTCGCTCCATCTCCATTTGTTACTCTTAATTTTATACTGTTAACATCATATTGCCTAAATACTCTTGCATCTCTTAATTCTCGTATCTCTTTTGGTTTCATTATTCCTGCTATATACTGCTTATTTACTAATGAATGTCTCGAATCTCCTTTTTTCCAGCCTTCATATATTACATCTAATTTTAATTCTGTTTTTACTTTCATTTTAGGATTAAATTCTTTATTCTCTCTTTCGCATTTTTTCTTTTGTTCTTCTATTCTCTTTTTTCTATCTTTGCCTTGTAAATTTATCCATAATCCATCTGCTTCTTCAAACAATGCTGTTATTTGTTTTAATCCTGCGACTAATTGTCCTTTTCTCATTAATTGTCGTTCTTCTTTTTCTTTTGATGTTATTTTATCTCCTAAATCTACTGTTAATTTTCTTATCCATTCAAAACTTAACGTAGCATTTGTTGTTTCTCCTAGTACTGTTTCTGCTTTCCTATATGCGTCTGTTATTGGTACTATTTCAACTACTTTCTCAATTAGATTTTCTGATACTTTTCCATCACAATTTATATGCATCTTTTCATCTAAAAGATATACTGTTTTCTTAATACCATTTTCCTCCATTTCATACATTGCCCTTTTGTATTCAACTTCTCCCATAACAGTTTTTATTGTGTTTTGTCTTAATCCTTTATGTCTGTATTTCTTGGTATCTCTTACTTTCATTATTTTTTTATCTTGTGCTTCTAAAATTAATTTTAAAATTAAACATCCAAAATTACATACAAATTTAAATATTTTTTTCTCCAAATCATTGAATTTTAGTTCATCTTTTGTTACAATTTCTTCAAACATAGATATTTCCTTTCTTTTGTGTAGGTTGTCAATTCACATTGTATTGGATTATCTATGTTTTTTCAATATTTAATTTTAAAAATGTAGACAAAATTTTTTTATCTTTTGCCTACATTTATTTTACACTTACGTATCATATTTATCATGAATTATCTATAGAAAAGTAAATTCTTTCTATCTTTCTAATTCATCCTCTTTTCTTCTTGTTGCTCTTCCAGCTTTTGATGTTTTTGATTTACTTAAGTCTTTTGGATCTACTTTGAAGGTTCCTTTTTTGGCAGGTTCTCCAAATATATTCATTTTTTCTTCTAGTTCAGCTTCCCAGCTTCCTTTACTTGGTTCTGCATTTCTAACAAATTGTAAATCTTGTTTTATTATTTCATCCATTTCCTCAGCTGCTTCATTTGGTCCAAATATTTTCTTTAAAGCTTCTATCATTCCCATAATTATTTCTCCTTTATTCTTAAAAGAGTTTTTCTTCTCTTTTCTAAACGTCTATTAATAGAATAACATAAAATCGTAAAAAAAGCAAGTATTTTCCAAATGGTTCCTACTTGCTTTTTTTCTTAGTTCATATAATCTCTTAATTTTTTGCTTCTACTTGGATGTCTTAATTTTCTTAATGCT
>JBKXSZ010000041.1:0-3099 GCA_047017005.1 Clostridia bacterium | reverse complement strand
ATGGTGACGGATATTGGTCTACCTATACAAGAGGGGATAATGTATATAAGCTATATTATCAAAACTGGCCAAGTTCAAGCAATGAATGGGGCTATGGAAATGAAGCCGGATTATGTCATGCAGCAGCAGTAGCAACTGTACTTTCTGGATATGGACGAGATATGACACCAGCAGACACTGCTAGTGTAGCAGGAGGAGTAGGTGGAAATTATGGCAATTTGGGAGAAAGAAGAATGAGTGTTAATCGATCACAAATTGTTAGTTACATTCAAGATGGAATACCAATTATGGTTTATATAGGACCAAACAGAGAATTATTAAGTAGTTCTTACCACTTTGTAGTATTGTTAGATGTAGATGAAACTGGAGAAAATGTATTTGTAGCAAATCCATGGTACATACCAGACGGTAATGGAGGACAAAGAGGTGGAGGATGGATGTCATTAGATTTTGTACTTAGCATACTTAATGGTAGTGAACCAATTCGATATATCTTACCATAGAAAGTAGGGAGAAAATGGATAGTAAAAAGTTAAAGGCGATAATCATTATTATTTTTATACTTATTATTATTTCTATTATAGGACTTGTGTTACTCTTAACATTAAAAAAGCAAAAAGAAGATCCACAAAATATAGGCTTAGCACCAGAATTTATTGAAAACTATATGGAAGAAAATCCAAGTTTAGTAACACAAAACTCAACCAAGACAATGTTCTATAGTGTACAAAATTGTATTACAAATGTAGAAGAAGTAACAGCAAGTGAAGTATATTTAGTAGAATCTTATCAGATTAATAAAACCTATGGAGAAATGTATATTGCTTATGCATTAGTAGAGGGAAAAGACTCTTATTATATCATAAACATAGATAATACAAATAAAGCTTTTGAAATACAGAAAATCGAAAAAAATTTGTATGAGAAAATGAGAGCTGGTCAAATAGAGCAGCAGTATTTAGAAAAAAAGGAGATTAAACAAACTGCTGATAATGAATTTTCTTTATTTAAAGTAACAGATTCTAATATGTCGGAAGTTTATCTAAATCGAATTAATAGTTTAATCCTTTATGCACCTGAAACTTTATACAATCAATTAGATGAAGAATATAAAAAAGAGAGATTTCATAGTCAGTACTCAGAATTTGTAGAATATTGCAATTTAAAAAAAGAACAAATAGAAACAAGTAGTATTACTAGTTATCAAACAGAAAAAATAGAGGATAAAAAACAATATGTTTGCAACGATAATTATAATAATATCTATAAAATCATAGAGCAAGATACCATAAACTATACGGTAATGTTAGATAACTATACAATAAAAACAGCGGAGTTTAAACAAAAATATGAAGCATCAGAAAATAAAATAAAAGCGGTTACTAATCTAGATCAATTTATTAGAATGGTCAATGGAAAAGATTATAAAAATTTATACCAACTATTAGATGATACTTTTAAACAAAATAATTTTTCTACAGAGCAGGCATTTGTAAGTTATATGGAGCAAAACTTTTTCGACTACAATATTCCATCGTTGCAAAATGTAGAGGAAAATAGTAACAATACTTTTGTATATACGATTACAATAAAAGATAAAGATTCAACTTCTGCAAGAAGTATGAATAAAACAGTAGTAATTCGAATTTTAGAGGATACTAACTTTGTCATGTCATTTAAATAGGTAGGAGGCTGCTATGGAAAAAGAAGAAAAAGAGCTATTAGAAAAATTAAGAACTTTAAAAGGAGAAATATCACAAGATCTTGATTCAAATTTAGTTCAGATAGAAGATATTATCTATAATGGAACAGTAGAGCTAATTCCAAAAGATGAGAAAAAAGAACCTCTAGAAAAAGAACTATATGTTTTAATAAAACGAGTAAAAGATGAAAGAGAATATGAGATTTATTTAGATGATGAATTAATTGCAAGTCAAAATGAAGATGGAATTTTAAAGTTTAATGAGGTACTAGAGAGATATTCTAATAAAGAAGTAATCTTTTCAAGGTTATTAGATCGTGAAAATAAAATTTCACTATCTAAGTTAGAAGAAAAAGCAAAAGAAGAACAAAACAAAAAAGAGAAAGTAAAGCAAGAGGACAAGCAAGAAGAGACGGAAGAACAGGTAATTGAAAAAACTGCACAAACAATGGGAGTCGATCTAGAAGAGATTCAATCTTGTACCAAAATTGACCCAACTACAAAAGTAACGAATAAAACGAACTTTAATTCTATGTTTAAAGAGTTAATTGGTAAAGAAGCAGATGATTGTAAAAATATCATTGTAGCATATATGAGAGATGACTCCAATCCAGAAGGAAGCTTTGTGTTCTTAAAAGAGATGAAAGATGGTAGGTATCTACCAATGGAATCTATTGAAAAAGTACCAGGAACAACTACGGAAGAACAGGTGAAACAGATTAACGAGGATGGCTCAGAATTAGAAGAAAGGACAGTAAAAGGATTAGTAATTCCAAAGAAAAATAAGTCGCAGGTATTCAATGAAAATAACAATTATGGATTTTCGATTGAAGTAGGGCCATCTGGAAAGATGCAATTAAACTATGTATCGAATATTCTAGGTAAGAAAGAAGATAGAATCCAAATTGGAATTGAGAGTACTTCACAAAAACCAGTAGATTATCAAGTAAAAGAATATATGGCACAAGATAGTGATGAGTTAAAAAAAGAAGCAGCTAAGATGGAACAAATGCAAGGAAATAATATGGATAATGGAACAGTAAATTTAGATGTGCAAGCAGATATAACAGAAGAAGTAAAACAGGCAGCATTAGAAGTATATGATAATTTATCCTCTCAAGAGTTAAATGAATTTATTATAGAGCAAATTGAGCAAAGGCAAATCCAAATTTCAGAGCAAGAAAAAGAGAATCTTGCTGAAGAAATAAGAAGTCAAGTAGAAGATGAAGCAAGAATAACAAGAGAAAGAAATTTTTAATAAATTTTAAAAAATTTGTATAACCTCGTAAAATATGGGTAGACTAAAAATAGTTACTATATTTTTAGGAGGTTTTTTATGAAAAACAAAAGCAAAAGAATTCTAGGTATTATTTTATTTATTTTTCTCAATCTTATGA
>JBKXSZ010000040.1:0-3824 GCA_047017005.1 Clostridia bacterium | reverse complement strand
TAATAAAGATAAAATTATAAAAAAAGAAATAAATAAAGAGTATGAAAAAATATTAGAAAAATTAGTCAAAAATTAAAAGAAGGTGAAAAAGAAATATGGAATTAGCACTAAATAAAAAAATCGAAAATAATTTAGAAAATAATAATTTAAATATAGAAAAAAAGCAAAATGATTTTTTAGAAACGACATTAGGAAAAACAATTAATAGCGCATTAGATATTGGGTTACGATTAGTATTACCTGATATGATTGAAAATCAAGTAATTGATATAAAAAATACAATTTTACAAGAAGGACTAAAAGAAGGAATTAATAAAGCAATTAATTCGGCTGTTGATATAGGAAAAAGTGCAATAGGAATTGTAACGGGAAAATTTGATAATATATCACAAGTACAAAATGCAGTAGAAAAAGGAGGAATAATAGATAGTATATCAAAAACTATAGATATTGTTTTGAAAAAAACAACAGAAAAAGGCTTAATAAATAATAGAGTAGCAAATGTTATAAAACAAGGAAAAAATGTTATTTTAGATAATGTCTCAAAAAACATAGAAAATACTTTAACAAATCAAATAAAATCAATAGAAAAATTAGAAGATTATTCAAAAAATTGGAATGAATATTATCAAAATAGAGATTTCGAGGGAATGGAAAAGGAGTATAATAAAATACAAAAATCATTAAAAGAAATAATGCCTCTTGAAACAACAATAAAAAGAGCTAGAAAAATAGAAAATCTACACAATTTAATAAAAAATAATGGCCAAAATTTTGAACTTTCTGATACACAATTAGAATTAGCAGAAAGATTAAATTAACATATAAGAAAGTGCTATAAATCCTTTACTTTTAGCACTTTTTTCGTGTTTTTTCTTGCATATTTTTGACCGTTCTAGTATAATACAAGAAGAAAAATAATTGGAAAAGAGGTACATATCATAATGAATGAGCAAGAAGGAAAAATTATACAAAGAGATATTGAAACGGAAATGAAAACATCCTACATTGATTATGCAATGAGTGTTATTGTACAACGTGCACTTCCTGATGTAAGAGATGGATTAAAACCAGTTCATAGAAGAATTTTATATGCCATGCATGAAGATGGAATTACTTCAGACAAGCCATACAGAAAATGTGCTAACACAGTTGGTTCTGTGTTAGGAAGATACCATCCACATGGAGATTCTTCTGTTTATGATGCCATGGTAAGAATGGCACAAGACTTCTCATTGAGATACCCATTAATTGATGGACATGGTAACTTTGGTTCTATCGATGGAGATGGAGCAGCCGCAATGAGGTATACAGAAGCAAGAATGGCAAAAATAGCAGAATATATGTTAACAGATATTGAGAAGAACACTGTAGATTTTATGCCTAACTATGATGATAGATTACAGGAACCAACAGTATTACCAGCCAAAATACCAGCATTATTAATAAATGGCTCATCTGGAATTGCAGTTGGAATGGCAACAAATATACCACCACATAATTTAACAGAAGTTATTAATGGAATTATTAAAATTATAGAAGAAGATGAAGTAACCGATGAAGAATTGATGAGTATTATAAAAGGACCAGATTTTCCAACAGAAGGAATTATATTAGGAAGAGAAGGAATTAAACAAGCTTATACAACAGGAAGAGGAAAGATTACAGTAAGAGCAGAAGCAGAAATAGAGGAAATGAATAACAATAAACAAAGAATTATTGTTACTTCTTTACCATATCAAGTAAATAAAGCAAAACTAATAGAAAACATAGCTCATTTAGTAAGAGATAAGAGACTAGAAGGAATTTCTGATTTAAGAGATGAATCAGATAGAGAACATAGAGTAAGAATTGTTGTGGAATTAAAAAGAGATGCCAATGCACAAGTTGTATTAAACCAATTATATAAGAATACACAAATGCAAGATACTTTTGGAATTATTATGTTGGCCTTAGTAAATGGAGAACCTAAAATTTTAACCCTAAGGCAATGCCTAGAATATTATATAGAACACAGAAAAGTAGTAATTTTAAGAAGAACTAAATTCGAATTAGACAAGGCAGAAGCAAGAGCACATATTTTAGAGGGATTAAAAATAGCATTAGATAATATAGACGAAGTTATTAATATCATCCGTTCTTCTTACGATGATGCAAAAGAAAGATTAATATCTCGCTTTGGATTAAGTGATATTCAAGCACAAGCGATTCTTGATATGAGATTAAAAACCTTATCTGGATTACAAAGAGAAAAAATAGAAGATGAATATAATGAATTAATGAAATTAATAGCACACTTAAAAGAAGTTTTAAGTAGTGAAAAATTAGTATTTGATATCATTAAAGAAGAATTAATTCAAATAAGAGACAAATTTGGAGATGAAAGAAAAACAAAAATAGCTGCAGCTGAGGGAGAAATAGACGTAGAAGACTTAATTAAAGAAGAACAATGTGTAGTAGCATTAACACATTTTGGATATATCAAGAGAATGCCTATTGATACCTATAAGAGTCAAAGAAGAGGTGGAAAGGGCATTACAGGAATCGCAACAAGGGAAGATGATTTTGTTAAGAAGATATTTACAGCATCTACACATGATACAATTTTATTCTTTAGTAATAAAGGAAAATTATATCGATTAAAAGGATATGAGATTCCAGAAGCAGGAAGAACAGCAAGAGGAACTGCAATTGTAAATCTATTAAGTTTAGACCCTGGAGAGAAAGTTTCAGCAGTTATACCAATTCAAAACTTTGCTGAAGGTAAATATTTATTGATGGCTACCAAAAATGGCTTAATTAAAAAGACTGCATTAACAGAGTATAACACAGCAAGAAAAACAGGATTACAAGGAATTACGTTAAAAGAAGACGATGAATTAATTGGTGTTAGACTTACAGATGGAGAAGATAATGTGGTATTAGTAACCAAAAAAGGAATGAGTATTACTTTTAGTGAAAAAGATGTTAGACCAATAGGTAGAGTAGCACAAGGTGTAATTGGAATTCGACTAGATGACGATGATTTTGTAATTGGTATGGAGTCTATCATAGATGGAAGTAAAGCGACTTTACTAGCAATTACTGAAAATGGATTTGGAAAGAGAACAGAAGTAGATGAATATAGAGTACAAATAAGAGGAGGAAAAGGTGTTATTACTTATAAAATAACTCCAAAAACAGGTGATATAGTAGGTGTTAGAATAGCAAATGAAGATGATGATGTAATGATGATTACAGATAAAGGAACAATTATAAGATTAAAAGTAAAAGAAGTTAGCGTTCTTGGAAGAGCAACACAAGGTGTCACTTTAATGAGAACAAATGACGGTGGAAAAGTTGTTAGCATAGAAACAATAGAACCTGAAGAAACTAAAGAATAAAAGGGAAAATAAAAGTAAGGAAAATTTAAAGTAGTAAAATGAAAGTACACACAAAAACGAAAGTGTTGTGCCCCTATCGTAAAAGTTGCTTCCAATTGATAACTTAAATTAATTTAATATTTTAAAATTTAATTATATTTTAATTATACTTCTCTAAAAAATTAACTTTTTAGAAAAACTTGTGTAACTTTAATAGTGCTTAAGAAATTTTGTTTTCTTAAGCCTATTTTTTAGGCTATTTTAGATTCTACCTTCATACATAATCCTGAATTGATATAAACATAAATTTTAATTCTTCCCTCTAAATAGCCATTTCTATTTTTATTGATCTTTTTATATGTACTAATTAAGCTTTCTATTGTATTGGTTGTATACATGATTTTTCTTATCTCTTCTGAGAACTTGAAGAATACAATTAAAATAATTAGCTATAATAATTTC
>JBKXSZ010000039.1:0-3896 GCA_047017005.1 Clostridia bacterium | reverse complement strand
TAGTTAGTTCAAGATTTTAATGAAGATAAATCCTACTAAAAATTTATGCTATCTTAAACGTAGTTATGATTTGACAAAAGATAGAAAAACATGATACAATTCTAAAACTTAGGTACAGCTAACTTTTAGAATGAAATAAAGAGGGAGAAATATGCAATTATCTGATTCATTAGAAGAATATTTAAAAGCAATTTATCTATTAGATAAAGGAGAAGGAGCAAGAGTAACTGATATTGCTAATCTTTTAAAGGTACAAAAGTCAAGTACCAATAAGGCCTTAAATGCACTAAAAGAAGAAGGCTTTATTCTTTATGAAAAATATAAAAATGTAACACTAACCAAAAGTGGTATTGCAAGGGCAAAAAATATTTGTAAAAGGCATGAACTTTTCAAAACTTTTTTGACGAAAATCATAAAGACAGACGAAAGCCTAGCAGAAGAAGAAGCAAAAAAATTAACGCATTGTGTATCCTGTCATACAACAGCTAAACTAGAAAAGTTTATTGAAAATTTAATTGAAGAGGAAAAAATAAAAAATATCAAGTAAAAAGAATGGATTCATGCATTGAAAAGATACGATACAGCACATAGTATTAAATATGAAAATAAAATAGTGTATAGATTATGGAACGTATATAGAAAAAGCGTTCCTTTTCTATTTTCAGCCGTTTTTACCTCTTAGAACGATTACTGTTGAGAAAAACAGCTTTTAATAGATATTAGATATAGGGTGCAAATATGCAGGAGAACGGTAGCGAAGAACAGATTAAGGGTGTCTATGTGGTACTTTCAGAGGATGGAAATCATGCCGCATTATCTCAGTATTCGCATCAAATAAGGTCATTCAACCTAGGAATTGGTTAAATGATGCGAGTAAAACCCAAATTTGTATAGGAGCTTAATCGGCGAAATTCAAATTAACAATTTCATATTCAGTTGATTCATTATGAGTTGATTTTCATCCAGAAATTTAAGGAGGTATCATTGAACAAGTACAACAAGTTGAAACAACAATCTATATTTTTGTTGCCTTTTTTTGTATAAAATAGATTCTAAAATAATATACTAAAAAGAGGAAGAAAAGAGAAGTGAAGGAGGAAAAAATGAAGATTCGATATTTTGACCATGCTGCAACAACAGCTGTAAAGGAAGAAGTATTAAAAGAAATGCTACCATATTTTAGTATTTTATATGGAAATGCATCCTCTATTTATAGTATTGGAAGAGAATCAAAAAAAGCAATAGAAGAAGCGAGAAGAAAGGTAGCAAGAGCAATTGGAGCTAAAAAAAGTGAAATCTATTTTACTGGATGTGGAAGCGAATGTGATAATCTTATTATAAAAGGAATTACACATCACTATAGAGAAAAAGGAAATCATATTATTACAAGTAAGATAGAACATCCAGCTGTTCTAAATACATGTAAAGCACTGGAAAAAGAGGGATATATAGTTACATATTTGAATGTAACAAAAGAAGGAAAGATTGATTTAGGGCAACTAGAAAGTAGCATAACGGATTCCACTATTTTGATTAGTATTATGGCTGCTAATAATGAAATAGGAACGATACAACCATTAAAACAAATAGGAGAAATTGCCAAAAGACACGGGGTCATCTTCCATTCCGATGCCGTTCAAGCAATAGGAAATATAAATCTAAATGTAAAAGAATTAGGTATTGATGCTCTTTCTATTTCAGCACATAAATTTTATGGACCAAAGGGAGTGGGAGCTCTTTATGTCAGAGAAGGTATTGAATTCGACCGTATTCAAGATGGAGGGCATCAAGAAAAAAACAAAAGATCAGGAACAGAGAATGTAGCTGGTATTGTGGGGCTAGGAAAAGCAATTGAACTTGCTATACAGGATCAAGAGAAATATAGTCAAAGATTAAGAGAATTAAGAGATTATACAATAAAGAAAATAGAAGAAGCAATACCAGAAGCGGTATTAAATGGAGATCCAAAAGACCGATTACCTGGAAATATTAATTTTGCTTTTCCAGAAATAGATGGGGAAGAACTATTATTAAAATTAGATGAGAGAGGAATTTGTGCATCTACTGGGTCTGCATGTTCTTCGGGAGATACAAAACCTTCCCATGTATTGTTAGCAATAGGCTTAGGAAGTAATTTAGCAAAAGGCTCTTTGCGTATTTCATTAGGAGATGAAAACACAAAAGAGGATATGGATTTTTTAATTGATTCTTTAAAAGAAATAATAGCACAAATGAAAGGCAAAGAAAAAGCACTACATGATTAAGTAGTGCTTTTATCAGTAATTATTCTTTTATTCTTTTTTAGTAGAAGTTTTTTTATCATCTAAAACTTCTTTTACAGCTCCTAAACTTCCTAATGCAGAAGTCGCTTCAAATGGAATAAATACTTTGTTAGCATCTCCTTTTGCAACTTCTTCTAAAGCTTCTAGAGATTTTAATTGTACTAATCTTTCATTAGGGTCTGCCTTTTTCATTGCATCATAAACCATTTGTACTTCTTTTGCTTTAGCTTCTGCTACTTTCTTTATAGCTTCTGCTTCACCGGCAGCTCTTCTGATTTTTGCTTCTTTTTCAGCTTCTGCTTCTAAAATAGCAGCTTCTTTTTTACCTTCTGCAAGAGTAATAGCTGATTGCCTTTCACCTTCTGCTTGAAGAATAAGTGCTCTTTTATTTCTCTCTGCATTCATTTGTTTTTCCATCGCATCACGAATATCTGCTGGTGGGTTGATATCTTTTATTTCTACTCGGTCAATTTTACAACCCCATTTATCTGTTGCTTCATCTAGTATAGCTCTTAATTGATGGTTTATTCCGTTCTCTAGAGCTAAAGGTTTCATCTAAGTCCATTTTACCAACTATATCACGAATAGTAGTAATTGCTAGATATTCGATACCTTTCTTTAAACTTTGAATTTCATAAACAGCTTTGGCTGGATCTGTAATTTGATAGAACACAACCGTATCTATTGTAATAGTAACATTATCTTTTGTAATAACTCCTTGTGGTGGTATATCCATTGTTTGTTGTTTTAAACTTACAACACTTCTGACATGGTCAAAAAATGGAATGATAATAGTAAGTCCTGCATCTGCAATTTTATGGAATTTACCAAGTCTTTCAATAATATATACTTCAGACTGTTTTACCACTTTAATGGATTTAAATGCGATAATAGCTATGATGGCTAATAAAATTAATAAAAACCACATTCTTTGTTCCTCCTTTTAGAATATGTATATTAATATAATACGAATAACAAATTTAATAATCTATTTTATAGTACTTTCTTTTTGATGGGGAGCTACCATAACTTTAACACCATCAATCTTTAAAACATCAATAGAACTTCCCTCTGGTATTACTTGGTCTGCTTTTGCTGTCCAAATTTCCCCCTCTATTTTTACTTGTCCAGTTCCATTTGCAGCATTTATTTCTTCTGTTACAATTCCTGTTTTGCCTAGAACAGAAAAAGCATTGGTATTTATCTTTTCTTTGTTATTTGCAAATTTATTTACAAATTTTCTAGTAAAGAATAGTAAACAAGTAGAAGAAATAACAAAAACGGTAGACTGAATAAAAACATTATCCGTAAAAAAACTGGTAACCATTGCAAATAAGCATCCTATCCCAAACCAGAACACTAAAAATCCTGTTGTTGCAATTTCTAGTACAAAAAATAAACCTGCACTAATTAACCATAATTGCCACATAAGCATGCCTCCTTTTCATTACCTACTTTATTATACTATATCTTTATGAAAAAAGGAAGATATTTAGCAACTTTTATGGGAGATCAGAGAATTATTAGAAGGTAAAGTGTAAATTACAAAAAGAAAGAAAAGATATTCAGTAAAAAAGAGTAAAAATTTTTCGCAATAAAAAATATAGATATATC
>JBKXSZ010000038.1:0-4585 GCA_047017005.1 Clostridia bacterium | reverse complement strand
TATATTAGTGTCTGAAAATATTGAAATCTTAATAAATCCCCAGAATCAAAAACTCATAGGCAGTTGTACGTAGTGTTTACATAAGTTTGTTTTTGTGGTATACTATTACTAATCTTCTAGTTAGAAGATTTACTATCGAGATTAGGATGTAATTTACTACATCTTTTTCATAAAATATAGGAGGTGACACTCCTCCCTTAAGGAGTTTCTTCTATATATCTCGATAGGCAGCTTAAGTGATTACTAATTTAATCACTTAAAAAAAGAAAGTTGGATTGTCTCCCAACTTTCTTTTTTTGCTTTTTTTTATATTCATATTTTCTTTTTATCTTTAAACTTTATTCTCTACTATATAACTTGAAGCAGCCACACTAAAAAACTATATAGCATAATTTTGCAAATCGGGTTACACAAAATTTGATAATTAACTGTCTTAATACCTATTTTGTTAATTTCATCATATGCTTGTAAAATTTCGTTTTCTTCTTCTTTCGTTATTACTTCTATCTCTTCCATATATTCTTTTGCTACATATTTTGCTTTTGTCATAGCATTAGTTTCTAACATACTTCGAACACTAAAATACACTAGTCCTAAGGTACTTAAGATAGCAACATGAAACATTGGATTTTGAATTTTCTGTAGTATAGTAAGAAGTAATAACGATATAAAATAAAGAATGTATATATTAGAAAAAATAAAGTTAAATAATAGTACTCTTCTATCTTGCACTGAATGTACACATTCATGTGCAATGGTCTGAATTCGGCTATAGCTTTTACGAATATTGGCAAGTACTATTTTATTTGTCACCGCAATATATAGGCTAGTTTCTGCTTTTTCATCTTTACTTTCTTCTACTGTTACACTTTCATTCCCTAGCTGTTTTAAGATTTCTTCGCAAACCTCTTTATTACTTGGAAATTTTTCCTCTACTAATTTATCTAATTTTTCATTTTTCGTTAGTTTTTTTATTTCTTTTAGATTAATACTGTAAATAACTTTAAGTCCAACTAATAGAATAATTCCGATTAAAAAAATACTAATATACTCCATCTCTTACTCCAGCCCCTACTTTCTTAAGTAGCGGTATTTTTATCTTTACATTAATACATCTCTTACAGATTCAGCTATAATTTTATTTACATCTGCAAGAAGTACATTGAATTTCACTTCGATATCAAAATATTCTTTAATTTCTCTGTTTTCTACTAATATGGCATACATCTCTTGTAATTTTTTTGCTTTCTCTTCTGCTTTTACTTTTTCTTCTGGTGTCTGACTATTAGGGTCTACATTTACCGATAACATTTGTACATCGTAACGTATTTTTTCAAAATCTTTTATTTTTTGTTTCAGTTCTGGATTACTATCCACTTTTTCTTTTGCTTTTTTATACTCTTTGTATTCTTTTGACTCATGTATTTCTTTTGCAAGTTTGTTAGCAGTATCGTATACGTTCATTTCGACCTCCTTCTAAGCATATGCTTGTCTTTTCTTAAAGCTTAATAGATTTGTAATCTCACCTTCTGTATTTTTAGCTCTCTTTGTTTTCTTCGCCTTTGTTTGTGCCATTTCATGTGCTTGCTTTTCTGCCATTGTTTGACAAATTGCTTTCTGATAAATAAAGTGTGTATCTTGCGCTATTTTTGCCCAACCATATTCACTTTTTACTTTTGCTCTTGCTTTTTTGGTTATATTATCACATAGTTGTGGGTTATATAATAATTCTAAAATAGAATCTGCTAAAGAATTTGGATTTCCAGCATAACTCTTCATTCCATCTACTTTATGGGTTACAATTTCATTTAATCCACCAACATCGGATACAACGGTTGGGGTTCCTGCAAGCATGGCTTCTAATGCTACAATTCCAAATGGTTCATAGGTACTTGGAAATACAGATATATCAGCAACTTTGTACATTTTTGCTACTTGTTTTGCATTTAAATATCCTGTAAAATATACTTTTTGCCCTAATCCCATTGCTTCTGTCTGTCTTTTTAATTCATCTAACATTCCGCCTTTTCCTGCAATAATTAATTTGGCATCATGATAACCATTTAATATTTTGGGCATTGCTGAAATTAAATGTTGAATTCCTTTTTCATATACTAGTCTACCCATAAATAGGATAATCTTTTCATTATCTAAGGCATATTGTCTTCTAAAGTCATAATCTCTTTCTATTCCATTAAAAGTAGTTAGATTAATTCCATTTGGTACTACATTTATTTTTTCAAATGGAAGTCCAAATAGTCTTTGTAAATCATTTTTCATAAAATTACTATTTACAATTACTTCTGTTGCTTCATAGGTAAGCATCCATTCGGTATCATTAATATATCGTTGTGTTTCATCATGAATTCCACTATTTCTACCAGCCTCTGTGGCATGAATGGTAGCAACGATTGGAATATCATAAGAATTTTTAATTGTCTTTGCAGCATAGGTAACTAGCCAATCATGGGCATGAATAACATCAAATTTCTCGCCAGCAGCAATTAATTCATTTACTTTTGCTACCATATTAAAATTCATTTGCATTACCCAGTCAATAAAATTATTTGGATTAATCATATAGTTATTAACACGATATACCTTTACACCTTTATCGTTTTCAAATTCTTGTGTATCTCCATCTTTATATGTTACTACTGTTACCTCATGACCATCTTTAATTAATCTTTTTGATAAATCATGTACAACTCTTGCGATTCCTCCTACAATTCTTGGTGGATATTCCCATGTTAGCATTAATATTTTCATTCTTTCATTTGCCCCCTTCAAAGACATTCTCTTTTGTATTTTATTTTTCCAAATTATATTTCTTATTGTATATAAATTTGTACTAAAAGTAAACATTATTTTACAAAATATTTCAAAATTTATATTACATTTTCATGACAATTATAAGTTTTAAGATAAAATTCATAATTTAATACCAAACATAAACGCCCATTAAAATATCGACACCTGCGGTGGGGGAGTTCCCTTAAAAGGTGTTCGCACCTCCTTAGCAACATAGAGTTAAACCTGTTGCTCTTGTTTATTCAATTTACTTCCTACTAATCTAATTTTTATCTTTTAGCATTTAGCATTACAGATAAAGTGTAACTCATTTATATATTTATTTCATTCTCCCTCTGCTGTGTTTAATGTATTTAACTCATTCTGTGTGCTTTAGTCTGATTTCTGTTTTACTTGTTGTGTTCTTCCAATTAGTCCGCAATTATCTTTGTTTTCTTTTAATCGATTATTTCTTACTTTCTTTTTTGTCTCTACTTTCTGTTTAATTATTAGTTTTTATCTTTATATGTCTTTTTATCTTTTTTCCTATTCTTATTTCATCTGTTTTCTATTTTTATTCTAACTATTCTTAACTTTTCCATCAAGTATTTTACGGTTTTTCTTTTAAGTAAAAATGTCACATTTTTTTTGCCGATTTTTTCTTTTTTCTATCATTTTGTCTTGAATTTATTTTCTATTTATTATACTATAGATAATAATATTGATATCGTTTTACGAAGGAGGAAAAAACATTGACAAGAAATACAAAAGAACCAAAAAAAGAACCAAAGAAAGTAGCAAAAAAAGGAGAAGTCGAGAAGGTAAAAACAACAATTTTAGAAGAATCTAAGACCCCTAAGAAGAAAGCAGTAGCGAAAAAAAATACTGTTTCTACCAAAAATGAAACAAAGGCCTCTTCAACCCGTAAAACGAAAAAAGTAACATCTAGTACAGTTAAGAAAACAGGAGTAAAAAAAGAAACAACATCTACTACTTCTAAAAAAGCAACACAAAAAAAGAGGGTAACAACCCATAAAGCAACTTCTAAGAAGCCTAATATAGAAGTAATTGAATATTATGACTTACCATATCGATACAATGATACTGTTGTTAAAATTTTAGCCCAGACACCTAAAACACTTTTTATTTACTGGGATATTTCAGATGAAGATAGAAATCGTTTTCTAAAAGAATATGGTAAAAACTTCTTTAATGACACAAGACCTGTCTTAATAATTCATAATGAAACTAAAAACTATGCTTTTGAAATTGAGATTAATGATTTTGCAAATTCTTGGTATTTAAATGTAGAAGATACCAATTGTGTTTATCAAATAGAATTAGGTAGAAGAGAAAAAGCAAATACCTCTATTACAATCCCCAATAACTATATTTACATTACCTCTTCTAATGAATTGGAATCCCCAAATGACCATATTTTATTTGCACCAACGGATAGTGTGCTTTATGAAAACGTAAAGAGTCATAAAAAAATAGCAAAATCCATTAAAGACTTATCTTACCAAAAGAGTTTGAAAGAAATATACAGCATTTACGATTTATATCAAGAGATTTATCAAAAAGAAAGTTTAGCAGAATTTGACTTAAATAATACTCCATCTTCTCTTAATTCTTCTAACTTCAAATAAAAGATGAAGAAGATGTTTCTGATTCAAAAAAGAGGCATCTTCTTTTATATGAAACTCTAACAATCGCATTAAATAGTTTTAAAAATCGTATAAACAAAGGAGAAAATAGATTATGACAAACCCAAAAGGATATGTAAGTTTCATCT
>JBKXSZ010000037.1:0-5100 GCA_047017005.1 Clostridia bacterium | reverse complement strand
AAATATAAAATTTAGTTTACACAACCTCATTAAAAAGGAGGGAAAGAAAATGAAAACAATATTAAAAGTAGAAGGAATGGCATGCAATCACTGTGCCCATGCTATAAAAGCAGAACTTTCTGAAATAGAGGGAGTAAAAGAAGTAGTAGTATCCTTAGAAGAAAAAACAGTTACAGTAGAACATGAAGGAAATGTTGCAGAGAGTAAATTAAAAGAAAGTATTGAAGGTTTAGGATATAAAGTAGTATTATAAAAAAGAAAGAATGGAAAAGAAAAAGTAGCATAAAATGAAGGAAGAAAGGAGAAAAAAATGGTTTATGATGTCATTATTATAGGGATGGGCCCTGCTGGAATTTCTGCTTCTTTGTATACACAAAGAGCTGGAATGAGAACTTTAGTAATTGGGACAGATTTTGGTTCTTTAGGAAAGACTGCTAAGATAGAAAATTATTATGGATTTCCAAGACCAGTATCCGGAAGGGAATTAGCAGAAGCAGGAGTGAATCAAGCAGAAAGAATTGGGGCTAAAATCCTAAAAGAAGAAGTCATTAATGTTGGATTTGATAGAAACTATATTGTAAAAACAAAATATGAAAAATACCATGCAAGAGCATTAATTTTAGCAACAGGAACAAAAAGAAATAGTGTAAAAATAGAGGGAATAGAAAGATTTGAAGGAAAGGGAATTAGTTATTGTGCTATTTGTGATGGCTTTTTTTATCGTGGAAAAGATGTAGCCGTTATTGGAGAAGGAGATTATGCAATATCAGAAGCAATGGAATTAGTACCTATAGCCAACAGTGTTACGATGCTAACAAATGGTAAACCGCCTATTGAAAATAGAAGTTCAGAAATTAAAATTAATGAAAAACCAATTCAAAAAATAGTAGGAGAAGAAAGAGTAAAAGAGGTACGTTTTGCGGATGACACCAATTTAGAAACAGATGGAATTTTTGTAGCAGTTGGAACAGCATCAAGTACAGATTTTGCTAAAAAGTTAAGCGCACAAATAGAGGGAAGGTATATAAAAGTAAATGAAGATATGAAAACAAACATACCAGGATTATTTGCAGCAGGAGATTGTACAGGTGGACTATTACAAATTTCAAAAGCAGTAGCAGATGGTGCAAAAGCAGGAATAAGTGCGGTAAATTATGTTCGAAGTCATAAAAATAAATAGAGATATAAAAGTTAATAAAAGAAAAAATTAAGAAAAGAAAGTAATAGAAAAATTCTATTTACTTTCTTTTTTTCGCTACTTATCTTTCTTTAATAAGTATATCATTAGCAAAAGAAAGGATTTCGCATATAATAATCATAAAAAGGAGGTTATGCAAGTGAAAAATGAAATCCAAAAGAAGCATTTAGAAAATAAACTAAAACACAATGGGAAAATCATGTTAACTTATAAAATCGACTATCCAGAAATAAAATCTTCTCCGTATGAATATGGAAAAGAAGTCTTTAATACGTATTATGCAGATAAAGCATTTATGCTACAAAGATATTGTGAAAATATTCTTTTTAAAGAAGCGAAAAGGGTAAATGAAGAAAACGAAAAAAATGGTTATCCTGTTATGCAATATGAAGTAATATTAACCTATGAAATAACTTTGAATCAAGCTAATATTGTTAGTTTATATATGGATAATTATACATTTACAGGAGGAGCACATGGAAACACAATAAGACAGTCTAAAAATTGGAATTTACAACAAGCGTGTCAAATACCAATTTCTTATTTCTATGAAGAAGACCCTTACTACATTCTTGATATCTTAAAACACATAAATACAGAGATAAAAGAAAGAATACATAAAAATGAAGCATCATATTTTGATAACTATTGTCAACTAGTAATTGATACTTTTCAATTAGAAAATTACTATGTGACACCAACACATTTAGTTGTCTTCTTTCAACAATATGATATTGCTCCATATGCGACAGGAATTCCAACATTTTCAATTCCTTTTGTATAAAAAATCTCTTTACAACGAAAAGAAAAAGCATTAAAATGAACATAGATAGCAGAAAGCAAGATAACCAAAGAAAAGATAGGAGAAAAGAAATGAATATAAACGATTTATATGATTTGTTAGATAGAATACCAGTAACAGGAAAGAATAAAGAGGAGATTGAGGATGTAAAAAGAGCATTAGAAGCTCAAAACTATACTTTAGCTATGTCTATGATAAAAAGACTATATGCCAATACTCCTAAAAGAAAGAATGATGAAGAAAAGGATGAGACTGAAGAAAAAGACAAAAACCAGGAAGAAGTTATAATCAAAACAAGAGAAAGAAGAAAACAAGTGGAGAAAAAGGAGGAAGAGGAAGACTTCGAGAGGAAATATCCAAAAGCATTAAGTAATCCGGATTTAGAGAAATCCTATATAGGAAATTTGTTAAAAAGCCCAGAAGAAATTGTAAAATATTATTTTATATTTGATGATTGCTATTTTGAAGATGATAGAGTCTTGAATTTATATAAAAGAGTTCTTTTCACAGACGGAGAAAAATATGCACCAGAAATAGCAAAGCGAGGATACAATTTTAGCAAAGCAAGCGAAACGAGTTATAAAATAGAATCAATTTTTACAAAGTATGTAGAAAACAAAACTTACGATATGGAAAAATTATACATAGAGCTTCGAAAACTCTTTGCACTTCGAAAAGCATATACAGCAGTTCCTATAAAAAATGTGCAGGATAAGATTATTGAAATAACAAGCTATAAGTTATACAGTAAAATGTCCATAGAAGAAGTAGAATCTGCGATTGAACAAGTAAATGCTACAGAGAAATTTAGAAGAGCTATTTTGACAGAAAACCTAACAAAGTTTTTAGAAGAAGGAGATAACAATCTAACAAATGGATTAGCATTACCATTCCCTATTTTAAGCAGTGTGTTTAAGGGAATACGAAAAGGAGAAACAATGGCATTTGCAATGCCATCAAATGCTGGGAAAAGTAGATTCACTATTAATTTGGCAGCTTATGTCGCTTTAATTCATAAAAAGAAGGTACTGATTATTTCGAATGAAATGTCAGAAGAGAAATTGCGACTTTGCTTAATTACAACAATATTAAATAATCAAGAAATTCAAAAGATACATGGTCAAAAATTACATAAAACAGAAGGAGAAATACTAGAATTTAAATTCAGACCAGATAAAGGCGTAAAGGCAGAATTAGACGAAAATGGATTTATTTTAAGAAAAGAAAAAGAATCTAAAAAAGATTTTATTAAAAGACTAACAGAAATTTCATCCGAATTTAATCGAACAATAACAGCTACTAATTGGGCAAATGAACAACTAAATAATTCTGTCTATTTTATTAATATTACAGACCATACAAATGATGAACTTCGCAAAGTTATTATGAACTATTATTATAAAGAACAAATTGAATATATTTTTTATGATACGTTAAAAACAGACACAGCTAATATTGGAAATGGCGAAGAATTAAAGAAAACAGCAACAATTTTATCGAATCTAGCACAAAATTTTAATCTATTTATTGGGAGTACATTACAACTTGCTGAGACTTCTACTTTACCAGTAAATCTAAACATAAATGATTTGGCGGTAAGTCGAACGGTAAAAGAAGTATTAGATACCTTATGCTTAATTAAACAAATCAGTAATACAACTTTAGAAAAGTATGAATATTCTCTTAAAGAAGTAGATAAAGAATTTTTTGAGTTAAAAAAATATGAAGACCCAGATGTTAGATATTATGCTTGTGTTGTTGATAAAAACAGAGCGGGTGCAAAGCCTAAAGTACTATTTCGATTGAATTTAGCATATAACTATTGGGAAGAATTAGGATATGTAAAATTAAAACAAGAAAATGAAATGTAGTATACAAGTTAGGAAAATAGAAAAGAGAGTTCGAAAACTTAGAATTCTCTTTTTTCTTTCACCGGGAAACAAGAAGTCAGTAACAATCTAGAAAGCTCTTTCATAAAATATACAAAAACGAGAAGGGAGTATATAGGTTATGGATTATGAAATTATGATGAATGGAAATGTAAAAATAGGTAGTTTCGCCCCTGATTTTGAAGCAAATACAACAATGGGAAAGATATGTTTAAATGATTATAGAGGAAAATGGTTAGTTTTGTTTTCGCATCCAGGCGATTTTACCCCCGTAAAGTCTTAATCTTTGGATGAATAAATAAAATGCCTGATATTGCTAAAGTTTTTAATATCAAAATAAGCTTAAATTTATAGTTACTTATTGATTCGATAAAATGTAGTAAAGCCAACTAAAAATGGCACAGAATCGATTGTGGAGCGATTGATTAGAAAGAAAAAGGGACATTGAAAGAATTTAAAGGAATATGGATACCATATGAGATATTAGTAGATAAGAATTTGAATGATAAAGAAAAAATGATATACTCAATGATTATATATTTAAGTAAAGAAAATGAATGTATAATGTCAAATACATATATTAGTAATTTATTAAATATATGTAATGTACAAGCATCAAGAATTGTTAATTCATTAAAGAAAAAAGGATATATAAAAATTGAAATAGTATATAAAAAAGAATCAAAAGAAATAGCAATAAGAAAAATTATACCAATTAACAAATATGTTAATATCCATAAACAAATAAATCATAAATCTATTAACAAAAATGTTAAAGATATAATAAACAATGATAAAATAGATTATAAAAATAAAATTCAATATAAATCTGATAGAGATTATAGCGATTTTGATTTTGAAAGTTTATATGCAAATAATTTATTTATAGAAAAGACTTGAATAATAATTTAAACAGAGTTAATATCACAAACCAATAGGAGGTGATATTAGAATGAATATGTTAGAAACTATATTTGAAGCAAGGGAAGAAGAATTAGCTTTTATAGATGAGACAGATAAAAGATTTATGAACCAAGATAAAGTAAATAAAAGTAAAAAATATAAATCTTTAAATGCAGAAATTGAAAGATTACCATATAGTCTTTATGAACTAAAAAATGATATTATAAAATTGTTAAACGGTTATATTGAAACAACTGATTATGAAAGTTATTATTTTTATAAAAAATATTATTTTGCAGGTTTAAAAG
>JBKXSZ010000036.1:0-5661 GCA_047017005.1 Clostridia bacterium | reverse complement strand
TAGGCTTTGCCTAGCCCCAAAGCCATTTTGGGGTGGGTTTTCCCTTATGCTCTTTACCTAGCTGTCGCCAAAGCTTCTACGTGGCAGCCACTGATCATTGAATTACAAAAAAACAGCACGAAGAACTTTTGTTCTTAATGCTGTTTTTTTTATCCCTTTTAGCACAATTCCTCTAGTATCCTACTACAAGCCAATGCAAAATCATCGTAAAGGCTGTGATGAATGGTAACGTGTATAATAAAATTTCCTGTAAGATATCTTTTATTTTGTTCATTGCTCTACCTCCTGATCATGCAATCTTTTTCAGTGCTTCCGACGGCTCAAACCGGAAGATAAAGCCATGTTTGAATTTTGAGTAATAACCGCCTAAATCTTTTACGGCTTTGTTGATCCTTATATATTCATCTTTTGTCAATGTCTCTTCGATTCTTACAACCCAAAGTTCCGACCCATCACGTGTATCCTCTCCATGTGTAATTTTGAAAGTATATGTGTTCTTTTCCTCGATTGCGGTGCTGTCTGTTTTTTCCGGCTGTTGCCTTTGCCTGTCCTGTTTTACCGGTGCTGTGCTGCGATTTTTAATTCTTGCTGTCTTCGGTACAATTTTTATATTTTTGCCATTGTCCTGACAACATCCAAAATAATAGAAGTCAACATGGAAATAGTCCATCATCCCATCACAATCATGGTAATTATAAGATTTCACAAAATTGTCTACATCCTGAATAACCGCCCTCGTAGCTTCATTCAAGACATTTTTATATGCATTCGTTGAATCTCTAATGATTTTTTCTTTTTCTTCTCTTGATGCATTTAGAAAATTCATTCTTTCATCAACAACCCAATTCCATGGAAATAAACTTTTTCCAATTTTTTCAAAATCATCATTTGTCAATTCTTCAAACGTTTTATAGATTGGAATCGGGCTTTCTTTTAATGTTACATGCAATTCCTTACACATGGAAGCATAGGACGTTCGCACGCTAAACTTGTAAGTCGGATATTTTTCTTTTACGTATGTTCTGACAATCTGAGCAACTTCTTTTAATGTTCTGTTCCAACTGTGATTGCTCCCCTCCCAGCCAAATTCTGTGTAGAACTGACTTCTAACACTGTCCGCCGTTTCCTTTACTGTTTCATACACTTCCGTTTCTTTTCTGTTTTTCCAAATAGGAAAAAGGGAATCAAATTGTACATTGATTTCTTTCATAGCCTCAACATCTCCACCGTTGTCCGGATGATGTTTCTTTAGCAGTTCTTTGTATTGTTTTTTTAACTCTTCAAAACTCTTTACATTTTTAAAATATTTTGTCATAATATAAATATCTCCTTTCTTGGGGTGCCGGTTTCGTTTCATTGCTAGTGTTGGCGATTCCGGCTTTATTATTTGCTTTTTTTCTATATTTATATTATACTATATTTGTATTTTTATTTCCTTTGTTTTTAGGATTTAACACACTTAATTTTTCTTTTTTGAAGAAAAAACTTGTTGCCAAAATGGCAACAAAAAAAGAGCCTTTCAGCTCTGTACACCTTCAAGTTTTCTTTATTCTGTTACTAAATTATTTAGGGGACAAAATTGTCCCCTATCTTTTTAGTCCCAATTTATAGAATCATGTGATACTGTTCCGTGCTGAGCAATGCTTTCATTTGCCCGTTCAATTGCCTCTATTTCATCCGGCAATGCTTTATCTTCCGGAACAAACCGAACCAACACTCTAAATATTGTTTCTGTGTCACTCTCATCAATTAAATCTATTAATCCTTTTAACATTTCTTTACTCATTCTCAACGCCTCCTATAATCGCTTGTATACCTGCCCTCTTGGTAAAACATCCTTTATGATTATTGTATCATTTATTACCGAAAAAATAACTCGCAAATCTCCAACTCGTAATCGGTAATCATCTTTAATTCCTTGTAACTTTTTTACATCACCCGCCGGAAGTTTCTCAATTGCTATCTTCAACCTCTGTTTTGTTGGTCTATCCATTTTACCAATGTGCTTCGCAGCCTCTTTTTCATACTCGATCCGCAACTTGACACCTCCTTTATTTTCCTATCAATACTTTAACATTTTTTTTCTTTAAAGTCTATTCTCTTTACAGACTTCCATTTATTTTTTGGAACTGTCCGCTATCAGCAGACAGCTCCTGACACATAAGAGATGCTTTTACAAGAATATTTTTCCCTCTTCTATCGAATAATAATATGCATGGTCTGAAAGCCTTTCTTCCTTGCTTACTTGTGTTTCATTCACTTCTTGTATCATAATGTCCATCATTTCTCTATCTATATCTGCATAAGACGGAACAATAAGCACTTCATCAATGCTACTTGGAATAATATAAAAATTTTGTTTTAATTTTTTGCCAATCTCTTCTAAAATTTCTATTCTCAAAATTGCTGTAGCCCCCCAAAACTTTTCTTTGTTTGTAAGAACATACATAATTTCCTCTTCACACGATTTTATCAATCTTCTCTTTTCTTCTTCATCTATTGGCATCTCTTCAAATATCTCTATCATGTTATAAAACTTATATTCGAATTTGATTTCCATGTTTTTTAATGCCAACTCATATAATTTTTCCTCTCTTAAAGGTATCATTTTCAAAATATCATTTGTGATTAAAATTGTCATTCTTTCACTTTTATCTTTTAGCTCTCCGCCATCTAAATAATATATAACAGACAAGTCTAAAAAAGTCTTATGCGGTACTCTTTGCAACAATTGCGCGTTACTGTCCGTATGTATTAATTTACAAATTACATTTTCCTCTTTTCCCACTTTCTCTAAAATCTTTTTGCCACTGAAAGGAACGTCCCTGTGCTCGTTATACACTTTTATTATTTCCTTTGCGATTGTTTCAATCGAGCAAATTTTTTGTTGATACTTATAAAAAAATTCTTCCAAATATATTATTGGCGAAATCTCTTTTTCCCCCATAATAATTCCGGCTCGCACAACACTATTATTTTTTGTGGTTTCGCATAATCTTACATCCTCTCCTGTTCTTCTTTTTACCTCTTCCAATACACTTTTTTGAAATTCTTTGTAATTCATTTTCCATTCTCCTTTTCTTATTGTTTTGTTTACAATATAATTATATTATATTAATTCCTAAAGTGCATCTTTTCAGAGATAATTAGAACGAAACTTTTTCTTTTTTGGGGAAAACTATTTGCTTTTATTATGCCAATATAGTATTATATAAATAACCTTTTAAGGTTGTTTTTGTTTACAAAATAAAAGCCTTTGGAACAGTTCTCCATTGGCTTTTATTCTACTATCAGCTCCACTATGCTCTTTTCTATATTCTATTGCACTTCCCTTTTCCCCAAAAAAAGAAAAATTTTTATTCGATATAATCCACTCCCTGCTTTTTTGCTTCTTTTATTCTTCGGAATAAAGTTGATCGACTTACACCTAATTCTTCTGCCACTTCTTTCGCAGTCGTTACATCAATCCATTTTTCAACCTCTTTAATTGAAATTTTCCGTTTCAACTTAATTGACTTTGCCCCAGCCTTTCTGCTTTTTATTTTTCTTATAGTCTCTTTGTCATAACGAATTTTCAAGAAGTTCTCTCCAGACTGTTCTTTTTCAAAAGAAGCATCCGCTCCCACATTTTTTAATATATCGTTCAAAATTTCCAGTCTTTTTATCTCTTCACAAGAATTTGTTATCTTTATTTCAAATAAAATTTTGTCCATAGCTTTCTTATTTTATCGTTTCACAATTAATATTGAGACTGTTTATAGACAAAATAAAAAGCGTCTCATTATTAATTATGAATCTCAATCTTTTTCCCCTCTTTCTTTACAACCTTATACCACTTCCCGCATTTTGTGCACCTGTATCTATAAATACGTCCAACAACACGTTGAAAATAGATATTGCCACATCTACAACTTTGGCGTTTTCCGCAGTCATCTCTTAACATTACCTTATCCATAATTCTCCTTCTTTTACATAGGGGACAAATTTGTCCCCTAGCTTCAAATCCTGTCCTTTACTTTTTAATTCCATCTAATATCTCTTTTACTTCTTCGCTTGTCAGGGTTCCTTTCCTCTGCAAGTTTTCAGATATAGTTTCAACCATTGTTCTATTTTCTGAAAGAATCTTCTTTGATTCATTCCAAAATTTTTTTGATAGTAATATCGTTTTTTCTTCTAACTCTCTATCTAGCAAAGTTTTACTTATGCTTGAATCTGTCATAACAATATATGCTTTGATCCATTCTGTGGCTTGAGGAAAATCACTGTCTTCACCTATAAAACTTCCTATATGCATTTTATCAAGCAGTATTTCTTCTGCAATAGCTCCCGCATACTTTATTAAAATTCCTTTCTTCACTGCATTTGCATCCTGTAACTTTTGCACCATTACAACTCTAGGCTGTATATCAGATAGGATCACTTGAAAACTATCTATTTCCATTAAATATGCCATTACTGCATGTCCAGCTTCGTGGACGGAAGATACTTTCCTATTATATTCAGTAAGCGTATCATTTTTGTTTTCACTTCTGATAACTCGTTTTGCATACCCTAATGACGTTCCAGTGATAACGTTATAATCATCATCCGAAAACATTCTTTTTGTTATTTGATACACGCAAAGCAAGGATATCAAAGAATAGCAGATTACTAAGACGTTTCGTTGAATCAGTTCTTTTGTAACAGGGACTTCTTCGTTGAAAAAATAGAATAGTAATACTATTCCGCATGACATCAAAAAACATTTCATAATATTACAAAAAAATCCAAATAATTTTCTCATTAAAATTTCTCCTTTTCCGCTCCAGCAAAATTATAATCATATGAATGGAAAAAATCTCTTGTATACTATTCTTGCTTTATATTGAGGGAACAAATTTGTCCCCCATCTTGCGGCACCTTTACTCTAGTCCTCACTGCCAAACAATTCCGCATGTGCATTGTTATATACAGCATACTCCGGATATCGCAATTGGATTGCCTGCCAAAAGAATGGTGCATATTCACAAGCGAAAAGCTCCTCTACACTGTAGCGACTGCATTCCTCAAGCTTTCCCTTTGCATCCTTTTTTTGATTCACTGTAGGAGTTCCATTACAGAACAAGTTAAATGCCATACGTACCACTTTCAAACTGCCACTTGTCTGCCAGCCCTCCTGCAGACATTCCAATCTAACGCAATGAATTTCTTCATCAAAAATATTTTCAAAATGAAATCGCGTATCTGCATTTACTCCAAGGCAATAGTATAGTGCTTGATGATATACATCTTTAAATTTTGCATTTTGCATTTTTTCCATATAAAACGCCTTATGTTTTTCACTGATAAATTTTATATTTTTTTCTGCCATAATCCTCTTCTCCTTTTCTTATCGCTGCATCACGTCCATTTTGGCCGGATGCAGCTTCATCTATCGTATGTTACCTATCGCTCACTTTATGAGAATGGAAGTTCTTCATCAATTCCATCCGGAACATTCATAAATCCATCCCCTGCAGGACCTTCTTCGTTCATGCCATATCCCTGACTTTTTTTACTCTCAGCAAATTCCTGTTCTTCTACAACAACATCTGTTGTGTAAACTTTCACACCGTCTTTATTCGTATAACTTCCTGTTTGGATACGTCCAGTCACAGCAATCTTTACGCCCTGATGTAAATA
>JBKXSZ010000035.1:0-7801 GCA_047017005.1 Clostridia bacterium | reverse complement strand
AAGTCTTAATCAACTTATGTCTACCATTTTTTCATATTTTATTTTACACTACCCTTTTTTATTTTACTGATATTGGTATATCTTTTGTTTTATCTCTTTATAGCTTAAATTAATATATCTTATATCTCTTTGTTCTGGAATTTGATAATATTTTTCAAAAATTCTCCTTTGTCCTACTTCAAATGGATTTATATTTTATACTACTCATTCGTTAATACAATAGCATCGAATATTTGTTTTGTGTATTCTTTAAGTCTCTTGTATAAGTTGATTTCGATATTGGTTTTTAATACTTGCGTATAGGTTATAGATAAATGGCAAGTACTATGATAAAGGCAATAGAAAGTATGGTCCAAGCTACATCGGAATGATAATGTTAATAATCGTTAGTTAATTTGTACGTTTTTTTCTTTTTATCTCTCCTGTTAGTATTGTTTGTTTCATTAAGATTATGTATAGGAAAAGTAGTGCTGTTGGAAATAGATAAGTAATATTGCCAATAAGTTTGTGTAAATATTCCGTTGTGTACTAAGAAGATTCCTATTGCAAGAGATAGTATACATATGCTTTTATGTTAGATTTGTCATAGCATATAGTAAAAAAGTAAGTACAAAACTGCTTACTATCTATATTCCATAGCCATTTTATATTAGTAAATATAACAATGAAGAAACGGCTAATAATTCTTCCTTTCTAACCTAAGTAGCCTCGTATCATAGTTTGAAATGCTTCTTGTATTACGTTCCCGCTCATCTCCTGTAATAGGAGAACAAGAACAAATATATAAGAAAAGGATATATAAAATAAAACCAGTAAATATTGTTTTGATATATTTTCCTGTGGTTTTTCTCTTATTCCATACTTTTCTCCTTATATCCAAGTATCAATTTTTTATTTTTTTAACTGTTTTACAATCTCTTGATAAATTTCTTCATGAATCTCTTCTATCGTTCTTATTTTGTTATCTTTTACACACTGAATTTCATACCAGTTATATTTTTTCACTAAATCGCATGCAGCTAAATAGCTGTCCTTAATATGTTCTTTGTCTTTTTCATGGATATCTTTTTTACTTTCATGTGTAATTTTATTTTCTCTATTTTTCATTAATTCTAAAGCATATTCTGGTGGCATATTTAGAAAGAACACTTCAGTTGGAACAGGAATTCCATATAAATTAAATTCAAAATCCCATAACCAATTTAAAAATTTCTCACGCTCTTTTTCATCTTTTATCTTTCCTGCTTGGTGTACCATATTTGCCGTTGTATATCTGTCTGCAATAATAATTCCTCCATCGTTGTAATATTTTTCAAATACAGTTTTATAGGTTGCATATCTATCTGCTGCATAAAAAGTAGAAGCAATATATGGACTTACATCTTTTGCATTTTCTCCAAATTTTCCTGCTAAATACATTTTTACTAAACTAGATGATTCACTTTCATATCTAGGAAAAGATAATTTCATATATTTCATATTATTTTCTGTTAGTCTTTGTGTTAATTTTTCTACTTGTGTTTGTTTTCCACTTCCATCGGTTCCTTCTATTACAAATAATTTTCCCATTATTTAGCCCCCCTTGTTTTTCTTTCTTTTTTTCTTTTGGTTCGATAGTGTTGGTATTCCTATTAAAATAAGTAATGAAACAATAGTGATGATTGTACCTTCTCTTATTCCTCTTGCTTGATATTTGAATTCAACTATATGTTGGCCTTCTGGAATATCTACTAATGTCATTACATCAAAAGCTTCTTCTGTTTCTACTTTTTTTCCGTCTACTAATACATTCCATTCTTTTGAATATGGTATCATTATCAGCATTTTATTTTCATCATTTGTGTTTTTAATAGAGCCTTTGAAATATGTTGCTTCATTTGATTCTTCCAAATTTATTTTTTCTTGTTGTAAAATCTGATAACATTCTTTAAAAGCATCAATATCAAAATAATAGAATGGATTTATATTAGTTTCTAGCTTATTTTCTTTTAATACTATCGTAACTTTTATGGTTTCACCTTTTTTATAATCTCCTACATAAAATGTATTATTGTTTTCTTCGTTAAAATACTCTCCTCTAAAGTCCCCATTAACAATAATTTCTGCATTTTCTCTAAAACTAGAATTAAAATATGCATACAGTGGTCTTGATTCCTTAATAGGGATTGTATAGGTTATTGCCGTATATTCTTCCTCTTTTTGTTTTTGATATTCTATTTGTTCATCTAAAGTTACTTCTGATACATTTTCTGTTTTTATTTGAATGTCATTTGCTTTTATCCATATCTTTTTATCTATTTCAGGAACCATTGCATGATATAATGCATTTTGCCATTCAAAAATGTCTGATTTTTCTAGTTCTCCTGTTAAATTTGAGATTTCTTCGTTTACCATAAATGCAATAGGCATTGTATACGGATTTCGATATACTTTTGCATCTGTTTGTGTGCCTAAATTTGTTTCTTCATAATAATTATTTGGCTTTTCTTTTGAGATTACATATTTAATATTTAATAGACAGTCCGATGAAATTGGTACATTTTGTTTGTTATATCTTGTTGTATACCAAACTTGTTGATACCCCATTTTTCTAGCAAATAGTACAGAACGTTCTTTTTCAGTAGAACTAAACTGTCCAATACCGTTATAATTTAAAAGCATAGAATCGTTTTTTGTTAGCTTATCTGTCTTTTCGATACGATAAAACTTTTCGTTCTCGTTTTCTTGAATTGTATTCACAATTGTTTGATTTTCATCCACGTAATTCATATATTCATCTTTATTAGCAAAGTTAATTTGTTTTAAATATAGATATGAATTTAATACCATGTCTATTCCCATTACCATTACTAATAAAAGGCTAATCATTTTTTCTTTTTTGCTGTCTTTTATTATAGCATATAAAGCAATAATTACTATTCCTAAAATAAGGATATCCCATCCTATCGATAAAAGACGAATTTCATAAAATTTATCGATAAAAATAAGGCTTCCTATTAATATTATTCCAGCAATATTAAGTTGTTTTGTTCCAATTCCTTCTTTTAATTTTTCTAAACTTCTTGCTGCTAATAAGATAATGAATGTACTTATCAAAAAGGAATATCGGAAAGGGAAGCAAGTTGGAACATTTCCGGCATGCATTAAAACATTAAAGGTGTTAATTTGCATTATACCAATCCAAATTCCTAACATCCCTGCAGAGAATAGTTTTTCTTTTTTTGTAATTTTGGCATTTAAAAAATACAGTATTAAAAATAGGAATGTCATAACTCCACAGAAAAGCATAGGTTGTCCTGGATATGTACAGGTATCAGAAAATTGCTCACTACCAGTGAAAAATCTTGGTAAAAGGTCTAATGTCTTAAAATTTTCTGTTAATTTTAAAGTTTCCAAAGAAAAAGTCATCTTTCCACCTTGTAGTGCTATTAAATTTGGCAAGAACAAGATAGCTGAGATTCCACATGCGAGTAAACTGCTTCCTATAAATATCCATATCTTTTTTCTTTGTTCCCATATGCTTTTCCATGTTATTTTTTCCAGGTTTAATAAGTAACGATATATAAAATAAAGTATGGAGAAAACACCTACCATAAAAGCAGTATAATAATTAGAAATAATCAAAATAGCAAAAGATATGATATAAAGGTATCCCTTTTTTGTTTTTACTAATTTATCAATTCCTAATAAAATTAATGGTAAAAATACAAGTGCATCTAACCACATAATGCTTAATTGATATACAATATTATAAGACATGAATGTATAAGCAAGTACAAACATAAATAGTTTAATATTACTTACCTGTTTAAATGTCTGTTTTAGATAAATAGCAATCGTCAACCCAGATGCTCCAAGTTTTAATAAAGTAAGTACATATATCATTTCTATAAGATGTTCTTGGTTAAAAAATGGTAAAATGACATTAAAAATACTAGTTGTGTAATATGCATTTAGTGAAATTGCATTACCTCCTATTGTATTAGAAAATTGATAAATCAATTTTGCTATATTAGTAATATTTTCTTTAAAAAATGATAAAAAAGGAATATATTGGTCTTGCAAGTCATAATATAATAAACACTTTTCTCCAAAAGGATATAATTTTAATTTTGCATATAAAAGAAGCATTAATCCTATTGGAATTAAAACAGATAAAGTATAAAATAATATTTCTTTCTTTTTTTCTCCTAATTTTTTCTCTTTCATTTTCATTTTTTATTCCTTTATATAAATTTCTATAAAAATAGACGGATTTCTTATATCCGTCTATCTCTTTGGTGCTTTTCCTTATTTTTTCTCTATTCTATTAAATAAAGGTTCTATGTTTTCTAATGCTAATCCTTTTTCTACTTCTACCATATTCCACGATTTTTGTGGTATATCTAAATATTTTCTTATTTTCTCACAAGCAAATGGCATAAAAGGTTCAAATAAGTTAGATAGATTTGCAATAATATTAGTACAAGTATATATTGTATTATTAAATCCTTCTATATCTTCTTTTTTCTGTTTCCATGGTTCTTGTTCATCATAATATTTATTTGCATATTCTACTAAATTCATTACCTTATCAGAGGCTTCCTTAAATTCTAACCTTTCGATTGCATCTCCTACTATACGATAAGTATTTTCAACTTCTTTTGCTACTTCTGGATTCATTTGACCTTCTGGTACTGCTTCTAACCCTTTAAATCTTAAGGTTCGATTTACTAAGTTACCAAATTTATTTAATATTTCATTGTTATGTGTTGTTTCAAATCCTTCTATGGTGAAGTTTGTATCTTTTTTCTCTGGTCCGTTATTAATAATGTGGAATCTTAAAGAATCTGGGTTATATGTTTCTAACATTTCTAATGCTGTAATCCCATTTCCCTTACTCTTTGAAATTTTTTCGTCATTAATATTTAAATATTCTGTTGAAACAATAACATCTACTAAGTGATAATTATCTTTTGCTGCTAGTAATAGCGCATTAAAGATAATACTATGAAATGTGATATTGTCTTTTCCATGGCACATATAAATTTTATTGTTATTTCCTTCTTTCCAGAATTGTTCCCAGTCTTTGCCGTTTTCTTCGCACCATTTTTTACATGCTGTTACATATCCTAAAACAGCTTCTATCCACACATACATTTTTTTATCTTCATAACCTAGTACTGGGATATCAACTCCCCAAGTTAAATCTCTTGTCACTGCTCTATCTGGTAATCCTTGTCTTAGATATTTATTAGTCTCGTTCCTAGCATTTACTCTCCATGCAAAATCACATTTAGCTGTATGTTCTTCAATTTCTTTTTGAAATTTAGATAATGCAAAATATAGATTTTTATTATCTTTTTGAATTGCTTTTGTGCCACATTCTAAACATACTCCGGCTTTCTGTTCTTCGACTGTTGGAACATGTCCACAGCCATCACATTGGTCTGCTTTTGTTTCTAAACCACATTCTGGACATATAATTTTTATTTCTCTATCAGATAAGAATTTTTGACAAGTTTGACAGTATGCTTGTGGTTCTATTTTTTCATATACATAACCATTATCATAAAGTCTTCTAAAGAACTTTTTTACTTGTTCTTCATGATATTCACTGTCTGTTTTTGTATATAAATCGTAAGAAAATCCCATACGTTTAAATGTCTCTCTAAATTCTTCATCATAATGTGAAGAAATTTCTCTTGGAGTTTTCTTTTCTTTTCTTGCTCTTTCTGTTATTGGGGTACCATGGCAATCCGTTCCGGATACGTAACAAACATTATCCCCTTTTAATCGATAATATCTTGCTAAAATATCACCTGAGATTAATCCCGCTAGGTGTCCTAAATGCAAAGAGTTATTTGCATATGGCCAAGCTCCTCCTATTAATATGTTTTTTGTCATTTTGCTGTCACTCCTTTATACTTTTTTCCATAACCAATCTGCATCTATAATACTTTTTGTTTTTTTACTTCTTGCTTCTAGCTCGTCCATCCATATATATGCTACATAGCATAGGACAATCATTGCTAAATCAAAGATAAGACAAATTCGAACTTTTGATGCTGCTTCCTCTAATCCTGGTACTTGTACTCCAAAGAAGATAACTGAATGTACGATAATGAATAATAGAAAAATACATAATCCAATAAAAATTGGCATACTTGTCTTATTGATTTTTGACAAGACAATTAATAATCCTACAAACACTAACAATACAATCATCATCCATGGTGCACTGATATCAAATAAAAACATACTTCATTTCCCTTTTCTTTTGAATTTTATTTTATTCCTTATTATTTCTTATTTTTAAAATTAATAAGTTTATACTTTTTCTTTTGTCGTTTTCCGTTATTTTAATCTTTCTTCAATTAAATCTACCATTTCTTTTGCTTTTCTATTTAAGTATTCTTGATCTTCTCCTTCTATCATAACACGTACTAGCGGTTCTGTTCCAGAAGGTCTTATTAATACCCTTCCATTTCCAGCAAATTCCTTTTCTATCTTTTCAATTGCTTCCTTTACAACACTATCTTTATCATAATCATATTTTTTATCATTTGCTACTTTTGCATTTAATAATACCTGTGGATATAGAGTAATACAACTAGCAAGCTCAGAAGCTGGTTTGTTTTTCATTAAAATTGTTTTGATTAACATTAAAGAAGTAAGAATTCCGTCCCCTGTAGGATTATAGTCTAAGAAAATAACATGACCTGATTTTTCTCCTCCTAGGTTGTATCCTTCTTTTAACATTTCTTCTAATACGTACCTATCTCCTACTTTTGTTTGTTTTAATTGTAATCCATTCTTTTTACAATATTTATTCAATCCTAAGTTACTCATAACTGTTGCAACAATTGTATCTTTACTTAATTTTCCTTCTTCTTTTAACATTTGAGAAACAATAGCTAAGATGTTATCTCCGTCTAATTCATTTCCTTTTTCGTCAATTGCTAAACATCTGTCACCGTCCCCATCGTATGCAATTCCTAAACTCATATGATTTTCTAAAACATATTTTTTTAACATCTCTAAATGAGTAGAACCACAGTTATGGTTAATGTTAATACCATCTGGATGATTATTTATAATTTCATAATGAATACCTAATGTTTTAAATACTTTTTCTGCTACAACAGAGGTTGCTCCATTTGCTGTATCTATAACAACTTTAAAATCTGGTCGGTTATATTTTTCAATATCTTCGTCAAATAATTTACGGAAAAAATATACGTATTCTTCTAATAAATCTGTTCGAATTTCAGATACTCCTATTTTTTCATTAACTGCTGTCAATTCTTCTAATTTTCCAGAATCCATGATTTCTTCAATCTCTTCTTCTATTTCATCTGGAATTTTAGTTCCCTTGTTACTAAAATATTTTACACCATTAAATTCATATGTATTGTGGGATGCTGATATAACAACACTAGCATCTGCTTTTAATTTTCTAGTAAGATAGGCTACTGCTGGAGTTGGCATTACCTCTAATAATTTTACATTTGCACCATAACTTAAAAAGCCTGCTGTCATAGCACTTTCTATTAATGTTCCCGATATCCTAGTATCTCTTCCAATTAAAATTGTTGGAGTATGGTCTGTATGTTTAGATAATACATAAGCTCCAGCTTTTGCAACTCGATAAACAAGTTCTGGTGTTAATTCTGTATTGGCAATTCTTCGAATTCCATCTGTTCCAAAATATTTTCTCATATATTCCTCCTAAAGCATTTTAGCTTTGTTTTTTGTATTCTTTTTCTTTATTTTATTTATTCTGCTTCTTAAATAATTCGCTCTGTATATTATATAATAA
>JBKXSZ010000034.1:0-7954 GCA_047017005.1 Clostridia bacterium | reverse complement strand
AATGGATGCTATTTATGTAAAAGTAAAGATAGAAGGAGAATAAGTCCTACTATTAAAACCACAGACTTATATGAACTTAAGTGGAAAATCCATTATTCAATGGATGCGATTCTATAAAGTATTAGCAAAAGATGTCTTGGTAATTTATGATGATATAGATACACAGCCTGGGATGATTCGAATTCGAAAAAAAGGGTCTAGTGGTAGCCATAATGGCATGAAATCAGTTGTACAAGAATTAGGAACAGAAGAATTTCCAAGAATACGAATTGGAATTGGAAAACCAGAATTTAAAGGAGACTTAATCAATTATGTAATAGGATCTGTACCAGAAGAAGAGCAAGAGAAATTAGAAGACGGATGTAAGCTGGGAGAAAAAGCTGTAATAGAACTATTAAAACATGGAATAGATAGTGCAATGAATAAGTACAACTAATAGAATAAGAAAGAAGAAAGGAAAACAAATGCGAGAAATATTTATTAAACAAGGAGAGAAACAAAGACAGATTATATTAGTGGAAAATGGGAATATGATAGAAAAGTATCAGGAACTTCCAGAAAAAAAACGACTAGAGGGAAATATATATTTAGGAAAAGTACAAAATGTATTACAAGGAATGCAAGCGGCTTTTGTGGATATTGGAGAAGGAAAAAATACATTTATTCATTTAAAGGATGTATTACCTAAAAAAGACACCAAGCAAGAAGAAATTAGCCAAGAAAAATTGAAGCAAATTAATATGAAAGAACATCTTAGTCCAGGTACGCCAATTCTTGTACAAGTAAAAAGAGATGCAACTCATAAAAAGGGAGCGAGAGTCTCGAAACATATTAGTATTGCAAGCCGATATTTAGTATTTATGCCGGAGACAGATATTATCACGATTTCACAAAAAATTGAAAAGGAAGAAGAAAAGAAAAGACTGTTAGAAATTATAAAAAATTGCTTACCATATAATTGTGGAGCTATTATTCGAACAGCGGCTGAAGGTAAGAAACAGGAAGAAATAGTAGAAGACATAAGAGAAGTAAATAGAAAATGGGAAGAAATTAAAGAAAAAGCAAAAGATAAAACAAAAAACTTTCCAAGATGTATTTATGAAGATGATTCTCTCTTAAAAAGAATTTTAAGAGATTTAATGGACCAGAAGATAGACCAGATTATAACAAACGATAAAGATACAGAAAAAGAAATAAAACAAGATTTACAAGAAATCGGAGCTTTTGATATAGTGACAAAAAGGCGAGATGATGAAGATATTTTAAATATCTATGATTTACATACCCAAATAGAAAAAGCAGAAAATAGAAAAGTGTGGTTAAAATGTGGAGGCTTTATCACAATAGACAAAACGGAGGCTTTAACAGCAATTGATGTAAATTCAGGCAAATATATTGGTAGTAAAAATTTAGAAGAAACAGTGTATTTAGTAAATAAAGAAGCTAGCATAGAGATAGCTAAACAATTGAGACTTCGTGATATCGGAGGAATTGTCATTATTGACTATATTGATATGCAAGAAGAAACTAATAAAGAAAAAATAGTAGAAATATTAAAAAATGAGCTTAAAAAAGACCGTTCTAAAACACAAGTATTAGAATTTACAAAATTAAACTTATTGGAAATGACAAGAAAACACATGTGTAGTAATTAAATTAGAGAGGAGAAAAAGAGATGAATATCAGTTTTATCATAGCCTTTATCATTACTATTCTAGTTTTATATGTCATTTTAAAGATTCTTTCATTACCAGTAAAACTAATTATAAAACTAATAATTAATGCAATTGTAGGTGGAATTGTAATTTACTTTTAATTGGAGTCGGATTTGGCTTTACATTAGCTCTTAATTGGGTAACTGCTATTATTGTTGGAATATTAGGAATTCCAGGAGTTATTATTGTTACTATTTTACATTTTATTATATAGAAGAGATAAAAAATAAATAAGAATTAATATATTAGAAATGAAGTAAAGAGAATAAAAGATGGAGAAATAAAATATGACAGCAGAAAAAGTAGTTTCTCCTTGTGGAGTAGAGTGTAGTAGTTGTCAAGAATATAAGAAGAACTGTCAAAAATGTATTCAGGATACAAGGAAAACCAAGTTGGCTATCCTATATCGGAAAAGACACTTGCCCGCTATATAAATGTCCAGTAGAAAAGTATTATTATAAAACATGTGCAGAATGTGATAAGTTGCCTTGCACTAAATTTAAAGAATTAAGGGATCCAAGTATGTCAGATGCAGAATTTGAAAAAAGCATATAAGATAGACTAAAAGTCTTAAGGAATTTAAACAATAGGGAGTAGAAATGAAATTTATTAAAATAGAGGAAAACAAAGAGCAGTGTATGGATTTGTTTTTGGAAGCAGACCCAGACAGGGAGGTCATAGAATCGTATTTAAAAAAGGGAGAAGTATACGCTATTTTAGAAAATAAAGAGATTATTTGTGAAGCTGTAGTTCTACCATATGATGCAAATACAGTAGAACTGAAGAATATTGCAACAAAAGAGGAATATAGAGGGGCACATTATGCTAGTCAAATGATAGAATATCTATTTTCTATCTATCGTAAAAAATATAAAAAAATGATAGTAGGAACAAGTGAACGAATGATACCTTTTTATGTACTACATGGCTTTACACAATATCACCATACAGTAAAGAATTTTTTTGTTGATAACTATAAAGAAGAAATATGGGATGGAAATTTTCTATGTATGGATATACATTACTATGAAAAGAAGTTTTAAGATTACACTTTAAATAAGAGAAAAAGATGAATAAAAAAACACTACTAGCATAGTGTTTTTTCATATTATTTACTTTCTGCTAAGATTTTTTTGATTTCTTCAAATCTTTTTACTTTTTGTGTAGTTGTTTTGATAAGTGGTTCATCTGTTACAATTAGTTCTCTTAGTGCTTTGTAAGGAGGCATTTCTTTATTAATTTTTTTAATCTCAACCCAAATGATATCATAATAATCTTCCTCTTTTTTATCAGGGAAAAGAGTTTTCATATGATCTTTGTCATAAACGACTTTTGTACAAAGTTCTAAGTCTCCTTCTCTTGTTTTACTTGGTTTGGCATATACAATACTTTCCGCTACATAAGGTAATTTATTAATAAGAAGCTCTATTTCCTGAGGGTAAATATTTTTTCCGTTTTTTAAAACAATAACATCTTTTTGTCTTCCAGTAATATAGACAAAACCATCTTTATCCATATAACCTAAATCACCAGTATAGAACCAACCATCCTTTAATACGGCATTGGTAGCCTCTTGATTTTGATAATATCCTATCATAACATTAGGGCCTTTTGCAGTGATTTCTCCAACTCCGTTTTCATCTGGATTTGATATTTTAAGTTCTACATTTTGCAAAGGAAGTCCAATAGAACCCGGTCTTCTATAATGGTCCATCTCTGCGGTTAGAACAGGGGAAGTTTCTGTTAAACCATAACCTTGTGCCATTTCAATACCAAAATTGTTAAGGCCAATAATTACTTTTTTATCCATAGGAGCAGCTCCAAATAGCATTAATCTTAAATGTCCTCCTAATTTATCAATAACTTCTTTAAAGACTTTTCTTCGAATATCAATATGGAAATGTAATAGAAAATTACATACTTTCGTCATAATATGAATTAATCTTGTTTTTCCTTGTTCTTCGATACCTTTTAATATCTTTTTGTACATGGCTTCTGGAAGTAGAGGAACACAAACAAAAACAGTTACTTTGTATTCTTCTAAATTTTTTGTTATATATTTTAATCCATCACAAAAGGCAACAGTACATCCTGAATATAGACCATAAAGGAATGTAATAGTAGATTCAAAGGTATGATGTAATGGTAAGAAAGATAAAAGGGTATCAGTGTCTTTTAAAGTTAAATGTTTAGCAATTGCTGTTAGATTAGAACAGATATTTCGATGGGACAGCATAACAGCTTTGGCAATAGAAGTAGTTCCAGAGGTAAATAACATGATAGACATTTTTTCACTATCGATAATAGCATCTTGATGCCTAGTATCGCCTTTATTTATTAATGCTTTTCCTTTTTTCATTAAATCTGGATAAGAAAGGACAGAATCGCTTTTAACTTCATCATCCATACAGATGTAGAATTGTAGATTGGATAAGCCTTCTTCTTTAATTTCCATAAAAGTATCTAAATATTTTTTATCAAAGATAACAGCATCTGCTTCACTTCTTAAAATTAAACTTTTTATTTCATTTGCTGGTAAGGCTTTATCTAATGGTACAATTACCATATTTCCGGTTGTAATGGCTAAATGACTAACACACCATTCATAGCGATTGGGTCCAATTACAGCAATTCTTTTTTCAGCAAGCCCCATATCCATAAGTGCAGTTCCCAATTGATGAATATCTTTTTGAAAATCTTTGTAGGTAACTTCTACATATTGTGGATTTTTAAGAGATGCATTTTTCTTATATTTATAAGCAATATGGTCTCCAAATAGATTAACAGATTGTGTTAATAAATCTTTTAAATCTTTTACTTCCCTAGCATTTCCATATATAACTTTTTTATTATTCTTTTCTAAATCATTTGGCATAATTTACCTCCTCTATTTTATACTTTGCTATTGTATCCCAAAGAGAAGAAGAAAGCAATAAAAACCGACCACTCCGTTTTAAAAATTAAGAAAGAGTGCAAAAGAGAAACTAATAAAACGACAAAAAAGAGGAAAAAAAGAAAAGTTCTTCTAAATGAAGACGAAATATGATAAAATAGGAAAAAGTAAAAATAATGAAAGGCGAGAGAATGGGAAATTTTAGAAGAAATCAAAGAGGTCAAAATAGAATTCTGTTTACTAAAAAATCATTTAAAAAAGTTATGATTTTTTTCTTTATGCTAATTATTCTAACTGGTATTATATTAGGAATACGAGTAATAATAACCCGTTTTTCTGTAAAGAAGCAGGAAAAAGAGAGAATGCTTACACAAAGTGAGATTTTTAATCAAACCGTAAAAAATGCAGAAACAACGGAGGAAGAGAAAATATCAAAAGTAACGGTTCGTCTAACAGCAATTGGGGATATCCTTTGCCCTTCTTCTTTAAGTGAGGATGCCCACGATATCGCTTCAGGAGAATATGACTTTTATGGAAAAATGAAAGCAATAGAAACGTATACAAGAAAATCAGAAGCAGTACTTACAACCTTAGGAACAAATGTGCAAATAGGGATAGATACACAAAAGAAAGGAAATATCGTTCCTGAGAAGTTAGTAGTAGACATGAAGAAAGTGGGGATTAATTTCGTAAATACGGCAACTCCAAATAGCTATATACAAGGTGCTCCTGGAGTTGTAAATACCAAAGCTGCTTTAGAGAAAAATGAGATTACTGTGGTAGGAACAAAATTACAACAAGATAAAAAAGATTATATCATAAAAAATATTCGTAATATTCCATTTGCTTTTTTAGCCTATACAGAGGGGTTGGAAAATACAAAAAATATAGAGGAAGCATCTGAATATATTAATATAGCTGAAGAAGAAAAGATAAGGAATGATATAAAAGCTGCTAAAGAAGAGGGAGCGGAATTTATTGTTGTAAATATGTATTGGGAAAAGGGAAAAGATACATCTGTTACAAGTAAGCAACAAAAATGGGTAGATATGTTAATTGATGCTGGAGCAAATGTAATATTAGGTAATAATTCAAGTGGAATTCAAAAGATGGAAATGAAAGAAAATTCAGAAGGAGAACCCGTACTTGTCGTATATAGTTTGGGAAGCTTCTTATCCCAGAATGAAATAGTTATGAATAAGAAGAAAAGAGGAACAATAGACCCGAATGTAGAACTATTGGTGCAATTTGATGTGGAGAAAGAAATTGCATCTGGAAAAGTATCTTTAGTAAAAGTAACTTATACACCGCTATATTTGGTAGACAATGGAGAAAAAGAGAAAGAACGATATGAATTATTTGACATCAAAGAAACACTAAAGAAAGCAGAAAAACAGGAAGAAAAAATAGATGAAAAATTACAAAATCAATTTAAAAAAGCATTGCGACAACTAGAAGAATTAATAAAAACAGAATAAAAAAAGAAAAAAGGAGAAAAAGATGAACGTAGGATTTATATCATTAGGATGTTCTAAAAACTTAGTGGATACAGAAATGACAATTGGACTTATGATAAAGAAAGGCATGAAAATTGTAAATAACCCAAAAGAAGCAGATATGATTGTAATTAATACTTGTGGATTTATTACTTCTGCGAAGGAAGAGGCAATTGCTACTATATTGGAGATGGCAGAATATAAGAAGAAAAGATGTCAGTATTTAGTGGTAATGGGATGCTTAGTAGAAAGATATCAGCAAGAATTAAAAAAGGAAATGCCCGAAGTAGATTTATTTTTAAGCATAGGGGAGTATGATTCGTTATGGGAAAAGATAGAAAAACTAATAGGGAAAAAATCAGTTGTTGAAGAAGATAATACGCTATCCTATATGGATAGAATATTATCAACAGGAAAAAATATGGCATATCTAAAAATAGCAGAAGGATGTAGTAATCACTGTACTTATTGTGCAATTCCGGCAATTCGAGGACCTTTTATTAGTAGACCAATGGAGGAGATTTTAGAAGAAGCAGAAAAAATAGCAAAACAAGGGATTACTGAATTAATTGTTATTGCACAGGATACAACGAAATATGGAATTGATTTATATGGAAAACCAAAACTAGCAGAACTATTAAAAAAATTGTGTAAGATTTCAGGTTTTAAATGGATACGTTTTCTTTATGCTTATCCAGAAACCATAACGGATGAATTAATAAAAGTTGTAAAGACAGAGGATAAGATATGTAAATATTTTGATATTCCAATTCAACATATTTCAAATCCAGTTTTGAAAAGAATGAATCGAAAAAGTACTGGGGAAAGTATTAAAGAACTAATGAAAAAATTAAGAATGGAAATACCAGATGTTATTTTAAGAACAACTCTAATAGTAGGATTTCCAGGAGAAACTGAGGAAGATTTTAAGCGATTATATGAATTTGTAAAAGGTACTCGATTTGATAAGTTAGGAGTCTTCCAATATTCTAAAGAAGAGGGAACTCCAGCAGCTAGGTTAAAAGAGCAAATTCACCCAAGTACCAAGAAAAGTAGATATAACAAAATTATGAAGTTACAACAAGGAATTTCTAAAGAAAGATTAGAAGAAAAAGTAGGAAAAACATATTCCGTATTAATAGAAGCAAAATCTTTTGATGGCAACTACTATATCGGAAGAACTTATATGGATGTACCAGATATAGACGGATATGTATATATTAGGATAGATGATAAAAAAGAGGATAAAATAAACCAATATGTTACTTGTAAAATAACAGGGGTTCAAGAATATGATTTAATAGGAGAACTTGTCTAAGAATAGAAAAACAAAGTATACAACATAAAAAGAAGAAAGAATACACTTTCTTCTTTTTTACATATTAATATATTAATAATTTTCGGCATTTACTTCAAAGAAAGATCTTGGGTGATTACATACTGGGCAAACTTGTGGAGCTTCTGTTCCAACAACAATGTGACCACAGTTTCTACATTTCCATATAACAATGCTTCCCTTTTTGAAAACTTCTCCATTTTCAACGTTGGCTAATAATTTTCTATATCTTTCTTCATGGTGTTTTTCTACATCAGCAATTGCTCTGAATTTTTGAGCAATCTCTGTAAATCCTTCTTCATCTGCTTCTTTTGCAAAGTTAGCATACATATCAGTCCATTCATAATTTTCTCCAGCGGCAGCATCTGCTAAGTTTGCTTTGGTATCTCCGATTCCATTTAAATATTTAAAATGGATTTTTGCATGTTCTTTTTCATTTTCAGCTGTTTCTAAGAATAAAGCAGCAATTTGTTCATATCCTTCTTTTTTTGCAACACTTGCAAAATATGTATAT
>JBKXSZ010000033.1:0-9778 GCA_047017005.1 Clostridia bacterium | reverse complement strand
TAATGGATTTTCCACTTAAGTTCATATAAGTCTGTGGTTTTAATAGTAGGACTTCTTCTCCTTCTATCTTTCCTTTTCCATAAATAGCATCCATTTTCTTACGATTCATAGAAATCTCATATCTTTCTGCTATTAAATTTATCACATGAAATCCCATGTTGTGTCTTGTTTTGTCATACTCTTCTTCTGGATTTCCTAACCCTACAATCAGTTTCATTTTCTTTCATCCTTTTTTCTTTTCTCTTCCTTATTTTAGCTTGTTTATCCATATTTTGCAAGTATTACTTGATATGATTTATAAAATTAGAGAAGGAAAAAAATACACAAACTATTTTTAACATATTTTTTACTTATATCATTGAAAGGGTATATATTTTTCTAACATAATCAATAATCTCTAAAGACATTTTATAGTTGCTAGTTATTTATCACTAGCACTATTTCTTACAAACTCCTTTTAATATACGCAAAAAGTACCAAACACGATTTTATGTTTGGTACCAAATTTAAATTTTACGTCAAGTCTTTTTATTCTTAATTCCATGTTCTAACTCCCTCTATATGGATAAATCTTATCTGGCTTACTCGGTAAGTAGAAAGCTGCCTTTCATAGGAATCAAAAGTATGGGATGCCCCATAAATATCTTGCAATAAGAGTTTTGACATATCTTCTCTTTTCTCTTTTTCTATCTTTACAATTAATAATGTATGAGTAAAATAACTTTTTTCAAAAGCAAGTTGTGCAACATCTCCTACTTCTATCCTATCAATATCCACTTCTTTTCCATATGGGCCTACTAATTCATTTGTTGTTAAAAATTGATGTAATGGATTTACTCCTGTCCAAGAAGGGCTTCTATCACTTGCAGAGTTATAGTACCAGCCGTTACTTGCATAATTCATTTCTTTTGCTCCTGCATATAAACATTGGGATACAAAATTGGTACAATCTCCTCCTAAATTATCAAAATTATAGTATCTTGGATTTCTTAAATATGCCCATTTCTTTGCATAAGCTACTGCTTTTTTTCTATCATATTCTTTTTCTCTCATAAAAAACAACACCTCTTGCTAGTATTCTATGTTACTAACAAGAGGTGTGTTTCTCTTTTCTTTGTTCTTTTATTTCATTTTCTCATTTTCTTTTTCTATTGTATTCTATCATTTTTCTTTTTAATGAACTTTATAGGTATCCCTGTTAATTACTCCAGAGCGGATTACATTTCCATTCTGTTTTACCGTTTGATAGGTCTCAGACTTTATCGCGTTTTTTGTTTTACTGGTTACTTTGGAAGATACTGTTACTTCATATTCATTTTGTTCTTTTAATCCATATATCTCGAATTTCGCAATGCCTCCACTAACCGAGCATTTTATTTTAATTGGATAACTTCTTGAGTTCTTAAATCTAAAATCTATAGCTCCATACACAACGGTAGCATCTCTTCCTGCTGGTACATAAGAAGGAACAAATTGATGATTTCTTCTTTCTAATATTTCTAAGTTTGCATATAATACAGCATTATATAGTGTAGTAGAAATCTGGCAAATACCGCCTCCGAGTCCATCTACTACTTGCCCATCTTGATAAATTGGTGCCTCTTTATATCCTGCTGCAATCGTTCTTTCTCCTACAACTTTGTTATAAGAGAATTCTTCTCCTGGCATTAATACAGTCCCATCTATCTTTTCTGCAGCTAATCTTAAGTTAGTAGTTCTATCTTTATTACGGGTAGAATATTTCGTAGAATAACTTGAAATCAAATCTGGAAATGCCTCAGAACCTATCATATTAGTTGTTATTTTTGGTTTTGTAATGGTTAACTTAACCGTATATTCTTCTTTTGGTTTCTGCAACATTTGTTTTACTTGTTCTACATTGAAGTCTACTCCATTTACATGTGGATGTACTTCAAATGGATTTGTTGTATAATAAGCATCTTTTGCTTCCTTATATATTTCATTATGTATTTTATCAACATCTATTGCGTTTGGCTTTTGAATACGTACTGGAATTTCAATCACTTTATCCTTATAGCTTAAGTTCATTATCTCTTGCAAAATAGTATCTTCTAACTGTTTTTGTTCTACTACTGGTCCTTCTTTTCCTGCTGTAATAATTAGATTGTTTCCTTCTACATAATAACTACTTTGTACTACTGTATTGGGCATCTTTGCTGCAATATCCCCTATTATATATTTCAGTTGTTTCATATCAATCATCAGTCTCATGTCTAGGTCTTGTTTTCCAAATTTTGTCCTAATAATTTCAAAGTTATTTGCAATAATATTTTTTCCTCTACCTATGCCGTAAGCTGTGTTTACCGCTGTTTCCACATCCATTTTTGCTCTTATTTGGTCTAAACTTATAGTCGCCTCATAATCATCCTTTTTTAAATTAATTGTCTGAGGCATTTGACTTTCCAGATATTGATTTATTTTATCTATTGCTTGTTCTTTGGTAAGTCCAGATATATCCACTCCTCGAATACTAATTCCCGAGAATATTTTATCACTATGATTATTCATAATCGAAAAGGATAAAAAAGCTATTATTATGCCTCCTATTAAAATAAGTATCAACATAAGAACAAAAGGGAAAATACGTTTTTTGTTTTTTATCGGTGTATATTCTTCTATTGGATTTTCATTTCGTATAATTTCTTCTGCTTCTTCTAGAATTGCACTTATATCTTCGTTAGAAGTTTTCTGTGGCTCTTTTACCTCGTCTACAATTTGACCGTCTTCATTTACTATCATGAATTTTATGCACCGCCATCTTTTATTTTATCACTTTTTTATTTTATCATATATCGACAGATAATTGCAAAACTTTTTCCGTTTTGAAAAGTAATGTTTTTCTTTCTCTTTCTCTTTTTATCTATATGCCAAAGCTATCTTTTATAGAATTCCGATACCCCAAAAATTTTTCTATTTTTCTACTTTTCTATTTTATCTAAGTCATATATATGATATTCACATGTTCGAATCAAACGGTTCATAATAGCAAGTCCAATTCCTTCTTTTTCCACTCCTTCTATTAGAATCAAATCTACACCTAATTTATCAGCTTGTCTTAATTCCATAAAAATATTCTTTGATATTTCCTCTAAATGTTGTTTACTTCCTAAAGAAATATAGTATTCTGCCAATATCTTATCTTTATGTTCTGAAAAGCCTAAAACACATATCTTTTGATTTTGCCTTTTCCCTTTTTCTATTAGTTCCTTTATTTTTCTAATTTGCTTTTCTTCCTCTTTACTATATACACAAATGCATGGTGTTTTAGGTGCATAATGACGATATTTCATTCCAGGGCTTTCTACCTTTTCTCCTTTTTGTACTTTCTCAAATACCTTTTTATTAATTGCTATACAACCAATCTTTTCTTTTATCATTTCTGGAGTAATTGCCCCTGGTCTTAAAATAGTAGGTACTCCATCTATTACTTTTATTACTGTGGATTCTACCCCTATATCGGATATTCCTCCATCTATAAAAGCACTTACTTTGCCATCTAGCTCTTCCCTTATATCTTCTACACGTGTTCCACTTGGCCTTCCAGATATATTGGCACTTGGAGCAGCTAATGGATAACCTGATGTTTGTATTAGAATATGTGCAATTGGATGAGAAGGCATACGAATTCCTACTGTTGGAAGATTGGCACTTACAATATTAGGAATTTTATTTTGCTTCTTTAAAATTAAAGTACAAGGACCTGGCATAAACGCGTCTATTATCTTCTCTTCGATTTCTGATACCTCTTTTACGACTTCTTGTATCATTTTCTTATCGGAAACATGTACAATTAATGGATTATCCAATTCCCTTCCCTTTGCTTGATAGATATTTCTTACTGCTTCTTCAGACAAAGCATTCGCTGCAATTCCATATACCGTTTCTGTTGGCATAACAATTGTTCCATTTTCTTTTAATATTTTACAACATTGTTTTAATTCTTCTTTATTTATGTTTTCTTTCCAGTTATAGTAGTGTGTCATCTTTCATCCTTCTTTACTTGCATTTTCTTAATTACACTTTTCTTGTTTTCTATTTATCTCTATTTTCTTTATTTGTTGCTCTTTTCAAAATTTCTTCTAATTCTATTTTATCAAAAGTATATTTCCTATTACAGAAATGGCATATGGTCTCTGCTTTTCCTTCTTTTTCTATCATGTCTTGTAATTCTTCTTTTCCAATGGTCGCTAAAGCATCTGCAATTTTTCCTTTACTACAATCACATTCATATACAGGAATAATATCTTGCTCTATGACCTGAGCCTTTTGATCACCTGTTACCTTTTTTGCAATTTCTTCTAATGTTAATTCATCTTCTAACATTTTGCTAATGGCTGGTACACTTTTTACATTTTCTTCTATTTTATCAATTACCTCTTCTGTAGCGTCTGGCATCAATGTGAGAAGATATCCTCCTGCTGCTTTTACTCCTTGGCTATCTACTAATACACCTAATGCACAAACTGTTGGTTTTTGTTCAGAGGTAGCAAAATATTGAGCAAAGTCTTCTGCAATCTCTCCAGATGTTAATGGTACCATTCCAACATATGGTTCTTTTAATCCAATATCTTTAATAATATTTAAAAATCCTTCTTTCCCTACAGCTCTTCCTACATCCAATTTTCCATCTTTTCTTAGTGGTAAATCCACAATTGGATTTGCTACATATCCTTTTACTTTTGGAAACATATTGCTACTTGTTACCATACTTCCAATTGGACCATTTCCTCTTACTTGTATGGTTAATTTGTCATCCGGACTTTTTAAATCTGCTCCCATCATCGCTGTAATAGTAAGTAATCTACCTAATGCTGCTGTCGTAACAGGACTTAAATCATGGATTTTTCTTGCTTGCTCTACTAAATAGGTACTATTTATGACACTAACACTTACTTTTCCGTCATGTGCTAAAAACTTTATAATTCTATCGTTATTTTCCATATAATTTTATCTCCTTTTGTCTGTTCTATTTTCTTTTATTCTAATGATTTTAACCATTTAATTTTTTAATAACTGTTATATTATACAATAAAATCACTAGAATTACAAACCTCACTATCTTCCGATATTGTCAATTTTTCTTGTGGAAATTTGATAACTCTTCGTCTGATGGTGAATATTTTAACACAATTTTGTGAGTATCTCACTTTTTATTATTATTTTACACTAACTATTTCCACTCAAAAAAATTGCCAACTATTTCTAGTTAGGCAATCTTTTTTTATTCTTCTATTTTCTTAAACATATCTTTTCCAACTCCACATAGTGGACAAACCCAATCTTCTGGTATATCTTCAAATGCTGTTCCTGGAGCAATTCCACTGTCTGGGTCTCCTACTTTTGGATCATATATGTATCCACAAGCCATACATTCGTACATATTAGCTGCACCTCCTCTTTCCTTCTTTTAGTTATATGTGATTTTCTAAAAATTATACATCTTTTTAATCTTCATGTGGTATAAACATGTCTTTTCTTTCACCACATACTGGGCAGACCCATTCTTCTGGCAACTTCTCAAAACTCGTTCCTGGTGCAATATTGGCACTTTCGTTTCCTGCTTTTGGATTATAGATATAACGACAGTTTGAACATTCGTACATGGTATCGTCGTCTCCACTTCTTAGTTTTGAGAAGTTTCTATATCCTAAGGCAATTACGGCAATTACCATCAAAGCAAAGGATAATGCTTTCCAAATACCACTATCAAATAAAATAACAGCAAACATTCCAAAAGTAGCACTAATTCCATAAAGAATTAAAACTGCTTGTTTTTGGCTAAATCCTTTACTTACAATTTTATGATGTAAATGTCCTTTATCTGCTTGGAATACTGCCTTCAATGATTTTCCTTTTATAATTCTTCGAATAATTGCAAAAACCGTATCAAATATAGGTAATCCTAGGACTATAACTGGTAATACAATAACTGCTGCTGTATATGTTTTAGCTACTCCTAGAATAGATACAACTGCTAATGTAAATCCCAAGAAATTAGAACCGGTATCTCCAATAAACGTTTTGGCTGGATTAAAGTTATATGGTAAAAAGCCAATTAGTGCTCCTGCTAATGCTGTTGTTAACACAATGGAAATAAGTGGCGAGCCATTTAAAGCAAATATCATAAGTAAAGATAAACAAGAAATAATAGAAATTCCTGTCGATAGACCATCTAATCCATCAATCAAGTTAATAGCATTAGTTACCCCTACTATCCAAATAATTGTTAAAATAACAGAAAAAGCATCATTTAATCCCACTGTATGTAAAAATGGAATATTAAAATCTCCTATTCGAATTCCAAATGCTACTACAACAATAGCTGCTAATACTTGTCCTGCTAGTTTTGTTAGTGGCTTTATTGTTTTTATATCATCGATAAAACATGTAATCCCTATAATTAAAATACCTAGCAATAATCCTAATAATTTAATGCCATATTGTTCTTCTCCAAATAAAGTGACACTACCTTCTATTGACATAGTAATTAGTAAATATCCAACTGATACTAAAAAACCTAGTATAACAGCTGGTCCACCTAATTTGGGCATTGGCTTTTTATGCATTCTTCTATTATCTTTTGGTACATCGACTGCTCCAACTTTTTTTGCTAACTTAATTGTATAGGGTGTAGCCATAAATGCAGTGATAAACGCAAGTAAAAACGCAATTACAATATCTCCCCACATAATTTAAGACCTCCCTATTCTACTTCATGTTTTCCTTTTCTATTTCTGTTATCATATCTAATCTCTCTTGATATCTACCACCTTTAAATTCCGTTGCTATCCAATTTCGAATAATACAAACAGCTTCATTAATAGTTAGATAATCTCCTCCTAGTGTAATTACATTAATATCATCATCTGCTTTCGCAAATTTAGCTGACTCACGGTCTGCAATAGATGCTGCACGAATCCCTTTATATTTATTTGCAACAACTGTCATCCCATATCCAGAGCGGCAAAGCAAGATTCCTTTATCGCATTCTTTCTTTTGTACCGCTTCTGCTACTTTCTTTGCATAGATTGGATAATCCGTTCTTTCTTCTGAATCCGTTCCATAATCTTTATATGCAATTCCTTGTTCTTTTAAATATTTCTTGATTTCTTCTTTTAATTTATATCCACCATGATCGCTTCCTAAAGCTATCATACTATGACCTCCCATACTTTGGTACTAATTTATTCTTTTTTACTATACCACAACCCCAGCTAGAATACAACATTTTACGAGAAAAAACTCTTTTGTATATTGTCTTTCTGTTTTAACTTATATTTTGTTTTTATTCGACAGTCTTTTTTGCTATTCCCCGTTTTCCTAGAAAACCAAATTTTCTTTGCAAAGTACTTGCCAAACTGTAATTTTCATGTTAAAATATTAGACGTTATAGTTTAGTATGCAAATAAGAGGAGGTGCCAATAAATATGCCAAACATCAAATCAGCCAAAAAAAGAGTAAAAGTTATTGAGAAAAAAACATTAAGAAATAATATGATTAAATCTGGATATAAATCAGCTGTAAAGAAATTTGAACAAGCAGTAGAAGCTGGAAATAAAGAAGAAGCAACAACATTATTCCAAGCAGCTACTAAAAAAATAGATCAAGCTTGCACAAAAGGTGTTATTGTAAAAAACACTGCTGCAAGAAAGAAATCAAATTTAGCTAAAAAGTTAAATACAGTAAAATAAGATTTAGATAAAAAAGTAAAGATACAACAGTTAATGTTTGTATCTTTTTTGTTGACTTTCTTGGTATAAATTACCTTTGATTCTCGTATCCTTTCATGCTAAGATAGAAATAGGGATTAATAGAAAGTAGAGGTATCAGAGATGATAAAAAAATTTCATGATTTTAAAAAGAAAATATTAGAAATTGATAAACCAATTGTAAAGGTAATGAAGCAAGGGTATTGCGTTTCTTTTTCTATTACTTTATTTTCTTGTATCTTATTATTAGTTTATGATTTTATTTATGAAATTCCAATGCTTTATGATGCTGGCACTATTTTATTTAAAACCAGCTTACTTTTCTTTGTTGCCTTTTTTGCCTTTGGATTTTTTGTAGATACGATTCGTAAACAACTTGCTTAAGAGAAATCAGAAATGGAATAGCGCATATAATATTATAGATAGAATCAGAGAAACGCTTTTTAAATTTATTAAATAAGAAAAAGAAATAGCTTAACACTTGTGATCAAGTATTAAGCTATTTAACTTTTTATCATAGGTTTTAACCTATGATATTGGCATGTCCCCTCAATTAATTTTATTTATTTAATTCTTCGATAAACATCTTATTTAACATCTGAGGATTTGCTTTTCCTTTTGTTTGCTTCATTGCCTGTCCTAATAAGAATTTTAGTGCTCTATCTTTTCCCGCTTTATAGTCTTCTACCGATTGTGGATTTTCTTGTAATACTTTTATTACTACTTCCTTAATGGCAGCTTCATCTGAAATCTGTAGCCATCCATTTTCTTTTACAATATCCATTGGTCCTTTTGGTTCTTCAAATAATTTTTCTAGTACATCTTTTGCTATTTTTGTACTAATGGTTCCTTCATCAATTAGTTTTACTAACTCTGCTAATTGTCCTCCTGTAAATGGAATTTCTTCTGGTTCCATTTCTTTCTCATTTAAAATTCTAGAAATATCTGAACGTATCCAGTTTGCAATTGCTTGCGGTTTGTTATATGTTGCGTAAGCCGCTTCGAATAAGTTAGACAAATATTTCGAACCAGTAAGAATTTGGGCATCTTTTTCATTAATTTTTAGTTCTTCCATATAGCGTTTCTTTCTGCTCTCTGGTAATTCTGGAAGTGTTTCTTTTACTTTTTCTATGTATTCATCTGATATTTTAATCGCTAATAAATCTGGTTCTGGGAAATAACGGTAATCTTGTGCATTTTCCTTACTTCTCATGGAGAAGGTTTTTCCAGATACATCATCCCAACGTAAGGTATCTTGTTCTATCTTATTTCCTTTTTCTAACTCTGCTATTTGTCTTTCTCTTTCATATTCTATCGCTCGTATAATACTTCTAAAAGAGTTCATGTTTTTCATTTCAGTTCTTGTTCCAAATGGTTCTCCATATTTTCGAACTGAAACATTGACATCTGCTCTAAAAGAACCTTCTTGCATTTTACAATCCGATACTTCAATATATTCTAGAATCGATTTTAATTTCTTTAGATATAATTCCACTTCTTCTGTTGAACGCATATCTGGTTCAGATACAATCTCAATTAAAGGAACACCTGCTCTATTTAAATCAACTAAACTTCCACCCGTAAATTCATTATGGTTTAGCTTTCCTGCATCTTCCTCAATATGGATTCTTGTGATACCAATTATTTTAGGTCCTTTGCTAGTTTCAATATCAATATGACCTCCGATGCATAATGGTTTATCAAATTGGGAGATTTGATAAGATTTTGGAAGGTCTGGGTAAAAATAATTTTTTCTATCATTTTTACTTTCTCTTGCAATTTGGCAGTTGGTAGCAAGGCCTGCTTTTACTGCATACTCTACTACTTTTTCATTTAATACAGGAAGTGCTCCTGGCATTGCCATACAAACAGGGCAGCAATGTGTATTTGGCATTCCTCCAAATTCCGTTGGGCAGGAACAAAATATTTTAGTTTTGGTTGAAAGCTCTGCATGTACTTCTAGTCCGATGACTAATTCATAATCTTCATTCATCTAATTTCCTCCTCGTATTCTGATTCTTTTCTATTCTTCTTAATTTCTTCTTCTA
>JBKXSZ010000032.1:0-10407 GCA_047017005.1 Clostridia bacterium | reverse complement strand
GTATTAAATGTATGGAAAAACTCTTCTTGAATTCTTTCTTTTCCAGCAATAAATTGAATGTCATCAATTAATAAAACATCAATGTTTCGATAGATGTTTCGAAATTGTTCATTTTTATTATCTTTTATGGCATTAATTAATTGATTCGTGAATTTTTCAGAAGTAACATATAATACATGAGTAGCTTTGTTGTTTTGTAATATTTTGTTACCAATAGCGTGCATTAAATGTGTTTTTCCAAGACCAACTCCTCCATATAAAAATAAAGGATTATAAGAGGTAGCTGGTGCTTCTGCAACGGCTAATGCAGCAGCATGTGCAAATCGATTATTATTACCAACAACAAAAGTATCAAACGTATATTTAGGATTTAGATTAGAGTGGATATAATTAAGATTAGTATCCATATTACTAGAAGATGGAGCTTCTATCACTTCATCTGAAGATTCATCTTTTGTGATAACAGAAATAGTACAGTCTTTATTTGTGATAAATTTAAAAGTATTAATAATAAGGTCATAATATCTCGTTTCAACTGCTTCTTTTTGAAAAGGTGAGGTAGCACGTAAAACAATATGATTGTTATTCATACTGTCTATTTCTAGGCTTTTTATCCAAGTTTCGTAAGAAATTTTTGTCATTTCATCTTTCAAAAGTTCTTTTGCTTTGAATAAAAGTTCATTTAATTCATTTTGCATTTTTTTTATTCAACCCTTCCTGAAGTACTCTATATTGTTATCTTATGTAAAGAACTTATCCACAGTGTTATCCACAGTTGTTGATAAGTTATTGAGAAAATAAACAAAATTCGACATTTGAGTTATCAACATGTAATGTATTATGTAGCCGAAAGGCCTTATTCTCCTATTGTTTTCTTATCATATCAAAAAAGAGATAAAATAGTCAATATAAAAAGAAAAAAAGATAAATAAACTTTTTTACCAAAGTTTCCAAAAAATATTGACATACTGGGCTATGATAAGGTATAATCTTAATACTTATGAAAAAAGGTAAGTAATCCAATATGGGTTTCGATAGATTATAGGAGGTGCAAAATGAAAAGAACATTCCAACCAAAAAATAGACAAGAAAAGAAAGAACATGGTTTTATGAAAAGAATGAAAACTAGAGCAGGAAGAAACGTTTTAAAAGCAAGACGCGCAAAAGGAAGAAAAAAATTAAGTGCTTAAGAGAAGAAAGGCCGCAGATAAAGTGGCCTTTTAATGTAGTAATAAACGGATTTTCATAAATAAGTGAGAAAAAAATGAAAAAAATATTAACATTAAAAAAAAATTATGAGTTTAAAAATGTATTATCAAAAGGGAAATATTATAGCGGTAAAAGTATTGAAGTTATAATACGTCCAAGCCACAAAAAACAAAACTATATCGGAATTGCAGTAGGAGTGAAACAAGGTAAAGCCGTAAGAAGAAATCATGTAAAGAGATTAATTCGAGAGAATTATCGATTATTAGAAAAAAATTTGAAAAAAGGATATGATATTGTTTTTTTATGGAAAAAGAAAAATTCAATAGAAGAAGCAAATTTTTGGAAAATACAAGAAGATATGAAATATATTTTTAAAAAAGCAAAATTATATGAAGAAACCGAGGAAATATGAGAAAAATTTTATTAATATTAATAAAAGGTTATCAAAAGTTGATATCACCAATATTTTCTTTTTTTGGAATACATTGCAAATATTACCCAACTTGTTCAGAATATACAAAACAAGCAATTATGAAATACGGGGTAATAAAGGGAACTTTTTTAGGAGTAAAGAGAATCTTGAGGTGTAATCCTTTTTCTAAAGGGGGATATGACCCATTAAAATAAAATTGGAGGAACAGGTATGGGCGCTATTGCAAGTTTATTTGGATATTTATTAAATTGGCTATATTCCTTTTTACAAAATTATGGACTAGCTATCATATTATTTTCTATTATATTGAAAATAATATTGTTACCGATATCAATTAAACAACAAAAAACAATGAAGAAATCAGCTAAGATACAAGCAAAAATGAAAGAAATACAAAGTAAATATAAAAATGACCCAGAACGATTAAATCAAGAAACAATTAGTTTGTATAGAACAGAAAAAATGAGTCCTTTTAGTGGTTGTTTAAGTTCAATTGCACAATTAGTTTTATTATTTGCTGTTTTTTATTTAGTAAAAAGTCCTCTTACATATATGAAAAAAGTGGACCCTGAGGTAATAAAAAATTACCAAAACGAAATTATACAAGAATATCCAGACAAGCAAAAATCAGCTTATCCAGAAATTGAAGTTATTCAATATAAAGGACCTCAAGATGAAAGAGTTAATTTAAATATGGATTTTTTCGGAATTGATTTAAGTAAAGTTCCAACCCAAAGTTTAAATGACCCAAGAGTTTATATTATTCCTGTATTATATGTTATATCTTCATTTGTAATGATGAGAATTACGACTGCAATGCAGAATGGAGAAAAAGACAAAAAGGAAAAAGAACAAAAGAAAGAAGAACCAAACGAATTGGATGCTATGGCACAGGCTAATAAAAGTATGTCTTTAATCATGCCAATTATGTCTGTTTCTATTGCTATCATAGCTCCGTTAGGTTTAGCTTTATATTGGTTAGTAAGTAACATATTAATGATTATCGAAAGATTAATATTAAATAAAATTTCTGATGATAAGGAGGAGAAAGAAAATGCCTAAGACTATCATATCAGAAGGAAAGACAACAAATGAAGCAATTGAAAATGGTTTAAAAGAATTACATGTTTCTCAAAACATGGTAGATGTTAAAGTATTAGAAGATGAAAATAAAAGAAGTTTTTTTAGTATATTAGCACCTAGAATTGTAAAAGTAGAATTAACAGTAAAAGAAAATATTAAAAAAGAAGAAAAAGTGGATAAACCAAAAGAGAAAAAGAAACTAGAGAAAGATAGTGAAACTACAAAGCAAGCAATTACAAACATAAAAGAATTTATGGACAATTTTGTAAAAAAAGTTCCATCAAAAGATATTCATTATACAATTGATATGGATGAATATTATATAAAAATCAATATTACAGGAGGAGATATTAACTATTTAATAGGGTATCGAGGAGAAGTGCTTAATTCAATGCAAGTAGTATTATCTTCTATAGCAAATAAAAACTCGCATGAAAAAGTAAGAGTAATTGTAGATATCGAGGGATATCGTAAAAAAAGAGAGAAAACATTAGAGGAGTTAGCAGAAAAAGTATCTAAAACAGTTTTGAAAACTAAAAAATCTGTAACATTAGAACCAATGTCTGCTTATGAGAGAAAGATTATTCATAGTAAGTTACAAGAAAATAGCAAAATAATAACATATAGCGTAGGAGAAGAGCCTAGAAGAAGAGTTGTTATTGCTTTAAAATAATTAAATAAAAATCGGAAGTCAAAGTTCGGATTTTAATCATTTAAGAATATTCTTAAATTGGTTTCCGTCTTTGACTTTTTTAGAAAGAGAGGAATAGAAGATGAGTACAATAAGTGCAATATCCACGGCTTCAGGAGTCGGAGGAATTGGAATTGTTCGTATGAGTGGAGAAGATTGCTTTCCAATATTAGAGAAAATATTTAAGCCTAAAAATCCCCAAAAAATAGAAGAAATTCCTGGATACCATATGAAATATGGAACCATTGTAAATCCAAAAAACGAAGAGATAATTGATGAAGTCTTAGTATCGTATTTTAAAGCTCCACATAGCTACACAACAGAAAATATGTGTGAAATAAATTCCCATGGTGGAGCAATTGTAATGCGAAAGATTTTAGAACTAACACTAGAAAATGGAGCGGAATTAGCAGAACCAGGAGAATTTACAAAAAGAGCTTTTATAAATGGTAGGATTGATTTATCACAGGCAGAATCTGTTATTGATATTATTCAAGCAAAATCAGAAAGGGAAGTAAAAGCATCTGTTAAGCAACTAGAAGGATATTTATCTGAACAGATTCATGGAATAAAACAGGAAATATTAGATGTATTGGTAGATGTAGAAGCTTCTATTGATTACCCTGAATATGATGTAGAAGAAGTAACAAATGAAAAAGCACTTAATATGCTAGAAAATATAAAAGAAAAACTAAAAAAACTATCGGAGAGTTTTAAAAATGGTAAATTAGTGAAGGATGGGATTAAAACAGTTATTATTGGAAAACCAAATGCAGGAAAGTCCTCTTTATTAAACGCTATTTTAAGGGAAGATAGAGCTATTGTAACAAATATCGAGGGAACAACGAGAGACACGATAGAAGAGTTTATTACAGTGGAGGGAATACCTTTGAAACTTATTGATACAGCAGGAATTCGTGAAGCAAAAGATGAAGTGGAACAAATTGGAATTGACAAAGCAAAAGAATTAGCAAACGAAGCAGATTTGGTAATTGCTATATTAGATGCTTCTAGAACATTGAGTAAAGAAGATAGAGATATTTTGAACATTGCTTCTAAGAAAACTTCTCTTATTATTTTAAATAAAACGGATTTAGTACAAAAAATAGACGAAAAAACAGAAGAAATAGCAGAAACTAATAAAAGAGTGGTTAAAATATCTGCATTAAACAAAACAGGAATAGAAGAGATTTTTAAAGAGATATCCGATTTGTTTCAATTCAATCAAATTAATTTTGATAATGAAAATATGATTACAAACATAAGACATAAAAATTTAATTGACCATGCAATAAATAATGTAGAACAATCCATTGATACATTAAAAAATAAAATGCCAATTGATATTATTGCGATTTACATAAAAAATATCTTAGAAGACTTGAGTAATATAACAGGAGAAAATGTATCAGAGGATATTATTCAGGAAATCTTTTCTAAATTTTGTTTAGGAAAGTAAAATAAAAAGGAAACGACGCGTGAGAATCTAAAATAAGAGATTTAAAATAAAAAGATAACAAACTACCCATGAACAAAATAAAAATCAAAATGAAACGGAAATAAGAGCAAATATAAAAATAGAAAGAAGAAAAAGTAAAAAAAATTAGAAACAGACAATGTTTACTATAAGACAAACGCCTAAGAAAACAACAAAAACTCAAAACTATTGTCAAAAAGCTATACGGAACAGAAATTCTTGTTCCATAAAAAACGAGAAAAATAAAGAAAGGAAGAAATAAAATGAGCTATGATGCAGGAGAATTTGATGTAGCAGTAATTGGAGCAGGACATGCTGGATGTGAGGCTGCTCTAGCAAGTGCACGCCTAGGAATGAAAACCTTGATTTTTTCTATTAGTCTAGAAGCTGTAGCAAACATGCCATGTAACCCAAGCATAGGGGGAACCTCAAAAGGACACTTAGTAAGAGAAATAGATGCACTAGGTGGCGAAATGGGAAAAAATATTGATAAGACATTTATTCAATCAAAAATGTTAAATACTTCAAAAGGCCCGGCGGTATATTCATTACGAGCACAAGCAGATAGAAAACGATATCAAGCGGAAATGAAACATACTTTAGAAAAACAAAAAAATCTTTATTTAAAACAAGCAACGATTACGAATATTGAATTTGAGAATGGAAAAGTAAGAGCAATAGAAACTAATATAGGAGCAAAATATAAAGTAAAAGTTGTAATATTAGCAACAGGTACGTATTTAAAAGGAAAGATATTTATCGGAGAAAAATCTTTTGAAAGTGGACCAGATGGGGTATTCCCATCAAATGAATTATCAGAATGCTTAAAGGCACAAGGAATTGAAATTACAAGATTTAAAACAGGAACGCCAGCAAGAGTAAATAAAAATACAATTGATTTTTCAAAAATGGAAATACAAGAAGGAGATAAAAAAATTGTACCATTTTCATTTGAGAATAATATGGTAGAAAAAGAACAGGTTCCTTGCTATTTAACATATACAAACGCAAAAACACACGAAATTATTCGTAAAAACTTATCTCGTTCTCCATTATATGGGGGAGAAATTGTAGGAACAGGACCAAGATATTGCCCGTCTATAGAGGATAAAGTTGTAAGATTTAGTGATAAACCAAGACATCAAGTATTTGTAGAACCAATGGGAGAAGATACAGATGAAATGTATATTCAAGGAATGAGTTCTTCTCTCCCTGAAGATATACAAATAGCGATGTATCGCACTCTTCCTGGATTAGAAAAATGTGAATTTACAAGACCTGCTTATGCAATTGAATATGATTGTATCGAACCATCTCAATTAAAAACAACATTAGAATTAAAAAAAATAGAAGGAATGTTTTTTGCGGGACAAATTAATGGAACTTCTGGATACGAAGAAGCTGCAGCACAAGGAATTATCGCAGGGATTAACGCAGCAATGAAAATAAAAGGAAAAGAGCCATTAATTTTAGACCGATCGGATGCTTATATAGGGGTATTAATAGACGATATTGTTACGAAAAGTACTAATGAACCATATAGAATGATGACTTCTAGAGCAGAATATAGGCTTTTATTAAGACAAGATAATGCAGATTTACGTTTGACGGAGAAGGGATATCAAGCAGGATTAATTTCTGAGGAAAGATATAAAAGTTTTTTAGAAAAAAAAGAAAATATAGAAAAAGAAATTGAAAGAATTAATAAAACAATTATCAAGCCAACAAAAGAAGTAAATGCCTTCTTAAAAGAAAATGAAAGCTCTGAAATATCGGGAGGAGTAAGACTTTCTGAATTATTAAGAAGAACAGAATTAACTTATGAAAAATTAAAAGAAATTGATAAAGATAGACCGATTTTAACAAATCAAGAAGCAGAAGAAGTAGAAATACAAGTAAAATATGAAGGATATATTAAATTGCAAATAGCACAAGTTAAGAAATTTAAAAAATTAGAAGGAAAAATAATTCCAGAAGATATAGAATACGAAGATATTAGAGGAATTTGCATAGAAGCAAGACAAAAATTAGAGAAAGTAAGACCAAGGTCAGTAGGACAAGCCTCTAGAATTTCAGGAGTTTCACCAGCAGATATTTCAGTTTTATTAGTATATTTAGAACAACGAAGAAGAAAGGGAGAATAAGATGGATTTTGTTGACTTTTATAATCAAATAAAGGAAAAACTTGAGAAAATAAATATTTCTTTGGGAGAAAATTCAGCACAAAAGTTATATCAATATATGAAAATGGTAATAGAATGGAATGAGAAAATAAATCTAACTGCAATTATAGAACCTAAAGACTTTATTTTAAAGCATTTTGTGGATTCACTTACAGTAGCAAAAGAAGTAGAAGATGATAGTAAAGTTATAGATGTAGGAACAGGAGCTGGATTTCCTGGAATACCATTAAAAATAGAAAATAATTCTCTAAACATGGTTTTGTTAGATTCTTTAAATAAGCGTTTAAATTTTTTAAATGAAGTTATTGCAACATTAAATTTGAAGAATGTAGAAACGGTACATGCCAGAGCAGAAGAATTTTCAAAAAATAAAAAGTATAGGGAACAATATGATGTCACACTATCAAGGGCTGTAGCTCCGTTGAATGTATTACTGGAATATTTATTACCTCTTGTAAAAGTTGGAGGAAAAGCTATCTGTATGAAAGGAAGTAATGCAGAAGAAGAGATAGAAGACAGTAAAAAAGCTTTAGAAATATTAGGAGGAAAGATAGAAACTGTCAAAAAGATGCCTCTTCCAGATACAGATATAAAAAGAGAAATCATTATTGTAAGAAAAGTAAAAGAAACACCTTTAAAATATCCTAGAAAGCCAGGTACTCCATCTAAAGAACCTATTTTATAATGTTCCACGCTGTAACCATATTGAAATAGCATGTTCCACACGCGACAATCGTGTGGAACATTTTTATCTGTAAGGAAAAATAAGATAGATTAAAATAAATTCGACAAAATTTGACACAAGAAAGAATAGAAAAAATGGCTCGAAAAAAGTAAATAAATATCCTATTTTCAATTGACATTTTAATAGAAAATCGGTATGATTAATATGTTAAATTTTTAAAGATGGAGGGATTACTTTGGGAAAAATTATAGCAATAGCAAATCAAAAAGGTGGGGTCGGAAAGACTACAACCACAATTAATTTAAGCACTATTATTGCTAAAAAAGGGAAAAAAGTATTATTGATTGATACAGACCCTCAAGGAAATGCAACAAGCGGTGTAGGAATCGACAAAGAAGTAGAATATTCTGTTTATGATGTATTAGTTAGTGATATTGAATTAGATAAAACCTTACAAGAAACAAAAGTAAAAAATCTTCAAGTATGTCCATCTAATATGAGTTTAGCAGGAGCAGAAGTAGAATTAGTTTCTATGATGTCAAGAGAATATAGATTAAAAGAAAAACTAGACTTAATAAAAGATTCTTTTGACTATATTTTTATTGATTGTCCACCATCTTTAGGGTTAATAACACTAAATGCTTTTACGGCAGCAGATAGTGTTATAATACCAGTACAATGTGAATATTATGCCCTAGAAGGATTAGGACAATTACTAAATACTATAAATTTAGTTAAAAAGCACCTGAACAAAAGTTTGCAGATAGAAGGCGCACTTCTTACCATGTACGACTCTAGAACAAATCTATCGAATCAAGTTGTAAAGGAAATAAAGAGGTATTTTGAAGACAAAGTATACAAAACAGTAATACCTAGAAATGTAAGGTTAAGCGAAGCGCCAAGTTATGGATTGCCAATTACCTTGTATGACCCAAGGTCAAAAGGAGCAAGAGCTTATGAAAAACTAGGCAAAGAATTTATAAAAATAAATGATGCTGAGCAAAAAGCAAAACATATGAAATAGAAGAAAGGATTTGATATAAGATGCCTAAAAATACAGGATTAGGAAAAGGTTTAGATGCTTTATTTGGAAACAGTTTAGCTGAAGAAGAAAAGAAACAAGATAATGAAGTTGTAGAAAAGTTAAAAATAATAGAAGTAGAGCCTAATAAAGACCAACCAAGAAGACAATTTGATGAAGAATCATTAGAAGAACTTGCAGAATCTATAAAAAAATATGGAGTAATTCAACCAATTATTGTTACGAAAAGAGACAATTATTATCAAATTGTAGCGGGAGAAAGAAGATGGAGAGCTTGTAAGAAAGCAGGACTTACAGAGATTCCTGCAATTGTAAGAGAAAATGATGAAAGAAAAAATAGAGAAATTGCACTAATTGAAAATATTCAAAGAGAAGACTTAAATCCAATTGAAAAAGCAAAGGGATTTAAAGCACTATTAGATGAATATGGAATGACACAACAAGAATTAGCGGATGTGTTAGGAATAGCAAGAAGCAGTATTGCCAATACAATTCGAATTTTGAATTTAGATGAAAGAGTTATTAATTTAGCGTTAGAAGGAAAGTTAACAGAAGGTCACTGTAAAGCACTACTTGCAATCGATGATGGAGATAAACAATATGATATGGCTTTATATATGATTGAGACGGGAAGTAATGTAAGAGATGCAGAAAAGAAAATGGCTAGAAAGAAGAAATTAAAAGAGAAAGAAGACAAAAAATTTGAAGCAATATGTAGAGATATTGAGACAAGTTTCCAATCTTTTTTCGGAACAAAAGTTAGGCTAAATGCAGGAAAAAGAAGTGGAAAAATAGTAATACAATATTCTACAAACGAAGAATTAGAGAGAATATTAAATTTAATAAAATAAAACACGATTAAATACAAAAGAAAGGAAAATAGATAAAATGGAAGAAATTTTAGACTTTTTAAGAACAGATACTTTTTTGATTATTATCATAGGAATTACTTTATTATTGCTGATAGGATATATAACAAATATTATAAAACTAAATAAACTAAACAAAAGTTATAAAAAATTTTTGAGTAAATTAGGAAATGGAAATAATGTAGAGGAAGTATTAAAAAAGTATATTGACCGTGTAGAAGAAGTAAATGAAAAAAACAAAGAATTAATTACTTATTGTAATAGATTAAATAAAGATATATCAAAATGTGTACAAAAGATAGGAATTGTTCGATACAGTGCTTTTAAAGATACAGGAAGCGATTTAAGTTTTGCATTAGCGTTATTGGATGAAAATGATAATGGAGTAGTACTAAACGGAATATACTCAAGAGAAATGTCAAACATATATGCAAAACCAGTAGAAAAAGGAAAATCAACCTATACTATTTCTGAAGAAGAGAAGCAGGCAATAGATATAGCAGTGAAATCAGAAAGAACACATATTATAAAGGAGTAACAAAAAAAGATTGGAAGTATTTTCCAATCTTTAAAAACTATAAAAATTGTATTTTTTAGGGATTTTAGGGTAAAATTTATCTATAAAATTAGGAATAAATGTTGACTTTTGAAAAGTCACATGTTAAAATTATAACTGTTGTTACACGGAGAGGTGGTCGAGTTGGTTTATGGCACCAGTCTTGAAAATTGGCGTAG
>JBKXSZ010000031.1:0-10617 GCA_047017005.1 Clostridia bacterium | reverse complement strand
GATGTGGTGGTGTGAGAGGGAATAAATAAAATAATTATTTATTCTCTACTCGATTTAATAATACTATCATAATCGAAAAATAACAGGAGGAAATAAGAAAAAATGGTAAAAAAGAAAAATCAGTAGATTTTCTACTGATTTGACTAAAGACTAGGTACGCTATAAAAAGATTACTTGAATACAAGAAATTTCATCAGGATTTTTTAATTCATAAATTTGATAAAAATCTAAGTTTTTTATCTTTATCAAATTAGATTGAAATTCATCATATTCTTTTAAAGAAGTTCCTTTATGAATATAGTATTCATAAGGATAATTGAAGATAATAGCATATGTTTTCATATGAGCTTGTTTAGCTTTAGAAACAAAGTACTCTGCTGTAGTTGGTATCCTTAAAGTGGCATAATCAACAACGGTTGTGACATGCTGATTTAAGCGTTCTTTTAATTCTTTGTAAAACTTCCCAAATGTTTTGTTTTCATTACAGATAATGTTTCCGAAAATATCACGACGAAACATATCGGGAGTAAGTTGATACTTTTTAAAATGAACGGTTAGGAAATCTGTCTTTTTTGAATGGGGTAAGCCAATTAATAGAATTAAACTCCGATTTTCAAATGTAAGCATACACTTTCTCCTTTTCCGCAATTTCGCGGCCTTGCTTTTACTATTCTAATTTCAATTATGAAATAGAATTACATAAAATAAACAAAATTAGTTTACTACAAAAAAGGTAATAAGTCTAGTAGTAAATAATAAAAAAATTGACATAATTGTAAAATAAAGATAAAATAGCAAAAGAAAAATAATAGAATATAGAAAGAAAAGGAAGAAATAAATTGGAAAAGAAAACAGTAGCATTTTATACGTTAGGATGTAAAGTAAATCAATATGAAACTAATGCCATGACGCAACAATTTATACAAGCTGGATATGAAGTGGTGGATTTTATCAATAATGCAGACGTTTATATTATTAATACTTGTACAGTAACAAATATGTCGGATAGAAAATCTAGACAGATGATACGTAGGGTGAAAGAGAAGAATCCAAAGGCAATAGTAGTAGCATGTGGTTGTTATGCACAAGTGGGAAAAGAAGAATTAGAGAAAATAGAAGAAATTGATTTAATACTTGGAATTAATGAGAAAAATAAAATTGTAGAGTTAGTCGAAAAATTTGATAAAAACAGAGAAAAGGAACAAGTTGTTTCAGATGTCATGCAACAAAAGCAATTTATGGATTTTGGTTCTATTACCTATACAGAAAGAAATAGAGCGGTTATTAAAGTTCAAGATGGCTGTGATAATTTTTGTTCTTATTGTATTATTCCTTATGCAAGAGGAAGAATTCGAAGCAGACAGATTGAAAGTGTGGTAGAAGAGGTAACTAAAATAGCACAGAAAGGAATAAAAGAAGTTGTACTAACAGGGATTCATCTAGCTTCTTATGGAAAAGACTTAAAACGGATCCATTGGCTTAATAGATTTACTAAAAGAGCTAAATAGTATTAAAGGAATTGAGAGAATACGATTAGGTTCTTTAGAGCCTACTTTAATGAATGTTTCTTTTATTTCACAGTTAAAAGAACTAGAAAAAGTATGTGACCATTTTCACTTGTCTTTACAGAGTGGATGTGATGCAACACTAAAAAGAATGAATCGACACTATACAGCAGAAGAATTTTTTAAAGGAGTGCAACAAATTCAAAAGGTTTATCCTAATGCAGCTTTGACAACAGATGTTATTGTAGGATTTCCACAAGAGTCCGAAGAAGAGTTTGAAGAGACTTATTCTTATTTAGAAAAAGTGGATTTTTATCGTATGCATATCTTTAAATATTCACCAAGGAAAGGAACAAGAGCGGCTAATATGGATGGGCAAGTATCGGGAGAAAAAAAGGAAGAAAGAAGTAAAAAACTAATTGTATTATCTAACCAAAAAGAAGAAGAACATCATCAAAAACAAATAGGAAGAGTAGTGAAAGTTTTAATAGAAGAAGAGGAAAATGGTTACTTAAAAGGACATACAACAAACTATATTTTAGTAAAAATAAAAATACAACCAGAAGAGTCAAAACAATATATTAATCAGATAGTGAAGGTAAGTATTACAGAAGCTAAAGTTGATGCTTTGATTGGAAAGTTATGGGAAACAAGATAAGAGGAACGTGTAATAAAAATGAAACAATTCTGTAACAAATATTTAATATGGAAAAGTGCAAATACTATTGAAAAATAAGTCAGTTTATTATATAAATAGAATAACTAATAAAGAGTTAAAAGTATACTAAGGAGGAAAAATAAATGGGAGAGAAAGTTACAGCAGTAATAGAAAACGAAGGAACAAATGGAGCTAATTTACCAGCAAAAATAAGCTTTTGGTCAAGAGTAAAAGACTTTTGGTGTTCACCAATTGATTGGCATAAAGAAATAAAATTAGAATTGACTCCAGGAGAAGAGAAATTTGTACAAAAAATGCATGATTTTTGGTTCCAAGATGTATCTTTCAAAGGAATGAAGGAGTTCTGGTGTCAACCAATTGACTGGCATCAAGAAATTACTCTACTAAGAAAGAAAAAAGCTGAGTAGAAAAAAGGAATTAATAGAAATTAAGAAAGAATACTTGAAAAGTATTCTTTTTTGATATAGAATTGAAGTGCCGGAAAAGACACTTCTTTTTTGTGTAAATTTTAATTGATACAAAATCAAGTATCAGAAATGGAGGAATTTTAATATGTCAGTTAAAGTAGGAATTAACGGATTTGGAAGAATTGGAAAGTTAACATTCCAAGCAGCTTTAGGAAAGGAAGAAGTTGAGGTAGTTGCAATTAACGACCCTTTCGTGACAGCGGACTACATGGCTTACATGGTAAAATATGATACCGTACATGGAAAATTCAATGGAGAAATAAAAGAAGAAAATGGACATTTAGTCGTAAATGGAAAAGAAATAAAAGTATATAATGAAATGGACCCACACAATATTCCTTGGGGAGAATTAGGTGTAGAATATGTATTAGAATGTTCCGGAGTATTTACAACATTAGAAAAAGCACAAGCTCATATCGATGCTGGAGCTAAAAAAGTAGTAATTAGTGCTCCATCAAAAGATGCTCCAATGTTTGTAATGGGAGTTAACAATAATAAATATACACCAGATATGAATATCATATCAAATGCATCTTGTACAACAAACTGCTTAGCACCACTTGCTAAAGTTATTCATGATAATTTTGGAATTAAAGATGGATTAATGACAACAGTACATGCTACTACAGCAACACAAAAAACAGTAGATGGAGCTTCTAAAAAAGACTGGAGAGGTGGTAGAGCAGCAGCTGCTAATATTATTCCTTCTTCAACAGGAGCTGCAAAAGCAGTTGGAAAAGTAATACCAGAATTAAATGGAAAATTAACAGGTATGGCATTCAGAGTACCTACTGTTGATGTTTCTGTTGTAGATTTAACATGTAACCTAGAAAAACCAACTACTTATGAAGAAATCTGTACAGCAATGAAAAAAGCGTCTGAAAACGAATTTAAGGGAATCATTGAATATGTAGATGAACCACTTGTATCATCTGACTTTACAAATGACAACCATACTTCTATATTTGATGCAAAAGCTGGTATTCAATTAACCGATACTTTCGTAAAATTAGTAGCATGGTATGATAATGAATGGGGATATTCAAACAAATTAGTAGACTTAGCTTGCTATATCGCAAGTGTAGATAAGAAATAAACCATACTGCTAAAAATTAGCTTTAGGTAGTAGGGTAGAGCTTTTCTGCTCTACCCTTATTTCCTACATGGAATTTGGTGCTAAGAGAGAAAAGATTTCTCAAAAGGAAAAGTCTCTTTGTATAAATTCGTAAAAATAAGCTAAAATAGAAAGAAAGAAAATAATATATAGGGGGAATCAGACATGAATAAGAAAAGTGTAAGAGATATTGATGTTTCAGGGAAAAAAGTATTAGTAAGATGTGATTTTAATGTACCATTAGATGAAAATAGAAAGATAACAGATAATAGAAGAATTGTAGCAGCACTACCTACTATCCAATATCTATTAGAACATAATGCAAAAGTAATTCTTTGTTCTCATTTAGGAAGACCAAAGGGAGAAGCAAAACCAGAATTTTCTCTAGACGTGGTAGCAAAAGAATTATCTAGGCTATTAGCAAAAGAAGTAGCATTAGCAAAGGATGTTATTGGAGAAAGTGCAAAAGAATTAACAAACAAAATGAAAGAGGGAGATGTGGTTCTTCTTGAAAATGTAAGATTCCATAGAGAAGAAACCGATAATGACCCAGAATTTGCAAAAGAACTTGCATCCATGGCTGAAATATATGTAAACGATGCATTTGGAACTGCACATCGTGCACATGCTTCAACAGAGGGAGTTAGCCACTATTTACCAGCTGTTTGTGGATTCTTAATTGAAAAAGAAATTAAATTTATGGGTGGTGCATTAGAAAACCCAAAGAAACCATTCGTTGCTATATTAGGAGGAGCCAAAGTTTCTGATAAAATTGGTGTAATTGAAAATCTATTAGATAAAGTAGACACTTTAATTATTGGTGGAGGAATGGCCTATACCTTCTTTAAGGCACAAGGACATTCTATTGGAAATTCAATTTGTGAAGAAGATAAAGTGAATTTAGCAAAAGAACTAATGGAAAAAGCAAAACAAAAAGGTGTAAAAATAGTTCTTCCTGTGGATAATCATATCACAACAGATTATTCAAATGATACAGAAGACAAGATAGTCAATTCTGATGACATACCAGATGGATGGGAAGGATTAGATATTGGTCCAAAATCAATCAAATTGTTTGAAGAGAATCTAAAAAATGCAAAGACTATTATATGGAACGGACCTCTAGGTGTTTGCGAATTTCCAAAATATGAAGTAGGAACAAAAGAAGTAGCAAAAGCAATCGCAAAGACAGATAGTATTAGTATTGTAGGAGGAGGAGACTCTGCTGCAGCAATCGAAAAATTAGGATTAGCAAAAGAATTTTCTCATATTTCAACAGGTGGAGGAGCTTCTCTTGAATTCTTAGAAGGAAAAACACTACCAGGAATTGCTTGCTTAATGAATAAATAGAAAAAGGTAAAATAAAAACAACAAGAGGAGACTAAAATTTGAGTAATATTAGACAAGAATATAGAATAGGTGCAGAAGATAAAGAAGAAAGAAAAGATAAAAATGGAGAAGTAAGGGCAGTAACTTGCTTCTTTATCAATGAAAATGGGCAAGTATTAGTACAGAAACGAAACAAGAATTTACAAAGAGACCCTGGAAAAATAGATTTGTGTTCTGGCCATATAAAAGAATATCAAACCCCATTGCAAGCGATGATGCAAGAAGCAGAAGAAGAGTATGGTTTGCCAAGAGAGGAAACGGTAAATGCAAGACAAATGGGAGAAGTAGTTGTAAACTATAAGCCAGAGGGCAGAGATATAACATACCATGCTTTTGTTTATGCACAGAAAATAGACAAAAATAGGAAGTTTTCTCCTAATGAAGAAGTAGGTTCTCTGCAGTGGATTGAGTTTGAGGATTTGATTTATTTAATTAAAGAAACAAAAGAAACTCGCTTCCCATATGCATCAGAATATGAATCAATTTTTCAAAAAATACGAGAACAATATATTCAAAAAGAATTTACACAGGAAGATAGGGAAATGAAAGAAAGATAACAATAAGAAAAAACAAACAACAGGGAATAAAAAAGAAAGGATGAGAAAGTGTATGAGGAAAAAAGTAATTGCGGGAAATTGGAAAATGAACAAAACTCCACAAGAAGCTATACAAATGGTAAAAGAGTTAATACCACTTGTGACAGACAGCAAAAATGAAGTTATTATATGTGCACCATATATTGATTTGATACCATTAGTAGAATTAACAAAAGGAACCAATGTGAAAATCGGCGCTGAAAATATGCATTTTGCAAAATCTGGAGCATATACAGGAGAAATATCTGGACCTATGTTAAAAGCAATTGGTGTAGAATATGTCATATTAGGACATTCAGAAAGAAGGCAATATTTTGCAGAAACGGATGATACCGTAAATAAAAAACTAAAAGCAGCATTTGAATATGATTTAAAACCAATCGTATGTGTAGGAGAAACATTAGAAGAAAGGGAAGCTGGAAAAACAGAAGATATTATTACTTCACAAACTCGTCTTGCTTTAGATGGAATAACAAAAGAACAAGTAAAACAAACCATTATTGCATATGAACCAATTTGGGCAATTGGAACAGGAAAGACGGCAACAAGTGATGATGCTAATAATTCCATTAAATCTATCAGAGAAGAAATTGCAAAAGAATACGGTGGTGATATAGCACAAGAAGTAATTATCCAATATGGTGGAAGTGTAAAATCTTCTAATGCAAGAGAATTATTTACTACATCTGATATTGATGGAGGATTAGTTGGGGGAGCAAGTTTAAAAGCAGAAGAGTTTAGTAAAATAGTAAATTATTAAAATAGATAAAAAGTAGAAAGAGGGAAAGTTTTACTTTCGAATCTTTCTATTTTTTAAAGAAAAAATACCTTAAAATGCTGTACTATTTCTCTGTTTTGTGGTATAACAATAAGGGTTAACAAAAGAGAAACAAAACAAAGAGAAACAACTATATCAAAAAAAGAAGGACGGTAATTTATTTATGAAAGATAAACTTACAATGCTTATGATTTTAGACGGCTTTGGAGAGAACAACAATAAAGAAGGAAATGCAATCGCAATGGCCAAAACTCCAAATATCGATAAGTTGATGAAGAAATATCCAACTACTGATATTTATACAAGTGGATTAAATGTAGGACTTCCTGATGGGCAAATGGGAAATTCAGAAGTAGGACATACAAATATTGGAGCAGGAAGAATTGTATACCAAGAATTAACAAGAATTACAAAATCCATTGAGGATGGAGATTTCTTTAGCTTACCAGAATTCACAGCAGCAATTGAAAATTGTCAAGAACACAGCTCAAAACTTCATATTATGGGCTTACTTTCAGATGGAGGAGTACATAGCCATATTCGCCATCTTTATGCTCTTTTAGAACTTGCTAAGAGAAAAGGATTTGAAGAAGTATATGTACATTGTTTCTTAGACGGAAGAGATACGCCACCTGCATCTGCAGAAGGATACATTGTAAAATTAGAAGAAAAGATGAAAGAAAAAGAAATTGGAAAAATTGCAAGTATTTCAGGAAGATTCTATAGTATGGACCGTGATAAGAGATGGCAAAGAGTAAAGAAATCATATGACGCATTAGTAAATGGTATTGGAGAAAAAGCAAGTAGTAGTGTTTCTGCTATTGAAGCATCTTATCAAAAAGAAGTATTTGATGAATTTGTAGAACCAACCTTAATTTGCAATGGAGATAAACCAATAGCAACAATAGGTGAACATGATTCTGTTATATTCTTTAATTTCAGACCAGATAGAGCAAGAGAAATTACCAGAGCATTAGTAGACCCAGAATTTGATGGATTCGAAACCAAACCATTAAATTTATATTATGTGTGCATGACACAATATGATGCTACTATTCCAAATGTAAATATTGCATTTAAACCAACTGTATTAAAAAATACTTTTGGAGAATACGTGAGTAAAAATGGATTAACACAACTTCGTATTGCAGAAACTGAAAAATATGCCCATGTTACCTTCTTCTTTAACGGAGGAGAAGAAAAACAATATCCTGGTGAAGATAGAATTTTAGTACCATCACCAAAAGTAGAAACTTATGATTTAAAACCAGAAATGAGTGCTTATGAAGTAACAGATAAGGTAATAGAAGCAATTAAAGAAGATAAATATGATACGATTATATTAAACTATGCAAACACGGATATGGTAGGACACACAGGAAATTTAGATGCGGCTATCAAAGCAGTAGAAACGATAGATGAATGTGTTGGAAAAGTTGTAAAATTAGTAGAAGAAAAAAATGGAGTACTACTAATTACAGCAGATCATGGAAATGCAGAGCAAATGATAGACTACAAAACAGGAGAACCACACACAGCACATACAACAAACCCAGTTCCACTTATTTTAATTGGAGCAGGAAATGTAAAATTAAAACAAGGGAAACTTGCAGACTTAGCACCAACAATGCTTGAACTAATGGGATTAGAGAAACCAGAGGAAATGACAGGAGAAAGCATTATAGTAAAAGAATAAAGTAAAAATGGGGTAAAAAAATGAAATATAGGGGGATTACTTTATGCTCAATACACCAAAAGTAAAAAGTATTTATGCAGAAATTCAAAAAAAGTTATTCTATATGATTCCAGAAAAATGGGATAAAGTTTATCTATATGCTGCCATTATAGAGAAAATTAATAAGCTAGAAACAGGAGAGATGTTTTTCTATTATTACCCAAAGGGAATATTAAAGAAAAATCCAGTTAATGTTTATGAAATACCAGCTAAATTCAATATAGAAGAAGACACTTATATGCAATTAGTAGAAGAACTTTTCAATGAGTTAAAATCTTTGAGAAAAGAATATATTCAAGTAGGGGAAAAAGTATGGAGTAATCTTACAATAAAAATCGAAAACTTTAAATTTAGCATTGAATATGACTACGAAGATTTAGCACATTCTACTTATGATAGTTATGCAAGACATATTATCTGGAGATATAAATATTTGGGCATAGAACCCATTAATAAGAAAGATAAAACAATTATTAATGAATATTTATTTAATACTTATCATAAGAAACCAACAAAAGATGTCTATATAGAAGGAATTTACGCAAAACCTGTAAAAAATATTATCGAGTATGGAAAAAGTGAAGAACAAGAACCAAAAAGAGAATTTCTGACAGAAGAAACAAGAAGAAAAATGCAAGAGAAATTACAAGAAAGAAAAAGTAATACCAATCAAATTTTGGATAACACAAATCAAATATTAAATCAAAAAGATAGAAATATATAAAATTGATAATACATTTTAATTTATTAAAATATATTATAAATACCAAGATTATTACTTTGAAAGGAGCAAGAAATATGATTTATTCAAAAGAAGTAGAAGAAATGTGTCCAGTTGCAAAAGGCGCAAACCATGGACCAGCACCAATTCCAGAAGAAGGAAAATGGGTAAAATCAAAAGAAATTAAAGATATTTCAGGATTAACACATGGAATTGGATGGTGTGCACCGCAACAAGGAGCTTGTAAATTAACACTTAATGTAAAAGAGGGAGTTATCCAAGAAGCTTTAATTGAAACAATTGGATGCTCAGGAATGACACATTCAGCTGCTATGGCAGGAGAAATATTAGTAGGAAAAACCATATTAGAAGCCTTAAATACAGACTTAGTTTGTGATGCTATTAATACAGCAATGAGAGAACTATTCTTACAAATTGTATATGGTAGAACACAATCAGCTTTCTCTGAAAATGGACTTCCAGTGGGAGCAGGATTAGAAGATTTAGGAAAAGGACATCGTTCTCAAGTAGGAACTATTTATTCAACTAACCTAAAAGGACCAAGATATCTTGAGCTAGCAGAAGGATATATTGTAGAAATGGGACTAGACAAAGATGACCAAATTATTGGATACAAATATGTAAATCTAGGAAAAATGATGGATAACATCAAAGCTGGATTAAAACCAGAAGAAGCAATTGAAAAAGCTTCTGGAACGTATGGAAGATTTAATGAAGCTGTTAAGAAAATAGATCCAAGAGAAGAATAGGAGGGAGCAGAGATTATGGCATTATTTGAAAGTTATGAAAGAAGAATAGAACAAATCAAACCAGTCATGGAAAAATACGGAATCAAAGATTTTGAAGATGCAAGAAATATTTGTAAAGAAAAAGGTTTTGACCCATATGAAATCGTAAAAGGAGTACAACCAATTTGTTTTGAAAATGCTGCTTGGGCTTATACCTTAGGTGCAGCAATTGCTATTAAAAAAGGATGCACGAAAGCTGCTGATGCAGCAAAAGCAATCGGAGAAGGATTACAAGCATTTTGTATTCCAGGTTCTGTTGCCGATGATAGAAAAGTAGGATTAGGACATGGAAACTTAGCTTCTATGCTACTTTCTGAAGAAACAAAATGTTTTGCATTCTTAGCAGGACATGAAAGTTTTGCAGCTGCAGAAGGAGCAATTGGTATTGCAAAAAGTGCAAACAAAGTAAGAAAAGAACCATTAAGAGTTATTCTAAACGGACTTGGAAAAGATGCAGCACAAATCATTTCTAGAATTAATGGATTTACTTATGTAAGAACAGAATTTGATTACTATACAAGTAAATTAACGGTAATAGACGAAATTGCATACTCTGATGGAGAAAGAGCAAAAGTAAGATGCTATGGCGCAAATGATGTTAGAGAAGGTGTTGCAATCATGCACTCAGAAGGTGTTGATGTATCCATTACAGGTAACTCAACAAATCCAACTAGATTCCAACATCCAGTTGCAGGAACCTATAAAAAAGAATGTATCGAACAAGGTAAAAAATACTTCTCAGTTGCATCAGGTGGTGGAACAGGAAGAACATTACACCCAGACAATATGGCAGCTGGCCCAGCTTCTTATGGTATGACAGATAC
>JBKXSZ010000030.1:0-12084 GCA_047017005.1 Clostridia bacterium | reverse complement strand
TTTTCGTGGCACTTTGTGCCGAGCGAAGCGACGGAATGGAGGTTATAATGAAAAATAAAAGACTAATAAATTGGATAATTGCCATTATAGTTGCTATTGTGTATTTATCAGTAAGTTTTATATTTGATATATGGGCATATTCTTGGCTTATATGGGTTGTTTATGCCATTTATAGATTTATTGTTAAATAGAAATTACTAGTTGAAAAGGAGATGAGAAATATGTTTGGATCACCAGCATTATTGATGAGAAAAAGAATAATTTTAAAGAAACTAGAACAAAATGGAGCAATATCGGAAGAAACTGCAAAAACATTAGAAGAAATAGGTGTATGTAATCCTAATGCTTTTTCAAAATTAAATGATAAATTGGTAAAAGATAAGATTTTAGTTAGAACAAAAAATAATAAATATTATTTGAATAAGTAATCGTCAAATTACAATTTTGTAGTTTAATAGATTTATAGTAAGTTGTAAAGGAATGAAATTTAAAATGAAAAAGAAAATATTATCAATAATTATAGTGGTTTTTATAATAATAATGTCTATCGTTACTTATAACTTTATTACAAACAACGATGATTTTGCACCATATACAAATAAAGAATATGATGAGTTTTATGACATAAATTCTGATATTTATGATTTAGCATTAATAAAATATGAATTAACTCCATTAGCACAAAAATATGAGAAAGGGGTTAAATTAACTTATGCTCAATATGATATAAAAGACAATAGTAAAACAGCTGAATTTCAGTTTTATAACGATGATTATAATGGAAAAAATGAGGCTTGTATAGTTACTATACTAGTTGATATTGATGAGAAAAAAACAACTAAAATAAAATATGAAAGAGGACACGGAAAGAGGGTATTAGGACATTCATTAGAAATTACTACATCAGAAAAAGTATCAGATTATATAAATCCAAAAGAAAATATTAAAGTTGCTATAGCAAATGAAGGAATATCATTGTATAAAGATGAGAAAAAAATAGCAACAGAGGATTTCATAAAAAACATAAGTAATAATCTAGGAGATAAATATGAGTATGAAGGTATAATAACTGAAATAAATTCAGATAATATAATTTTTGAAAATCAATCAAATAACAAAAAATATTTAATAAAGCTTAATCGTAACTTTAAGTTTATAAATGGAAGAACAAATGAAGAAATAAATGTTAGTGATATAAAAGTAGGGAATTATATAGATACTTATCCTTACACTGAAGAATCAAAAGTAATTGGTATATTAAGCAATATTAAAGGGGAAGAATTAAGAAAAGAATTGATAAAGAATTTATCATTAGAACATCCTATAGATTCAAAAACTCAAACAAATGTAAGAGGAAAAAATATGAACATAATAAACAACAATAAAGCGATACTCACTCTAATATTTAAAGAATCAGTAGAAAGTCAAAATATTAATAGTGAAGAATTTGAAATACAAGTAGAAATTAATTCAAACACTACCATAGAGTGCAAAGGTGGATATAATAAAATAGAACAACTGGGAGATGTATTAATAGATGTTATAAATGTGAGATTAGATGAAAATACGATAAAAAATGAAATTCCTGTAGCCACATGGTTTATGTCTAGTAATGGCAACTAAAAATTGTTAAAGAGTAATTAGGTCTTACTGATTCACCATTTGAAAAATTTAAAAAAAGTATGAAAATACCAGATAATGTTTTAAGACAGTACTTTGAATTAACAACCGATTTACCAATAGCGGAGATTGATAAAATAATGAGTGGAGATATAAGAGAGGCTCATTTTACTTTCGCTAAAGAATTGTTAAAAATGTATGATAATATAAATGAGTTTGAAAATGTAAAGGAAAAATATTTGAGTATTGCAAAAGGAAAAATTATTGAAGAGATAAAAATACTAGAAAATCAAATCAATATTTGTGAATTATTATTAAAGGTTGGATTTGCAAATTCAAAGAGTGAAGCTAAAAGAATGATTATAGGAAATGGAGTAAAAATTGATGGAATAATCATTACAAATGTAAATAAAAAGATTGAAATTGAAAAAGAAGTAGTAGTACAATTCGGAAAAAATAGATTTAAAAAAGTAACTAGATAAGTCACTTCTATGGTTGATATATATTTTTGGATTTAATAAGTATTATATGAAAAGCAAGCATGGAATATATTAATAAAGAAAATATTAAAAATAAATAGTAAAGTAGAACCGAAGCTATATTTTTATGGCTTTAGTTACACTTTTTATTGATTTTTTTTATAAAAAAAGTATATACTGTTACTATAGAATAAAACGTTAATTAACGTGTTTTATAACATTATGAAAAAGGGAGAATACCCATGAGAAAACTATGGAAAAATTACAAACAGACTATTATTTTATTAGTTGCTATTTTACTAGGTGCAATAGCCGGATTACTTTTTAAGGAAAAGACCAAAATATTAAAACCACTTGGAGATATTTTTATTAACCTAATGTTCGTTATTGTAGTACCTCTTATCTTCCTAACAATTACAACATCTATTTCAAAAATGAAACAACCAAAACGATTGGGGAAAATAATGACTACAATTGTTGGTGTCTTTATTATGACATCTCTTATTGCTGTTTTAATTGGATTTATAAGTACATATTTTGTTAAATTAGTAAGTCCAAAAGATACAGAAGCAATACAACAATCATTAGAAAACACAGAGGGAATTTCACAAGAGGAAGAAGAATTAAGCATTTTAGACCGTACTGTACAAGTGCTAACTGTTAATGATTTCAATAAATTACTTTCAAAAGATAATTTAATTGCATTATTAATTTTCTCCATCTTATTTGGAAGCGCTATGAATATGGCAAAAGAAAAAGCAAAACCAGTATCTGACTTTTTAATCTCTGCAAATGAAATTATTATGAAACTAATTCAAATTATCATGTATTATGCGCCAATAGGACTTGGATGTTATTTCGCAGCTTTAGTAGGAACATTTGGCTCGGAGATAGCAATTGGATATGCAAAAACTTTTGGATATTACTTATTGATAGCTATTTTATTCTATTTTATTGTATATTCTATTTATGCTTGGATAGCAGGGGGAAGAAAAGGAATAAAGGCTTTTTGGAAAAATATTATACCATCTACAGTGACTTCACTTGCGACTTGTTCTAGTGCTGCTTCTATACCCGTAAATATTAACACTGCAAAAAAGATAGGAGTATCGGATGATATTGCAGAGACTATTATTCCATTAGGAACAAGCTTTCATAAAGATGGCTCTATTATAGGGTCGGTGTTTAAAATTATGTTTTTAGTTTGTTTATTTGGAACAAATGTAACTGGAATAGGAGGAATTTTAGAAGTTTTAGGAGTTGCTCTATTAGCTAATTTATTAATTACTGCTGTTCCAATTGGGGGAGGTACTATTTCAGAAATGATGATATTAACCTTAATGGGATACCCAGTAGCAGCACTCCCTATTTTAACGATTATTGCTACGATTATAGACCCACCAGCGACAATGCTAAATGTAGTAGGAGATACAAGCTCTTCTATGTTAGCAGCACGTATTGTAGACGGAAAGGATTGGATGGAAAAATAAAATCACGCAAAAAAGAAACAATAGCATAACAATGAACGGAAAGAAAATTATGAAGAAAAGATAGGAAGATAAATTTCTATCTTTTCTATCTTAATATATTGCTATCTTTGGAAAATATGGATATAATAAAAAGACAAAATAAATATAAAAAGAAAGCGGTGATATGTTTTGATAGAACTAGAAGAAAATAGTATGTGTTTAAAATCTTTAAAATCTAAGTTAGAAAGTATAGGTGATTCTCTTTGACATACCTAGTATGGAGGAGAAATTAAAAAAATTAGAAAAGAAGACATTAGAAGAAGGATTTTGGAATGATACCAAAACTTCTGGAAATGTTCTACAAGAAATAAAGAATATAAAAGCAAAATATGAAAAATATCAACATATCCAACAAGAGATACAAAATCTGATGGATATGAATGAATTATTGAATATGGAACCAGATGAAAATATGATATCAGACTTATTGAAAGATACAAGACGAGTAGAACGAGAATTAGAGAAGTTAGAAATTGCTACTTTATTATCTGGAAAATACGATGCAAATAACGCGATTATAACATTACATCCGGGTGCCGGGGGAACAGAATCTCAAGACTGGGCTTCAATGCTATATCGTATGTATACAAGATGGGCTGCACAAAACGGATACCAAGTAAAAGAATTAGACTTCTTAGAAGGCGAGGAGGCAGGAATAAAAAGTGTTACTGCATTAATAATAGGTGAATATGCCTATGGGTATTTGAAAACGGAAAAAGGCGTACATCGCTTAGTTCGAATTTCACCTTTTGACGCAGGAGGAAGAAGACATACTTCTTTTGCTTCTCTAGAAGTACTACCAGAAATAGCAGATGACATTGAATTAGATATTAATTCAGATGATTTAAGAGTAGATACTTATCGTGCATCTGGAGCTGGTGGTCAACATGTAAATAAGACTTCTTCTGCAGTACGTATTACGCATATCCCAACAAATACTGTAGTTTCTTGCCAATCTGAACGTTCCCAAATTCAAAATAGAGAAACAGCAATGAAAATGTTACGTTCTAAATTAATGGATTTAAAAGAACAAGAACACAAGGAGAAAATAGAGGATTTAAAAGGAATTCAACGAGATATTGCATGGGGAAGTCAAATTCGTTCTTATGTTTTCTGCCCTTATACTATGGTAAAAGATCATCGAACTAATTATGAAGTTGGAAATGTACAAGCTGTTATGGATGGTGATTTAAACGGATTTATGGCAACCTATTTAAAGCAAAACATAAAAAATTAATAAATAGATAGCTAGGAGAAAAAATGGAATTAAGAAAATATGAAGAAAAAATAAGAAAACAGATAGATACTACAACGCATCCCAGAGATAGAATGATAGACGCAGGACTTGCAATGATAGAACATACAGGACAAATAAATAAAGATATAAAAAGGATAACATATGAAATAGAGGAAATCAAAACAAAAGAAGAAAAAGAAAATATAATAGAAGAAACAAAAGAAAATATGAAAAAAGTATTAGATGATATCATAAAAATAGCAGAAACAATGCAAATTAAAATAATAGATTTACTAGATTAAGGAGAGAAAAAAAATGAAATTTTCACAATATGTAAAAGAGGCAACAGAAAGATTAAATCCAGCTATTGCTAATTCAAGAAAAGAACAATTGACATATTCAAAACTTATTCTTATAGAAGAACAAGGAGAAATTGCAGCAGAAATTAGAAAACCCTTCTATAAAGGAAACTTCCATGAAAAAACATTTTCAATTACACATACAAAAGAAGAATTAGGAGATGTATTATGGGGAGTAGCACTTTATTGTAAGGCTAAACAAATAGATACAGTAGCAATAGAAAAGAAGATACAAAATGTAGATAAGGAAAAAAATAATGTCATACAATTACCAAACAAAGAAGTGCTAACAAAAATAATGTTTAATGTAGAAGAAAAAGTAGACAATATGATAAAAAGTAACAAAAAGGAACAGAATGCTGTAATAAGTACACTCAAATCGATTGAAGAATTTGCAACAGAATTGGGAAGTAACATAGAAGAACTAATGGCAGAGAATATACAAAAGTGTAATAAGAGATATAATGAAAATGGCTGTAGAACCAATCAAATGAAAATGCAAGAAGAAGCACGAGAAAGATAAAAGAAAAGCGGTAGAATAACTACCACTTTTCTTTTATTCTCTATCAAGGTCATTTTCTTTTATTGGTGTTTCTATTAATTTTTTACTATCTGTTAAAGAATATTCACATTGTAAAACAGAATCCATATTTTTGATAATAGATTTAGCTTTATCAAGTGGAAGTGACTTTGGATTTCTATGTTGCATCCATTGAATATAGCCAATGTCTTTTAATGTGTTTTTAAAATTAGAATCTCCTTCTCCCATATCTAGCATAGTATTTCCAATAGAAACAATATTTGTATTATATGAATCACTATAACTATAATCAAGATTCATATCGGATGTTATTCCCATATTTGGAATTTCAGCTAATTTTTGCTTTAAACCATCAAGTCCATATGCTTTTGCAGCTTTTATAAATTCTTTTTCATTTTCAATTTTTCCAGTCACTAAATAAGTAGCAATTACTTCTTTATAAGAATCAGAAAGAGTACTGTTTTGTTTTAGATTTTCTTCTACTTTTGGTAACTCTGGTGCAGAAGAACGATTAAAAATAGAATTGAAAGCTACTGTTCCTCCACCAATAAATGTAAGAGAAACTGCAGATAAAGCAGCTAATCTTTTTATAGAAACTTTCCTTTTTGGACTTTTCATTTTTGCATATTGTTTTTTTCCGGTGCAATGTGTTGCTTTTCTTTCTTCTTTTTTATTTACTTCAACTTTCATTTCATCTGCAAATCGTTGACGTTTATTTTTGTTTCCCATGCTTGGAACATTTAATCCATCACTCATTTTTTATCCTCCGTTTGACTAAATATATTTATATTATACCATATTTCATATATTTTGACAAATTTAGAAAAAAAGTATAGAAAAACCAATCCAGTTTTAGTTTAGGTTGATTGTATTGAGTAACTGCATTTACTTTTGTACACAAGTGGAATTTAGTCTAAGATAAAAAAATCCAGTTGTGTGTTTGACTTGTAAATTTTTCTTTAACCTAATTAAATTATACTATATTTTTAAATATAAATGGAAGAAACATCTCTAAATGTGGAGCTTTCTTCCAAATCAAATTTTTAGCCTATGTAGAATTTACTTTTTTAACCAGTACAGAAAAAGCACAGAAAAAAAGAAAAAGTAATGGAATAAAATATCTGAAAAAATAAGTGAAAATTATTTGACAAATACATTTTCTTAATAGATAATATTAAATGATATAAACATAAGAAAAACTACAAATAGAAAGATACATAGGAGGAAGTAGATAAAAATGTACGTATTTAACAGAATTACCGTTAATCCACAATTACCAAAAAGAATTAATCAATTATCCGAGATTGCAAATAACCTTTGGTGGTCATGGAATACTGAATTTTTAAGATTATTTAAAGATATCGATGCTGATTTATGGGAAACAATAGAAAAGAACCCAGTTAAGTTTTTAAAATTAGTATCGCAAGAAAAATTAGAAAAAGCTGCCGAAAATCCAGCTTTCTTAAAGGAATATGATAAAGTAGTAGAAAATTTTAATGGGTATATGGAAAGTAAAAATACATGGTTTGCTAAAAAATATCCAGAAAACAAAAAAGATTTAATTGCCTATTTTTCAGCAGAATATGGATTGGATCAGATTTTACCAATTTACTCTGGAGGATTAGGAATTTTATCAGGAGACCACTTGAAATCAGCAAGTGATTTAGGAATTCCTTTAGTAGCGGTAGGACTTTTATATAAAAATGGGTATTTTCACCAAAAAATAAATGCTTATGGAGACCAAGAAACTGAATATCATAATATTGACTTGTTTAATTTGCCTATATTACCAGTAAAGAATGAAAAAGACGAGGATTTAATTATAGATGTTAAATTTCCAAAAAGAAAGCTATATTTAAAAGTATGGCAAATTCATGTTGGTAGAGTAAACCTATATTTGCTAGATTCCGATATAGAGCAAAATCATGAAGAAGATAGAGATGTTACGTTAAGACTATATGGTGGAGACCAAGAAATGCGAATTCGTCAGGAAGTTGTATTAGGTATGGCAGGGGTAAGACTTCTTAGAAAATTAGGTTTAAATCCTACTGTTTACCATATGAATGAGGGACATTCTGCATTTTTAACATTAGAAGTAATTAAAGATATTATGAAAGAAAAACAAGTATCTTTTAGTATGGCAAGAGATATTACAAGTGCAAAGACAGTCTTTACGACACATACTCCAGTACCTGCAGGAAATGACATTTTCCCAATTTCTTTAGTAGAAAAATACTTTAAAGAATTTTGGCCAAAGCTAGGACTATCCAGAGAAGACTTCTTGAAACTAGGAATGAAACCAACAGAAGAACTAGAACCAGGATTTAACATGGGAATTCTAGCACTAAAAATAGCAGGTAAGAAAAACGGCGTTAGTAAATTACATGGAGCAGTTTCAAGAGAGCTATTTGGAGAAGTATGGCCGGATATTGCAGCTAATGAATCACCAATTACTCATGTAACAAATGGAATTCATACCTGTTCATGGCTTGCTCCAAATTTAAAAGAGCTATATAATAAATATTTAATACCATATTGGCAAGACAGTATGTACCAAGACCAAATTTGGGAAAAAATTAGGGATATTCCAAATGAGAAATTATGGAAGGCACATATAGATAGAAAAACAAAATTGTTAAGACTTGTAAAAGAAAATGTAACAACAAGATTAAGAAATGGTGGAGTTAGTTATGAAGAGATAACTGAAATTACATCAAAACTAGATCCAAATGCTTTAACAATTGGTTTTGCAAGAAGATTTGCTACATATAAAAGAGCAACTTTGATATTTAAAGACTTAGAAAGAATTACAGAAATATTAAATGATCAAAAAAGACCAGTTCAAATTATTATAGCAGGAAAAGCACATCCAGCAGATAAAGAAGGCCAAGATTTAATAAAATATATCCATGAAATTTCTATGAAACCACAATTCAAAGGAAAGATATTCTTATTAGAAAATTATAATATTGCAATGTCTCGTTACCTAATTAGTGGTGTAGATGTGTGGTTAAATACACCAAGAAGACCAATGGAAGCTTCCGGAACAAGTGGACAAAAAGCTTCTGTAAATGGAGTTATAAATTTTAGCGTACTAGATGGCTGGTGGGCTGAAGGATATAATGGTAAGAATGGATGGACAATTGGAACTAATGCAACTTATGATTCTTACGAGATTCAAGATAGAGCAGATAGTGATAGCATTTATTACACTTTAGAAAACAAAATCATCCCTACATATTATGAAAAAGATGATACTGGTATGTCTGCAAAATGGTTAGAATATATGAAAAACTCTATTATCTCAACAGGAGGAAAGTACGGAACAGCTAGAATGCTAGTAGACTATGTAAACAACTTATATGTACCATTATGCAACTTGACTAATAAATATTATAGCAATATCGAAAAGGTAGCAGAATATAACGAATGGAAGGAAAACCTATATCGTAACTGGAATGATATTCAAATTGAACAAGTAAATAACTTGGATAATATTACAATTGATGCAGGAAATAATATAGAAGTACACTGTAAAGTAAAATTACCAAACATAGCAATTGAAAATATTCAAGCACAAGTATATTATGGTAAAATATTAGATAATGGAATTGTAGATAATGTAAGTATTATTCCAATGGATTTAAAAGAGAAAGATGATGAAAATAAAATCTATACTTTTAGTAAAAAGATACAATTATCAACAGGTGGAAATTATGGATATACATTCCGCGTTATGCCAAAACATGAAATGCTATTAGACAGTGCTAACTTAAATTTAGTAAAATGGATTATGAAATAGAATAAAATAGAGATAAAAAGGCAAAATCATAACCACGTGTAAAACGCGTGGTTTGAACTTGCCCTAAAAGGGCTTATAACATTGCCAGCGCCTAAAGACGCTGGCTTTCACTTCGTTCAAGCCTTGACGTACTGACTACTTTAGCAAACCCTTAAAAGGGTTTGTATATTCTCTCTTTGTTAATTTATCTTCAAGTATATCTTCTTTTTCCTGTTCTCTTATGTATTTTCTTATTGTTGCTTCATTCAATCCTACTGTACTCACATAATATCCTGTTGCCCAAAAGTTGCTATTTCCAAATTTATATCTTAAATTCCCATGGTCTTTGAATAGCATCATTGAACTTTTTCCTTTCAAATATCCCATGAAACTTGATATATTTTGCTTTGGCGGTATTGATAACAATAGGTGTACATGGTCTGGCATCATATGTCCTTCTATTATTTCAACACCTTTCCACTTACATAAATCCCTAATATATCCTTGCATATCTGCTCTTAATTTATGATATATTACCTTTCTTCTATATTTGGGAATGAATACTATATGATACTTGCACAACCATTTTGTGTGTGATAAACTATTTGCCATAAGGCCTCTCTCCTTTCATGATTCATATTGGCTTGAACACCAAATATTATATCATGGAGAGATGCCTTGCTCAAAGCTTTTAATCTCACGCGCATAGCGCGTGGTTTTTGTTTCGCTTCGCTTCACACGGCTAAAGCGTAATAAGGAATAAGGTAAGCTTTAAAGAAGCTTACCTTATTTTCCACCAATATAATAGAAGGCAAGAAAAAATATTCAAAAATCTTGAAAAATTGTGCTTTTTTATGATATACTATAATAGTTTTGTATAAATAAATAAGCAAGAAGGGATGAAAAAATATGAGAAAAACAAAAATTGTATGCACCATAGGACCATCAGTAGATGATTTAGACGTACTAAAAAAACTAATGTTAGCAGGAATGAATGTAGGAAGAGTAAACTTCTCACATGGAAATTATCAAGACCAAGAGGAAAGAATTAATAATTTCAAAAAAGTAAGAGAAGAACTAGGATTACCAATCCCACTTCTATTAGATACAAAAGGACCAGAAATAAGAATTGGAACTTTCTCTGAAAAAATGGTTACACTAGAGAATGGAAATACATTTACTTTATTAAATGATGATGTAGAAGGAGATGCTACAAAAGTATCTATTACATATAAAGAACTATATCAAGATGTTAAAGTAGGAGGAACTATTTTAATTAATGATGGAACCATCGAATTAACAGTAAAAGAAATAAAAGGAAAAGATATTGTTTGTGAAGTTATTCATGGAGGTACTTTAACTAACAGGAAAAGTATTAATGTACCAGATTTAGAGTTAAATCTTCCAAGTATCACAGAAAAAGATATTGAAGATATAAAATACGGAATTAGAGCTGGATTTGACTATATCGCAGCATCTTTCGTAAGAAAGCCAAAAGATGTATTAGCAATTCGTAAAGTATTAGAAGAAAATGGTGGAGAACATATTAAAATTATTTCTAAGATAGAAAACAGAGAAGGAATTAATAACTTTGATGAAATCTTAAAAGTATCAGATGGAATTATGGTAGCACGTGGAGATTTAGGTGTTGAAATACCAATGGAACAAGTTCCAATCTACCAAAAACAATTTATCAAAAAAACATATCGAGCAGGAAAACCAGTTATTACTGCAACACAAATGTTAGAATCTATGATTTCAAATCCAAGACCAACAAGAGCAGAAGTATCTGATGTAGCAAATGCTATTTTTGATGGAACAAGTTGTATTATGCTATCTGGAGAAAGTGCAATGGGAGATTACCCTATTGAATGCGTAAGGACAATGGATAAAATAGCAAGAGAAGTAGAAGGCTCTATTAACTATTGGAAGAGATTTAGAAGAAGAGATTATGATCTAGCAAGTCTAAATTATGAATATACTATCAACCATTCTATTTGCACGACAGCAATGAATATGGATGGAAAAGCAATTATGGCTTATACAGAAACAGGGGATACGCCTAGAATTTTATCAAGCTTTGGACCATGTTGTCCAATTTACGCAGTAACTAATAATGAGACAACATACAGACAATTAGGACTATCTTGGAATGTACAACCACAACTATATAAAGATTTAACAAATGCAAGTGATATGATTGAAGCTGGAATTGAATCTGCAAAAAAGGATAATGTTATTTCAGAAGGAGATATTGTTGTAATTGAAGGTGGAAAGGCTGTTATTCCAGAAGAAAAGAACAGTTCTTTGAACAGAATGATTGGTGGAGTATTAAAAGTATAAAAAGATTTATAAAAAAGAACAAGATATCCTTGTTCTTTTTATAATATATTTCGGAAAAGAGCACTTTTAGTGTTTCTAATTTTTGCTAAAAATATTAAGAATATATTGATATTCGATAAATAATATGATATAAAGAAAAAAGAAAATAGATAGTGTAAAGTAACCTATGAAAAAATAGGATGTGAAAATATTATC
>JBKXSZ010000029.1:0-13335 GCA_047017005.1 Clostridia bacterium | reverse complement strand
AAATGGAAATATGAGGAAGTGAAATCGCTGAAAATGGCACAAACGAAAAAATTCATTTTAACATAATTTGACAAATACAAGAATATAATATATAATAATACGGTATCAATGCTACTTAGCACAAAGGATATATCGATTAGAACAATATGCAAACCTTAATTTAGTTAAAACTAAATTAAAAAGTTTTCGATTTGTGTAAAAGAAATTGTTAAGATAGCACGTAAAACTAGAGGAAGATATATCCAGTACCCTTCCTTTTTCAGAATTTCACAGAAAGGGAGGGTACAAATCGAAAGCATATGAACCTAGAAGGGAGCAGCAGTTGCTCTCTTCTTTTGCTTAAAAAGTTTGTTGTTTCTGAGAAACACCAAAAAAGCTTCACAAACTAGACACAAAGGCTTAGTATCATATATAATGATTAGGAAAAGAAAAAAGGAGAGAAAAGTCATGGAAGATACCACGATATTAGTAGTAGATGATGAATCAAGAATGAGGAAGCTAATTAAAGACTTTTTAGCCCAAAAAGGTTATTCTATTTTAGAAGCAGAAGATGGGGAAAAAGCATTAGAAATATTTGAAGAGAAAAAGAATAATATCCGTTTGATATTGCTAGATGTTATGATGCCAAAATTAGATGGATGGTCCGTATTAAGACAAATTAGGCAAACTTCGAAAGTGCCTATTATTATGCTAACAGCAAGAGGTGAAGAACAAGATGAACTATTCGGATTTGAATTGGGAGTGGATGAATATATTTCTAAACCATTTAGTCCAAAGATATTAGTTGCTAGAGTAGAAGCAATTCTAAAAAGAACACAACCAGATAAAAAGGTAGTAAAAGATTATGGTGGAATTACAATTGACGCGGATGGAAGAACGGTAAAAGTAGATGGAAAACAAATTGAGCTTTCTTTAAGAGAATATGAACTTCTAAAATATTTAGTAGATAACGAAAATATTGCATTATCTAGAGACAAAATATTAAATAATGTATGGAACTATGACTACTATGGAGACTCTAGAACAATAGATAGCCATATTAAAAAGATAAGACATAAATTAGGGAAAAAAGGAAAATATATCGAAACTATGAGAGGACTTGGATATAAATTCGAAGTAAAATAGGAGAAAAAATGAGTACCATAAAAGAAAAATTAAAATCCGTACGTGTTAAACTATTTTTAACACTAGCTATTGTAGTTGTCATTATCATTGTATTTTTAGTTATTTTAAATAATATTGTATTAGAAGCATTTTATTTACATTCTAAGAAGAATACTTTACTAGCGGTATATGATAAAGTAAACAGTTATTTTAACACGGTGAATCGAGAAACAGACCTAAATTCGGAGCTTGAACAAATTGCAAAGAATAACAATTTTGACTTAGTATTACAAACAGATGAGAATATTAGTGTTTATACAACAGGAAATAAAGACTTTGTAACAACACTAAATGAATTTAATTCTTTATCTTCTGCTCGAAATATTAAGCCACAAGATATTATATATACTAGTAATAAGGTAAAAATTCGAAAAGTAGCGGACAAAAAAAGTGGTATAGGATATATTTTATTATCTGGAAAATTAGATAATGATTATACATTATACATTCGTATTCCACTTGCTTCTATTCAGGAAAGTGTACAAATATCCAATAATTTCTTATGCCTGGTAGGAGGAGTTGCTATTTTGATTGGAGGAATTGCGGTTTCTGTTGTATCCAAACGTTTTACAGAACCAATTCTAGAATTGAATGAAATTGCAAAAAATATGTCAAATTTAGATTTTAGCAAAAAATACAGAATATCCGACACGGAGGATGAAATTAATGACTTAGGAAGAAGTATTAATAGGATGTCGGATAAACTAGAAAGTACTATTAAGCAATTACGTTCTAGTAATATTGAACTAGAAAAAGATATAGAAGAAAAATCCAAAATAGACGAAATGAGAAAACAATTTATCTCCGATGTATCCCATGAGCTAAAAACACCAATTGCTCTTATTCAAGGGTATGCAGAAGGATTATTAGAAAATGTAAATACGGATGCAGAATCTAGAAAATTCTATGCAGAAGTCATATTAGATGAATCTAATAAAATGGATAAACTTGTAAAACAACTATTAGAGTTAATGAAACTTGAATATGGAAAACGTGAGTTTAATAATGAGAAGTTTAATATTACAGAATTAATAAGTGAGGTTATCCGAAAATCAAAAGTAATGTTAGAAGAAAATAATATTACTATTGAAAGAGAACAAGAAAAGCAAGTTTATGTATATGCAGATGAATTCTATATTGAGCAAGTATTTACTAATTATTTCACAAATGCGATTAAACATGCAGAGGAAAGAAACGGTAAAAAGGTAATACGTATTACCAAAGAAATAGATGGAGAACATCAGAAAATACGTATTAAAGTATTTAATACCGGAAAGAATATTAAAGAAGAAGACTTAAATCGTATATGGAATCGTTTCTATAAAATCGATACATCTCGAAATAGAGAAGCAGGAGGAAGTGGTATTGGACTTGCCTTAGTAAAAGCAATTCAAAATAACTATCAAAATAGATATGGTGTAGAAAATAAAAAAGATGGAGTAGAGTTCTATTTCGATTTAGATTTAGCGATACCAGAAGAATAGAAAAATAAAAAAGAATAGTAAAGAAGAGTGAGAAATCACTTTTCTTTTGTTTAAATGGAATAAAACTTATATTATCTAAAGAAAGTCTTAAGAAATTATTGATACAATCTTTAAAAAGTGGTCACAAAATCGTCATATATGATGGATAAAATAAAAGCAAATTGAAAGAATAAAGGAAGTGATCATATATCAATGCAGTATAAAAAACAAAAGTAATGTCGGTAGAAAGGAGGAATGACTATCGCATATATAATCTAAAATAAGTATGACTAAAAAATAAAAATGAATAAAAGATAAAGAAAATAAACAAAAATGAAATACATTGATTTATACAAAAGAGGAGGGATGCCTATTTACCATAAAAAATAAATATGTAAAACATCTCAAAACAAAGAGAAAACCCCATAAAATTCTTATATATAAATAATTACCCTTATTATAATATAGAAGACTACCTAAGCAGGAGAAATGTTTGGGTAGTTTTTTGCGTATTTTGTAGAGAAATGTCGATGAAAAAATCTTTACAATTTTTCCTTGTTGTATTAAGATAAAAGCAGATGAAATTTTAAAATTGCAATTTTTATTTCAATATTTTATAAACAAATTCAAGAAACAACTTAGTAAGAACAATAAGTATTCAAAATGTTTTCAATCGAAAACGAAAATTTTCCCAAATTACAGTAAAAGTAAATAGCAGAAAGAAGGTGAATTCTATGCATGCTTAGTTATACCAAAAAATGTGTTAATATCATAAGCTTAAATATCACGTGTATTTTCTTTTTTACTTTTCCTATCCTAGCCAAAGAAGCGGAAAAAGGTCTACAATATGTGCACAATAAGCTAGCTTATCAACAAGAACAGATGGAAAAGCGAAGACAAGAAGAACAAGAAAGAGAGAAAAGACAAGAAGAGAAAACGAGAAAACAGCAAATAGAAAAAGTAAAAATCGGAGAGATTTTAGAACAAAAACACACTGAAATGGCACAAATTGTGGAAAAGTCTCTTCAGGAGTTACCATTTGTGCAAGAAATAAAAGAGAAAGAAGAATGGACTATCACAATTGAAAAAATAGGACTATATGCAAATATTGCAGAAGGAACAACCGATACCGTTATGAACGAATATGTAGGACATTTTACAGAAACTTCTATATGGGATGGAAACGTTGCATTAGCAGCTCACAACAGAGGCTATCCTGTTAACTATTTTCAAGATTTAAAACAATTACAAAATGGAGATAAAATTCTCTATTCTATTGGAGAAGAAAAAAGAGAATATGAAGTAGATAATATCCAAATTATCGAAGATACCGATTTAAGCTGTCTAGAACCTACAGAAGAAAATAGAATTACCCTAATTACATGTGTAGAAAATGAACCTTCCTATAGAAGGTGTATTCAAGGAATTGAAATAAAACAAAAAGGAGAAGAAGAATGAAAAAGATAATAAAAAGTAAAGGTATATATATAGGGATGATTCTATGTATCATCCTAGTACAAATGATGGGCGCGGCCTTTTTTCAGAAAAGTAGTGCAGCAGCACCTCTCAAGGAAGCACATCTATATGAAAAAGGAGATTGTGGAGAATTATTAAAATACAAAGGAAAAACGGTAACAGTTACATTTGTTGTATATCAAGAAAATGGAAAAGAGTACCCAGCCTATTGCTTAGATAAAAGCAAGCCAGGAGTAGGGGAAAATGGAGAATATACCGTGAATGTAAATCAGGTATTAACAGATAACAAAATCTGGAGAGTAATTACTAACGGGTACCCATATATTGATTTTTCTACTCTGGGATGTGCAAATGAAAAAGAGGCTTTTACAGCAACGAAACTTGCAGTCTATGACATGCTCTATGGTTATGAATTAAATGATTTTACTCCAATTGGAGAGGCAGGAGAAAGAACTTATCAGGCATTCTTAAGATTAGTAGATGTCGGTAGAAATGGAACAGGAAAGAAGGTATCTTCTAATTTGAATATACAAACAAAAAATACAGCATGGGTAGTAGATGAAAAAAATCCAGAATATGTTTCGAAAACATATGAAGTAAAAACTATAGCAAATCTAGAAAAATATCAAATCGTATTAGAGGGTGAAGTGCCAGAAAACACAAAAATAACAGACCAAGAAGGAAAAGAAATGAATTCCTTTCAAGGAAATACGAGCTTTTGTATAAAAGTACCTATTCAACAATTAACAAAGGATGGTAGCTTTGACATTCTAGCAAAAGGAAATGTAAATACAAAAGCAATTTTCTATGGAACTGCTCCAAATAGTTTGTGGCAGGATTATGCAGTTACCTCTAGTGGTTATGAAATTGGAGAAGGAAAGTTAAAGGAAGAATACTCTAAAAACAATACAAAAATAGTGATTTTAAAACAAGACAAAGGAAACCAAACTCCATTAGAAGGAGCAGAATTTGAAGTAAAAGATGAAAACCAAAATAGTATAAAATCAGGACTTATTACCAATCAAGAAGGAAAAGTAATAATTGAAAAGTTAATGCCAGGGAAATACTTCTTAGAAGAAACAAAAGCACCTTATGGATATAGCAGGTATGAAGAAAAGATACCTTTTACAATAGGATTTAATGAAGAATTAACGATACTTGTAAAAGATTCAAAAGAAGGAAAAACAGAAGTGTCGTATGTAAAAAACACACGAGAAGTAGAGCAAGAAAAACAAAATTCAAAAATAATATCTAAACTTCCAAAGACAGGAATGTAAAAGTATAAAAATAGAAAAAAGTGGCACAAGATTATAAGAAATAAAGAAGAAAAGAATAAGAAAAAAAGAAAAAGAAAATACTAGTAAGAAGGAGAAAACTTACTAGTATTTTTTCCAACAAATAACATCAAAATACCAAAGAAATTTGATTGACATCCTGCATTAGAAACTATATAATTATCATGAGAAATAATATAAATCAAAGTATAAAAAGAAGGGAAGTTGAAACCAAAATAATGATTTCACAACTGATCGTTTTAGCAATCTTAATCTTGCTGAATGCCTATTTCGCCGCAACAGAGATTGCCTTTATTTCCTTAAATGATGCGAAAGTAGGAAAGTTAGCAAAAGAGGGAAACAAAAAAGCAAAGCAAATTGAAAAAATGTTAAAAAACCCTAGTAAGTTTTTAGCAACTATACAAATAGGAATTACTTTAGCAGGATTTTTATCAAGTGCCTTTGCATCCGATGCCTTTGCAGATAAATTAGCGCCTGTTTTAAATCAAGCAATTCCTATGATTAGCACCGATATTTGGAGAGGAATTTCCATCGTCATCATTACGATTATTTTATCTTTCTTCACCTTAGTATTTGGCGAATTAGTACCAAAACGTCTTGCAATGAAACATTATGAAAAAATATCTTTTAATACGATTGGTGTTATTAAAACAATTTCTGTCATTACAGCACCTTTCGTAAAGCTATTAACAGCTTCTACCAATTTGGTTTCTAAACTATTCGGAGTAGGAGAAAATGAAGAAGAAATTGTAACAGAAGAAGAAATTCGAATGATGGTAGACCAGGGAGAAGAAAAAGGAACTATCGCAGAAGATGAAAAAGAACTGATTAATAATGTATTTGAATTTAATGATAGAACCGTATCTGAAATAATGACACACCGAACAGAAATCTTTGCTGTTGACATGAATACAACAATTAGCGAATTACTAGAGGAATTAGTCGATGAGAAATATAAATATAGTAGGATACCAGTCTATGATGAAACGATTGATGATATCAAAGGTGTCTTATATGTAAAAGATGTACTAAAAAATATCGGAAAAAAAACAAGTAAGATAAAAAACTATATTAAAGATATTATGTTTGTACCACAAAGCAAAATGATAAATGAACTCTTTAAAGAACTTCAGAAGAACAAAAAACAAATGGCAATTATTGTAGATGAATATGGAGGAACAGCAGGACTTGTCACCATGGAAGATATCTTAGAAGAGTTAGTAGGAAACATCTATGATGAATATGATGAAATGGAACACGAATATGAAAAAATAGATGAAACAACCTATATGCTAAGTGGAAGTTTGCCAATCTATGAAGTGAAAAAAATATTGGGAATAGATATACCAGATGGAGACTATGAAACTTTATCTGGATATCTACAAGAAGAATTAGGAAGAATACCAGAAGATTCTGAAAAACCAACTGTCGAAGCCAAAGAAGCTATCTATAAAGTAGAAGAATATGAAGACAAAAGAATTCTTTGGGTAAAAGCTTGTAAAATATTAAATCAAGAAAAGCAAGAAGAGAAAATAAAAGGGGATAAATAAAAACAAAAGAGGAAAGGATTTGGTAGGATGAAACAAGAAAACAAAACAAAAAAAGAAAAAGTAAAGACGCCAATGGCAACTAGTAAAAAAGTAGCAATTATTGCAACAATTATCGTAGTGCTTGCAATTGTAACAATTGCAGGAATTATAATTTTCCAAAACATACAAAGAGATTATAAAGTAGAAAAAATAACAAGCTTTAACTATTACTTACTATACAAAAATGACAAGATGGGAGTTATTGATACCAAAGGAAACATTTTAATTGAACCTAAATATGATAGTATAAAAATACCAAATCCAACAAAAGCTGTTTTCATTTGTATCGAAGATTATAACGCAGAAGATGATAAGAAAGCACCAAAAGTATTAAATGATAAAAATGAAACAATATTTACAGAATATAACCAGGTATCACCTATCCAAATAAAAGATATCGTAAGTGATGTACCATATGAAAAAAGCGTATTACGCTTTGAGCAGGGTGGTAAGTATGGTTTAATCGATTATAATGGAAAAGTAGTAGTAAAACCAATATATGATGAAATAGATAATATTTCCCACAAAGAAGGGGAAATGATAGTAAAAAAAGACGGTAAATATGGTGTTATCAACATGAAAGGAACAAAGTTAGTAGACATTCAATATGACTCTATTGATGGTGATAACTACTATGATGAAGAAAAAGGATATAAATCATCTGGTTATATTGTAGGAAATAAAACAGATGAAGGAATGCGCTATGGATATATATCCAATAGGGGAAGAGTAATTTTAAAACCAGAATATGATTCTATTTACCGTGTAACAGAAATTAAGGAAAAAGAAGGAAGATATTTAATTGCTTCTAAAAATGGACAATGTGCAATTATTAAAGATGACAAAAATATAACAGACTATATGTATCAAGAAATTGAATACAATGATGTTAGTAATTTATTTGTGGTAGAAAAGGGTACTTCTTATGGCGTAATCAATAAAGAGGGAAAACAAGTACTTCCAACAGATTATGATGCAATTTCTTTTGAAGGAGTATATATCCAAGCAACCAAAGGAGAAGAAAAAACACTATACAATGCAGCAGGAGAAAAACAGGACAGTGCAAAATATCAAACGATGCTACCAACCGATAACGAAAACTACTATATCACGATCCATAACGAAGTGGACTATGGAGTAGCGGATAAAGATGGAAATGTTATCATACCAAACGAGTATATGTATATTGAATATGCATTTGATAACTACTTTATTGTATGTAACAAAGACTTAAAACTAGGAATAATGGATGACAAAGGAAAAGTTATTATTGAATTAAAATATGATGTAGCACAAAAAATACCAAATACACACATTATCGAAATGCAGATACAAGAAACCAACACTACCGATCTATACTCAAGAGAATTAAAACAAGTAGCTTCTATTACCGATGCTACCATTGTTCCAAGTGAAAAATACATCAAAGTATTCTCAAAAGACGGAACAAAATATTTTGAAACCGAAGGAAAAGAGATTAGTAATATTGATGTATATACAAATAACAAAGTATACTCAAAAGAACAAGATGGAAAATGGGGATTTGTTGATAAAGATGGAAATGTAAAGATTAATTACGTATATGATAGAGTAACCGAATTTAATCAATATGGATTTGCAGGTATACAAAAAGATGGAAAATGGGGAGTAATCAATAGTGATGGACAAATTATAATAGAGCCAACCTACATTATTCAAAGTACAGAAGAACCAGACTTCATTGGAAAATATTATCGTGTATACTATGGAGATGTTTTCTATACAGATGAGATAAAAGAACAAGAGCAAGTACCAATAGACGTGATAGATGATGTAGGCAATGAACAAATGCCAGAAGATACAGCAGAATAAAAATAAGAAGAGCATTAGATGAAAATCTAGTGCTCTTCTTGTAAATACCATAGGAAGAAAAAGGAATAAAAGGAAGGGAAAGACAAAAAACAGAGAATTTCATGGTAAAACTTGAATTAAAGAGTAAAAATTGATATAATCAAAAAACAGCGAAGAAGTAAATAAAAAAGAAGAAGGATGAGAAGAATGTATCAAATATTAGGAATAAGTGAAGAATTAGAAAAATTAGCAAAAGAAGTAGAAGAAGAGATCAAACCTGTTTTCACAAAATTAGATGAAATATGTGAATATAACTCTGCTAAAGTATTAAAAGCTTTCCAAGAAGCGGGGGTAAGCGAGTCTACTTTAACAGGAACCAATGGATATGGCTTATGGGACCCATCAAGAGATAAAGTAGAAGCTGTTTTTGCAAATGTATTTGGTGCAGAAGATGCATTAGTACGTAATCAATTTATGTCTGGAACCCATGCATTAACGGTAGCCCTATTTGCTGCCTTAAGACCAGGGGATACTTTACTATCTATATCTGGAAGACCTTATGATACTTTATGTGAGGTAATTGGAATCGAAGAAAATCCAAGTTCTTTAAAAGCTTTTGGTGTAAAATATGAGCAAATTGATTTATTAGACAATGATTTTGATTATGAAAAAATTGCGCAAAGACTAAAAGAAGGAAATGTAAAACTAATAGAAATCCAACGTTCTTGTGGATATTCTACGAGAAAGACATTGACTCTAGATAAAATTGAAAAAGTAATTAAGCAAATTAAAAAAATAAATCCAAAACAATTAGTAATGGTAGATGATTGTTATGGAGAATTTACAGGAATAAAGGAACCAACAAATTTTGGAGCAGACTTAATGGTAGGATCTATGATGAAAAATATTGGTGGTGGAATTGCAGAGACAGGAGCATACATCGCAGGAACAAAAGAAATGATAGAACTTGCAGGAGAAAGACTAGTAGCTCCTGGAACAGGAAGAGAAGAGGGACCTTCTTTTGACTATAACAAACAAGTATTAAAGGGACTATTCTTTGCACCAAGAGTTACTAATAGTTGCGTAAAAACAGCCGTATTTGCAAGTAGAATGTTAGAAAGACTAGGATACCAAGTATCTCCTAAATACGATGAGGAGCGTTCTGATATTGTACAAAAAATAGAATTAGGACAAGCAGATAAATTAATTAAATATTGCCAAGGAATTCAAATGGGCTCTCCAATTGATTCGGATGTTATACCAGAACCAGCAGATATGGCAGGATATGCAGATAAAGTTATTATGGCGGCAGGTACCTTTACTTCTGGTGCAACAGGAGAACTTTCATGTGATGGGCCATTAAGAGCACCATATACAGCATATATGCAAGGGGGATTAACCTATGAATATGGAAAGCTAGGAGTATTAAAAGCAATTCAAAACATGCAAAAATAGGGTACAACTGCGTACCCTACTTTAAATAAGAAGGGATGAATCATGAAAGTAATTGTGGTTGGAGGAGGTCCTGCTGGAATGGTTGCTGCTATTACAGCAAAAGAAGCGGGAAATGAAGTTATTTTATTAGAAAAGATGAATTCTCTTCGGTAGGAAGTTACTAATTACGGGAAAAGGAAGATGTAATATTACAAGTAGCTTACCAATAGAAGAATTTATAAAAAACATACCAGGCAATGGTAGATTTCTATACAGTGCTTTTCAAAACTATACGAATGAGGATATTTTATTGTTCTTAGAAAAGCAAGGATTACAGGTAAAGCAGGAAAGAGGAAATCGTATTTTTCCTGTTACCGATAAATCGGTAGATGTACTTCATTGTTTTACAAAGAAAATAAAAGAGCTGGGGATTGAAGTAAAATATGAAACAAGAGTAACGGAGCTTTTTGTAGAAGAGAATAAAATACTAGGAGTAAAATTAGAAGATGATACTATTTTAAAAGCAGATAAAGTAATATTAGCAACAGGAGGAAAGAGTTATCCACAAACTGGTTCTACTGGTGATGGTTATGCATTAGCAAAAAAAGTAGGGCATACCATTGCTCCTTTAAAAGGTTCTTTAATTCCTATGGAGGCATATGAAAAAGAATTTTGTAAAAGATTGCAAGGGCTTAGCTTGAAAAATACAGAAATAAAGATAAAGGATAAAGAGAAAAATAAAGTTATTTATGAAGACTTTGGAGAAATGATGTTTACCCATTTTGGAGTATCTGGACCTATGATCTTAAGTGGGGCAGCACATCTACTTCGCTACCCAGAAGTAGAAAGAAAAATGAAACAAAAACAGATCATTTTAACAATAGATTTAAAACCAGCTTTAACAATGGAAAAATTAGATTTACGCATTCGAAAAGATTTTCAAGAAGCAAAGAATAAGCAATTTAAGAATAGTTTATCACATTTACTTCCTCAAAAATTAATAGAACCAGTAATTCAATTATCCGGTATTACAGAAGATAAGCCAGTGAATGGAATTACAAAAGAAGAGAGAAGAAACTTGGGTAAGATACTAAAAGAATTGGATATTCATATTTGCAATTTTAGACCGATTGAAGAAGCAATTATTACAAGTGGTGGAGTTCAAATTAAAGAGATTAATCCTAAGACAATGGAATCCAAGTTAATACAAGGGCTATATTTTGCAGGAGAGATAATTGATGTAGATGCCTATACGGGTGGATTTAATTTACAAATTGCCTATTCAACGGGATATTGTGCAGGAAGAAACTAGATACTAGGAGGAAAAAGTGGAAAGATTTCAAGGGATAAAGGAATCGGTTTCAGCAGAAATACAAGAAAAAAAGTCACGTTTTATTGCAGATTGCATGGCGGTGAATGGAAAAGAAGAGGCGGAAGAGAAAATAGCGGAAATAAAGAAGAAATATGCAGATGCAAGACACCATTGCTTTGCTTATCGTGTCATAGAAGAGGAACACATTTTAGAAAGATGTAGTGATGATGGAGAACCTTCTGGAACAGCGGGAGCACCGATGCTAAATATTCTTTCTAAAAATGAACTATGTAACGTATTAGTAGTAGTAACTCGCTATTTTGGTGGTATTTTATTAGGAACAGGTGGATTGGTAAGAGCCTATACAGATGCTACTTTAAAGGCAATACTACAAGCAGAAAAGATAGAAAAGGAAGCGGGATTAGAAGTGGTATTAGAAATTCCATATTCCGATAACAGTAAATTTCAATATTTTTGCAAGCAAGAAAAAATAAAAATAGATAAAGTAGAATATTTAGACAATGTAAAATATCAAATAGAAATACCAAAAAAAAAAGAAAGAACTTTTTTCGATAAAAAAGTACAATTTAAACTTCGAAATTTTAAAATATGAGATAAAAGGACAAAAATATATTGACGTAAATATTGAAATGTAAAGCAAAACTAAGAAAAATTGAAAAAATTTCCAGAAAACTATTGCATAATATCTGAATTAATATTATAATCGGAAATGTAAATTTTTTACAGAGAATTTACAGAAAATATAGATAATAGGAGGAGTTAAAGTGAAGGACAAAATAACAGTTTTAATTGCAGACGATAATGCAGACTTTGCAAAAACATTAACAGGATATTTGGAAAATGAAGAAGATATGGAAGTTATAGGGGTTGCTAAAGATGGAAATGAAGCTTTTGAAATGATGGTAAATACAGAACCAGACATAGCTATCTTAGACGTCATTATGCCCCATTTAGATGGACTTGGAATATTAGAGAAATTGGGAGAATCCCATTTAGCTAAAAAACCAATATGTATTATGCTTTCAGCGGTAGGACAAGATAAAATAACACAAAAAGCCATTGCTTTAGGAGCGCAATACTACGTAGTAAAACCATTTGATATCAATTTATTAATCAAGAGAATAAGAGAAATCAAATTCTTCCAACCAACACCAATTAAAGGTGGAAACTTCTTATCAAGAGAAATCAAGGCGCCTTACATAGAACTTTCTCCTAATGAAGAGAAAAATGAAAAGAATTTAGAAGCATTAGTTACCAACATGATACATGAAGTTGGTGTTCCAGCACACATCAAAGGATACCAATATCTAAGAGAAGCTATCATGATGGTAGTAAATGATATTGATGTTATCAATCAAATTACAAAACAGCTATACCCAGAGATAGCACAAAAATATCATACAACACCAAGTAGAGTAGAAAGAGCCATTCGTCATGCAATAGAAGTAGCATGGGGAAGGGGACAATCCGATGCGGTAGAGAATATATTTGGTTATACAGTTTCTGCTGCAAAGGGTAAGCCAACGAATTCAGAATTTATCGCGATGATTGCTGATAAATTACGCTTAGAATTAAAGAGTGCGTAAGAAACTAGAAAAACTTAGAAGCGGAGAAAATACAAACTTAGAAAAAATTACCGCTAAACCTATAAAGTATAGGAAAATACATATAAATTTAGTGAAAAATCCGCTACTAAACCAATAAATGAAATAGTCAAAAACCAATAAACTTTTCTTATTCATTGGTTCATG
>JBKXSZ010000028.1:0-14565 GCA_047017005.1 Clostridia bacterium | reverse complement strand
TTTAAGGATTATACAAGAAGATAAAAAAATTGCCTACATTTACTTGACACATACACATGTATATAGACAAGACACATAAATTGACAAAATTTCAAAAAAATGGTAAAATAAATTCGTATAATTTATGTAAGTTATATTTTTCTATTATTATAGAAAATGAGACAGGAGGGTAATATGACATCAGTAGATGCAGAAAAGTTTTTAGAAAAAGTGAAGCCGATTGTTCGGAATCAAAATGGGAAATATTTTCTTTTGGAAAATTTGAGTAAAGAATGGCTAAATAAAAGCTATGATTTGCTTCCAGAAGAAAAACTTTATGAAAAGCATATCAGCATTCGGAATAGTTATGAATATCTCGGAAAGAAAAAAGTTATTTTAAAAAACTATTATGGAATACCTGGAAAAATTATATCCGATTTAGCTAAAAAAATAACAACTAGCCAATATGCTAATTGCGATGCTTTTTTTATAAAAGATACAAAATTCATTTCGATTTCTAAAAAGGTTTCTCAATTTGAAGCTACTATCTGCTTTTACAAAGCAAAATAGTGAAAAGAGGGAGGATTTTCTTCCCTCTTTTTCTTACTCTTGCTCTAAAAAGTATTTTGGTATATAATAGCAAACGTATTAGATAAATTTAATAGAAAAAGGAAAGCTATGAATAAAATAGAAGAAGTAGAAAAGATTGTAAAAAAATTGCAAAAAAGAAAAGAGACGATTTCTTTTATGGAATCTTGTACAGGTGGATTACTAGCAAACGAAATCACCAATATTTCAGGAGCTTCTGAAATATTGAAAGTATCACTTGTAACTTATTCAAATGCATATAAAGAATATTTTGGAGTTAATCCAGAGGTAATAAAAAAGTATACGGTGTATAGTGTAGAAACTGCAATGGAAATGGCAAAGCAAATAGCCAATATTGCTAACTCAGACTGGGGAATAGGAGTAACAGGTCAATTAGGAAGAATAGACCCAGTAAATCCAGGAAGAAAAAATAATGAAGCTTTTTATACAATTTATCAAGTAAACAAAAATCACTGCTATACAGATAAAATATGTATAAATGGAGAACGAAAAAGACAAGAACAAAAAAAGGAAGTAGCAAAAGCAATTTTTGAAAAGTTGCTTCATATTATAGAAGAATAAAGATAAAGTTAGGAGAAAAATATGAAAGAAGAACATATAGTAATTGGAATAGAGGGATTAGTAGGTGCTGGTAAAACTTCTATCTGCAGAGAATTACTAAATAGCATTCCCAATAGCATTTTATTACATGGCGGAAATCTTTATCGTGCTATTGTATATAGTTTATTAGCAACAGGAAAAAGCATTGAGAAACTAAGAGAGGAAATGAAAAATACGGATATCAATCAATTTATAAAGACGTTAAATTTAGAAATTAAAGTAGAAAATAAAGAAACGGTAATCTATATTAACGGAAAACTTGTACCAGAAGAAGAATTACAATCAGAAAAATCCTCATATGCTGTTTCTGCAATTAGTGAAGTAGCAGATAACTCTCAACTTTACTGCTTTGGTGAGAAATTAATAGATGGATTAAAAGATAAATATAATATCATATTTTCTGGAAGAGCAATTATGCAAATTTATCCTAAAACAGATTATCATTTCTTTATAACTGCTTCTTTGGAGGAACGTGTAAGAAGGAAATGCATACAATATAAAGAAGATAAAGAAGAAGAGATAGAAAGAATTAAAACAATGATAGAAAAAAGAGACCAGATGCAAGAAAATGCTGGATTTTATAATCTATCTCCTCATTCTATTACAGTAGATGTAACAGAATGCAAATCTGCCAAAGAGTCAGCTAATAAAGTAAAAAAGTATATGAAATTAAAATAGAAGGTGAAAAAATTGGAATACAAAAATGAAAGACTAGAAGAATTTAATCGATATTTAAGAAATAGAAAAGTAGCAGTAATTGGATTAGGAGTTAGTAATTTACCATTACTAGATTATTTAAAAAAACAAGAAGCAATAGTCACGGTTTTTGATAAAAGAACTGCAGATATATTACCCAAAGAGGTGTTGAATAAAGTTAGTAATAATGGAATGAATTCTTCTTTGGGAGAGAATTATTTGGACAATTTAGTAGGATTTGATATCATTTTCCGTAGCCCAAGCTGTAGACCAGATATTCCTCAAATCGAAGCCGAAATTGAAAGAGGAACTATTCTTACTTCAGAAATTGAAATGCTAATGAATACTTGTCCTGGAACTGTAATTGGAGTAACAGGGAGTGATGGAAAAACAACTACTACAACTTTAATTTATGAAATTTTAAAGCAAAAAGGGTTAAACTGCTATTTAGGGGGGAATATAGGAACACCTCTATTTACTAAAGTAGAAGAAATGGCCCCAGAGGACTATGTTATTTTAGAACTTAGCAGTTTTCAACTGATGACCATGCAAGTAAGCCCTAAAATAGCTGTTGTTACGAATGTTTCTCCAAATCATTTAGATATTCATAAATCCTATGAAGAATATATAGAAGCAAAAAAGAATATTTTCAAATATCAACAGGAAAATAATATTGTTGTTCTAAACTATGATAATGAAATAACTAAGGAATTTGCAAAAGAAGCACCAGGAAAAGTTCGATTCTTTAGTCGAAAAACAAGATTAGAAGACGGAGTTATTTTAGATGATGGTATTATAAAATTATGTGAAGACAGATTAAGAAAACATATGTTGAATACGAAAGATGTAAAATTAAGAGGAGTACATAATTATGAAAATATCTGTGCTGCAATTGCAGCTACACTCGGATTAGTAGAAGAAAAAGAAATGGTAAAAGCTATTACTTCTTTTGCAGGAGTAGAACATCGATTAGAATTCGTTCGTGAAATAGATGGCGCAAAATGGTACAACGACTCTATTGCCAGCAGTCCTACAAGAACGATTGCAGGTTTAAATTCTTTTGATGAAAATATTGTATTAATTGCAGGAGGATATGATAAACATTTAGACTATACACCAATTGCAAAACCAATTATAGAACATGTAGGTACTTTAATTTTAATGGGACAAACCGCAGGGAAAATATTTGATGCCGTTAAAGAAGAATTAGAGAAAACAAAGAAAACTTTAAATATTTATATGTGTGAGAATATGGAAGATGCCGTTCGTTTAGCAAAAAAATATGCGAAAGCAGGAGATGTTGTTATGCTTTCACCTGCTAGTGCAAGTTTTGATTTATTTAAGAACTTTGCAGAACGTGGAGAAAAATTTAAAGAATTAGTAAACAATATGTAACATAAAAAGGCTTGAGAAACAAACTCAAGCCTTTTTATGCTTTTCTACTTTGAAATAGGATATTTTTCTAACGGCTTATCTATTTTGTCACACTTTTTAAAAATACGGAATATAGTATGCTATAAGAAAAATAGGAGGGGAAGTAAATGATGTATAATCAAAGTCCAGAAGAATACATGAGAAACGTTTTAGGATATATGCCAGCCAATACATATGAAACCGATAGGTATGTGTATCAACCAACGGCTCCTCAAGTAACTCCATATCCACAAGCACCTAGAATGGAATCATATATGGAGAATTATCCAACAATGATGAATAGTAGTGTTAATACTATGCCAAGAATCGGAATGCAATCAAATCCTGTGATGCCAGTAATGGAAAATTCGGAATTAGAAGAAATGTATCCAGATATTTATCGACTTCTAAAACCAATGGTAGAGAAAAAGTGCAGAGAAACAACAGGAAGAATAACAGTAGAAGTTTTAGAAAGGATGACAGAAGAGATATATGTCACTATAGAAAAAGATGAAAATCCAACGCAAGTAAGAAATACAGAAAATAAAAACGGAGATGTAAAAAATCCAAACGCAAAACAAGAAAATAGAGAAATGGAAACACGCCAAAGGAGACCTAATAATTATTTATTACGAGATTTGATTAAAATTTTAATTTTAAATAACATAATTGGCTGTGGAAGGCCTCCAAGACCAGTACCACCACCTCCATCACCAAGACCACCTTTCCCGGGAGGACCACGTTATCCATCAAATCCAAACATACCACCAATGCCACCTGCTTATCCAGGCCCTGGTGGGCAGGGACCTGTAATTATGCCAAGAGAGGCAGATAATAGATATTCCAATGGATTTTAGAATTCATGTAAAATTTTGGTATCAGAAGAGTTAAAAACTCTTCTGATTTTTTACAAAAATTTCATAAGATAGTAAAATTAGGTATTTTTTGAAAAATCCTATTGTATAACTTTTGGATATTTTGTACAAAATAAAAGTATGCAAAATTGGAAAGGAAGGTTTTTAAAATGAAAATAAAAGATTGTATGAGCAAAAATGTATGTTACTGTACAGCAGATGAAAATGTAGACAAAGCTGTAAAAATGATGTGTGATAATCACGTTGGTTGTATTCCAATATGCGATGAAGAAAAAAGAGTCGTTGGATTAATAACAGATAGAGATGTATTGATGCGTTGTACAAACTGTGATAAGGATGCTAAGAAAACAAAAGTAACAGATATTATGACTTGCCAAGTATGTTGTTGTACTCCAAACGAAGAAGTACAACAGGCCGAAAAATTTATGTCAGATTTACAAATTAGAAGAATTCCTGTTATTGAAAACGACCAGTTAGTTGGTATGATTACAGTAGGAGATTTAGCAAAACATGATAATCAAGTAGGTAAAGAGGATGTATGTAATACGTTAGAGCATATTTGCAATGGAAACCATAATGCTGAATAAATAGCAAAGTATAAAAGGTAGAAAAATTTCTGCCTTTTATCTTGTACATAAGAAAAATGAAAGAATTCTTAAGACTATGGTAGAAATATTGACACTAAAATAAGATTGTGATATAAACAAGAAAATTAACATAAACTTAAAAGGTAAAAAATAAAATAAGAAAAGAGATAAAAATAAGTAAAAGGGAAAGAAGAAAGAAGGAAAGAGAATATGGTTGTAGATATGGGATACTGGTCTAAAGTATTGAAACGACTGACAATTGTATTACTAACCGTGTTAGGAGTATATCTAGCATTTAAATTAGCTATTTTCTATACTCCATTTTTGATTGCATTTATCATTTCTTTAATGATTGAGCCAATTATTAAATGGGTAATGAAAAAAACAAAATGGAAACGAAAAACGAGTGCTATTTTAGTTTTAATAGTAGTATTTGCTATTATCATAGGATTATTAGCATGGGGAATAGGAAGTTTAATATCAGAAGCATCGGACTTAATGACTTCATTAAATGGATATATAGAAAAAGCATCTATCCAAATTCAAGATTTTATCTCTCATATTGATTTCAGTAAAATTCAGATTCCAGATAATGTAACACAAGTAATACAAGAATCTGCAGGAGATTTTCTAGGTACGGTATCAGTATGGATAAAAAATGCTTTAAATGGAATTATTAATGTAGTAACCTCTTTACCAATTATAGGTATCTATATTGCAGTTACTTTTATGTCTTTATACTTTATTTGTACAGATAAAATATATATGGTAGACCAATTAGAACATCATTTACCAGCAACTTGGGTAAAGACAATAGGAGTTCACTTAAAAGAATTAATAAAAATCTTAGGAGGATATTTAAAAGCACAAGTAACATTAATTTTTATTTCCTTTGTTATTTCTTTGATTGGATTATATCTTTTTCATTTTGCAGGACTAAATGTAGAATTTCCGTTATTGGCAGCATTGGGAATTGGATTTGTAGATGCATTACCAATTTTAGGTTCAGGTACTGTTATGTTACCATGGGCAGTAATCGCTGCCTTAAATGGAGATATTGCATTAGGAATAGCAATATTAGTATTATGGACGATTATGTCTGTTGTAAGGCAATTAATGGAACCAAGAATTGTAGGAAATCACATTGGAATCCATCCAATATTTACTTTACTTGCTATGTATACAGGATTTAAATTCATTGGAATATTAGGAATGTTTGTAGGACCAATTGTTCTTATTATTTTAAAAAATATTTTTGCAACGTTATTAGATAAAGGTGTATTTAAGAGTATTTTTGATAGAACTTAACTTTGTGATGACATATCAAAAAAAGAATTAGAAATTCTAATTCTTTTTTTAGTAAATAATACTTGTTGGAACATAAGTATCATCAGGAGGTGAGACAAATTCATCTTTTGGCTTTTCACATTCCTTCATACTTTGAACTTTTAAAATAGGAAGTTCTCCATGATAATCGCCCTTTTGAATGGTAGCTGTTACATCAACCCACGTATTGTCTGGGAAATCTTTTGCCTTATCAGCCTCACATAAGAAGCCAACAATAACATATTGATTATTTGAATTAATTAGCATATTTCTAGCTAATACGAATTGATTTTCTTTTAAATCATATACTCGATATACATAGCCAACAAAATGAATTTTTTGACCAACATAAGTATCTAAGTCATCATGTACACTTTTTAAGATGTTGGTGTATTTCTCAGAAGTAATATCTGCCACACTTGAACCAGGAGAAAAGTTTTGCATATCACCATCTGATTTTACTTCTGTAAATATTTTATAGCAGGCGGCACCTCCTAAAATAAAGATAAGGATGGCAACTATAATAAAAAAGACCTTAAACCAGATATTACTATTTAATTTAACATTCCATACAAACATATATAAACCTTCTTTCTCTTCATATAGGCTTTCTGTTTAAATGTATGATGGAAAGGAAGAAGATATGTTAAGAAAAAATATTTTTTGTAAGAATATTTAACTAGAGAATTGCATAATTTTAGAAGATATAATATAATAATTCACATAAGTATGTTTCTATTAATATGATATGATAGAAATATAGTTACAAAAGGATAGATAAATAATCAGATTTAAATTTAGATTTGATTTGCGAATAGAACAAAGAGGTGCCGCAAGGATGGACACAATTGTATTAAAATTTGGAGGAAGTTCAGTTTCAGACAATGTAAAGTTGAATTTAGTTGCTGAAAAAATTATTGATTTATATCAAGAGAAAAAGTGTAACATAGCAGTAGTTGTTTCTGCTCAAGGAAAAACAACTGACATGTTATTAAAGGAGGCAAAAGAATTATCTGCTGTTCCGAAAGAAAGAGAATTAGATGTACTATTAAGCACAGGAGAACAGATTACAATTTCAAAATTAGCAATCCTTTTGAATCGAATGGGATATAAAGCGATCTCTTTAACAGGATGGCAAGCTGGGATTTATACAAATGCTATTCATCAGAGTTCAAAAGTAGACTGTATTGATACTACAAGAATTGAAGAAGAATTTAAAAAAGGGAATATTGTAGTAGTAGCTGGCTTTCAAGGAATTGATCAACAAGGAGATATTACAACATTGGGAAGAGGAGGTTCAGATACAACAGCTGTTGCTTTAGCAGCAGCATTGAATGCAAAACATTGCTATATCTTTTCAGATGTAGATGGCATTTATACAACAGACCCAAATCGTGTTACAGTAGCAAAAAAACTACATGAATTATCTTTTGATGAAATGCAAGACATTGCTGATAATGGAGCTAGAGTATTACATAATCGTTGTATTGAAATAGGAAAGAAGTTTAATAGCCCAATTGTAGCTAAATCTACTTTTAATAATGAAGAGGGAACGGTTATTTGCAAACAAATAGAAGGGACTGAAATTAAAAGTATCGTAAAAAATGATAACCTTTCAATTGTCAATTTATATTATCAAAACGAAGGGAAAGATATTTTTTATGAAATTTATACAACAATATTAAATCAAAATATAAAGATAGAAAAAGCAACACATGACAATAAAAACTTATCTATGCAGTTTATTATAAAGAATGAAAATTTAAATAAAATACAAAATATTATAGATGGTTATAACAATATCAAAATGCAAGTAAACGAGATTTCTAAAATTGTTATTGTAGGTTACGGAATTACCAATGAACCAGATATATTAAATAAAACATTGGAAATTATAAAACATTTTAACATACAAGTATTACAGCTTAATACAACACAATCTATGATAGAAATTTTATTAAATATCAAAGCAGAAGATATCTTACTTGAATCCTTACATAAAAAATTAATAAACTAAAAATAAATAGAAAATTTGTAAATATATAAGAGAATATATATATAAATATAAAAAAGAGAAGTTAATAATTTTTATTAGCTTCTCTTTTTATAGAAAATACTGTGTTTTTCACTCTCTTTAGTTCTAAAGTAGACAAGAAGTGAATATATATATTTTAGACTAAAAAACAAATAGGAGGTTGTGTATTATGACAATAGAAGAAAGAAAATCTATTTCTACAAATATCATACAAAATATTGTATTAGAAAATAGAGAAAAATTAAGCATATCTGGAGTATTAGATGTACTTAGTTTTGACGACCAAGTTGTTATTGTTGAAACGGAATTGGGACTACTTACAATAAAAGGAGACAATTTACGAATTAATAAGTTGAGTATAGACACCTCTGAAGTAGTAGTAGAAGGAGATATATCAAATTTAGGATATTCAGAAAAAGAAGCAGATAAAAAAAACAGTGGCTTTTTAGGTAAAATATTTAAATAAGACAGGTGATATTTCTTGGAATACAATTCACTTAATCAAGCATATTTATTTTCTATTTTCGTGATAAATGGAATTATCATCGGAATACTATTTGACATATTTCGAGTATTAAGAAGAAGTTTTAAAACTTCAGATATAATAACATATATAGAGGACTTTATTTTTTGGCTATTAACAGGAGGATTATTGCTATATAGTATTTTTTCTTTTAATAATCGGAGAAATAAGAGGATATATTTTCATTGGTATTGCTTTAGGATTTGCCGTTTATCTATTACTCTTTAGTAAATATTTCATTAAAATCAATGTAAGAATAATTACTAAGTTAAAATATATGATAATAAAAATTTGGCATATTATAGCATTACCATTAGTATGGATATATAAAATACTTAGAAAGACAGTTTTAAAACCGATTTCCTTTATTTTTATCAATATTCGAAAGAATATGACTCGATTCGGAAAGAAAATAGTAAATCTTTCTTTAAAATGTAAAAAAACAAATAAATTAGCAAAAAGTGTAGACGAAAAGAAGGATTTTGATATATAATGTAGAAAATATATAACAAGAGCATCCGTAAGGATGAAAGACTTTTATTATAAAATGGAGATAACAACTGATGAAAATTTCTGAAAAACATAAGAAAATAATTAAAAAAGTAATGATTGTAGGTGTAATTGCTTATACCTCTTATACTTTTATTTCGCAACAGCAAACGTTAAATGCATATAAGAGTGAACAAAACTATTATCAACAACAAATTAATCAAGAAAAAGAAAATAAAGAAAAATTAGCAACGATAAAAGAAAATATAGATTCTACAGATTATATTGAGCAGGTAGCAAGAGAAAAACTTGATATGTATTTGCCAAATGAAAGAGTTTATATTGATATTAGTAAATAAAAAAATATCCTTAAAACAAATTTGCGTTTTAAGGATATTTTTGGTAAAATAATAATACAATAGTAATTATCAAAAAATGTAGAATAATTCAGGTTATTGTTTGTTTATTTCCAATTTTTATGTTATAGTGTAACTATACTTAAAATCTAATCGCCAGTTATTTCTTATAAAAACTCCGAAAATTTTAAATAATGTATTAAATAATATAAACTGGAACGATAATATAATGTTGGGGGGCCATTTGTATATGGATATTGAAAAATTAACTTTATTAGAACTTAAAAACTTAGCCAAAGAACATGGATTAAAAAATATATCAAAATATAAAAAAGATGAATTAATTGGATTATTAAAAAAACAAAAGGAAAGCGAAAATAAGGAAGAAAAAATGGAAGGTAGTAATGAAGAGACGGAATTAAACCAAGATAACAACGATGATTCTGGATACAAATTAACAAATGAAGATGACAGAATAGTAGAGGGTATTTTAGAAGTATTACCAGATGGATATGGATTTTTAAGAGGAGAAAATTATTTACCCACTCCCAAAGATATCTATATTTCACCAGTACAAATTCGAAGATTTCATTTAAATACAGGAGATAAAATAAAAGGAATTTCCAGAACACCAAAAGAAGAAGAAAAATTTCCTGCCCTTATTTATGTTGGGGAAGTAAATGGAGAACATCCTGAAAATGCAATGAGAAGAAAAGACTTTGATAGTTTAATTCCTATTTATCCAGAAGAAAGACTAAAGTTAGAAACAACACCAACAGAATATGCAATGCGAATTATCGATTTAATGAGTCCGGTAGGAAAAGGACAAAGAGGAATGATTGTAGCTCCTCCTAAAGTAGGGAAAACTACTTTATTAAAGAAAATTGCAAACAGTATTTCCAAAAATAATCCAGAAGTAGAACTGATTGTACTTCTTATTGATGAAAGACCAGAAGAAGTAACTGATATGAAACGTTCTATTGATGGAGATGTTATATACTCTACCTTTGATGAAGTACCTGAACACCATGTAAAAGTAGCTGAAATGGTATTAGAAAGAGCCAAAAGACTAACTGAGCAGAAAAAAGATGTTGTCATTTTATTAGATAGTATAACAAGGCTTGCAAGAGCATATAACTTAGTTATACCATCCTCTGGTAGGACATTATCAGGAGGACTTGACCCAAGTGCATTACATAAACCAAAGAAATTCTTCGGCGCAGCAAGAAATATAGAAAATGGTGGAAGCTTAACAATTTTAGCAACGGCATTAATAGAAACAGGAAGTAGAATGGATGATGTTATTTTCGAAGAATTTAAAGGAACAGGAAATATGGAAATACATTTAGACCGTTCACTTTCTGAAAAACGTATATTCCCAGCAATTGATATTAATAAATCAGGAACGAGAAGGGAAGAGAAGCTATTAACAGGAAAAGAACTTGAAACTGTATTCGCTTTAAGAAAAGCAATGTCTAGCCTATCTGTAGCTGAAGTAACAGAACAATTAATAGATCATATGTTAACAACAAAAAATAATGAGGAGTTTTTAGAGAGAATGTCATATTATTTGAAAAACACAAAATAAAAGGCAAAAAGTGATGAAATAAAAAATAGTGACTTATCAAAGGATTAGCCACTATTTTTAACTTTAAAATTAATAAAAATTTAATTAAATATCGATTGTCAAATAACAAAAAACATTATATACTAAAAGTATAAGAATATTGCAATAAAAACAAAGGAGAACGTTATGAAGAAAAGAAAGATTGTATCAATTGTATTAATATTTATTATTTTAATACTCATCATCATTTTATATTTGATTCAAAAAGGAAAAGATAAGAATTATAATCCTTTAAATGAAGTTCAAAAGACAGTAACAAATAATTTATCCAATATAACAAATGATTCTAATCCGGATAATGTAACAAACAAATCTTCTTCTTATTTTGTCTCTAAAACAAAAGTAAAAACAAATACAGAAACAAACAATGTTGTAAACACAACAACAGACCAATCAGAGGAAGTAGAAAGATTTGGTGTTATTGATTCAGATGGAAATGTAATTATTGAAAATAAATATACAAAAATCATCATACCAAACTATATTAAACCAATATTTATCTGTTATTCAGAAGATGGAACATCACAAGTATTAAATAACAATAAAGAAGTTATCTTTGGAGATTTTAAAGAAATCTCTCCAATAACAGCAAAAAACAGCGAAGGTTCTATCTGGTATGAAGATAATATACTAACATTTAAACGTGATGGTAAAATGGGAGCAATTGATTTTAATGGAAATATTTTGTTAGATGCTGAATATGATGATATTCTAGGATATGCAGAAGTTCCGGAAAGATTAATATTAGTTCAAAATGGCAGAAAGGGATTTGCAAGCACATCGGGTAAAATTATTAGTACATGTAAATATGTAGATATTACAATTGATAATTCTACCGAGAAGGTAAACATTATAAATGGTGTGTATGCAAATAAGAAAACAGCACAAATTGAAACCATTAAAACATCAGATGTTAATATTGTAAAACCAGATTACAAAACAAATATAGGCGGATGGAAATTATATACAGACCCCGAAAACTCAATTAATGTATATTATACAAAATAAAATACTATAATACTTATCTATAAAGTTCTTTGTATATTTGGATATAATAAGGCACTTAAAAGCAGAAGAATAAAATTAAATATTCTTCTGCTTTTGATATATATACGTTTTTATATTTATGAAGTCATTAAAATCGTTTTTAAGACTTCTTGACTAGTAGATAGTATGAATAAAATATAATAAATTATAAGGAGATATAAAATAATGGATATATTAATCAGACAATGGGAAATGAAAGATGCTATTGAAATAAAAGAGGTTCATAAAAATGCAATAAAATATGGAAGGATTATGGATATGAAAATGTATTCTATTTAAAAATAATATTTATAAGACAAAGAATGTTTGTATTTAAACATAGAGAATAAGGAAGAGGATTGAACTAGAGACTGATATATATTTTTCAATATCAAACATTGCACAAAATCAAAGTAAGTTGACATACTTTTGAACGCTTTTGAACTTCATAAATTTTTTGTAAAGACACTTAGTGTCTATTTTTTATGTTTTTGAAAGGTTGTGTTTATTTATGATTAATGGTAGTGCTGTTTTTACTTATTTAGGTAAAAAATCAGGAGTTACAAAAGATGGAGAGCAATATTTAGCTTTAAATGTTTTAACAAAAGATACAAAACAAAAATTTTCTTTTGTCATTAAAGATTCCTCTATTATTGATAAAGTTTCTTCTAGAAAGTTTATTGATTTTCAAGATATTAAATTATTTTTTAATATTGATAGAGTTTTTAATAATGAAACGAGATATTCGCATTGGGAAATTCAACTTGTTGGAGTTGGTGAATAGTGGATTATTCTGGACTACTTAACAATATATTAATCCAACTTACTAGTATAAATACATTCTTACAAATATTTATGTATGGATTTGTTTTATTAGTTTTGATTTATCTAGGTTACTGGTTTTTTAGTAGATTTTTCTATTAGAAACTTGTAATAAATTTACAAAAGATAAGGCTTAAATGGGACCGCTTTTATCCCCTTATCTATCTATTTTGATATTATTTGTTTTAGGTCCCATTTAAGATAAGAAAGGAGTTGTTGTAGATGACTTTAACTAGTTCTATGTTTACAGATTTATTAAGTGCTATTACATCTAATCTTAATGTTTTAATTCCAGTTGGTCTTACAATTATGGGCATTATGGTTGCAGTAAGTTTAATTCCTAGAATTGTATATAAATTCTTATAATGAAAGAGAGGTATTTTTTATGGATAGTAACGTTGTTTCAGGATTAACTCTTACTGCTGATATGTTTAAAGGTTTAACTAGTGGAATTACATCTAATTTAGGAGTTTTAATTCCAGTTGGTCTTACAATTATGGGCATTATGGTTGCAGTAAGCTTAATTCCTAGGATTGTATATAAATTTTTATAATTAAAATTTATATAAATATGCCTAGTTTTTCGACATTTCAATGTCGAAAACTGGGCTATTTTAAAATTAATTATTGCATGAAAGGGGTAAATTATGAATAAAAAATTTTTAACTCATAGAATTTTACCTATATTATTTGTATTTCTATTTTGTATTTTTTTATTTACAACAAGTTGTTTTGCTTCATTTGATTTTACATATGATAATACGGATTATAGTTTTCCAGACCTTCCTTCGGATATTAATAATAAGCTTTATGTTATTACAAGTCCAGGTTATAATGGTCAACAATTATTTATATTTGCTGATAGTGATTTGAATAGTTCTTTATATCATTGTAAGTCTACTTATTTGAGTATTAATAGAGATAATTATGCATCAAATATTATTATTTATACTTATGATGGTTCATCTTGGGTTGGGCCAAGTACTTATAAAGATTGTGATTTGAATTCACGTTCATTGATTTATAGTAATTGTGATATATACGATGTTTCTGGTGAACTTTTTTTTCGAAAGACTCCATCATTATACCAAATACCGATAATAACGGAGGCGAAACAAATCCCGGAGGTGATGGAGGGAACATTGAAGATTCTAATCCCGGTTGGCTTGGTTCTATTGGCAATTGGTTTAGTAATTTGGGTGATTCGATTGGTAAGATTGCGTCTGATGTAGGTGATATAATAAAAGGTATTTTTATGGGTTCTTTTAAGGATGTTGTGAATATACTTGATAGACTTAACCCATTTAGTGATAATTTTATATTAAAAGATGTTTTATCTTTTTTAGGAAATATTTTAAGTTATATTAATCCATTTAGTGATAATTTTATTTTAAATGATGTTTTAGGATTCTTATCTGATCTCGTTAGTTACATTAATCCTTTTAGTGATAACTTTTTTGGAAAAAAACTTTTGGATTGGATTATAGATGGGTTAAAAAATGTCTTTAAATGGCTTTTTATTCCACCTGAACGGCTTTTTTGATAATGAAATAGAAGATATAAAATATAGAATATCTCAGAAAATTCCATATCAAGATTATAT
>JBKXSZ010000027.1:0-16364 GCA_047017005.1 Clostridia bacterium | reverse complement strand
ACCAAGACCATATTAAAAAAACAGAAGAAAAGGCGAATAATAGAGGAAATAGAAAGCTAGAAAAAGAAGAGAATAAAAAGGAAGAAAATAAAGAAAATACAGAAGAGAAAAAGAAACAAAAAGCAAAAGACAAAATAGAAGTATCTTGAAAAGAGAGAGCTAGAGAAAGTAAAAAGATAAAAGGAAAGAAGGAAGAAAGAATGAGTAAGATAACAGAACTAAAACATCCACTAGTAGAGCATAAATTATCTATTTTACGAGATAAAAACACAGGAACAAAAGAGTTTAGAGAAATCATATCTGAACTTGCTATGTTTCTATGTTATGAAGCAATGAGAGAAGAAAAATTAGAAGAAGTGGAAATTGAAACACCACTTACAAAGATGAAAGCGGGAAGATTAAATGAAGATAATTATGTGTTTGTCCCTATTTTAAGAGCAGGAATAGGAATGGAGGAAGGAATTATTAATGTAATTCCCAATGCTAAAATTGGAATTATTGGATTGTATCGAAATGAGGACACTCTAAAGCCCGTGAAATACTATTATCGTATGCCAAAAAATATCGAAAAGAAAACGGTTATTTTATTAGACCCAATGCTTGCTACTGGTGGTTCTGGAATAGATGCCATTAGTATGTTAAAAGAAGATGGAGTAAAACAGATAAAATTCTTATCTGTTATTGCAGCACCAGAGGGATTGAATAAAATACAAGAAGTTCATCCAGATGTTGATATTTATTGTGCTTGCATTGATGAATATTTAAATGAAAAGGGATATATTGTACCAGGTTTAGGAGATGCTGGAGATAGAATTTTTGGAACAAGATTGGATTAAAAAATAGAAAAATAAAAAAGACCAGTAGTAGAGAGTTTACTGGCCTTTTATTTAAATAAAACAAAAGAAAATAAGTGAATCTAATGCGTAATGCTATTACACTACTAGCATTAGAGTAACTAGCTAAATATTACATCTTTTTTGCTTATTTGTAAATAGTATTTTAGAAAAAAATAAAGAATTATGTAATAAAAAGTGCTAATAAAAGAAAATATTAAACTTTAGACAAAAAACTTGACGAAAAAATTAAAAATAGATAAAATAAAAGAAAAAATAAGAAAGTATAAAAATAAAAAACAATCGTGAAATAAAATTAGAATGAAAAGCAAAAGAAGAAAGAGGTAGGAGAAATGCTAGTAGCTAAAACAGTTGATATTGTAGAGAGAGAGAGAGAGAGAGAGCTATCATTTAAACCAACAAAATAAAAGATTAAATCAAATACAAGAGACAGAAATAAAATATTTTTCTGTTTCTATCGAGTATAAAGAAAAGATAGGATTCAAGTAAGAACCCTGTCTTTTTGCGGTTTAAAGAAGTAAGAAACTAAAAAAATAGTAGAGAAGGAATTAAAAAGCATAGCAAAACTATTTTAGGTAAGAATGGGAAAGCTATCTAATAAGAAAAAACTAAAAAAGAGACATAAAAGTTGAAAATAGAAGTGAAAAAACGAAATGGGAGGAGAGCAAAAAATGTTAAAAGAACAAAGAGAAAAAATAGAAAGAAAAAGCAAAGGTATTACACTAATTGCATTGGTCGTAACAATCATTATTCTACTTATTTTAGCAGGGGTAACCATATATTTTGTAGTCAATAGTGGATTAATTGGAAAAACAGAAGAAGCAAAACAAAAATCAGAACAATCATCACAAAATGAATTAAATACATTAAATGAAATATATGCTGAATTAAATGGATATTTACCAAATGAAGAAACAGGAGGAAATGCAATACAAGATGGAGTAACCATACCAAAAGGATTCTATTATGTAGGAGGAACTAAAGACTCCGGACTTATCATATCGGATAGCAGTGAAGATGCAGGAAAAGGAGAAAGTTGGGAAGTAGCAAAAACCTTAAAGGGAAATCAATTTGTCTGGATACCAGTAGAAAATATAGCAGATTTCAAAACATATGAGGGATATTATAATAAGAAATTAGATACACAATTTTCAAATTATATAGAACCATATGCAAGTGGATATCCAACAGAAGTAGAAGAATACAATAGCATGAAAGCAAGTGTAAAAGCAAATAAAGGTTTCTATATTGCGCGTTATGAAGGAGGAAAAGAAAATGATAAACTGGTCAGTAAACAAGGTGCAAATGTATGGACTAGTATCCCATGGGGAACTAGAATGAGTGATATTGGAACAACAGGAGCAGTATATCAATCTCAAAATATGTATACCGATAAAAACACCTATGGAGTAAACAGTACTCTTTGTTATGGAGTACAGTGGGATGCCGTAATGGCGTTTATTGACCCAGCATATAAAACAGGAACCTGTGATGTAGATAATTCATTTGTAGCCAATTCCACAGGAAAGGGAAACTATGATGAAGATGCCAATACAAATAGTTGGAAGGGAAATATAGCTTTGGCAGGTTCTAGTAGTGATTATGCACAAAAGAATATCTACGATTTAGCGGGTAATGCTAGGGAATGGACGATGGAGGCGTATTCTAATGATGGACGTTTGACCCGTGGTGGCGATTACAGAAACAATGGCTCTGACTACCCAGCTTCGTTTTGTCTCGGCTTTATACCGGATGCTGCGTTTTCCAGCACACGGTTTTCGCCTTGCACTTTATCTGTAATGTTGAACGCTGAAAGATAAGAATTAGAGATAGTAGGAGAAAAAAGATAAAATAGAATAACAAGATTAGTTATAGAGGTTTGCTGGTGTGGTGAGCCAAGAGACCTTTTAAGGTGACTGAGTTCGCCTTAAATAGAGATGTTTTAACTTGGTTTTCAAACACAAATAATCCATAGAAATAGAATTTGTAAGGAAGATTTATACTCTTCCTTATTTTAAATTATTTAAACCTTTACTTACTAGATATTGAAAAAACGTAGAAATTGGCTCAAATGATTCATGAATTCTTGCAACTTTACTAGAAGTTAGAGAAAATAGAAAGATTTTGCTAAATCAAATTAATTTAGTAATAGCAAGGATTTAAACCTTCTTTCAAGACAGTTGTGAATTGTCGGAACTATCCTTTTATTTTTACATGGTTTTTTAATAGTAAAAGTAGAAAAGTAAAAAGGAATATGATATAGTAAAAAAGAAAAATGAAAAAATAAAAATTAAAGGAGGAGAAAAGTATTGAGTGAGATTAAAAAAGAGAAAATAGAGCAATTAAGACAGATAGCCAATCGAATTCGTATTGGCATTATAAAAGAGGTATATTACGGAAAATCTGGACATCCAGGAGGTTCTTTATCCATTGCAGATATATTAGCTACCCTATATTTTTCAGAGATGAATATTGACCCCAAGAATCCTAAAAAAGAAGATAGAGATAGACTTATTCTTTCAAAAGGACATGCATCTCCAGGAGTATATAGTGCATTAGCAGAAAGAGGATATTTTTCAAAAGAAGAACTTTTGTCTTTTCGAAGTATAGAGTCAAAATTACAAGGGCATCCGGATATGAATAAAGTACCTGGTATTGATATGACAACAGGTTCTCTAGGACAGGGGTTATCTTGCGCTTGTGGTATGGCAATGGCGGGAAAATTAAAAAAGAAAGACTATCGTGTATATGCCATTGTAGGGGATGGAGAGATAGAAGAAGGACAAATTTGGGAAGCTTGTATGAGTGCCAAACAATATAAATTAGATAATCTTTGCTTAATTGTAGATAATAATAATCTACAAATCGATGGAACAATTGAAGAAGTAATGAGTTCATACCCTATTGATAAGAAAATAGAGAGTTTTGGATTTGAAGTAATAAAAATAGATGGAAATAACATAGAAGAAATTTTAGAGGCATTTGAAAAAGCAAGAACAATAAAAGGAAAACCAACAGCTATTATTGCTAAAACTATCAAAGGAAAGGGAGTCTCTTTTATGGAAAACCAGGTAGGCTGGCATGGAAAAGCACCAAATCAAGAACAATATGAAATGGCAATAAAGGAATTAGGAGGTGAAATCTAGATGGACCCAAAAAACAAAATAGCAACTAGACAAAGTTATGGAGAAGCATTAAAAGAATTAGGAAAAGAAAAAAAGAAAATAGTTGTATTAGATGCAGATTTAGCAAGTGCAACGAAGACGAATATTTTTGCTGCAGAATTTTCAGAACGATTCTTTGATATGGGGATTGCAGAACAAAACATGATAGGAACAGCAGCTGGAATGGCAACATGTGGATTCATTCCATATGCAAGTACATTTGCTGTATTTGCAGCAGGAAGAACGTATGACCAAATACGAGCTAGTGTATGCTATCCAAATATAAATGTAAAAATAGTGGCAACACATAGTGGTGTAACAGTAGGCGAGGATGGAGCAACCCATCAAATGTTAGAAGATTTAGGATTAATGAGAGGACTTCCTAATATGCAAGTATTTTGTCCTTCAGATGATACACAAACAAGATGGCTAATAAAAGAAATTAGCAATATAAAAGGACCATGTTATGTACGTTTAGCCAGACTTGCTACTCCAGTTATATATGATGAAGAGCAAAAGTTTGAAATCGGAAAAGGAATTCAAATAGGAGAAGGAAGAGACGCTGCCATTATCGCAACAGGAGATGTTGTATATCAAGCAATTTTAGCAAAAGAAGAACTAGAGAAGGAAAATATTAATGTTCGTGTTATTGATATCCATACAATCAAACCAATCGATAAAGAACTTATTATAAAAGCTGCAAAAGAAACGAAAAAAATAATTACCATAGAAGACCATAGCATTATTAATGGATTAGGAAGTAGTGTATGTGAAGTACTAGCTGAAAATAATCCATCTAAGGTAGTACGAATGGGAGTTAAGGATGTATTTGGAAAATCTGGAAATGGAGAAAAACTATTAGAGTATTTCCATTTAACAAGTAAAGACATTATACAGCAGGTAAAAGGTGAATAGAGAAGGAAAATTATTGCAAAAGAAAACTATGTAAAAATAAAAGTGATTTAAATCGGCTATTATCAGCCAAATTAGATATTGTATTTCAAGGCATATTGGGAGAAGTAGGAAGCGAAAAATAGCCAAAAGTTTTGGTGCTTTTTCTTTCCTTTTCTCGTCCTTGTTCTAAACCTGCTTCTAAGCCTGCTCTTTTCGCACTTATTCTTCTCTTAAGGCTTTTTCTTTCCACCATGCTAATCTTTGCATTCTTTCTAAATGACAAATTTAACAGAAGAGGAATTAGAGAGATTAGGAAAAAATAGCCTGTTTTACCAGTTCTATTGTGAATTTTATGTGAAAAGTAAAAAATGACGAAAAAGAAAGAAAAACGATATAAGAAGTAAAAAAAATCACTTTTTATATCGTTTTTTTGACTTAATAGTATTGCATAAAATAAACTTTATTGTTATGATTTAAACAGATGAAAAGAAACTTTTTAAGGTCAAGAGGAGCTAAAGAAAATGATAGAATTTAAAAACGTAAAAAAGACTTATGATACAGGTACAGAAGCGGTTCATAATGCCACTTTTAAAATTGAAAAAGGAGAATTTGTTTTCTTAGTAGGTAGTTCTGGTTCCGGGAAATCAACATTAATTAAATTAATATTGAAAGAGGAAGAACCAACCTCAGGAAATATTATTATTAATGGAAAAGATACAACTTTCTTAAAACAAAATCGAATCCCTTACTTAAGAAGAAGTATGGGAGTAGTATTTCAAGACTTTAGATTATTACCAGATAAGACAGTATATGAAAATGTTGCATTTGCTATGTATATTGTAAAAGCAACTCCAAGACATATACGTAGGCAAGTACCAATGGTCTTATCTTTAGTAGGATTAAGTGGAAAGGCAAAAATGTATCCACATGAGTTATCTGGAGGAGAACAACAAAGAGTAGCCTTAGCAAGGGCGTTAGTAAATAATCCATCTATGTTAATTGCGGATGAACCAACAGGAAACTTAGACCCTGATACAGCATGGGATATTATGACTCTTTTAAATGATATTAATTTAAGAGGAACAACGGTAGTAGTAGCAACACACGCTAAAGATATTGTAGACAGAATGAAAAAAAGAGTTATCCATATCCAAGATGGGGATATAGTAAGAGATGATAAAAAAGGTGGGTATGATTGTGAGATATAATGTAGTTACATATTTATTAGGAGAAGGATTTCGAAACATATTTAAAAATAAAAAATCAACAGCAGCGTCGCTAATGATAATGTGTGCAGCTATGTTGATTTTTGGTATCTTCTTTGTTATTGGAAAAAACGTAGATTACATAATGACCAATATTGAAGAAGCACAAGGAATGGAAGTATTTATAAAAGATGAAGCAACAGAGGAACAAATACAAGCATTAGGAGATAAAATAAGGGGATTAGATGGGGTACATACTGTTGTATTTAAAACAAAAGAAGAAGCATTAAATCAAATGAAAGAACGACTAAAAGATAAATCACATCTATTAGCAGGATTTGATGAAAATAATATTTTCCCAGCATCCTATGTCGTAACACTAACGGACTTACATTTAAGTAAAGATGTACAAAATCAAATCATGCAAATGGAAGGGGTAAAAAGTATTACCAGTAGAGATGAGACGGTTACAGCATTAATTAATATTGCAAATGGTATCCGTATTGTATCTGGAGTAATCCTTGTTATTTTAATTGTTATTTCAATTTTTATCATATCAAATACTATCAAACTTACGGTTCACGCAAGGAGAAGAGAAATATCCATTATGAAATATGTAGGAGCAACCAATAGCTTTATTAGATGGCCATTTATTGTAGAAGGTATTATCATTGGAATTATTGCAGGAATGTTATCAGTGCTATTAGTAGGAGGACTATATAGCCTAGCAACAACACAAATCTTAAAATCTTCTATTACCAGTACCATTAATCTAAGTTTACTAAGCTTCTCAGACCTATTTGGACAAATTGTATTAGTATATTCTATTTTAGGTATTGGAATCGGTGTATTAGGAAGCTGGATTTCTATGAGAAAATACCTAAAAGTATAGAGAAAAGAAGAGGAGAGAGAACATGAAGAAAAAACTAGTGACAGCAATTGTTCTAGTTTTGGTAATTTGCCTTCAAGGTGTTATCAGTTTTGCAGATAATATCTTGGAAGATTTACAGTCTCAACAACAAGAATTGCAAGAACAGAAAAATCTAACAAATGGACAGCTAGAAGGAGTTCAAGTGCAATTATCGGAAACAATGCAACAAGTACAAAATTTAAGTGAGACCATAAATCAAACAGAATCCGAAATAGACGGACTAAATACAAGACTTCAAACGTTACAAACATCCATTATAGAAGAAGAGCAAAAATTACAAATTGCACAAATGGATTATGATAAACAAAAGAAACTATTTGAGGATAGAATGGTAGCAATTTACGAGGCAGGAGAAACAAGTTACTTAGATGTTTTGCTTTCTTCAAAAGACATTACAGACTTTATTTCGAACTATTATTTAATATCGGAAATTGCAAATTACGATACAGAACTATTAAATCAAATAGATGTACAGAAAAAGAATATAGAAGAAACAAAAGAAACATTAGACTCACAGAAAAAGGAATATGCAGAATCCAAGAAGAATGCAGAGAAAAAGGCAATTCTATTAAAAAATACACAAACGGTAAAAAACAACTATATGGCAAAATTAACAGATGCAGAAAAGCAATTACAAGCAAAAATAGATGAAATAGATCAAGCGACAAGAGAAGTAGAAGCACAAATCATGCTAATTGCAGGAGCAAATAGCAATACTCAATATGTAGGAGGCGTTCTTGCTTGGCCAGTTCCAGGATATAGTACCATAACTTCACCATTTGGAATGCGAGTACACCCTATTACAGGAGTATATAAACTACACACAGGAATGGATATTCGAGCACCAATTGGAGCGAACTTTGTTGCAGCAAATGATGGTATTGTAGTAAAAGCAGAATATAACAGAGCATATGGAAACATGGTAATGATAGACCATGGAGGTGGTATCATGACACTATATGCACATGGCTCTGAGATATTAGTACAACTAGGACAAACCGTAAAAAGGGGAGACCCTATTTTAAAAGTAGGTTCAACAGGTTACTCAACAGGAGCACATGCTCATTTTGAAGTACGTGTAAATGGAACCTATGTAAATCCAGTAGACTATTTCAATAAAGTATTACCAAATACAGAAGAAAACAGTCAAAATGAGACAGAAAGTAATTGACCTGAAAATGTAAGATCCATAAAGGACGGAGGCTAAAATGGAAAAGATAAAAATAGGAATGAAAAAAGTCATTTGTTTTATCATGATGGTAATTTTAATCGGTGCAAATTCAAGTTATGTTATTGCAACTAGTAAATCAGAATTAAATTCACAAAGCCAAGATTTAACAGATAAAATAAATGATGCGAAAGAAGAACTTGGAGATGTAAAAGACGAAAAGTCAGAAACTTTAAAGCAAGTAGAAGAGTTAACCTATACAATGTCAGAATATGAATCCCAAATTGCAGATTTAGACAAGCAATTAACAGATTTAAATACTTCTTTAAAAGAGGCAGAAGAAAAACTAGCAAAAGCAACAGAAGATTATGATAAACAAGAAGAGCTATTGGAACAACGTTTAGTAGCTCAGTACGAAGCAGGAGATACTTCATATTTAGATGTATTAGTAGCTTCTGAGGACTTATCAGATTTCATTTCCAACTATTATCTAGTATCTGAACTTGCAAGTTATGATTTAGAGTTATTAGAAAGAATAGATAACCAAAAGAAGGAAATAGAAGCAGCAAAAAATGAAATACAAACCAATAAAGATAAAGTAGATAGTGTAAAGAAAACAAAAGAAAGTAAAGCAAAGGAATTGCAAGTTACTAAAAATGAAAAAGATAAACAAGTAGCTAAACTGAATGAACAAGAAAAAAGTATACAGGCACAATTAGAACAATTTGAACAAGATAAAAGAGATATTCAAAATGAATTAGCAGCGATAGCCAAAAAAGAAGCAGAAGAAGCTGCTAAAAAAGGTGCTGGAAGCTATAACACGACACCAAGTAAAAGTGGATACATATTCCCAGTAGCAGGATGCTCAAAAGCCGATATTGCCAACAAAACTTATCCGTCTTATCGTGGACATACTGGTGTAGATGTTAATAAAAATGTTACAGGGAAAACTGTAGTAGCGGTAAAGGACGGAACTGTAGTAACATCAAAGCCTTTAAAAAATGCAGATGGAAGTTACCGTAGTTATGGAGAATACATTGTTATTAACCATCATGATGGTACGATGACACTATATGCACATGGATTAGCTGGATCTAGAAGAGTATCAGAGGGACAAAGTGTAAAACAAGGACAAGCTATCATGACAGTAGGAAGTACAGGAAGATCAAGTGGAACACATTTGCACTTTGAAGTACGTGTAGGAGGTTCACCAGTAAATCCATTACCATATTTACCATAAAAAAGGCCAAAGCCATTCACAGTAAGTGAATGGCTTTATTTAAAGTACGATAGGCATGCAATTTAGCTAATCGGTGAAGGCTGGATAAGAGGGTAAGACTACTCAACAAGCCAAAGCCCAAAAGATATACGTAACCTTATGCAGTAAATTAAGCGAGTAAAAGAGGAAAGTTAAACGACTTATCTCGTGAGGTCTTGCGAACACTAGAAATAGTGGTCGCAAAAGGTTTATCACAAGAAGTCAGCAGAGGTCATAGTAGAAAAGTTTTTTTTGAAGGACTGAACAATTTGTAGTGTTTTCACTACCACAAAAGATGAACACCTAAAAACACGAATAAGAGTAATAATTTGGAAACAATGGAAAATACCAGCAAGAAAAGAGAAAGCATTAAAACAATTAGGAGTAAAACCAGATATTGCTTATGGACTAGAAAATACAAGAAAAGGGTATCAATTGGTATGCAAAACAGATTGGGTCAAATTCGCTATTAATATAGAGAGGCTAAGAAAAAGAGGTCTAGTATTTTTACTAGACCAATATAACAAAGTACATATTGAATATACAAATTGAACCGCCGTATGCCCGAACGGGACGTACGGTGGTATGAGAGGGAATAAATAAAAATAATGATTTATTCTCTACTCAGATTAAATATGATATAATATAAATATGGCACTAAGCTAGGAGGTAAAATATGAAACGATATAGTGAAACTATTGTGCTTAGAGTATTTATAGCTATTTCATTTGCATCTGCACTTCTATACTGGATAACGGATAATAATACATTTGCTATTTGGGCAACTGGACTAGCTGGAATAGGACTTGCTATTGAGAATATAATTACAAGGAAAAAAGCAGATTTGATAATGGCAGTCTTTGCATTTATAGTAACGGCAATAATCTTCTGTATCGAAAAGGGACTTATCAATTGATGAGTCTTTTTTTTGTGAATTTTTTGTGAAAAAAGGACAAAAATAGTTGCAAAAAGAGAAAATATGATATAATAAACTAGCCTGAAAAAAACGCAAAAGAAAAACGTTAAAAAACAGGGGAGGAAAACATGAAAAACAAAAGAGTTTTAAAGAAATTTGTTGCTTTGTCAATGACAGGTGTTATTCTATTGGCAAGTAGCACCTATACCATTGCAGCAACAGATTTAAATGGCCAAAAAAATCAAAATAATGAACAAATAAAGAACGCACAAAAAGATTTAACAGATGTTCAAAATGAAAAGAAATCAACAACAGATCAGATCGAAGAGATTTCTTCACAAATTGAGCAATATACAAATGACATACAAAATCTTACGAATAAATTATCTAATCTAAGCACATCGATAAAAGAATCGGAAGAAAAATTAGAAAAAGCAACAGAGGATTATGATAAACAAGAAAAATTATTAGAAGAAAGACTTGTTGCACAATATGAAGCCGGAGATACTTCTTATTTAGATGTACTAGTAAGTGCAGAAAGTTTAACAGATTTTATTTCCAACTATTATCTAGTATCTGAACTTGCAAGTTATGACCTAGAATTATTAGAAAAGATAGACAACCAAAAGAAAGAAATAGAAAATACAAAAACAAAATTAGAGAATGACAAAAAAGAAGTAGAAACAACCAAACAAGAAAAAGATACTAAAAACCAGCAATTAGTAGCTGCTAAGAAAGAAAAAGATGCTAAAGTAGCAAGCTTATCAGAGAAAGAAAGAGATATTCAAGCCGAAATAGATGATTTAAAAGAAGCCAATAAATCCATTGATGCTAAAATAGAAGCTGCTAATAAGAAAAAGCAAGAACAACAAAATAACAGTAATAATAATAGTAATAAGAACAATAATAGTAGTAATAGCAATAATAGCAACAGTAACAGTAATACCAATAATGGAGGAGGCTCAAATAGTAATTCAAAACCTAGTTCCAAGGGATTTATAAAACCAGTAAGCGGATATCCAGTTACAACAGGATGGTATTACTCAGATGGAAGATTACATGGAGCTGTTGATTTTAGTGGATCAGGTATTTCTGGAAAACCAATTATGGCAGCTAAATCTGGTACCGTAATTATTGTAGAGCACTTAAAAACAAGCTATGGAAATTATGTTATGATAGACCATAATGATGGAACCTACAGTTTGTATGCACATATGAGCAGTACAGCAGCAAGAGAAGGACAAGAAGTTTCTCAAGGACAGACAATTGGATATGTAGGTAGCACAGGAAATTCAAGTGGACCACATTTGCATTTTGAAATAAGAGTGGGAAGCGGTAAATATTCAGAAAGAGTAAATCCTCTAAATTATATTTAGAATAAAAGAGAGAAAAATAAGTAGAAAAATTTATATTACATAGGAGTAAGATAGAGGACAATTTGTTCTCTATCTTATAATTTAGATAAATAGATTAGGGAAGGAAAGCATAGGTAAGAATAAAGAATTTCTAACAAAATTCACATTTCCGATACTATATTCCATAAATTTGTAGTATAATATACAAGATAAACAGGAGGAGGAAAGAAAGTGGAAGAAAATAGAAAACAAAGAATATATAAAGTCATTATGCTAGTTATATTAACAGCGGTTGTTACATTTATCATTACAACCATCATCATGTACCAAATATTTAGTACGAAACAATTAGTAGGAAATTTGAAAGTAACGGACACAAGTACTTCCAATACATCTGCATTGGCTGCAACTTTGAAAAACTTTAGAACGCTATTAGATAAAAAATATTTAGGAGAAATTGATGAGCAAAAATTAACAGAAGGAGCGATTAAAGGATATATTGAAGGATTAGATGACCCATATTCTGAATATTTCACAAAAGAGGAAATGAAGGATTTTGAAGAAACAACAATGGGAAATTATGTTGGAATTGGAATCTATATGGTAAAAAATACAAAGGATAATACAATCGTAGTATTGGCACCAGTACAAGGTGGCCCAGCAGAAAAGGCAGGACTAAAAACAGGGGATGTTATTACAAAAGTAGATGGAAAAGACTATGGCGGAGATTCTATGTCAGAAGCCTCTAATAAAATAAAGGGAGAAGAAGGCACAAAAGTGAAATTAGAGATTCAAAGAGATGGAAAAATTATGGAATTTGAAATCGAAAGACAAAATGTAAAATTGAATCATGTAGAATCTAAGAAATTAGAAGCCAATATTGGATATTTAAAATTATCTACCTTTGATGAAGGTTGCGGTCAAGAATTTAAAACTAAATTTGAGGATTTAAAAAAACAAGGAATCACTTCTTTAATTATTGACTTAAGAAATAATGGAGGAGGAATTGTGGAGGAAGCACTAGAAATTGCAGACTTAATGGTGGATAAGGACCAAACCTTGCTAATCACGACAGATAAGAACGGAAAAGAGGAAGTAAAAAAATCAAAAGCTGATAAAACGATTAATATGCCAATTATTCTATTAACAAATGAAAACTCAGCAAGTGCTTCAGAAATTCTAGCAGGAGCATTAAAAGATTTAAATGCCGCTAAAATAGTAGGAACTAAGACTTATGGAAAAGGTGTTATACAAGAGTTATTAACATTAAGTGATGGAAGCGGACTAAAGATTACAACGAATGAATACTATACTCCAAATCATAATAAAATCAATAAAGTAGGAATTAGTCCAGATGTAGAAGTAAAACTTCCAGAGGAAGAACAAGATAAGGTAACAGTAGAAGAAAGTAAAGATACACAATTACAAAAAGCAATAGAGATATTAAAGGCAGAATAAGATAAAAAGAAGAAAGGAGGAAATGGACTAGTAATTATAAACTAGTCAATTTCCTGCTTAAATTCAGAAAAATAGGATAAAAGTGAAAAAATATAAAAAAATAGTTAAAAAAATAGAAAATAGTATTGACATCTTATTTAAAATTTAGTATACTAAATCTCGTTGAAAGACATGGTCGCATAGCTCAGCTGGGAGAGCATCTGCCTTACAAGCAGGGGGTCATAGGTTCGAGCCCTATAGCGACCACCATTTTCTTTAAAAAAATTTAGCTAGACTAAATTTTTTTATTTTACGGCCTGGTAGTTCAGTTGGTTAGAACGCTAGCCTGTCACGCTAGAGGTCGACGGTTCGAGCCCGTTCCAGGTCGCCATTTTTTTATATAACGCCTAGATAGCTCAGTTGGTAGAGCAGGGGACTGAAAATCCCCGTGTCCGTGGTTCGATTCCGCGTCTAGGCACCACAAACAATTTTTGTCGAAAAGTCTAGATTACAAAAAAATATACAAAAATTTTAATTCCAACTCTAAGAGTTGGTCTTTTTTAGGGCTAAATATCTTGAAAAAAGGCAGAATGGAATAACAAAACAATAGAAGAAAATCAAAAAGTTTTTTTAAAGAAAAAGACGAAAAGGGATATTATAACCTAGTAAATATAAAATTTAGGAGTAGTTTCCTTGAACAAATATATAAAATTAAGAACTATGAATGTTTGATATTGTACTTCCATTTGGAAATGGAACAAACTAATAGAAATAAAGTGTCATTATATTTATTTAATAGTATTAGTGGTATAATTATTTTAAGAAGATATTTAAATTTATTAAAATTTTAGCATCTTCTTATGTTTTTTATAAAAAGATTTGATATAATCTTTAGTAGAAATAGTAATTTGGAGAATAGGAGGTAGTATGAAAAATAAAAATGTTTTTATAATTAGATTGATTTATTCTACACTTATTACAATACTCTTGATTTATTTATTTAATAAAATAAATAGAAAGATTGTTCTAATTCCATTCTTAATTTCTAGTTTTGCTATGTTAGGAAAAAATATACTTATACTTATAGATAAACAAAACTATGTTAGAGTGTTTGATAAAATATTTATTTTTGGTTTTTTATCATTTTGGTTTGGCTTTCTAACATATGGGTGTTATACAAGTTTCATAAAAAAAGATTATATACTCCTATTATTCTCAATACCATTTTGGATTGGTGGAATGGTTATAATAAAAAAGAGCTTTCTTAAAACAAAAAAAATTCCGGTCACCTCTAAAACAAAATCAAAATTTAACTTCAAAATTATTGTAAGTAGTGTTCTAGTAATAACAGCATTTTTAGCAGGAATCTTAATGTTGATTTTAGGAATTAGTGATACATATAAATTAAATAAGAAAACTAAAGATTATATAACTACCAATGGATATTATAAAGATTATGATGTTTATAATAGTGATAAAGATGGAATAACATATAAACTAACTTATGTTTATGAAGTTGATAATAAAGAATATTCAATTACAACTAATTATGGAACAGATTATATTCCTGCTGAAAATAGTATCCGAAAAGTGAGATTTAACCCTAATAATCCAGAGGAAGCAGTACTAGTTGGAACGAATAATAAAAATGGCTTAATATTTATGGGTGCTTTCTTCACTCTTGTATCATTTACTTTTGTAATTCTCGCATTAACTATACTTGGATATTTTGATAAATTTAAAATTGATATAATTGGAACTTATATTGGTGCAGTATGCTTAATAATAGGAATTGGCATAATACTATTTCAGAATGGTACTACAATGTCTTTAATAGAAACAATTAAATCGTTTGGCTTATGGATACTTATTCCATTTATGTTTATAGTAGTTGGAATAATCCAACTTGTTAAATGTCTGTTTTTAAAAAATAATAAAATCTATAATAGGAAAAAATAAAATAACAAATTACAGTGCTTATTATAGTAATTTGAAAGTACAAAAAATTCAAACTATGGGCTGTTATTTGTTTCCTATAAAAATGGGTAAATTAATGAGTAAAATGACTGACGCTTATGAAGAAGAATGAAAATAGAAAATCTCTTTAATAAACAAGATACTTTACTATTAGAAATTTTAAAAGAAATATATATAAATTTAACCCCCTGCTCTTTATAAATATAAAAGGGCAGGGGGAAATCATTTAGCGAAGTTTAACGTTGCCATTCTTTGATGTGATATAACCAGACACGGTATAGATTCCTCTTAATCTCGGATTATTTTTGCAACTTCCGTTCTTACAATCAATTGATACTTTGGAAGTACCTATGTTTCCGAGAGTTACATCAACATTTCCGTTTTTATTGGCGATATTCAATCTAACGTCACAGCGTGCTTCTGAGTCAATATTTACATTCCCATTTTTGCAATCGATGCTTAATGTTTGGAATATTGCTGATATATCGATATTGCCATTCATGTTATCAACTGTAACGGTATTAGCAGTAACAGAAGAAGTTACATCGATGTTAGCATTCTTGCTTTCAACAAAAATCTTTTCAAACGCTTTAGTGGGAATTTTAACATCAAGTGTCAAACCACCGTTGCTACCAGAGCTAAAATTATTGATGACAACAGAGCTTGTAGATATCGTAGACATATTGATATAACTAATTGAAGCCCCTTCTGATTCTACAGAAATATGGACTTCGTCACCAACTCTTGTTACAGAAAGTTTAAGGTTGCTATCCATAATAGCATAGCCGTGTAGATGTGCTGTTACATCGTTTGTGCTACTCGCGGACACTTTTACATTGATATTGCTATCAATAATAATCCGATTAACACCGTTTGCCGATACCTTTTTAGTTTCGTCAAATTTTTTGCTAGTGGTGTCATCGCAAGAGTTTCCTTCAATTACCCGCCCGTTTACGATTGTTACATTGTCGTGGTACACTTTGCCATTGATAATAATCATGATTTTTCCTCCTAAAATTTGTATTGTAATAATAATTACTAGATACATACAGGAAAATGTTACTTTGGATATCCCGTACTTAAAATAATTATAACACAATTGACATAATTGTGCAAAAATCATCTTTGGAGTACATTTTGTAAATATTCCTTAAGTAATTATCCCCCGGCTAAGCCGGGGGCTTTTTACTCATAACGCCTAAAAG
>JBKXSZ010000026.1:0-17012 GCA_047017005.1 Clostridia bacterium | reverse complement strand
GCTAATGATAGTGGATTAACCAATTATGATGAGGCATCAAAAGCAAATTACGAAGTAAACACAAAGATATATGGAGATGCAGTAAGAGAAACATCAACAGCAGGAATAGGTTCTAGCAGTTGGTATGGTGACTACTCGGACTTCCCTGGCTACGGCACTCCATTCTTCGTACGTGGAGGCTCTTTCTGGAATGGTAGCGCTGCTGGTGTTTGTGCCTTCGGTCGTCGTGATGGTAATAGCCATTACCATTGTGGCTTTCGTGCGGTGGTGGTCGTTGCGCAGTAGTAGTGGGGAGAAACGCATCAGATTAAATAAAAGCAAATATTTGCCAAAGCGGAGGCAAAGTATCTGAAAAAGGCAGAATAATTAATGAAGATAAAAAGACAATTTTTGAAGTAGAAAGAGAAAATAACAAATATCAACATATATCTTAATGGATGCAAGAAGCAGTAGAGCATGGTGTTTATAGCAAGAATCATACTAGCAACTGATGGTTTAAATTACTCCATTTTAGGTATGGATGCAAAGCAAGTATGGGAAGAGATTCAAAAACAAGGTGGATATTCTTGCTAGGAAAATTAGAGCAGTAGAAGAGAAAGATTCAAAATGTAATCAACATCCTAGATTTAAAAAGAGTGATGATTTAACCATTGTTAGTTCAGATTATGAAGAACGTACTTTAGAAACAGAAAAAGATGATTCTTATATACGATAAAAGAGCTAAAATGTATTAAAATAAAATCCTAAAAATAGGGTTTTATTTTTTATAGATATCAATTTATATATATATGGATAAATAAAAAGATATATTTATTTAGTAAAAAATCATGTTTGCTTGTTAGAAAGGTTAAAATTTGATATAGTATAAAAGCAAGAAGATAAAAAACAGATAAAAAATTCGAAATAAAAACGAAAATAGAAAACAGGAGAATATATGGTAGCAGAAGTAATTATAGCAAGCAATGTAAAAACGTTAAATCGAATATTTGACTATAATATTCCAGAAGAGATGAAAGTTTCAGTTGGAAGTAGAATTCTAGTGCCTTTTGGAAATGGAAAACATTTAGAGGAAGGTTATGTAATTGGAATAAAAGAAACTTCAGAGTTTAAAATAAAAGACATTCAAAAAGTAGAAGAACAAGAAGCTTTGTCAGAAGAAAATATTGAGCTTGCAAAATGGATGGCAAGAAGATATTTCTGTAATATCGCAGATTGCATAAAATTAATGCTAACTCCAGGAACTACAAGTAAGAAACTAGAAAATCGTGTAAAAGAAAAAACAGCACAATGTGTATATTTGAAAAAAGAAGTAGAAGAAATTGAGTTTTTAATAGAAACAGAGAAGATAAAATCAGATAAACATGTCCGAATCTTAAAGTTTTTAATGGATAATGAGGGAATTACTGTGCCAGACTTAGAAATTTTAACAGATACTTCAAGAGCAATTTTAAAAACGTTAGAAAAGCATGGATATATCGAATTAGTAGAAAAGCAAATGAAGCGTAATCCTTTTATTCATAAAGTGATAGCACCTACAGAAAAGTTAAATTTAACAGAAGAACAACAAAATGCATATAACGAAGTAGAAAAGAGCATAGTGGAAAGAAAATTTGAGGAATTTTTGCTATATGGTATTACTGGTTCTGGAAAGACAGAAGTGTATTTACAATTAATTGAGAGTGTAATAAAGAGGGAAAAAACAGCCATTGTATTAGTACCTGAGATATCACTTACTCCACAAATGGTAGATATATTCCTTTCTCGATTTGGACAGAAAAATATAGCGGTATTGCATAGTAGATTATCAATTGGGGAAAGATATGATGAATGGAATCGTATTAAAAAAGGAGAGGCAAAAATTATAATAGGAGCACGTTCTGCTATTTTTGCACCAGTATCTGATTTAGGCTTAATTATTATTGACGAAGAACACGATAGTTCTTATCAGTCTGAGATGACTCCTAAGTATGATGCAAAAGAAATTTCAAAATATTTAGCAATGGAGAAACAAATCCCATTAGTATTAGGAAGTGCAACACCGGATTTAACTACTTTTTATCAAGCACAAAAGGGGGGAATTTCGTTACTTACTTTATCGAAAAGAGCAAATCAATCCAATTTACCAGAAGTAGAAGTTGTAGATTTGCGTGTAGAGTTAGCAAGTGGTAATCGAAGTATGTTAAGTAGGAAGCTATATGAAAAAATAGCAGAAAACATAAAAAAGAAAAAGCAAACGATACTATTTTTAAACAGAAGAGGTTTTTCCACCTTTATTATGTGCCGCGATTGTGGTTATGTTGTTAAATGTAAAAACTGTAATATTGCACTTACTTACCATCGAAGAGAAAATCGATTAAAATGTCACTATTGTGGTTATGAACAAGAAAATGTTACAGTATGCCCAGAATGTGGTAGCAAAAAGATTCGCTATTTTGGTACAGGAACACAGAAATTAGAAGAACAGATTCAGCAGTTATTTCCACAAGCGAAAACAATTCGTATGGATATTGATACCGTAAACAAGAAAAATTCACATGAGGAAATATTAAATAAGTTCAAGAATGAGAATATTGATATCTTAATTGGGACTCAAATGGTAGTAAAAGGTCATCATTTTCCTAATGTTACTTTAGTTGGTGTTATTGCAGCAGATGGAAATTTGAACATAGATGATTATCGTGCTGCAGAAAGAACTTTCCAAATTTTAACACAAGTAGCAGGAAGAGCTGGAAGAGAAAAGGAAAAAGGTAACGTTATTATTCAAACATATAACCCAGACCACTATAGTATTGAATGTAGCCAAATGCAAAATTATAATACCTTCTATGAAAAAGAAATTAGCCTTAGAAAACAATTGAAATATCCGCCTTTTTGCGATATAATGGTAATTGGAATTAGTGGAGAAAAGCAAGAAAAGGTAATAGAAACATCGGAAAAACTTTATCAATTCGCTAAGCAATTAAGCCAAACAAAAGGAATGAATTTAAATATGTATCAACCGATGCCATCTCCAATAGACCGTATTAAAAATCGATATCGTTATCGTATAATTTTAAAAGGAGATTTTGAAGAGGAAACTATAAACTATATCCACGAAATTTTAAACAAGTACTATACTTGGAAAATAAATGATATTCGCATCAGCATTGATGTTAATCCAAATAATATGCTATAGAAAAGGAGAGTAAGAAAGATGGCAATTCGTAAAATAGTAGAAAATGGAGATGAAATACTAAGAAAAAAAGCAAAACTTGTAGAAAACGTAGATGAAAAAATAAAAGTACTAGTAGAAGATATGATAGAAACATTACATACATATAATGGAGTAGGACTAGCAGCAAATCAGGTAGGAATCTTAAAGAGAATTGTTGTTATTGATGTATATGATGGTACAGGACCGATTGTGTTAATTAATCCAGAGATTGTTAAAGAAAAAGGAGAACAGACAGTAGATGAAGGTTGTTTAAGTTTTCCAAATCAATTTGCTAAAGTAGTAAGACCACAGAAAGTAACCGTAAAAGCTCTAGATGAAAATGGAAAAGAAAGAAAAATTACAGGAGAAGATTTATTAGCACAAGCTTTTAGTCATGAATTAGACCACCTAGATGGAGTCCTATTTATCGATAAGATGATTCCAGGAACCTTAGAGTATGTAACTCCAGAAGATTTACAAGCTGCACAAGGGGAAGAAGAGGCTAAAAAAGCAAAGAAGAAAAAGAAAAAATAAAGAAGGTGAAGCAATTTGAAAATTGTATTTATGGGAACACCAGATTTTGCAATGGAATCTTTAAGAGCTTTGTATGAAGCAGGACATGAAATAATAGGGGTTGTAACCAATCCAGATAGACCTAAAGGAAGAGGAATGAAAATGATAGCAAGCCCTGTTAAAGAGTATGCTCTTGAAAGGGGACTTACTATTTATCAACCAGAAAAGGTAAGAAAAAACGAAGAATTTATCCATCAAATAAAAGATTTACAGCCAGATTTAATATGTGTAGTAGCGTATGGAAAAATTCTACCAAAAGAGATATTAGAAATTCCTAGAATGGGTTGTATTAATGTACATGGTTCTTTGCTTCCTAAATATAGAGGAGCAGCACCAATTCAATGGGCTGTTCTAAATGGAGAAAAAGAAACAGGGGTTACAACTATGTATATGGACGCTGGAATGGACACTGGGGACATGATCCTAAAAGAGAAAGTAACGATTGGAGAAGATGAGACAACAGGAGAGTTATGGAACAGATTAGCAAAAATAGGAGCGCAACTTTTAGTAGAAACGGTGAAACAAATAGAAAAAGAAACTGCTCCAAGGCAAAAACAAGGAGAAGACTTTACCGTAGCACCGATGCTAGATAAAAAGATGGCAAATATTGACTGGGAAAACAAGACAACAAAAGAAATCAAAAATCTAGTAAGAGGGTTAAACCCTATTATGGGAGCTTATACTTTTTTAGAAGGAAAGAAGATAAAATTTTGGAAAGTGCAAGCAATTAAGCAAAAAGAATTTATGGAGCAATTTCCAGAGTTTAAGGAATATGCATTTAAATTTAAAGATATTGAACCAGGAACTATTCTCTATGTAGATGATAAAAAGGGACTATATATAAAGACAATAGATGGAGTGCTTTCTGTAATAGAAATACAAGGTGAAAACGCAAAAAAAATGCAGGTTCAAGATTTCTTAAGAGGAAGTAAAATAGAAGCCATTCAGAGATTTGAAAAAGAAATCTAAGATATAAACAAGTAGAAAACTAAAAAGGTGATAAGAAAAAGCAAAAAAAGAAAGGAATCCATGTAGGAATAAAAATACATGTATTTCTTTTTTTGTCCTCTGAAATATTTATTAAAATATAGGAAAATAGTTGTAAAAAATTCCATAAATTGATATACTTATAGTATCTACAAAGGAATAAACAAATTCATTTTATGGATATAAAAGAAGGAGGAAATTAAAATGGAGAAAGAAGAAAAAAGAGAAATAAAAGAGGAAGTTAAGAAAGAAAAAATAGAAGAAACCATGCAAGAAGATACAAATGGAATTAAAATCGCGGATGATGTAGTTGCAGTTATCGCTGGAGTAGCCGTATCAGAAGTACCAGGAGTAGCAGGAATGAGCGGAGGATTTGCTGGAGGAATTTCTGAAGTATTAAGCGGAAAGAAAAATCTAGCAAAAGGTATTAAAGTCGAAATAATGGAAAAAGAAGCAAAGATAGATGTTAATATTATCGTAGAATATGGAACAAGAATACCAGATGTAGCTTTTGAAATTCAAAATAGAGTAAAGAAAGCCGTAGAAAACATGACAGGATTAAAAGTAACAGAAGTTAATGTTCATGTACAAGGTGTTAACACAGAAATAAGCCAAGAAGAAACAGAAGAAGATAAATAAAGAGAACATAAAAGTGAATATGCAAAACAATAAAAAATTAAAACAACAGCATATTCACTTTTAAAAGTAAACGGAGGAAGAAAAATGAAATTTTTAGAAAAAATAGGATTAGTAGTATTTTCCAATATTATTTTAATATTATCTATTGTAATGTGTCTTATGATATTTGGATGGATTGATACTAGCATGATAAAAGTATTTATGGATTGTATTTTAGAAAACCAAATTGCAACAAATATTACATTAGGAATAGCAATTGCCTTTATATTACTTGCTATTAAATGCATTTTCTTTGACTCTACTACAAGACCAGAAGTAAATGCAAAAGATGGTGTGTTATTACAAAATGAAAATGGTAAATTACTAATTTCAAAAGACACATTAGAGAATTTAGTAAATGGTGTAGCAAAAGGATTTAGTGAAGCAGAGAATGTTTCAACAAAAGTAGGACTTGATGCTGAAAATAATGTTACGGTGTATGTCACATTATATGTTACACAAAATGCAGTTATCAAAGATTTATCTAATAACTTACAAACAAAAATCAAAGCAGCAGTAAAGAAAGCATCAGACTTAGATGTAAAAGAAGTAAATATTAGAGTAAAGAATATTGCTCCGAAAAAGGAAATGATACAAGATTAAGGAAGGAGTGAAAACATGAGTGGATTTAAAGATTTTATTATGCAGTACAGAGGTGCGATTATAGGTGCCATCGTAGCTATATTAATATTACTTACAAATTTATATCGATTAATTATTGGAATTATTTTAATATGTTTAGGAATTTTTGTTGGAAACTATATCCAACAAAACAAATATGAAGTAAAGGAAAAATTAAAGAACTTTATTGATAGAATGTAGTAGAAAAATAAAAAAGATGGGGAGTAAGAAATGAACAGAACAGCGATTCGAGAAGCAGCTTTTAAGCTAGTATATAGCATGGAGATACAAAATGAATGGAACCAAGAACAAGTTGAATTATATTTGGAAAACAATGAAATAACAGATAATAATTCAAAAAAATACATAGAAACAATCATAAATGGAATTCAAGAAAAAAGAGCAGAAGTTGAAACAGAAATAACAGAAAATCTAAAAAAAGATTGGGAAATAAATAGAATTTCTAAAATCAACTTAGCAATTTTAAAGATTGCTATTTATGAGTTACTATATAAAGAAGTTCCTTTCAAAGTTGTTGTAAATGAAGCAGTAGAACTTGCTAAGAAATATGGAGAAGACAACTCTGCAACCTTCATTAATGGGGTGCTAGCAAGTATTATAAAAAAACATAAAATAGCAGAAGAAGAGAATTAAAAAAGAGGGAGCAAAGGATATACATGAAGATAGACCCAATTAGTGTAACCGATTTAAATCGATATATAAAAGAAAAAGTAGCCAATGATGAAATGCTAAACAATGTATTAGTAAAAGGAGAAATTTCAAACTTTAAACATCACTATACAGGACATATGTATTTTACATTAAAGGATGAAAATTCTTTGATTAAATGTATTATGTTTAAAGGCTATACAGCAAATCTAAAATTCATTCCAAAAGACGGTATGAAAGTACTTGTATTTGGAACAGTTTCTGTGTTTGAGAGAGATGGTGTATACCAAATCTATTGTAAAGCAATGCAAGAAGATGGAATGGGTTCGTTATATACCGCATATGAAGAATTAAAAGCAAAATTAGAGACAGAAGGGCTATTTAAACAAGAACATAAAAAGAAAATACCACTAGCACCAAAAGTAATAGGAGTGCTAACTTCAGAAACCGGTTCTGTTATTAAGGATATTATTAACGTATCCACCAGAAGGAATCCAAATGTATATATTAGATTACTTCCCGTTCCTGTACAAGGAGAAGGAGCAGGAGAGAAAATAGCAAAAGCCATTTCAATTATGAATGGGAAAAAATTAGCAGATGTATTAGTAGTGGCAAGAGGAGGAGGCTCCTTAGAAGATTTATGGCCTTTTAATGAGGAAATAGTAGCTAGGGCTATTTATGCATCTGATATACCGGTCATTTCTGCGGTAGGACATGAAACGGATTTTACAATCGCAGATTTTGTTGCAGATTTAAGAGCACCAACGCCATCTGCTGCTGCAGAATTAGCAGTTCCAGACATAGCAGAATTAAAAATGAAATTAGACAATTATCAAAATCGATATAAAATAGCATTAAAGAAAAAAACGGAACTTATGAAACTAAGATATGAAAAATGTATGACAAGAAGATGTTTTAAAGAGCCACTACAACCAATTCATGAACTTAGTATTCAAATAGATATGAAAATCAAAGCAATGCAAAATAGTACACAGAATAAATTAAAAGATTGTCGTATGAAAATGACAAAAGTCATTTCAACACTAGATGCATTAAGTCCATTAAAAACATTAACAAGAGGATATTGCTTAACAGAAAAGGATGGAAAAATCATAAAAAGTGCAAAAGACTTAAAGACAAATGACGAAATAAGATTACAATATAAAGACGGAGAAAAAACCGCTAAAATCTTATTATAGAAAGAAGGAAAGAACATGAAAAAAATAAATTCTTTAAAACCATTAATTATAGTTTCTGCTATTCTATTAATTGCTATCTTAGGAGCTGTTGTGTATGCTCGTTATTTTAAAACACAAGAAACAGTAGCTTTGGAAAATGGGGTAACAAATAATACAATAGAAAATAACACATTGGAAAATAAAGTAGAAAATAAAACGGTAAATAATACTACTAACACAGCTACGAAAGAAGACAATAAATCAGAAGACAAAAAAGATAATACAGTATATGCAGACGATGATGACCCAAATAAAATACCGAATGTAGTAATTAAAAGAAATTATTCAGACGAACAAAAAAAAGCAATGGAAATTGTACGAAAAGATTGGGGAGAAGATGACACCGTAACGATTGCTATGGATGAAGAAGATGGAAAAACAGGAGATGAACATTCTGTAAAAGTAATAGACAATAAAGATGGGCATGTTATTCTATATTATCAAGTAAATACCAAAACAGGAACATTTGAGAAATAATATAAACCCAAAAAGAGAATAAAAAATAGGAGGAAAAAATGACAGACCAAAAAGATATTACATTTGAAGAATCAATGCAAAAATTAGAAACAATAGCAAATGAACTAGAAAAAGGAGAATTAAGTTTAGACGAATCGGTACAAAAATTTGAAGAAGGAATGGAACTTTCTAAAAAATGTAATGAAATGTTAGAAAGCGCTGAAAAGAGAATAAATATCTTAATTCAAAATGAAGGGGAAATACAAGAAGAACCTTTTAAAAGAGCAGAAGAAAATTAGAACGAAAAGGAGACAGAAATTAAATGGATATACTAATAGAGATTTTGACAAATAAATGCATTTATATTCCATTCTTACTATGGCTAGGAATTCAAACTTTTAAAGTGATATATGATTTAATAGTAACGAAGAAATTCAATTTTAAAAGAATTATGGGAGCAGGAGGAATGCCAAGTTCTCATTCAGCTGTTGTTATGTCATTATCTGTATTAATAGGAAAATTCTATGGCTTTAGTTCCCCTATTTTTGCGTTAAGTTTAATATTTGCATTTGTTGTTATGTATGATGCAGCTGGAGTAAGAAGAGCTGCAGGAAAACAAGCAACTCTATTAAATAAAATAGTGGAAACTCCTAATTTAAGTGGGTTAGAAGTATCCGAAAAATTAGTAGAAGTATTAGGACATACACCAACACAAGTATTTGTAGGAGCTTTAATTGGAGTAGTAGTAGGAGCTTTACTATAATGTAGAAATGAATAAAATAAACAAAACAAAAAAAGAAAGAGATGCAAATACGAATAAAAAGTATTGCTCTTTTTTTTGAATATAGATATAATAAACGGAGAAAATAAAATAGAAAATAGAAAAAAGCAAGATAGAAAGAAGTAGAAAAAAGGAGGGATCTAGTATGGAGGATATTGAAATTGCAAGAAATGCAAAATTAGAACCTATTATAAAGATAGCAGAAAAATTAGATATAGAAGAAGAATACCTAGAACAATACGGAAAATATAAAGCTAAAATAGAAAATACTATCATGAAAAAGATAGAAAAAAAGAAAAATGGTAAACTTGTATTAGTAACAGCAATTAATCCCACTCCATTAGGAGAAGGTAAAACAACGGTAGCTATTGGATTAGCAGATGGACTGAATAAGATAGGAGAAAAAACAATATTAGCATTACGTGAACCATCCTTAGGCCCTGTTTTTGGAATAAAAGGAGGTGCAACAGGGGGAGGATATTCTCAAATTGCACCAATGGAAGATATTAATTTACACTTTACAGGAGATATTCATGCTATTACTTCAGCTAATAACCTATTAGCTGCTTTAATTGATAATCATATTTTCCAGGGAAATGAATTGGGATTTGACCGTGTTACATGGAAACGTTGCGTGGATTTAAATGATAGGCAATTACGAAAAATAGAATGCGGCCTTTCTGGTGAAAAAAATATGATTCCTAGAGAAGATGGCTTTGACATTTCTGTTGCATCTGAAATAATGGCTATTTTTTGCTTAGCAGAAGACATAGAGGACCTAAAAAGAAGATTAGGAAATATTATTGTAGGTTATACTAAAGAAAATAAACCAATTACAGCCAGAGATTTAAAAGCTGAGGGAAGTCTAACCGTTTTATTAAAAGATGCCATTAATCCGAATTTGGTACAGACATTAGAAAATGTACCAGCAATTGTACACGGAGGGCCATTTGCTAACATTGCACATGGATGTAATAGTATTATTGCAACGAAAATGGCGTTAAAATTAGCAGACTATGTAATTACAGAAGCTGGATTTGGGGCAGATTTAGGAGCAGAGAAGTTTTTAGATATAAAATGTAGAAAAGCAAATATTAAACCAGATGCAGTGGTATGTGTTGCAACGATAAAGGCATTAAAATATCACGGTGGAATGCCAAAAGAAGATATTACAACAGAAAGTTTAGAGTATCTGGAAAGAGGAATGCATAATCTAGAAAAACATATTGATAATTTAAAAAATAAGTATGGCTTAAATGTTGTGGTGGCAATTAATAAATATACATCGGATACAGAAGCAGAAATCAATTACTTAAGAAAAGAACTACAAAAACAAAAAGTAGAACTAAGTTTAATGGAAGCTTGGGGAAAAGGCTCAGAAGGAGCAACTGATTTAGCACAAAAAATAGTTTCTTTATGTAATAAGCAAAGTACTTTAACATATATGTATGAATTAGAGGATAGTATTGAAAACAAAACAAGAAAGATAGCGCAAAAAGTGTATGGGGCAGAAGATATTGAACTTACAGAAAAAGCAAAAGTAAAAATAAAGGAAATAGAACAATTAGGATATGGAAATTTACCCGTATGCATTGCTAAAACGCAATACTCATTATCAGATAATGCAAAAAATTTAGAATGTATAGAGCCGTTCTCTATTACGGTAAAAGACGTAGTGTTAAGAGCGGGAGCAGAATTTATTGTTGTGCTAACAGGAAAAATCATGACAATGCCAGGACTACCTAAGAAGCCAGCAGCAGAACAAATTGATATTGATGACAAAGGTAATATTGTTGGAATTTTTTAAAAAGAATATAAGATAGATAATAGAAAAATGCATAAATTCACCAATTTCGGAAAAAATATTTTCAAGAAAGAGGTGAATTTTTTATGTTTCATAAAAAGGCAAAGAAAGAATGGATGAAATTAAAAGCAAAGAATTCAAAAAAGAAGATAATTATAACGTTATGTCTTATGGTGAGTGTATTTACCATATTACAGGTGTTTTTTAATAGAGATAATATTTCCTTAGCACTTTCCAAATATGGTTCAAGAGGGCAAGAAGTAACACAAATCCAAACAAAATTAAAAAGATGGGGTTACTATAAAGGAAATATTGATGGAATATATGGAAGTCAAACATTGGAGGCTGTGAAATACTTTCAAAGAAAAAATGGATTAGTAGTAGATGGAATTGCGGGAAAAAATACATTAGCTGCTATGGGGATTTTTAATTCTAGTGGAAATTCAAGCGGTAGTTCTAGCAATAACTCAAGTGATTTAAATTTATTAAGTAGAGTTGTATACGGAGAAGCAAGAGGAGAACCCTATGAAGGACAAGTAGCAGTAGCCGCTGTTGTATTGAATCGTGTAAAAAGTAGCTCTTTTCCAAACACTATTTCAGGAGTTGTATATCAAAGTGGAGCTTTTGATATAGTAAGAGATGGGCAAATAAATTTAACACCAAACAGTACAGCGAAAAAAGCAGCACAAGATGCATATAATGGCTGGGATCCATCTAGGGGAGCAATTTATTATTTTAATCCTTCTACAGCGACAAGCAAATGGATTTGGTCAAGACCAATGACAGTAACAATTGGAAGGCATCGTTTTTGTAAATAATGCATTAATAACCACTTGTCATATCAGAATATAGATAGAATATAAATATATATACCATTGTTTAGGTAGTTGTTGGAATAGGGGTATTTGTTTTTTTAGGTATGCTGATGGTAGTAGTATTTATCTTCATGGGTGTGGTACAATTAAATGAGTTAAGTATAATTGATAACAAAGAACATTCTTCTAAAATTTTAGAAGGATGTTCTTTTAATAAATTGACAAATGACATACATATTGATAAGATAGTAAAAGAAAAAATAGGAGGAATAATAAAAAGATATGATACTATATCCGAAAACATATATAAAAAGAGCAACAGAAATTACAGTAGACTTTTTAAGACAGCATGATATTAAAGCACTTATATTAGATGTAGATAATACCGTATTAAATTATGAAAGAGTGATGTTAGAAGGCATAGAGAAATGGGCGGAGCAAATGCAAGAAGCGGGAATTAAGCTATGTATTGTATCCAACAGTAACCATGAAGATAAAGTGAAAATGGCATCTGAAAAGCTAGGCAATATCTGGTATACAAATTTAGCTTTAAAGCCATTTAAAAAAGGTTTTAAAAAAGCAATTGAATATTTAAATTTACCAAATGAACAAATTGCAGCAGTAGGAGACCAAATATTTACAGATGTAATTGGAGCAAATCGATTAAACATATATTCTATTTTGGTGGAGCCAATTGATGAAAAAGATATTTCTATTACAAGAATAAAAAGGCCACTAGAAAATTGGGTAATTAATCGTTATAAGAGAAGCAAAAAAAAGTAAAAATAATTGATATCAAAAGAAGGAAGAGGTAAAAACGTATGTATTTTAACAATGTACACATACTATATTATGTTTTATTTGGATTAGTGGGGTTATTAATAGGACACTTTATGAACTGGTGTAATCATCGTTTGCCAGAATATAAAAAGGTATTTTCAAAAGATTTTCGTAAAGAAAAGGTAAAACCTAATTATTGGATGATGCTTGCAAATGCAGGATTATACATAGCCCTTTTATATTGTTTTGGAATTGACACTACTTCATGGATGGGAAATTTGGAGTTAATAAAATTTTTGATTTTAACACCAATGTTAACTTCTGTTTTTGCCATAGATTATAAGCATCAAATTATACCAAACCGTTTATCTTTAACATTATTTGAATTGGGATTAATATTTACTTTTATCTATGGGTTAACAAATATCAATATTGCAGTAGATATGCTACTAGGTATGCTAGTGGGGGGAGGAATTTTCTTGCTCATCACATTAATAGGGGGATTGATAGCAGGAAAAGAAGCAATGGGATTTGGCGATGTAAAATTAATGGGAGCATTAGGACTTATCTTTGGAGTAAATCAAATCCTAGCAATTGCTGTTATGTCATTTTTAATAGGAGCAGTTTTAAGTATTTTCTTATTAGTTACTAAAATTAAGAAAACAAGTGACTATATTCCATTTGGGCCATTTATTGTGCTTGCTACTATAATTATGATGTTTGTACCATTTCAAGCAATATATGTGCTATTACTAAAAATTTTTACACTAGGTCTATATCATGGATAAAAAGATAGGAGATGATGACATGAATACCAAAATTCAATGGTTACGAAATGCATTATCAGGATTAGATATGCAAGGGATGATTGTTTCGAATCCTATTAATATTCGATACTTAACAGGAATTCAAGCAGAGGGAACCTTGCTTATTACAAGAAGAGAAAATATATATATTACAGACGGAAGATATATCGAAGCTGTCAATACAATTCTTACAATTGATGATGAGATTATTGTCTATGATATACGAGATATTTCAAAAGAAGATTATGAGAATTTCTTTTTGTTTTGTGAAAATGTTGGTTTTGAAGAAAATTATGTAACATATGCAAAATACAAAGAGTATATGCATCTATATAAAATTAATAATTTAGCAGAAACAGAAAATTTAATAGAAAATCAAAGAATGGTGAAAGATTTAGATGAAATAGTTACCATTCAAAAAGCATGTGAAATAACAGATCAATGCTTTGAATATTTAAAAGAATATATAAAAATAGGACTAACAGAAAAAGAAATTGCATTAGAGATAGACAAGTATTTTAAATTGCACGGAGCAGATGGTTTAGCATTTGACACAATTGTAGCATCTGGAACAAATTCATCTATGCCACATGCTGTTCCAACAGATAGAAGAATTGTATCGGGGGATGTTATTACTATTGATTTTGGATGCACTTATCAGGGATATTGTTCTGATATGACAAGAACAGTTTTTGTCGATACAGTACCAGAAGAAATAAAGCCAGTTTATGATTTAGTATTAAAAAATCAAAAAGCAGCATTAGAAGAATTAAAGGAAGGAGCAATTCCTAAAAATATTTCAAAAATAGTAGAAAACGATTTTAAACTAAGAGGATATTCTTTAATACATTCTTTAGGACATAGCCTAGGCTTAGAAATTCATGAAAAACCGTATATAAATAGAACAAATGAAATACCACTAAAAGCAGGAAATGTAGTAACAGATGAGCCGGGAATCTATTTACCAGGAAAATTCGGAGTGCGAATAGAAGATACTGTATTAATCAGTAAAACTGGTTGTAAGTTATTAACAAAATCTGATAAAAATTATGTAATTATAAAAGGAAAGTAATAATTTTACGAAAAAGGGAAATAATAAGGATATTAATTCCCTTGTATATATTGATTTTTATAGCAATATAGTATAAAATAGAAAAAGAGATTTAGCCAAAATTAAAATAAAATGAGAAATCAAAATAAGAAGGGAGAAAATAAAAATGGCAGTATATATGGCAGGAGATTTTAGAAATGGAACTACTTTTGAAATGGATGGTTCTGTTTACAGAGTAGTAGAATTTCAACATGTAAAACCAGGAAAGGGAGCAGCTTTTGTTAGAACAAAATTGAAAAATGTAATTACTGGTTCTGTAATTGAAAAAACATTTAACCCATCTGATAAATATCCAGGAGCAGAAATTGAAAAAAGAGAAATGCAATATTTATATAATGATGGTGACCTATATTACTTTATGGATAATGAAACATATGAACAATTACCATTGAATAAAGAACAATTGGGAGATACTTTGAGATTTTTAAAAGAAAATACAAACGTAACAATTCTTTCATTTAAGGGAAATGTATTTGCAGTAGAACCACCTACTTTTGTAGAGTTAGAAATTACATATACAGAACCTGGCTTTGCTGGAAACACAACAACAACTTCTGGAAAACCAGCTACTTTAGAGACAGGTGCTACTATTACTGTTCCATTATTCGTAAATATAGGAGATATTGTAAGAATTGATACCAGAACAGGTGAATACATGGAAAGAATATAAGTATAAGGAAGGTATAAAAATTATGTCAGAAGCAATGATGTTAAAACTTCAAAATCGCATCAAAGAACTAGAAGAAAGAGTTAAAACACTAGAAGATAAAATTGCAAAGTTAGAAGAGACACAAAAAATAAATGATGCAAAGATTATGCGAATAGAAGACATATTAAAAGAAATTGAAAAAGACATTTATGATGAAGACGGATATGACTTTGAAATCGTTTGTCCATATTGTAATCATGAATTTGTAACAGAATTTGATGATAATAAAACTGAAATTAAATGTCCAGAATGCAAAAATATCATAGAATTAGATTGGAACGAAGACGATGACTGTGAAGCAGATTGCTCTTGTTGTCATGGTTCTTGTGAAGAAGAAACAGATGAAGAAAACGAAGATGATGATATGTAAAAAAAAGAAGTAAGATTATTTATTCTTACTTCTTTTTTTTTACCACACTATAAAATTATGATACTTTTATTTTATTATATATTTTAAGAAGACAAATAATCTAAAGGATTTACAGGAGTGCCATTTTTCTTTAATGTAAAATGAAGATGAGGGCCAGTAGATGCTCCGTTAGTAGGGTTACCATTTTTATCTTTATATGGATTATTGGGAACACCATATACATTATACGGTCCAACAGAAGAGATAACTTGTCCCTGCATTATCTTCATACCAGGATAAACAATAAATTGAGGTGAAACATGACAATAGGAAGTTTGAAATTCACCATTTTCAATTGTAATCGTAAAGCCACCAGCACCTTTAAAACCTGTAAAAATAACAGTGCCAGCTATCGAAGCAATAATCTTACTACCAGTTGGAGCTCCAATATCAATACCACTATGCGATGTAGAAGATCCGCTTTGCAGGAGCATTTCTTTTTCCAAAAGGAGATGTAATTCTAGTATATCCAGGGACAGGCCAAATGAAATCACCCTGTGAAAGTATAGATAAGGAAAAAGAGGGAGAAGAAAGAGAAGAACTAATAGAAAGAGAATCATCTATTTTAAATAAAACCGGAAGAAAGAAAGAAGGTAAAAAAATAGAGATGATAAGAAAAAGAATAATGAGTTTTTTAGACATAAAAAAACTACTAGATATCATAGAAATACCTCCTAAATATATTCTAGTAGCCCCCTGGATATAAAAATATCCTAAAATATAGTATAAGAATATCGATTAATATAGAGTATATAAAGTATTCATAGCAGTGATAACACCTAGAATAGAATTTGCAAGAGTTAATAATAATCCGATAATACTTAATACAAGACCAATTTTAGCTTTTGCATTTGTCTTGTCTTTCTTCATTCCTTTAGCAGATAAGACAATTCCTACGATAGAAACTGGATATCCGGCAAGAGGAAGGATGAAAGCAACTAAACTGATAATACCAAGTACTAATCCAGCTACACTTTGCCCTTCTTTTGGATTTTCATTAGTAGTGCTAACTGTTTCTTCAACTTTTTCTACTTCTTTGTTATTTTCTCCATTATCCATAAGACTTCACTCCTTTTATTTGATGACATCATTATAACGATATTAGATTAAAATGTAAAGGAAATTTATAAATAAAAACTAGAATATAATGCATATGTTAAAACCATTATATTTAGTAATCAATATTTTATTCGTAAACGTACGTATTTTAATTCGTATTAAAATGCGAGTTTTACATAAAAGACAATTTCTGCTGCGAAAAATGCTATAATTACTTAATTATAATATTAATAAAAGACTTAATACTTCTATTGTACCAAGTCTTAATAATTGGCAGGGGTAGAAGGATTCGAACCCTCACAGGCGGTTTTGGAGACCGATGT
>JBKXSZ010000025.1:0-20346 GCA_047017005.1 Clostridia bacterium | reverse complement strand
AAATGATTATGTACATCGTCATCTTCACAAAGCTGGAGACCGAATGGTAGAGTTATGCCATCTATTTCCTAATGAAAAAAATAAGCTAAAAAGAAAAGCTCTAAACCAATGTGCAAGAGAACTTTTACTAGCTCAAAGTAGTGATTGGTTATTTATTATAACTAATGGAACTATGGTAGATTATGCAAAAAAAAGAATAAAAGACCATATTGGTAGATTCACAAAATTATATACAGCATTAAAAGAAAATACCTTATCACAAGATGAAGAACTAAAAAACTTCTTAAAAAATATCGAGAAAAAGGATTGTATTTTCCCAGAAATTGATTATATGATTTATTATTAAAAAATCCTATTTGTAGGATTTTTTTATTTATTGCTCCATTGCTATTCATTTTTTTGCCAATTTGTAATATAATTAAATATAGGAAAATCCCTAAGTTAGAAAAGGAGGATACAGTACATGACAAAGAAAAAACATTCTAACATTAAACTAAATCGGGAAAACAACTCTATACAAAATCAAAAAGTACAAGACAAACGATATGAACGACATGATAAGAGATTAGCAGCAAAAGGCCTTCTCCGAGTAGAGCAATTAGAAACTTTTGAAAAATCATTTGGATTACGCTTCTATGCTCTTACTGCGATGTTACCTATTGTAAACGAAGCTTTGCAAACTTTTCCTTTTGACTATCACTCTTCTCTTTCTTCTCGGCATTTAGACTTATTAAAAAGTAAAGATTATCAAGCAAATCGATGCGAAGTACACATCATTCCTCTAACAGATTCCTTTTTTGAATCTTACCTCGGAAAAGAAAACTCGTTTAGTTTGCTAACTATTCATTCAAAGATAGCTTTTGAACCAAACGAATACTTCTTTTATTCGATTCGAATTGCCAATGGAATTCTATCGCTAAATTGTTCATGTGCCCAAAGTTTATATGACAAGCTTTTGCCTATTGAGACAAACGTATCCTAGCTACTCTAATAAAGAGTAGCTTTTTCTTTCGTTTATTTAATTTATTATAAATTTTTCTAAATTCGAAAACCATTTTTCATTTCAAAAATTCATCTCTTTATTCTTTTCTAATACAAGTAATACAAGTTTCAAAAGTTCTTCTCCAAGAATACTATACAATATATCTAACAAATGTATAACCATTCGTTTTTTAGTAGATAATACATATATGGAAAGGAGAATACAAATCTTATGGAATCTTTTTGCATTAAAACCAACAATCAAACAATCATTCATTATCTGCTAAATAAATTTGAAAATATTGGTTTAGAAGATGTATATCTTTCTCTGAGACAGTTTAAAATTTACCATAATATTATTGTTCATTATCTTGGTGATGATATTTCTACTTTTTATAACGAATCTGCTGAAATTTTAACAGATACTATTTTAACATTTTACGAACCTATCTTATTACGCCGTTTATTAAATGTAAATTATTTCTATTTTAGTGATAAAGAAAGAAAACAAATTGCTGATATTTGTAGTTTTCATCTAACAACAGATCAAACAGAGTCTGTTCTTCGAAAGAATTATATTTATATCGCTTGTTTAAAGTATTTATGTGAACATAAATCTACTATCTTAGACGGTTTTGTTAATTTTCGACTAAAGGACTATATTAAATTGTTAGATTCCCATATTGATACAGCCGTTAATAGCTTTTTAATTGAAAAAGAATATTCTGAATTTATTAATCTATTAAAAATGTACATTACTTCTTCTCCTTCCTGTTGTCACGAAGTACATTTAATTTATGCTGGTAAAGAGTCTATTTTAATGGATGAAGATAACCATATTATTGATGTATCAGATAATATCTTCAATGCTAAATATCTTTCTGATATTTCTTTCTCTTCTAATGATTATGCATTAAATGCACTCCTTACTTTGATACCTGAAAAAATTACTATTCATATTATTGATCAGGAAGATGAGTTCATTCGTACTTTAAAATTAATTTTTGATAATCGTATCTTTATCTGTAATGATTGCTCTATTTGCCAAGCATATAAATTAACTCATCAGACAGAAATGAGTACTAGAAAGTAAATTATCTTGCTTAGCTTTTTCTTTACTTTTTATTATGTTTTAATATATATTTATTGTCTAAAGAAGCTATAGAAACTTTTTATAGCTTCTTTTATTTTTGTTTTCTTCTCTTCTGTTTTTTTGTCTAATTTTTGTCTAATTTTCGTTTTTTCATTTACTATTCTATTATTATATGATATAAGTAAATTAGTATTATATTATAGTAGTAATACTAATTGATTTTATATTAATATAAATAGTTTGGAGCGATAAATATGGGAGAAAACAAATCTAAAAAGCTTATTACAATATTAGTACCAGCATATAATGAAGAAGATGTATTACATATGCTATATGAACGTTTAGAAAAAATTATGGAACAGTGTTCTGATTATAATTTTGAGATTTTACTTGTAAATGATGGTAGTAAAGATAAAACGTTTTCTATCATGCAAGAATTAAGAGAAAAAGATAAAAGAGTTTGTTATTTAAATCTTTCTCGAAATTATGGGAAAGAAACTGCTATGATTGCTGGACTTGATTATGCAAAAGGAGATGCTGTTGTTATCATTGATGCGGATTTACAGGACCCACCAGAGTTAATACCAGAGATGATAAAATATTGGGAACAAGGTTATGATGATGTATATGCAAAGAGAAGATCTAGAAAAGGGGAAAGTTTCTTAAAAAAATCAACTTCAAAACTATATTACAAAATGTTACAAAGTGTTACTAATATTGATATTCAAAAAGATACTGGAGATTTTCGTTTATTAGATAGAAGATGTGTAGAAGCATTAAAACAAATCCGAGAGTCACAACGTTATACCAAAGGATTATTTAGTTGGATTGGTTATAACAAAAAAGAAATCTTATTTGATAGAGACCCTCGTGCTGCTGGTAAGACTAAATGGAATTATGGAAAATTAATTAATCTATCCATTGATGGACTAACTTCTTTTACTACCTCTCCACTTAGATGGTCTGCTATTATTGGTATTGTAGTATCTATGATAGGTTTCTTATATATGTTATTTATTATTATTCGTACCATTATTTACGGAGTAGATGTACCAGGATATTCCTCTACCCTAGTGGTCATTCTTTTCTTAGGCGGAATTCAACTTATCTTCTTAGGTGTTATTGGCGAATACTTAGGTCGAGCATTTTATGAAACTAAAGAAAGGCCTTTATATTTTATTGACCGTTATAATGAAGAAAAAGAAACTAATATAAAAGAATAAAAATGTTTTATACAATATTAAGTAAAATGAAAAAATTCATTTTACTTTTTCTTTTAGCAACTCTTTTTTATTTCTTTACAGCTGTTTTTATTATATTTCTTCTTTATTTTTCCTCTTTTTCTCGAACTCTTGCAATTTCCTTTTTCTTACGGTAAAATCAGTTAAGATTGTAACTATGAATAAGGAGAAAAAATGACAAGTTTAGGATTAAAGATAATTGCAATAATTACGATGCTATGTGACCATATTAGTGATGGTTTTTTTCATCATTTTACCTTTTTGAATGTAATTGGTAGAATATCTTTTCCTATCTTTGCATTTTTAATTGCAGAAGGCTATCAACATACTTCTAATGTAAAAAAATATTTAAAACGTCTTCTTCTATTCGCACTTATCTCGCAAATTCCTTTTACTTTATTTTATACAACGTTTTCTAATAACTTATTCGTATTAAATATTTTCTTTACTCTAAGTGCTGGACTTTTTGCTATTTATTTATATGATAAATGTCAAGATAAATTAAGTGGACTTTTAGGAGTTATCTCTATTGCCGTTTTGGCAGAATTACTACATTTTGATTATGGAGCTTTTGGCGTTCTTATCATTTTTGTATTTTACGTTTTACGCAATAAAAAGATATGGATGACTTTAAGTTTTCTTTTCCTTTGCTTTTTAAAATATTTACCCTCTTTTATTACTTATTCATTTCATCCGTTATATATTTTATTAACAATATTTACTACTTTACCCATTTTATTTATTCTATTATATAATGGTAAACAAGGTAAAAAAGGTAAAAAACTACAATACTTCTTTTATCTTTTCTATCCACTTCATCTTTTATTTATTTTTGTTATCTCTCATTTTTTCTTAAACTAAAAAAGAAGATTTTGTTATTAATCTTCTTTTTTTGTTTAATTTTTTCCTTTAACTAGCCCTATATATATTAATTTTAAACTGCTTTATTAATTCCTCTAGCTACTACTCCTGCCATATTTTCAATTAACTCATCTATTTCCTTAGGTGTTACAATAAAATTATATTCGCCTGGAATCAATGCTTCTTTTATCATTTCGTATCTGTTTTCTTCCGTCAGATTATTAAGCACCTCATATAGTTTTTCATAACCTTGTGTTTGTTTTTCTTCTTTTTCTAATTCTACTTTAGCTTGTTTAATAAACATATCTAAACTATCTGCTGCAATGGTTGCTGCTTCTACAACTGTTGGCACTCCGATTGCTAACACTGGTACTCCTAGCGTTTCCTTTGTAAGTTCCTTTCTTTTATTTCCAACTCCTGCTCCTGGTATAATACCAGTATCTGCTAATTGAATTGTACTGCTAATTCTTTCAATGCTCCTTGATGCTAAACTATCAATTACGATTAATAGCTTAGGATGAATATTATCTACGATTCCTTTTAATATTTCTAAAGTTTCAATCCCTGTTGTACCCAATACTCCAGGTGAAATAGCCGAAACTGGTCTTGTACTTTCATCTACATATTGTGGAAGATATTCAATTAAATGTCTTGTAATATCAATCTCATTGACTACTTTGGGTCCTAATGCATCTGGTGTAACATAAATATTTCCAAGTCCTACCACTAGGATATCTTCTTTATTTTGTGCATGACTATCTATTAATATTTTTAGCTCTTTTGCCAACACTTCAGCCGCTTGTTCAATCTCTTCTTCTGTCGCTATTTTTAGATTTCTTACATCAATTGTAATGTAGCTTCCTTTTGGTTTTCCAATTGCTTCTTCTCCTTTTTCACTTGTAACTTTTACTCTTGTTACTTTTACTTCCTCACTTATCTGTTCTTCTTCTGTTTCCATTCCTTCTATTTCATTTTCTAATTTATTTGCCTTTCGATAAATATCTCTTCTTTCCACTGCCAAATCCGTTCTAAAATTCTCCATAAAAAAGCCTCCTTTTTCTTTATTGTTCGAAAAAGAAGTACTTTTTATACAGATTATTTTTTCAATTTTACTTTTATTTTTCTTGAACCTTTTCTTTTATTTTTCTATCTTTGTATCCTATTCTTATCTTCTATTTCTGCTTTTTTACAATTTCTTCTTATTTGCTTTCTTTTTGCTAATTCTTTTCCCATTTTATGAACAATAACAACATAATATTGCTTCTAATCCCACTTGCAGGTCTATTAATCCTATTTTATAGTTACTATCCAATTCGCTCAATTCCGTTAATAATTTTCGTAGTTCTTTTTCTTTAAAATATCCTGCTTGCATTTTATATTTATTTACCAAAAACATTTGATTTGGTTTTAATTTTATTGATTCTGCAATATTTTTATTATATTTATCTGCAAGTTTTATAAAGTATAGCTTCTTGAAATGATTATACAGTGTAATTAGTATTTTTTGAATTGGCTCTTTTGCCAATATTAAATTTTTTAACACTTCTTGTGCTTCTTTTATTTTTTTCTTTCCTAAATTATCTGTTAGGTCAAATATAATGGCTTCTATTTGTTTAGTTGCTAGTTTATCAATAGCTTCTTTGGTTATTTTTCCTCCCTTACCTGCATATTCAATTAACTTTCGGATTTCATTTATTAAATCTTGCATGTTAGTTCCACAGCATTCTAAAAAATAGTTTATGGTTCTGTCTTCTATTGTTACATGGTAAGCTTGACATATTGCTCTTAGTCTTTTTGCTAATTGTTGTGGTTTTTGTCTTTCAAAATTGCAACTTACTCCTACTTCTTCTATTGTTTTCGTTAATTTATTACTTCCCGCTTCATCCTCAATAAAAAGAAGAATATCATAATTTTCTATTTCTTCTTTATTTTCTATCAAATAGGAACTTACTTTTTCTCTTATTTGCTCTAATCTTGTGTTTTTCTTTTTTCCATCTTTTTTTAATAACCCGCTATTTTTTATCACTAACATTTTCTTTTCATATCCAAATGCCGGTGTCTCTAAATTGGGGATTATTTCTTCTAAGTTTGTTTCATCAATTACAATATAGTTAATTCCAGCGACCATTTCTCCAAATTGTTTTTTTATTTTTTTGACTGCATTTTCTAATAAATAGCTTTCTTCTCCGTATAGAAAATAGAGACTTTTTAGTTTTCCAGTATTTAATTCTTTTTCTAATGCTTCTACTGTCATTTTCATCTATTTATTCTCTCCCCTTTATAGTTTTTCTGAGAATTTGGCAGAATGCGCATGACAAATTGCAATTGCCATACTATCTGTGATATCATCTAATTTAGGTAGTGTTTCTGCATGTAAAATTGTCTTTACCATTCTTTGTACTTGCATCTTATCTGCTCTTCCATAACCTACTACTGCTTGTTTTACTTGTAGTGGAGTATATTCATACGTATCTACATTATTTAATCTTGCTACTATTAAAATAACTCCCCTTGCTTGTGCTACATTAATTGCTGTTCTAGCATTGTTGTTAAAAAATAATTCTTCTATAGACATCGCATCTGGCTCATATGTTTTAATAATTTCTTCTAAATCTCGATATATCTTTTCAATTCTTGATGGAAAAGAAGTATGAGCTTCTGTTAAAATTGCTCCTGATGTTATTAATTTGAATCGATTTCCAATATAGTCAATAATACTATATCCGGGTAATCGCAAATCCTGGGTCAATTCCTAATATTCTCATTTTATTTTCTTCCTCTTTTTCTTTGTAATAGTATTTTGAATACTTCTGATATACTCCAAGCTTGTGCAATTGCTCCTTTAGGTAAATAGGGAATCTTAGAGTCATAAATTTCATTAATGCTTCCTACTGCACCTTCTTGATAAAAAGCTTTTTCAAAATTGCTTGAAATCTTTTCTATAAATTCTTTTCTTTCTATTTCTAATTTTTCTTTTTTTGTTTTCGTCCTTGCAAACTTTATTCTATTTTCAAGTGCACTTAGATAAACACCTAAAAGCCATGGCCAAGTTGTTCCCTGATGATACGTCATATCACGTTTAAATCCGTCTCCCTCATAAACTGCAACATAACCTTCTTCTCCTTTTGCTAATGTTCTTAGTCCATATTTATTTAATAACTTTTTATTTACCGTTTCCATCATGCTATCTGCTTCTTTGCTATCTGGTTCTAAAACAGGATACGTTAAACTAATACTAAATAGTTGATTTGGTCTTATTTTACTATCTCCTAGTACATCATATAGACATTTTTTCTTTTCGCAATAGAACTTGTCCTGAAAAGAAGCTTTACACTTTTCTGCCATATTTTTATATTTACGAGCTTTTACTTTGGTTTCATACTTCCCCGCTAACTCCTCCATTATTTTTAGAGCGTTATACCACATACTATTAATTTCTACTGCTTTTCCATTTCTAGGAGTTGCTGCAATATCTCCATATTTTGCATCCATCCATGTATTTTGTGTCGTTTCTGTCCCAGATACAATTAAGCCATCTCTATCTAAATAGATATTATTATCATCTAAATCAATTCCCTTTTTATATTGGTCTATAATATCTAGTAATTTTTCATATATCACTTCTTTAACAAAGGTATCATCTTGTGTATATTGTAAATATTTTTTTACTTGTTCAAAAAGGAGAAGGGAAGCATCTACACTATTATATAGTGGCCTATTGTCATATCCAGAATAGCCGTTGGGTACTAACCCTTGTTTTATATCTCGAGTAAAAGTTAATAATACTTCTTTTGCAATATCAAATCGTTTTGTTTCTAATAAAAGTCCCTCAAAGGCAATAAAAGCATCTCTTCCCCAGTCTAAAAACCAATGATATCCAGCAATTAAAGTATGCAGGCGGAAGCTTGGCCTATATACTACAAAATTATCAGTGGCAATGATAAATTCTTTTAATAACTCATCTTCTTTTTGTTTTTCTTTAGTATTCTTACTTTCCTTTTTATTTGGATTTGGTTCTAATATACCAGTTTGTTGAATAATTTTATTTAATCTTTTTTCTTCTGCAAGATTTACTTCTTTTGCCTTTAGGGATTCAATATTATCTTCTAAAGAAAATGTAAAAGTAATTTCTTTTTCCTCTTCTGGACCTACTTCAATTTCATATCTTCCAACTACTGCATGATTTTCTTCTGCTAAGAATCCTCTTTTTTCTTCTTCGATATAGAACATATTACGGAAGATATCGTTTTCATGTTTGATATATTCTCCCTCTGATGCATACATATAAAATGGAGTACTAGAATTTTCATCTAGCACAATCGTTACTTTCTTCTGTTGTATTTTTTGCTCTACTTTGAATTCATGTTGATAATTTACTTGATGGAAGTCTCTAAAATTTACAATTGGTGCTAAAGTAAGTTTTGCTTTATCTTTTCCATTTTTAATATGATATCCAACACATACAGTATTTCTAGGATATACCATACAAATTGTTTTTTCTATTTTCGTATCTTCTACTTGATAGGTAAATTTAGGATAATATTCTTTTTCAAAGCTTTCTAAATATTGATATCCTTGTGAAATATAGTTTTTCCCTACATTGGTAAACAAATCATAATGGTTTTGTCCAATTTGAATGCTTTCATCTACTTTTGAAAGGATTACGTATCTCCTTGCTGGTGGTGTTAAGGGTGCTACTAATAGCCCATGATATTTTCTAGTATTTGCACCTATTACCGTAGAAGAACTATATCCTCCAATTCCATTTGTAATAATCCATTCCTTTTCTAATCCTTTTTCTAAGCTTAAATCTCTTTTTGTAAATCTCATCAATTCTTCTCCTTTGTATTCTATGGTATTTTCTCTATTTCTTTGCTTTGTTTTCTTCTTTTTCTTCTAATTTCTGTTTTAGTATTTTTGCTCCCTCAGCTTTATTTTTATTTTCCTCTCTTTTATGGTCACTTGTCTGGATAGACTCGATTCTCTCGCTATATTTGCTATAGAATTTACTATTCTTCTTTGTTCTATCTTTCTTTTCTTCTTTTTTCTTTGTTCTTTTCTTAGGTGCTGTCTTCTTCACTAATTTATTTAATTTCTTTTCATCTTTTAATTTTGAATTCAACATCACATATTGTGGGTCACTCTTTTGGTCTTTAAAACGAAGATCATCACAAATTAGTTCAATAACAGCTGCTGCTACTGCATTTGGATTATGTCTGATATATCCGTCTTCTGATATGTAAGATAGGTTTCTTTGTAGTAAATAGATTCCCTTTTCTTCTAGTTTTTTTACATCTTGTTCTACTAGTTCTGCACCTTCTTGGTTATATTTCTTTATAAATTCTGGTACAACTTCTCCTGTATCATAAATGCAATAATTAATAACACCAGAGCCACTATGTTCTAAAATGGCATTGATATGGTCCGTTACCGTATAGCTATCGGTTTGTCCTGGCTCTGTCATAATATTAGATACATAGATTTTTAATCCTTTATTTTCTTTAATGGCTTTTGCTACACCTGGTACTAATAAATTTGGAATAACGTTGGTATATAAACTTCCTGGTCCTATAACAATAGCATCAGCTTTTTGAATAGCTTCAATAACTCCTGGTGCTGGTTTACAATTGGATGGTGTAATAAAAATACGATTAATTTTGGTTATCTTGTTATATACCATTTCTGGGATTTTATCTTTTTCTTCTACTATTGTTCCATCTTTTAATTCAGCACATATTTTTACTTCATCTAAAGTAACTGGCAATACCTTTCCTGTCATATTTAAGATATTACTACTTTTTTCCACTGAACTAGAGAAGTCTTTGTTTACATCTTTCATGGCTAACATATAGATGTCACCGAAAGATAAGTTTTTTAATCTTCCTTCTTGAAATTCGTAATCAAATAAATTGCGCATAGATTCTTCGTCATTTGCTAGTGAAACGATGCTGTCTTTAATATCATCTAAAGGTAACATTTCTAGCTGTTTACGTGAACTCGTTGGTAGTTTTCCATAATCTGATATAGTAACGATTGCTGTGATATTATCTGTATAACCTTTTAACCCTTGTAAAACAGTATTTAAACCTGAACCTCCTCCAATTACAACTACATTTGGTCCTTGATGATATACCTTTTTGTTAAAAATTAAATTATTTACATTTGCTGTTTTTCTGTTTTCGCTTAATCTTTCATCCGTATTTTCAATTAATACTTCTAATACTCTTTTTTGGCTAAATACTAAACCTAATATAATGCACGTAAAACCTATAACAAAAGATAATATTACTTTTCCTACTTCAAAAAAAGAAAGTTCTTTTGCTACCATTAACTCTGCAATTCCTAAACATGCTAAAACAATCCCTACCAGAATCAATAGCATCCATCTTTTCATTTTTGCTTTTCCTTTAAACCATTCTAAAAAACCTTTCATTTTTCTCTTCCTTTCACTCTTTCTTTATGATATATTTTCTGTTTTTTCTATTTTTCACCTATTATCTCAATTTCTAATTGAATATCTTTATCAAATGTTTTCTTAACGGTTTCTTTTGTATGTTGAATAACAGCTAATACATCTTCTGCTGTAGCATTTCCGTTATTTACTACAAATCCTGCATGAAGTCTGGAAATAGAAGCTCCTCCTACTGTATATCCTTTTAATCCACATTGGTCGATAAGGGCTGCTGTTATATATCCTTCTCCTCTTTTAAATGTGCTTCCTGCACTTGGTTTATCTATTGGTTGTTTTGCTTTTCTGGATGTACTATTCTGTTCCATTACTTGCTTAATTTCTTCTATATTTCCTTTTTTTAGAGCTATCTTAGTAGAAAGAATTATCCAATCTTTTAGACAGAATATACTATGACGATAAGAAAGTTCTTGCTCTTCTGCTGATATGGTTTGTATCTTTCCCTCTTCATCTAAATATGTTGCCTCTACTAGTATTTCCTTAATTTCATGTCCGTAGGCTCCTGCATTCATACGAACGGCCCCTCCTATTGTACCGGGAATACCACTTGCAAATTCTAATCCAGTAAGACTATTTTTTAGTGCCTCATAAGACGCCTTTATGATTGGATATCCTGCACCAACTGTATAGAAATAAGTGTCTCCTTCTCTTTTTTCTAATATCATTTCTTGTATTGCTATTTTCAGAACAATTCCTCGTATTCCCTTATCTGTAACCAAGATATTACTACCATTTCCCATAATTACAAATGGTATTTTCTCTTCTTTTGCTATTTTTACAACTTTTTCTACTTCATCCTTTGTTTTGGCAATAACAAAGAAATCAGCCGGTCCTCCAATTTTAAAAGTAGTATGTTTCCACATTGGTTCATCTTCTAAGATTTGTTCTGCAGGTAAAATTTGATTTAATTTCTTTCCTAGGTTCTCTTTCACTTTTTCACATCCTCTATGATTGAACTTGGCTTATTGCCTTTTGATATAGAACTTGCCCTGATTTTGTCTTTTTCTTTGTAAGATTTAATACTTCTCCAGTTTTATAGTTTACAATATAAGTATCTTCTGCATCCTTAATCCCCATGTTAACAGCATTTTCTGGAGTTACTTTATAATATCCATCTCTCATAACAAAAGTAATATTTAATTCTGCGGAAATAGCTGTTAATTCACTTGCCTCTACAGGAGTTCCTACTAAATCCGCTTCTACTTTTGTCATGGTATATTTCGAATATTGCTCTAATACTGCATGTTGTACCATTCCTAATTCCGTTAACAATTTATTATCTTCTGCTTTTTGAATTTGGTCTGTTCCTACATATAAAGTAACAGATGTTAAAATAAGTAGCATAATAATAGTGATAACTAATGCTACCATGGTAATTCCTTTTGTATATTTTATTTCTTTTATTTTCCTTATCTTTTCCATATTTTCTCCTTTGTATTTAGGCTTTTTTCTCTGTTAAATCTTATCATTTTTTTATTAATTTTACAACCAAATATAGAGAAGTTTTTTTATTCCTTTAGGAATAGAAAGAAGAGAATTATCTAAATTTAAAATGATAATTCTCTTTCTTTTTTAATTACATACACATTTACATTCAATACGAAGTATTTGTCCTACGTAAATCATATTTGGATTTGCTATTTGATTTAAACTTACAATAGAATCTACTGTTACATTGTATTTTCTGGCAATTGCTGTTAAAGTGTCTTTATATTTTACCGTGTATAAAGTATGGCCACAATCATGTAATTCTTCCTGATATGCATTACTAGAATTACTTGGTATAGATAATATTTGACCAGCGTAAATTAAATTTATATTTCGTATATTATTTAATCTTGCTAAAGTATTTACTGTTGTTCCGTATCTTGCAGCTATTTGTGATAATGTATCTCCTCTTTTTATGACATATGTTACATTACTACTTCCGCTATTTCTTCCTGGTATGGTTAATCTTTGACCCACATAAATTCGATTTGGATTTATTATGTCATTTAATCTTACTAATGTATTTACTGTTGTTCCATATCTTACAGCTATTTGTGATAACGTATCTCCTCTTTTTATGACATATGTTACATTACTACTTCCGCTATTTCTTCCTGGTATGGTTAATCTTTGACCCACATAAATTCGATTTGGATTTATTATGTCATTTAATCTTACTAATGTATTTACTGTTGTTCCATATCTTACAGCTATTTGTGATAACGTATCTCCTCTTTTTACGATATATGTAATGGTTTGTTCATTATTTTCATCCTCATTTTCATCTGGTGGTTCTATTGGCGTTGGTATTTGTCCACTATTTTCTAAAAAGATTTGTTCTGTAAATTTATTTCTATCCACATATCCATTAATACCAGCTATAATGCCTGTACTTGTATATTGAAATCCTATCCAGCTACTCCATTTTCCATTATCATTTGGCTCTTCTGTTCCATATTGTGCTATCCATAAAGGATAATTATTCGCTAGCTCTTCACTAAACACTGTCCTTGCATCATTTGTATTACTATAGATAACTAACTCTTTTCCTGTAACTTCTCCTAATCGTTTTAAAAAAGCTTCTGCAATATTATTAATTTGCACATTAGATAAATTACCAAAACTTTCAAAGTCCATTGCCAATCTGCAATCTACTTCTTTTCCTGCAATGGTATTTGCAAAATGGTCTGCTTCCTGTCTGGCTGCTGCTTCACTTCTTGCTCTTACATAATGATAAAATCCCACCTTTAATCCATTTGCTTTCGCATTTATATAGTTTGTTTCTAAATATGGGTCTACATAGGAAGTTCCTTCAGACGCTTTTATATATACCACTTCTATCCCAGCTTGCTTTACTCTCTGATAATCAATATATCCTTGCCATCTACTAACATCAATCCCTTGATATATGGCATCACTAGAGGGGCCTAATGCATATACAGGAAAAGTTAGTACTATTCCTAAAAAGGAAAATATGGTAGCAAGAGAGATAATTCTTTTTACTCCTTTATTCTTCATAAGCTTCCTCTCTTCTTTTTACTTTGAAATCTATTTTTCTTGTATATCTTATGAAGAATTTTCTCTTTTTGCTAACATAAGTAAAAGAAAAAAGAGTATTATAAATACTCCATTTTCTTTTTTATATACTACTTCTCTCTTCTAGATTATATATTCTTTCATTTGCTTTTAATAGAAAAGTATATTCTTTGTAAAAGCCTTCATTTCTTCATACTGTTAGAAATGGTACTTCTTCTTTTATTTCTTCCTACTCCATTATTCTATTTATCCTTTCTTTTTATCAATTTAGTAAATGCCGTTGGCATTGCATATTTGGTATTTATCTCTTTTTCTGTTACCCAAATAAAATCTGTATTTGCTTTTTTAACCTCTACCATTATAGGTTTCATCTTCCATTCTACATGAGAAAAGATATGATTTTTTTCTTCAAATTCTTCTATTTTAGCATTTTTCTTCTCCAGGTTCCATCCTTCTAATACAGAATCTATCTCACTTTTCTTAATCCAATAATCAATATTAGGAAATTCATACAGGCCGCCTAACAAGCCTTTGTTTTTTCTCTTTTGAATAGCGATTTTATCTTGATAGATAAGGAAAAATACGGTCTTCTTCTCTTGTTTTCTCTTTACCTTTTGGATACGTACTGGTATTTGTTCTGTTAAGTTTAATCTTCTTGCTTCACAGTAATCTTGCACAGGACATTTTTCGCAAAAAGGTGTGCCTTTTGGAATACATATTGTTTCTCCTAATTCCATTAATCCTTCATTAAAGTCTCCCGCTTCCTCGGGCATTATTTCTTGCAAAATAGCTGTCATCTCTTTTTTGGTTGCAGGAAGCAATACGTCTTTATTACTTGCTAAAATTCTAGATAAAACTCTTAGTACATTTCCATCTACTGCAGGTATTTTTTCTTTAAAAGCAATAGAAGCAATTGCTCCTGCTGTATATTCTCCGATTCCAGCAAGCTTTACTATATTTTCATATGTGTTTGGCATTTTTCCCAGATATTCTTCCTGTATTTGTATTGCCGCTTTCTTTAAATTTCTTGCACGGTTATAGTAGCCAAGACCTTCCCATAATTTTAATAATCTTTCTTCCGGTATATTTGCCAATGTTTGAATATCTGGGATTTCTTTCATGAAACGTGCATAATAACTTTTTACCGCCTCTATCTTTGTTTGCTGTAACATAATTTCTGAAATCCAAATAGCATAAGCTGATTTATCTTCTCTCCATGGTAACATTCTTTTATTTTCTTGATACCACAAAACAATTGGCCTTGTTATTTTTTTTAATTGCTCTTTTTCCTTCATTTGCTCCCTTTGCCCTTTTCTAATTCTTCTAGTTTATTATTTTATTTTGTATTATTATATCATACTTCTACCTATTTAAACTAAAAACTCACTGCGATTTTTCCAGAGCGTGCAATAGAGTAAATTTCTCCATAATACTCTCTTGATATATGCTTACTATCTTTCTTACTTCTAAACGATCCTTAACCATTATTAAAATATGTCTACGGAATTTGATTTATCTAATTCTTTTACTTCTACCATATCAATTAAATTATCTAATTAATTGATATACAAGAACACAGTTCATTATATAGCTACTACAAGCGTAGGTAAGCGTATAATGTGTTGGATGTATGATTAAGTAGTAAGCAGTTTATTAAATATCCTATACCTAAAAGAGAATTTCCTAAATAGGAAACTCTCTTTTTTATTATACTAATTCAAATAACTTATTCTTTATTCTGTATTTGATATTGTTCTAATTCTGGTTCTTTTATATTTTCCTCTGTTACTTTATTATATTCATAATAGTAATCTAAAACGCCATCCGTAACCTCATTATTTGTATGCATCGTTCCTCCTAACACTCTAACTGGCATTCCTGTTTCTTTATTAATATATATTCCACAATCTCCTTCGCTCGTTGCTAAAGTAGGACTATTAAAATTTGAAATATAATAGCAATCTATTCCATTACATTTCACACTTCTAAAAGAAGTTAGTAGTAAATTTCGCAAAAATTCACCTATATTATTTGTTCTTAAATTAATAGAAGTAAGTTGTGTAAAGTTGCTTTCTGCATTTAATACAGCAATTTTATCATTATCCGATTCTATATAAATATTTGTTTTCGCTTTATCTTTAAATTCAATAATTTTATTATTTTTCAATTCACCTAATGGAACTACAGTTGTTAAATATTTTCCATCTTTATGATAAGTTTCTATTAACGTTGTATCTTCTCCCTGATACATATATATCTTTGTGTAATAATTATTCTGATTTTTACTTTTCTCTGCTTGATTAGATAGTACGGTCATGATAATTGCTTTTCTTCCTATTCTTTTAAATGTTCTTCTATATATTGATTCGTTTCTTTTTCTGTTAGATTGTCCGTATAACTTGGCAATAAGTCTTGAATAATTTTACATTTATTTTTCTCTTTCATTATTCTCTACCTCCTTTAATTTCTGTTTTTAGAATTTTAAATATTCTTGAACTTTCCTTTACATTTTTTATTTACTTTTAAAACTGAAATTTAAATTACATGATATTTTGAATTCCTACATTTACGAAATCTATAACCATTCCTTATTCATCTTTATATACTGCTTTTTAGCAAGCTGAATACTAATTGCATAGACTAATAATAGAACAATCAACCAGCCTAAATATTGAATTGGTAATTTTACTAAATCAAATCCTAAAGCTAAAGAAGTAAATCCTAATATTAAAGCTATTATTGTAACAACACTCGTTGAAAATACCAAATGTTTGGATGGGATATTTTGAACAAAAGGAAACTTACTTGTTCGAATCATATAGATAATTAAAGTTTGAGATACAATTCCAAAAACAAACCATCCTGTTTGAAAATATGCTTGTTGCTCAATTGTGTTATATTCAAAGACAAACCATAAAACAAGAAAACATAATACATCTAAAATAGTACTAATAATTCCAAAAGAAAACATATATCTTGTAATACTTTTAACATCCCATTTTTTAGGTTTAATTAGATTTTCTTCCTCTACTCGGTCAAATGGCATTCCTAATTGTGCCATATCACATAATAGATTTTGTATTAAAATATGAATTGGTAATAATGGTAAGAATGGTAGAAAGATACTGGCAATTACAACAGATAACATATTTCCAAAATTTCCACTCGTTGCCATCTTTACATATTTAATAATATTGGTAAAAGTCTTTCTTCCCCCTAATACGCCTTCTTCTAATACATTTAAATCTTTTTCTAATAGAATAATATCCGCGGTCTCTTTTGCAATATCAACTGCAGAATCTACTGAAATTCCTACATCAGATTGTCTTAATGCAAGACTATCATTAATACCATCTCCCATATATCCTACTGTATGCCCACTTTCTTGTAATTGCTTTATTATCTTTTCTTTTTGGAAAGGAGACAGTCTAGAAAATAGATAACAAGATTCACAAGCCACTTTTAGCTCTTCTTCTGACATTTCTTCTATTTGCTTCCCTGTTAAAGCCCCCTTTGTCTCTATTTCTAATTTTTCACAAACATTTTTAGCAACTCCCTCATTATCTCCTGTTAGTACAATTACTTTAACACCATATTTCTTTAAAGTATCAATTGCTGTTTTAGCAGATTCTTTTGGAGGATCTAAAAAGGCAACATATCCTAGTAATACCATCTCTTTTTCATCTTCTACACTAAACAAATCAATTCCTGCTATTTCATTTTTCTGTGCTACTGCAATAACTCTTAATCCTTCTTTATTTGCTTTTTCATATACTCTCTTTGACTTTTCTTTTAGTTCTTCTGTAAATTCTGTAACCTTTCCATCCATTTCGATATAGGAACAAATACCTAATATCTCTTGTGCTGCTCCTTTTGTTACCATCTGTCTTTTACCTGTTTCATCTCGTAATACAACACTCATTCTCTTTCGATTAAAATCAAATGGTATTTCATCTTCCCTTATATATTTTGATTTTAAAAACTCTAAACCTTCTTTGTCTGCTCTAGTAATTATGGCTTCATCCATTAAGTTTTTTAATCCAGTCTGATAATAGCTGTTCATAAAGCAATGTTTCAAAATTCTTTTACTAGGATTTCCAAACGCATCCATATATTTTTCCAAAACAATTTTATCCTCTGTTAGAGTTCCTGTTTTATCTGTACATAAAATATCCATTTGTCCAAAGGTTTGAATACTAGGAAGTCTTTTTACAATTGTCTTCTTTTTTGACATAGCAACCGCTCCTGTTGCTAATGTTGATGTAACAATAACAGGAAGCATTTCTGGAGTTAATCCTACCACAATGGTTACTCCAAAAAGTAAGGCATCTAAAATATTACTTTTTGTGAATAAATTTACAATGAAAATGATTGGCAACATGACTACCATAAATTTAATTAATAACTTACTTACTGAATTAATTCCTTGCTCAAAGCTATTTTTTTCCGGTTGATTTGTTGATAACTTCTTAGCCATACTACCGAAATAGGTGTTATTTCCTGTAAAGAGAACAACCGCTTTGGCTGTACCACTAACAATATTTGTTCCCATAAAGCCAATATTATCTAATGCTGTAACTTCACTATCTTCTTTACTTATCCTTTTCTTTTCAACAGGATTGGATTCTCCTGTTAGTGAAGATTGATCTATAAACAAGTCTTTTACTTCTAAAAAACGAACATCCCCTGGTAACATATCACCTGCAGATAATTTTACAATATCACCTGGTACGACTTCTTCAATATCAATTACTACACTATTTCCATTTCGTATTACATCAATTTTATTCGAAATCATTTTTTTTAACTTTTTTGCTGCTTTATCTGATTTCTCTTGTTGTACAAAAGAGATAACAACCGATATAAAGACAGTTAATAAAATTAGAATAACCGTTAAATAATCTGGTGATGTTGCTAAAACAACATCTGTAATAAAATCGACAAAAGCAACAATTAATAATACAATATTAAAAGGATTTACAATTGCTTCTATTATCCTTTTATATCGTTTATTTTCTTTTTCTATATCAATTAAATTTCTTCCGTATTTTTCTAGTCTTTCTTCTGCTTCTACTTCGTTTAATCCTTCCATATTAGATTGATATTCTTCCATTATTTCTTCGGGTGATTTTTTACTATTTTTTATTAAATATTCTTCAATCTCATTTTTCTTTATTTGGTCGATTTTTCTTTTCATTTTCTTCTAGTCCTTTCTTAGTAATATAGTATAAACAAAATATTTTTTGTTATCCTCTTCTAATTTTATCTTTTAAGTAATATTATTATATACTATTTATTAAATAAATAATTAATAATTGAAAAGTTAAAAAAGAGATTCTCTAACTAAAAATAGAGAATCTCTTTTTATGGCGGAGTGAGTGGGATTCGAACCCACGGGCCGGTTTCCCGACTACTACAGTTCCAGTGTAGCTCGTTATGACCACTTCGATACCACTCCGTATTTGTTTTCACCATAATTAATATTATACTGTATTTTGTTGCATATAGCAAGTAAAAAGACAAGATTTCTATCTTGCCTTTTCATTTGGCGGAATGGGTGGGATTCGAACCCACGGGCCCAGTTAAGGGCTACACGCATTTCGAGTGCGGCTCGTTATGACCACTTCGATACCATTCCATTAAACAGCAAAAAAGCAGTGTGATTTTCACTCCCGAGCTACTTCGCACTACTATTGCTATGGCTCCTCTTGTTGGACTCGAACCAACGACCTATCGGTTAACAGCCGAGCGCTCTACCAACTGAGCTAAAGAGGAATATATTGTAGTAATTTCTTACTACGATTAGTATTATACAATAAAAGTATTTCCAATTTCAAGAGTTTTATTAATTTTTTTTAATTTTATACCAGATATTTTATTACTATCTATTTTATCCTTTTTATCTATCCTTAAATAATTTTCTTTTCTATTAAATCTTTTCGTAATTTTTCGAATTCATCTATCTGAAAAACAAATCCATCCATTCCACATTCTTTTGCACTTTCTATATTTAATTCACTATCATCAATAAAATAACATTCTTCTGGCTTTAATTGAAATTTTTCGAATAATCTTATATAAATTTGTTTATTGGGCTTTAAGACCCTTTCAATGGAAGAAATTATATAGCCATCAAAACAATCACCAATTTCACTATTCTTAATATACTCATATACAGGAATATGTGTATTAGATAAAATATATAAATTATATTTCTTTTCTTTTAACACTTTTACTAATTTACACGTTTTTTCATAAAAAAGCATATATTGATACCAGCTATTCATAATATCTTTTGTTCTAGCTTTTAAACTAATTGGTAATTTTCTTTCAAATAGCTGTATTGCTTCAGTATATGTTAAAGTTCCAGCATCTAATTTAGCCCAATCTTTAGATTGGAAAATCACTTCTTTTAATTTTTCTTGTTCTGCTAGATCTTTTGAAATGTTTTTTACAATATTATCCTCATTCCATTCTAATAATACATTTCCAATATCAAATATTACGTTCTTAATCATTTGTTCTCTCCTTTATTTCTTTATATAAAGAGTATAACATATAAATGAGAAAAAATATATTTTTACATTAAAAAAACAACTATTTGTATAAATAGTTGTTTTTTCTGGCTCCTCTTGTTGGACTCGAACCAACGACCTATCGGTTAACAGCCGAGCGCT
>JBKXSZ010000024.1:0-20895 GCA_047017005.1 Clostridia bacterium | reverse complement strand
ATATAGGATTTATATATATAAATCCATTTAGATTTTAAGTCGTGTGAACTATATACTACCACATCTGCATAAAAGGGGTAAGTAAATAACTTACGATTACTATCTTAGCATATTTTTTTAAGGTTGTCTAGAAAATTTTAATCTTTTCTGGCATCTTATATTAACTTTTATCTGTGATAAAAGTTAATATATAATCGAGTAGAGGATAACACTTAATGTGTTCTCCCCTCTCACACCATTGTATGTACCGTTCTGGACAGGCGGTACTAATCCTCTTTTTCTTAACCTTTCATAATAGCAAATTGAATATATTGAGTTTTACATAATGTTGCAAAACGTACATTCTTATTTTATTACTTGTCTCTTAAAACTTTCCCCATATTGTAATTGGTTTAAGTTAAAAATATCTAATATAGTTGCTGCTAAATCCGCAAAGCTATTTCGTATTCCTAAGTTTATATTAGCTTTTATTTCTTTGCCACAAATAAGTAATGGAACATACTCTCTAGAATGGTCTGTACTTGGAGTAGATGGGTCACATCCATGATCTGCTGTTATAACTAACATATCGGTATCTTTCATACTGTCTATAATCTCTGGCAATTTACTATCAAATTCTTCTAATGCTCCTGCATATCCTTCTATATCATTTCGATGTCCATATAGCATATCAAAATCAACTAAATTAACATATAGAAGTCCTTCTTCTGGCCCATTTTTAATTTCTTCTATGGTTTTTCTAATTCCATCTGTATTTCCTTCCGTATGAATCGCTTTATCAATACTTCTTCCTGAAAATAGGTCTTCTATTTTTCCAATTGCAGTTACTGTTGCACTTTTATATTCTTCTTTTATCACATCTAACATTGTTTTTCCAAAAGTTTCAGATTCAAAATCTTTTCTATTATAGGTTCTCTTAAAACTACTAGCATTGGTTCCAATAAAAGGTCTTGCAATAACAGTTCCTACATTATATTCTGGTTTATCTAATATTTCTCTTGCAATTTTACAAATTTTATATAGTTTCTCTACTGATATAATATCTTCATGTGCTGCTATTTGAAATACACTATCTGCTGAAGTATAGATAATAGGTTTTCCTGTTTTCACACTTTCTTCCCCATATTGAGCAAGAAGTTCTGTTCCAGACCCTTTTTGATTGCACAATATACCAGGAAGTCCTGTTTTTTGAATAAATTCTTCAATTAATTCTTGTGGGAATCCATTTGGATACGTACGAAATCCATCTTCTCGAACATATCCAGACATTTCCCAATGTCCAATAGGGCTATTCTTTCCAACTGATTTTTCTGCTGCTTTTCCATAGATTCCTATTGTTTTTTCCTCTTTTTCTGGAATATTTAGGCCATTAATATTGTATAGCCCCATTTTTTTAAAATTTGGTAGGTTTAAAGTTGTATTGTTATAGATACCTTCTAGTGTATTACTTCCCTCATCTCCATATTCTTTCGCATCAGGTGCTTCTCCTACACCAAAGCTGTCTAACACTATTACAATTGCTCTTTTAATCATTTTTCTCATCCTCTACTTTCTGTTCTTTTTTCACTATATTATACTCCTCAACCCAAATATGTTTCACCTTTCTTGTTGATAACTCTGCATATTCCTTTTCAGGAATAGTTATTCTAAAATCCTTTTTGTCTTCTTTCTTCCATTCTAAATGTTCTAAATTCAAATATACTTTATCTGTAATATCCATCCCAACTGGTAATGTATTGTTGTTATTATAGTAATAGATAATATTGGTGGCAAAAGCGATTTGATTTCGTTCTTTAGGAATATGAAATTTATATAGTTTCGCTGTTGTTTCTTCTTCTAACCACTCTTCTTTTAGAGCTTCTTCTGGTTTAATATGAAATTCTTCCAAGCCTTTTGAAATTTCATCTTCTTTTTTTACCAATTGATAGATATCAATACTCATCGGTACCGTTATCCTTTTCATTGCTTCTTCTATTTTTAAAATAACTTCTTCTAACGTCTTTTTATATTCTTCTGGAGTTGTATGTTTCGTAATATCTAATATTTTAATAGCATCCTTTTTTATCTCTCTATGCTTTTTATTAGCTATTGTTTTTATTTTTGTTTTATCTTCAGCGATATTACCAAATATATCAAATTCCTCTTTTGCAAATAGTTCTTTTTCTTTTTTGGCTTTCTCTAAAATCTCTTTTGTCCAAATTTCCATTTGCTCATCTTTCATTTCTTCTTTTTTAACTAACTCTTGAATAATAGGAAATACTTCTGTCGTCAATAAATAGATAGCATCTTGTTCTTTTGTATTTAATACTTCCCTTTGTCTTTTATCTAACTGCTTTCCGATTTCTTCGAAATCTTCTTCTAAATCAAATACTTTTTCTAAATGTTTTTCTTCGTCTTTTTCGTTTTCTTCGTTTCTCCCTTCTGTTAAGCCTAGGTTTTCATCTTTATTAGCAAATTTCCAAAATTCAAATATGCTCTTTTTGTGATTGTCAATTTCTTCCATGTATAAGCTTGCATTTCTTACTTTTAATTTCATACTTTCTATTTTATTTCTAAGAGCTGTTACATCTAACCTTAAATTAGAAATATGATTTTTATTCTCCTCTAAAGCTTTTGATACTTTTAATAAATCTTCAATCGTATAAAATTCCTTTTCTGGTAAGCCATAATGCCCATTATCAATATGTTTTATCCCTATGTATTTTTCTTTTAAATTATTTACTGGCGTTTTTTCTAAATCTGTATTTTCGGATACTTTGGTAAAAGTCTTTTTCTTTTCTTTTTTATTTTTAAAGAAATATTTTAGCTTTCCAAAAAAGCTCTTTTTACATTCTAAATAAGTTGCAATTTGTCTTTCTAAATTCAAGTATTCGGAATCTAAAGAAGATGATTTTTGTTTTAAGTCTTTTACTTGGTCTTCTAGTTTTGTCATTTCTTCTGCTTGTTTTTTTACACTTTCGTTTACGGTCATACATTCCATTTTTGTAAACTCTGGTAAATCTTCATACGTAACATTTTTATTTTTTAAATAAAATTCTAATCCTCCCTTTTTGTCTATTTTGGGTTCAAAATAATATTCATTTTTTAATTCTGTTTGTAAAATGAAAAGTGCTTTTAAAAGTTTATAAAAATGAATTGCTTCTTCTTTACTTGATAACGTAATGTTATATATGCTTTTCATTTTCGCATAACATATAGTATCTCCTACAATACGAATACTTAAATTTTCTTCTTTATCATATACTTCATAAACAAGTGGCCAATCTTTAGTAAATAACCATAAGTAGTTTTCTATATCCGCCATTTCAGATGGTTTTAAATACTCTCCTGAATATTCTGCATGACAAATTGGAACAAAAATACTAGCTGGTTTTACTGTTTTTGTTTTTTGTTTTTCTTTTATATATTCCAATTGTTTTTTTAATACATAGAAAAAGCTTGCATATTCCTGGTCTTCCATTGGCACTAACATAAAATATTGGTCTGTAAATTCTGAATAATAAATCTGCCATAAATAGTTTGCAGGGTATTTTACTTTAAATGGAATTCCTTTATTTAGCAGATTTTGTTCTTCTTCTATTTTTTCAATTGCTTCTCTATTTACTTTTGAAATCATTTGCAAAAGTACAGCAGTTTTAGGAATATCCTCTTCTTTTTGTGGATTTAAATAGCTTGCCAAAGGAGATGCCTTTTCATACTTTTCTTGTAAAGAGTCTAATCGATTTTTGGGAGTCAACAAAATTTCTATTCTATCTACTGTAATATATCGATATTCTTTATACACTTTTTCATCATACATTTTAGAGGTTCTATATTCCAATGGTCTAAATTCTTTCAATTCCTCTGGAACTTCTTCTAGATTTAACCCTAAATATTCTAGCTTTTCTTGTAAGTTATCTTTTTCTTCCTCCGTAAATTTAGGCACCGCTTTGCCTCCTTTTCTAAAAATCAGTATCAGTATATCATAAAGCAATTTTCTCTACAATATATTTTGCACGTTATACCATACTTTTTATACACTTAATAACCTATTTTATTTCTTTCAACTTTTTTCTACATTTTTTTCTTTTATATATTGATTTTTTGCCAAATACATAGTATGATTATGCATATACAGAAAGTGAGTGAACAATATGAAACAATCAAATGAACAAAAGCGGTTTACGAAGATAGTTATCAAAGGAACTGCAATCCAGAATTTCAAACCAAAAGAATCAGACAAGGAAAGTGAGGTAGATATTTTTCTGACTCAATTCTGTTCATCTCTTCATTACAAGGTACATTGGGGTACCCATCAAGGATGTACAATTACTTTTACGGAGCCACTCCCTTATGATGATGCTATTTATATAGCTAAACTATTATGTAGTAAATGTATTGAGAAAGAGAAAACGCTTCGGCAGGTAAGGATCGAAGAACTAGAAAATAACCTCATTAAAGATTCTTTTAATGCGACCTATTTAAAGGAACTTCATTTTTTACGAAAACGTAAAACTCCTTATCTGTCTGTCTATTGTGACCATTCGGTTATTAAAATTCAAAAGGCAAATCCAAACAAAAAGAATGCTAAAATTTATCTTCATCCTCGTGCTAACAGAAAAAAGGTAATAAAAACATTATCACTTTTCGAAAAGCAATATTCTTGCCTACTCTATTACAAAACATATTTTGTAATAGAAAAAAGGAATTCCATCAAACTTCTCTTTGATGCATGTATTCCTACCTATATCATCAAAGAAATTGCTAAAGAACTTTCTGTTCGCTACAGATGTAAGAATAATTTACCTTTTGAGGGAGAAATTGCTAGAAATAGCATCATTAACTTGTATTAAATCTGGATCCTGTTATGTTCACTAGGTATGAATAAAGGAATGTACAAAATTGTACATTCCTTTATATTTTTTTATTTCTCTTATTATCTTGCAAATTCTTCTATTTCTTTTTTTATCTTAGAAATAAAATCTTCTATTAGCATTTGTCCAATATCGCCTTCTCTTCTTACCCTTACACCTACTGCGTTTGCTTCTTTTTCCTTTTCTCCTACAACTAACATATATGGTACTTTTTCAAGTTGTGCTTCTCTTATTTTATATCCTATCTTTTCTTCTCTACCATCCAATTCTGTACGAATTCCTTCTGATTCTAATTGTTCTTGTACTTTTTCAGCATACTCTTTTTGTGCATCCGAAATTGGAAGAATTTTTACCTGTACTGGTGCTAACCATACTGGAAAAGCTCCAGCAAAGTGTTCTGTTAATATACCAATAAACCTTTCCAGAGAACCAAATAAAGCTCTGTGTACCATAATTGGTGCTCTTTTACTTCCATCTTTATCGATATAGGATAGATTGAAACGAAGTGGTAGTTGGAAATCTAATTGTATCGTTCCCATTTGCCATTCTCTTTCTAGACAATCTTTCATTTTGATATCGATTTTTGGTCCATAGAAGGCTCCATCTCCTTCATTTACCAAGTAGTTACCTTTTCCACAAATCTCGTCTAAAACAGCTCTTAAATCGTTTTCTGCCCTATTCCAAACTTCTAATTCTCCCATATAGTCATCTGGTCTTGTTGATAATGTTAATTTGAATTCTAATCCAAAGATATCATAGAATTTTTTAGCAATTTCAATAATATCTTTAATTTCTTCTTTAATTTGAGATTCCATAATGAAGTTATGTGAATCATCTTGGCGGAACATTCTAACGCGGAATAGTCCATTTAATTGTCCTGATTTTTCATTACGATGAATAACATCTAAATCATTGAAACGTAGTGGTAAATCTTTATAGCTTCTTAATTTTTGGCTATAGATTTTAATAGCGTTTGGACAGTTCATAGGTTTTAGCGCTTGTTCATTACCATCTGCATCTTCTAATACAAACATATCCTCTTTATAGTGGTCCCAGTGTCCCGATGTTTTCCATAAACTACTACTGTTTAATTGTGGACCTGAGAATTCTTGATATCCTCTTTTTTTATGTTCTTTTCTCCAAAAGTCAATTAATACATTCATCATAGTAAAACCTTTTGGCATCCAATATGCCATTCCTGGTGCGGTTTCATCGAAGAAAAATAATTCTAGTTCTTTTCCTAATTTTCTATGGTCTCTTTTCTTTGCTTCTTCAATTCTGTTTAAATATTCATCTAACATACTAGCTTTAGGGAAAGAAATTCCATAAATTCTTTGAAGCATTTTATTTTTTTCGTCTCCTCTCCAGTATGCTGCTGAAGAGTTTAATAGTTTAATAGCTTTTATTTTTCCTGTACGCATTAAGTGTGGTCCTGCACAAAGGTCTGTAAAATCTCCTTGTTTATAGAAAGAAATTTCTGCATTTTCCGGTAAATCCTCTATTAATTCTTGTTTATATGGTTCTCCTTGATTTTTTTCAAATTGAAGTGCTTCCCCTCTTGGTAATGTATATCTTGTTATTTCAATATCCTCTTTTATTACTTTCTTCATTTCTGCTTCTATTTGTCTTAATTGTTCTTCTGTAAATGGTTTTTCTACATCAAAGTCATAATAGAAACCATTATCAATAGAAGGTCCTATTGCTAATTTCACATTTGGATATAGCCTTTTGATAGCTTGTGCCATAATATGAGAAGTTGTATGCCAATATGCTTTTTTCCCTTCTAGGCTATTATCAAAAGTTAATATTTCTAATTCTACATCCTCTTCTATTTGGTATCTTAAGTCCTTTACTTCTCCATTCACTTTACCAGCTGTTGCATTTCTTGCTAGGCCTTCACTAATTTGTTTTGCAATATCTAAGATAGAGCTTCCTTTTTCCGCTTCTATTTTAGAACCATCTTTTAATATTATTTTTATCATTTTTCTTTCCTCCTATTTTTCATTTTAAATCTTTTATTTTATTCTTTATCTTATTTTTATCTCTTATTATAAATTTCTTTGGAAATAATTTGAATAAGGGCCATATTTACCGCACTTTCTTCTAAACTATCACGATATACCCTTCCATCTGAGAGAATTCCAATAACACCCTCTCTTCCTTTTGTCTCTTTTCCAAATACATCTATCATATATCCAATTTCTTCTCCCTTTAAAGACTTTTCAACTGCTAACTTTGGGTATTCAAAACAAGGTCCAAATCCTATATAGTAGTTTTCTCCATCATAGATAGAACAAATATCACAATCCATATACCCAGTGTTGGCTTCTTCTACTGGAAACATTCCAGCTTCTATTCCTACTCCAAAATCGCAAGTGCCGTCTGTGCTCCAATGCATATTCATATGCATTTTTAGCTCTGTTCTTAGCCCCTTGAATCGTATCGATTAATGTCATTGGATTACAAGAAACTCCTGAAAAATTATCTACTTCAGAGCCTGTTTTATCTGCTTTTCTTACTTCTTTTGGCATAATGCTATATTCAATTCCATTTTCTTCTTCCATCCACAATTCTGGGTATTTCGAAAATGCTTTTGTTGCTGCTATAATTTTAGGTTTACTTCTAGTTCCTATTGCTACTAACATCTTCTATCCTCTCCCTTCTTTATTCTCTTTCTAATTCCAACGTCAAAAAACCTCTATAGGCATTTAGCCTATAGAGGTAAGTTATTTCTCACGGTTCCACTCTATGTTTCACTCATTTGATGATATCGTAATCAACGCCACTTGTTTTGCAAGTAGTAGCTCCGAGGTAGTTTTTCAAATATGTTTTTCGAGATTAGCTTTCAGCCCAATGACTAATCCTCTCTTTCGATAACCTTTATTTTACTTTGTCTCATCTATGCTTTTCTATTTAACTATTTTTATTATACCCATATATTTTTAAATTGTCAATTCCTTCTCTTTATTTCCAATCTATTAAATCTGGAATAAAATGATAAATTCCTTTTAAATTAAAGTATATTTGCAAAAGAGCAATTAAAACAAGTAGAATTTGTATAAAAGTTCTTACTTTTTTATTTTCTATTTTCGTTGAAAATCCCAGTAAAATAACCTCTGCCCACATATAGTGAAGCGAATAAATTAATCCTTCTTCCAATCCGAAACCAATTATTCCATGTAATATCATATTATATAAAAATACTCCTAAAGCTGCTAGTACTTCTCTTTTTTTAATATTTTTAATACAAGTATATCCCATAATTCCTAACATACTAATTCCAGCTATCGCAATTAAATTTCCAGAATATGCTCGAAAATATAAAGCTTGTGCTCCTCCTTCAATTGGTAAAATTGCGTATTCAAATATATAAAATGGCATTGTAATTAACATATTAAAAACTGCCGTTATTTTTTGAAGAATCCCATTCCCAGTTACTGTATAGCTTTGCATATTATTATCTGCTACTTTTAAGACATTTTCCCAAAATAAATTAGAATATGGAAGTAAAAAAATTGCAAGTATAGTTCCAAGAACACAACCACCTCCTACAACAGCTATTTTTTTAGGTTCTTTTAAAAGGATAATCGCCATAATTGCAAAAGGAATACAATTGGTTATTGTAGTCATCGTTACTAAAATTCCCAGTATTATCGATGCAATACAGTTCTTTTTACTTAAATAATAATACGACATAATTAGTAAAGTAGCACTAATTAAAAAAGATTCTGCAAAAAACGTACAAATTAAAGTTGCTGTTCCTAATTCATAAAATGTTAATAGTAAAAAAATCCAACTATCTTTTAATTTTCCTGTTTTCTTTAAAATTTTATATAAATATATCACTCCTATTACATTTACCACTATCTGAAAAATTACAATGTGATAATAATGGGAAGTATCGTCTTTTGGTGGAAATAGTTTATTTTCTACTTTCGTAAATATTTGTCCCCATGCTTTTAAAATTGGATGTTTTGAAATTGTATATGTGATTTTATTATACTCATCGTCATCTCGGTATATATCTCTAGAATAATATACATCATCGTACCATGTGATATTATCATATCGATTCGGAATATTCTTACTATAAATAGCACTATTTTTTCTTATTGCATTCGCACTTATAAGCATTATTATTGCTATTATCATACAATAAATTATAATACTTGCATTTCTCTTTACTTTCTGTAGTTTTCTTTTTATTTTCTTTTCCCATATCTCCTTTTGTTGTATTTTTTTATTTGTTCTATCTTCTCTTTCTTGCATATTTTTCTCCCCTTTTTAGTATATAAATGGTAAATATAAAATTAATGCCATAATAAAACCATATATTAAAACTAATAATATTAATGTTTTATCATGTAATAATACTTCTACTGGGTCTCCATAAGAATCCTTCTCTATAATCAAGCTATATTTCATAAAAATTGCTATTACAAATGGTATTGTCCAAATCAAATATTCATTATTAGGAATAACTGGACTACTACACCATAATGCATAAAAAATAATAGTTGCTCCCAAAAACATATACATATTTTTATCTAAAAAGTCTTTATTGTAATATTTTAAAACTTTTCTCGTTTCTTCTTTTCCTTGTTCTGCTATTTTTATCATTTCATTTCGTCTCTTTCCTAAAGCCAAATAGAAAGAAAGTGCCATAATAGTTAAGTATAACCAGTTTGATACATTAATTCCTGTAATTTGAGCTCCAAAAATAACTCGTAAAACAAATCCTGCTACTAATATTATAATATCAATAATAGGTTTGTTTTTTAATTCTATACTATATGCTATATTTAATAAGAAATAAGTGCTTAATACTAAAATGGCTCCTATTGGGAAATGACATATTGTAATAATACAGACAACTAGCAAAAATAGAAAGATAATTAAAGCACTAGCCTCTTTGGGAGTAATTTCTCCTGCAGCTAAAGGTCTCTTACACTTTTTAGGATGTTGTTTATCTAGTTGTATATCCTTCATATCATTTATAATGTAAATAATCGAGCTTACTAGACAATAAGCAATAAATCCACATAATACTTTAATATCTAAATCTATTCGAAAAATTTGTTTACCAAATATAATTGGTAGAAAAATTAATATATTTTTTATATAATGTTTTACTCTCATTAGTTTTAATCCCGCTATTATTTTATTTTTCATTTTTTACTCCTTCTTTTACTTTCATATTATGGTAGACGCAGAAGACTATGCCTTATTTTGTTGAACTAAAATAAGGCATAGTCTTTCTCTATATTCAAATTGATTATAAATTTAAATATAGCTCTCGTGCTGTCTATAGCATCAAGTCTTCTACCTTCTAGCATTACTCCTACCCTTTCATTCTATTTTTTCCCATCATATCCTGGTTTTCCAAGTAGTCGAAACATATTTCTCTTATATTTTTCTACTCCCGGTTGATTAAATGGATTTACGCCTAATATATTTCCTGACATAGCACAAGCAAGTTCAAAGAAATATAACAATTGTCCCATGTTTTCTTCATCCAATTTTTCAACATTTACTACTATGTTTGGAACATCTCCCGCGACATGTGCTTCTATTGTTCCTTCCATTGCCTTTTTATTAACATAGTCCATTCCTTTTCCTGCAATATAGTTTAAGCCATCTAAATTATCTTCATCTCTTCTAATTTTTAAATCTGATTTTGAATGTTCGACACTAATAACGGTTTCAAATAGATTTCTTCTACCTTCTTGAATATATTGTCCCATGGAATGTAAATCTGTCGTGAAATCTACTCCTGCTGGGAATATTCCTTTTCCGTCTTTTCCTTCACTTTCTCCATATAGTTGTTTCCACCATTCTGTGAAATAGTGTAATTTAGGCTCATAGTTCACTAAAATTTCAATGTTTTTATTTTTTTCTAATAAAAGATTTCTAGCAACTGCATATTTATAACATTCATTATATTTTAAATTTTCATCAGAATATTTGTCCTGTGCTATTTTCGCACCATTCATTAATTTATCAATACTTAATCCAGAAGTAGCTATTGGTAATAATCCTACTGCTGTTAAAACAGAAAACCTTCCTCCTACATTATCTGGAATAACAAAGGTTTGATAGCCTTCTTCCTCTGCTAATTGTTTTAATGCGCCTTTTTGTTTATCTGTTGTTACATAAATTCTACTTCTTGCTTCTTCAATTCCATATTTGTTTTCTAAATATTCTCTAAAAATACGAAAAGCAATTGCTGGTTCTGTTGTTGTTCCGGATTTTGATATAACATTAACTGAAATATCTTTTTCTCCTATTAAATCGATTAAATCATTTATATAGTTTGGACTAATATTATTCCCTACAAATAAAACTTGTGGGTATTTTCTTTTTTCATCTGGCAATTGATTATAGAAAGTGTGATGTAAGCCTTCTATCACAGCTCTTGCTCCCAAATAAGAACCTCCTATTCCAATTACTACTAAAACATCAGAATCTTTTTGAATTTGTTTTGCCGCTTTTTTGATTCTATTAAATTCCGTTTTATCATGGTTGGTTGGTAAATTAATCCACCCTCCAAAAGCAGTTTCATCTTCTGCTACTTCATGTAATTGCTTATGTATTTTAGCTACTTTTTCTTTTTGCTTCATTATTTCTTTTTCTGATAATCCACTGTGGGAAAATTCAACTTTAACATATGACATAGTTATCCCTCTTTTCATTTGCAATCGTTTATTTTTCTTATTCAAGCTTATTGTAATATAACTATTTGTCGATTGCAAGGAAAAAATAAAAGAAAATGTATATCTATACTATACATCTTCTTTTTATTCTCTTATTCTATTTTATGCATTACTTTAACACTTCGCTTAATACTTTTGAAAAATATTTCATACTTGTTAAACATTGGTCTAATGTATTTCCCGTTGCTCCTACTTCAATAATTCCTGCTGCATTGGTTACATGTTGATTATATCTAGAGTTTCTTAAGATAATTGGTTTCATTAATCCTGGATATAATTCATTTGCCTTTTCTTGAACTGCAATCGCAAATTTGAGATTTTCTTTCCAATTCGGATGTTCTAATCCACCTCCATCGGTTCCCATAACGAACATAATTTGTGCCGCTTCTTCTTCTCCTATTTTTACAGTAGGTGCATAATCACTATTACTTCCAACTGCATCACGGTGTACATCAAATACAATTTGTGTTTCTGGTTTTTGTTCTAATAGGCTTTGTACGGTTTTTAGAGAACGGTTATATGAACCTGTATAAGCGGGATAGTCATGATAGGTTGTATCATGTACAACACGAAATCCGTCTTTTGTTAAATAGTTTTGCAATTCTGTTCCTACTCTTGCTACTGAATAACTTAAATCTGTTGTTCGATAGCTTCCCGTCATGTTATATGGATAAGCTTCACTTGGTGTATAGCTTTCACAAGTATGGGTATGAAATAGTAAAATATCTTGTTTATCTTTTAACTCCAAATCTGGTTTCAAAATTTCTTCTGTTAATTCATATTTAGATTCATTTTTTATTTGCACACTTCCATAAGTGTTCGTAAATTTATTATTAATTCCACTTTGGTCTATTACCTCTGTTGGTAATCCAGTCTTTGCTTCTTCTAATTCTTTTGTTTCTTTTTCCTCTTGCTTCTTTTCCTCCTCTTTTGCTATCTGTTTATCTTTTACACTATCTGCCATTCCCAATTCTACTGTTAATAGTCGCTCTAATCCTGTTAAATTACGATTACTAACACCTGTTTTAGGAGTATGGATAAAAACCACTTCATCGTCTTCATCATTCGTTGTTTCTTGATTATTTGTTTCTTTAATCCCAGGAATCGTTTTATCTAAACAGGATAAAAACAAATTTTTTTCTTTATTCTCCTCTACTATCTCCGTTTTTTCTTTTTCTTCTTTTGCAATTTCTTGCTTGTTTGTTTCTTCGTTTTGTTTTTCTTCCTCCGCATTCTCTATTTTCACTTTTTCTTCTTCACTAAACTTTTGAAATACTTTAATTCCTCCAAGACATAATAGACAAATAATAGCTAAACCGAATTAAATAGCGAAGCATATCTTTTAACTTTACAACTTTTATCATTCTTTTCTCCTTTGTTCTTGTCTTTGCTTTTTTCTATTATGTTATATATGCTCCTTTAGTCTATTTTATGCCAAAAGAAAAGACTGGCTTTTAAAACCAATCATTGTCTCTTGCATAGGTACGAACTAGCTTATCCATTGCATTTGGAGAATCTATCGTTCCCATTCGAATAAAGTTTCTAACTAAAATCTCGTTAACATTTCATAATTTCTTCCTTACACCTACTTGCTCATTTATGTATATTCACATGTAAGGCTATAATTTCACACATTTCATAGCTATATGCCTTTTCTTCTAATTTCTTCATGACTAATTTTTCTATCTTTTTACAAAATCTTCTTGCTTGTGTAGCTCGGCTTTTAGCAGATGTTAATTCTAATTTTATTCCATTTCTTAGGGCAATATTTTAATAAATGCTTATTCTTTTCTAAATATTCCATCTTTTAAGGGAAAACATCATCACCTGTAAGTTTATGAAACGATTTTGATGCCTCCCATATTCTAAAATTCCGTGGTTCTGCTAATTCACTCCATTCTCTGCCTGTTATCATTTTCTATTATTCCCATCTGTCCTTCCTAGATATCTTAACCTTTCTATAAATAGCCTTTTACATAATATTTCAGATTTAAAAGAAGCTAAGTATATCGCTTAACTTCTTTATTGATTTTATTTATATATTTTCCATTATTTTTTCTACTTCTAATGCTATTTCTTTTTCTGCTCCTGTTTCCATTTCTTTTAATTTTGCCACCTTATTTTCTATTTCATCTTCTCCTAATATAATGGTATATTTAGCATGTTGCTTATCTGCATATTTTAATTGTGCTTTTAGGCTCTTTCCTGTAACATCCTTTTCTACATAAATCCCCTTTTCTCTTAATTCTTGTACTAATTTAGTAGCATAAGTATTAGCTGTTTCACCAATATAGGCAATATATAGCTTCATCTGTTTTGGCTTAGCTGTCTCCTTGTTATATTTATCAAAGATTTCTACTAATCTTTCGACTCCCATTGCAAAACCGATTGCTGGTGTATCTTGTCCTTCCATTTGTTGGATAAGGCCATCGTATCTACCGCCTGCTAAAACAGTATATCCTTCTTCTTCTGAAATAAATTCAAATACGGTCTTGGTATAGTAATCTAATCCTCTTACGATTCCGGAGTCTACTTCATAAGGTATTTTCATTTCATCTAATAGTTTCTTTACCTTTTCAAAGTGTTCTTTGCATTCTTGGCATAAATAGTCTAATATAACGGGTGCGCCATGGTTTAACTCTTTACATCTTTTTTCTTTACAATCTAAGATTCGCATTGGGTTTTTCTCAAATCTTGTTTTACAAGTATCACAATATTGCTCTAAATTTGGTCTTATATATTCACGTAATGCATCTTGATAGTTAGCTCTACAATTTGGGCATCCAATACTATTAATAGTTAATTTTATATTCGGGATTTGTAAATCTTTAAAAACTTGCATTCCCATTAATATCACTTCTACATCTGCTAAATAAGAGCTGGAGCCAATTACCTCTGCACCAATTTGATGAAATTCTCTTAATCTTCCTTTTTGTACATTCTCATAGCGATACATTCCCATGTTATACCACATTTTAACTGGTGTTGGCATACTTGCCATTCCGTTTTCAATATAAGCTCTTACTACTCCTGCTGTACCTTCTGGACGTAATGTAACACTTCTTCCTCCTTTATCTTGGAAAGTATACATCTCCTTTTGTACAACGTCCGTTGTTTCTCCTACTCCTCTTTGAAAAAGTTCTGTATGTTCGAAGACAGGAACTCGTATCTCTTTAAATCCATAATTTTCAAATAGGTTCTTTACCGTATTTTCAATATATTGCCATTTATATGCTTCTTGTGGTAATAAATCTCTTGTTCCCTTTGGTTTTTGTATCATTTTCTCTTCACCTTTTCTTTTCTATATTTCTATTTATCTTTTCTGTTATAATTTAAATCTTTTTTATTATACTATAAAAAAAAGAAAAAAACCAGTAGTTTCTGGTTTTGACTTTGTACTCCGATAATTCAAGTAATTATCTAAATTATCTACTCCTCCCTTTATCGTTCCTTCTCTTCTTCTGGTTCTATTCCTGTTTGTTCCTCAATTGTCTGTTTTGGTTTTATAATATGCATTTTTTTCTTTTCTTCTTGCCACATTTCTTCTGTTAATTTTTCATAGCCAGATTCTTTATTAGAAAAAAGATAATACACACTCTCTTCTTTCTTTTTTAGTTCAATACATAACTTCATTTTGTCTCCATTTAGCTTATTTCCATATAAGCAATCATGGTATGTAATATTTTTCTTTTCTGTTTTATTGAGCACTCGATTTAAAATATCTTTATAATATTGCTTTAATTCTATATAACCTGTTACATTTCGAATTTCACTTAATTCATTTCCTAAGAAATCAAGTTCATATTCTTGTAGTTTTTTCCTATCTAAATTTTTAAACTGGATCTCTGGATTTTCTTTTTTTATATAATTTCGAACTGTCTTCTTATTTAACATCTCTTCTCTAATTTGACTCATTACCTCATCCATATACATATGATGTTCACAATACCCTAACTAAATTCGTCTTATTTCTTCTTCTGGAATTAAATCTATATTCTGATATTTATTTGTAAGTGTTCCAAAGCACTTTGTTTTTAATCCCATTTGTATTTTTTCTAAGTCATAAATGGGATTTAGATAGTATCTTTTATTATCTCTTGTTGTTACAATAATATCAATGTGCGGAAAAGGAGATTTTGTTTCTTTATTAACACTTTCAGCTTTTATCCCTACTTTTTCAAAAGCATATAGTAAAATAACATTTACATAGTGTTTGCACATAATTTCATTATTATCCATTTCTTCTAATGTAATATCTTTATGATATATTTTCTCTTTTTCCTCATCTGTGCCATAAAAGAATTTAACATCTCTTCTTACAATCTTCCCCATTTCTAAATAGAGATAACGCATAATTTCTATTTCTGATAAATCTTTTGGCATTCGTTTTATGATTTCATCAACTTTTTCTTTTATTTTCATCCTATTTCCTATTCTACTGGTGGTTTTAAGTTATAGTATAATGGCTCTTCATCTTTAATTCTCGTTGGTTTTCCATGTCCTGGATAAACAATAGTATCTTCTGGCAATATTAAAAGTTTTTGTGTAATCGAGTGAATAATATCCTCAAAGCTACTAGTTGGTAAATCCGTTCTTCCCCAAGTTCCTTTGAATAGAGTATCTCCTGAAAATAATAATTGATACTCTTCACAATACATACAGCTACTTCCTTTAGTATGTCCTGGTGTATGAATAACACGAAATTCAATATTTCCTACATGAATTAAATCTCCATCATCAATTCTAGAATCTGCTTCTAAATGAATTGGATCCATTCCTATATAATCTGTTAAAATAACGTCCTGATTTGCTAGTCCTTCTGCATCAATACGATGGATAATAACAGTACCACCTTTCCTGTTTTTTAATTCTTGTGTTCCTGCAATATGATCTCCATGGCAATGTGTTAAATAGATATACTTTAGTTTAGAATCTAAAACATCTAACATCGCTTCTATTGTATCTACATCTCCTGCGGGGTCTACTACCATTGCTTCTTTTTTTTTCTCATCTGCTATGATATAGCAATTGGTATCTCCTCCTGCCCATGCATTTATCCTAAGTTTTTTTAATATCATTTCTTTTATAGCTCCTTTTTTATTCTGTTTCTTTCTTTGGTTTAATTCTTTTCTATCCTATTATTATATATATAACTTTTATTGTATTGTCAAGAAGGATGAGTCATTTTTCTTAAACTTTTATAAGGCAAGAAAAGAACTACTTTTTTAAGTAATTCTTTTCCTTTTTTATTTCTTTCTTCTTACTTCAAATACACTGTCTATTTTACGTAGTACTTTTAGTACTTTATTTAAGCCTTCTACATTTTCTACCTCTATTGTAATTTCAATGGTTGCAATTCTTTCTTTCGATGCTTTTGAAGTTAAACCAATTAGTTTTACTTTTGTATTTCCAATTTCTTTAATTACATCTGCTAACAATCCATTTCTATCGTTTGCATAAATTTCAATATCTACTTTGTATGCTGCTTTATGTTCTTCTACACACCACGCTACATCAATTAATCTATCTTTTTCATTGATTAATTCTTTTACATTTACGCAGTCTGTACGGTGTACTGAAACCCCTCTTCCTTTTGTAATATATCCAATAATTTCATCTCCTGGAACAGGATTACAACATTTTGATAGTTTTACTAAACAGTTATCAATTCCTTTAACAATAACCCCTGCATTAGAAGGTTTTATATTTTTATTCTTATTTTTAGCCAGTTCTTCTATTTTTCCTTCAATATCTTCCTCATGATGAGATTTTCGATATTCTTCTAGCATCCTTGCTATAATTTTGGTAGGTGAAATTGCTCCAAACCCGACTGATGCGTACATATCATCTAATCCATTATATTTATATCTTTCTAATGCTGCATTAACATATTCTTGTTTAAAGAATTCTGAATATTCCATTCCAATTCTCTTAATTTCTTTTTCAATTAGTTCTTTACCTTTGATAATGTTTTCTTCTCTTTGGGCTTTTTTGAACCATTGTTGTATTTTTGTTTTAGCACTAGAACTTTTTATAAATTTTAACCAATCACGACTAGGTCCTTTTGCATTATCAGAAGTAATAATTTCAATAATATCACCACTTTTTAGAGGTGTAATAATTGGCATCATTTTACTATTAATCTTACAACCAGTCATATGGTGTCCAATTTCTGCGTGAATACTATAAGCAAAATCGATTGGTGTTGCTCCTCTTGGCAATACTTTAATAGCTCCTTTTGGGGTAAAAACATATACCTCATCTTCAAATAGTTCCGTTTTTAACGTATTTAAAAACTCCTGTGGGTCTTGCATATCTTTTTGCCATTCTAAGGTTTCTCTGAGCCATGCTAATTTATCTTCTTCTACTTTTACAACCTGTTTTCCTTTTTTGCTATAGTTGGCTTCTTTGTATGCCCAGTGTGCTGCAATACCAAATTCAGCAATACGGTGCATATCCCAAGTACGGATTTGTACCTCAAAAGGAGTACCTTTTTCTCCTAATAGTGTTGTGTGAATGGATTGATACATATTTGGTTTTGGTACTGCAATATAGTCTTTAAATCTTCCTGGCATTGGATTATACATCTCATGTACAACTCCAAGTGCTGCATAACAGTCTTTTACCGAATTCACAATAATTCGAAGTGCAAATAGGTCATAAATCTGGTCTAAGGTAGAATTGTCTCGTTTCATTTTACGATAAATACTATATAAATGCTTTGCTCTACCTGTTACTTCTGCTTCTATTCTTTGTTTTTTTAATTCTGCTCGAATATCATCCATTATTTTCTCAATGAATTGTAATCTTTCATCTCTCTTTTTATCAATCCCCTCTACCAATTCTCGATATTCTTCAGGGCATAGATATTTAAATGCTAAGTCTTCTAGTTCCCATTTTAAAGAATAAATACCTAGACGATTAGCAAGTGGTGCATATAGGTCCATTGTCTCTTGTGCTATCGCAATTTGCCTATCTCTTGTTAAATATTTTAGAGTACGCATATTATGAAGTCTATCTGCTAGTTTTATTAATATAACACGAATGTCTTTCCCCATTGCTAGGAACATTTTACGATAGTTTTCTACCTGTTGTTCTTCTATTGTTGTATATTGTTGAAGCTTGCTTAACTTAGTAACTCCCGCTACCATTTCAGCTATTTCTTCTCCAAATTTCTTCACAATATCATCATGTGTAACTTCCGTATCTTCTACTACATCATGAAGAAGTGCTGCACAAATAGTGGCATCATCGAGTTCTAAATCTGCTAAAATATATGCTACTTGAACCGGATGAATAATATATGGTTCACCAGATTTTCGACATTGATTACCATGTTTTTCTTTTGCATATTCATATGCTTTTCGTATTAACTTTACATCTGCTTTTCGATTAGCAGCCTTTCTTTTCGCAATTACATCTTCTATAGTAACTTCTTTTACTTCTGACATTGGCTCTCCCTCCTTTACTTTTTTCTATTTATTTTCCATTCAAATTGATTTCATCATATCCTTTAAATTAATTTGGATAGTATCATTTCCATTAAAGCTATTAATTTCTAATACTCCTACCACATCTACTTTATCCCCAATGCGATATTCATTTACTAGATATCCCATATTAAAACCAATTGCATTGATTAAATATCCCTCGTCTTTTAATGTTAGTTTAATATGTTTTCCTTCGGATAAAGCACGAATTGAGTTTATCTTTAAGTTTCGATAAACAAATAGTGGCATTTTATTCCCTTCTCCGAAAGGTTCCAATTTCTTTAACTCTTGAATTAATTCTCGATTCATATCTTTCAGAGTTATTTGTCCATCGATATAGATAACTGGCAATATTTCTTCAACTTTTTTTTCTTTTGCTATCTGTTCAAATTCTTCTTTAAACTGCTTGAATTGACTCTTTTTTACACTCAATCCTACTGCCATACTGTGTCCGCCATATTTTTCTAATGTATTACTACATTTGCTTAAGGCTTCATGTAAGTCAAATCCTGGTACACTTCTTCCAGAACCTTTTCCTTCTTCTCCTTCAAAGCATATTAAGATGCTTGGTTTAAAGTACATATCCGTTATTTTAGAAGATACAATCCCAATAACACCATGATGCCAATCATCTGCACCTAATACAATAGTAGCTTTCTTTTGTTCAATTTCTTCATCTTGTATTTTTTGAAGTGCTTCTTGAAAAATTCTCTTTTCAGTTTCTTGCCTATTACGGTTATATGCATTTAGTTTTTCTGTTAATTCTTGTGCTTCTTTTTCATCTTCTGTTAGAAACAATCTTAAAGCTTCTTCTTGGTATCCCATTCTTCCACATGCATTAATCCTTGGTGCTATTCCGAAAGAAATAGTATTTGAGTCTACAGTTTTATATCCAGAAGCAATTAATAAGGCTCTCAAGCCTTTATTTCTTGTCCTTTCTACTAATCGTAATCCTAATTTTGCAATGACACGGTTTTCATCTACCAATGGTACAATATCCGAAATCGTTCCAACACAGACAATATCCAGATATTTCAAATATTCTTTTTCTTCTAATCCCAATTTTATACCAATTGCTTGTATAAGTTTAAATACCACTCCTACTCCAGCTAATTGATTAAATGGATACTGATTATCTTTTCTTTTAGCATCTACTATAGCGATAGCTTCTGGTAACACTTCCGCGGGCTCATGATGGTCTGTTACAATAGTTTCCATTCCTAAAGAATTGGCATACGCTACTTCTTCTATTCCAGAAATACCACAATCTACGGTAATCATTAAACGATATCCCTTATTTGCAATTTCCTTTATTGCTTCTTTGTTTAATCCATATCCTTCTTCTAATCGATTGGGAATATGGGCTTCTACTGTTAACCCGCGTTCTTCTAAAAAGCTTTTTAATACGGTAATACTGGTAATTCCATCTACGTCATAATCACCATAGATTAAAATAGGTTCCTTTTTCTTCATTGCTACTAAAATTCTATTTACTGCTTTTTCCATATCTGGCATTAAGAACGGATCATGAAAATCCGTTCTTTTAGGGTCTAAAAAGATTCGGATTTGTTCTTCTTCTGTAATGCCACGATTTACTAAAATGCCTGCTATTACTTCACAAATATGATATTCTTCTGCTATTTGTTTCACTTTCTCTTCTTCGTGCTTATAGTATTCCCATTTTTTCTTCATTCTCTTCTCCTATATTTTAAACAATTTCTATTATTATACACTATTTATCTTGATTTTGAAACCCTAAAATAGGTGAAATTAGAACGCAGTTGTAATATGAGTTAAATAATCTGGGGAAAAATAAAAGAAAAAAATATAAAAAAGTAA
>JBKXSZ010000023.1:0-24021 GCA_047017005.1 Clostridia bacterium | reverse complement strand
GAAAAAACAAGGTTTGTGATAATTAAATATAAAATTTAGTTTACACAACCAGAAAATAAAGGGAGGAAAAGAAATGAAAACCAAAAGAAAGATAATAATAATTGTAACTGTTTTAGTTGTTTTATTAATAGGAGCTACAATTGCTGGTTTTGTTATATATCAAATGAATCAGCAAAAACAGTTTGAAAAAAATCAGAAAATATTTGCACAAGAGATATTAGTTCCAGATAGGATTGTATATAAACAGGAGGAAAAATATTATGAATTTTTACCTGGAGAAGGAGCTTATCAACAAATACTAAATAGCATTGGGCAAAAAATAGATACTTATGAAGAGGAAGCAATAAATCAAGAAGGAATTGACCAAATTTATCAAGAAGAATCCTTTCTAGAACTAGATTATAAAAAAGCAAGCAAAAACTATATTTTAACTTTGAATAAAGACCAAAATCAATTTATTAAATTATTGGATAATGGTGGCCAAATTTTAGATAAAGAAACAGAAAAAGTAAAGGACTTACAAAAGATATTACATGACAAAATAGAAGGAAAAAAATCATATAAACTAGAGTATAAGGAATATATGTCTGAAAATCGAGTTGATAGTATGGCATATAAATATCTAGAGCAATTTAAAAAGATTAACAACAATATTTATCAAGTGAAAATAGAAAATGAAAAAGATTATGAAATATATAAAGCAATATGTAATATACAATTAAAAGAAGAATTACCGGAAAATATATGGGAAAATAATGTAGTCATATTAACGTTATCTGTTCCAAGAGATATACAGGTTAGAGTAACCCCTGGGAATATTCGTTATACCTATGATAACAAAGTAAATAATATTGAATATACAGTACATCTTTTAGTAATAAGTAAAATTGTGAATACAGATTGTATTTATAATACAGATAATACGCAAATAGAAGAACAAGCAGCATATCAAGAGAAGTTAGAAGAGCAAAATAAAGCCGTTGAAAATTTAAATACAGATATATATGAAAATAAAAATGAAAATACAAATACGAATAAACAAAAAAGTAATGATAAAACAAAAAAAGAGACATCAAAAACAGATAAGATTACATTAGAAAAAGCAAAAGAAATAGCGGCAGATGGATTTAAAGAAGCAGAGAGAATCGCGGGAGTATATGATAAAGATACAGAAGAGTATAAAATACAAGAAGTATATGCCAACAATTTCTTTACAAGAAAAGGAACTGAGACAGATAAGGTGTATAATGATAAAAAGATAACAGCTTATGTATTTACAAGATATGATGATATGTTAAATGGTGTTTCTGTATATATAGATGCCTATACTGGAAAAATCATTGGAGGTAGAGCTTTTGGAGATTAGAAAAAAGATAGTGTAAAGTAACCTATGAAAAAATAGGATGTGAAAATATTATCTAAAATTTTGAAAAAAGCACATTGAAAAGTTAAAAATATACGAAAAAAAGCATAGTAAAGAATACTTCAGGCTAATCATTTTAACGATATTGATAAATGCTTTGTCAAGTGGTCACTTGCAAGGTAGTAAATGCATTTGACAAAGCATTTACCAATACGTTTTAAATTAGTTAAGCCGAAGTAAGGTAAAGTATGAAGTTACAGTAAATCAAGTCTTCTGTTGATTGATGATTAACTGCTGAGAAATTTCAATTAATATTTGCCATTTGGCAGGCATAAGTTCAGCTTTTTCTAGTTCAGGTACTTCATTTAATGGTTTCCAGTAAGTATAAGAATGAGGTCTTAAAAAATTGTAATAAGCTACAAATAAGCACAAATGAGTATTAGCACCATCATCAGAGCCATAACCGATTTGTAACTTTGTAAGAAAACTTAAAAGTACGATTAAGTCTTTCAATAATTTGTTTAAGCCAGCGATATTCCTTAGAAATAGGGTCATCATTAGTTAAACCAATAACTTGAGTAACGGAAAAGTCCTTAAATTTTTCTTTATCATGAAGCTTAAATTGTTGTTCGGCTAATTTGTAGGCAGTATAACCATCAGCAACAAATTTGAGAGCTTTACCAGGAAATTTTTTAAATTTATCAAAAGCCATACGTATAGCAAGAATACAAGGAACAGTATCACGAGAGTCGGAACTTCTGTAGCCTAAAATAGATTTTTTGATAGCATCCATAATAAACCAAACATAACGTTTAGAGCTTTTAACTTTAGTGTAAGTTTCATCAGCAGCTAAATAGTTAGTAGGTTTGTAGTCATAAGAATCAACAAAAGGTTTAACACAATATGCAGCAGTGGTAGCATAATTAGCAATTTGAGTATGAGAAATCTTAATACCATGAACTTCACGCATAACATCTCTAGTTTTGCGAGTAGAAAGTCCGCAATTAACAAGATAAGTAAGACATAAGCCCATAACATTAGGAGAAAACTTACGAAACTGAAGGCTAGAAGCATTTTTAGGTAAAGAATATAAATCAATTTTAAAAAAGTCAATTTTAAATTCGCGATAAATATAGTGGAGTTTAAATTTTTCAGGATTAGACTTGTATCCTTCTAAATCTTCTTTAGATAGTGAGTTTAGAGAATTTTGGTAGTAAGAGCAGTTGATGTTTCTACATTTGTGTATATTAAAAAGTTTACGATTTTTCTCTAATGTTAAAGCACCACCACAATGAGGGCAATGAAGTTCAATAGGATTATCTAAATAATTTTGGCGATTAAAGTGAGTATCACAGATTTTACACCAAAATTGACCACGACCACCAGTATTGTCGTAGATATATGTATGAGGAGCATTACAGCAAGGACAATGAACATCGTTAGGAACAGGATTTTTACCACGAGATTTAATAGGCTTTAAAGGTTTATCATGTTCTTTAAGATATTGTACTAAGAGTTGTTTGTAATCTTTCTTTTCAGGAACATGAATAATAGGCAACTTATCAACTTTTAATTTATTGTATTTAGGAGAAAATAAAGAGTCATCTTTTTCTTTCATCTTTAAAGGTATATTTTTAACAATAAAATTAAATAAAAATAAAATAGTTTTATTAAGCTCTTGAATTTGAGCTAGTAATAAAGGTATAATTGTATACATGATATCCACTCCTTTATGAGAATAATTGGTTATTGGTATTAACAATTATATCATAAAAAGAGGGGGTATCATTTTTTAGTGCAAAAAAAATGATATAAACCCTGAAAAAACAAGGTTTGTGATAATTAAATATAAAATTTAGTTTACACAACCAGAAAAAAAGAAGGGGAACGCAAATGAAAAAGAAAGAAGAGAAGAAAAGCAAAGGAATTACAGAAAATAAAAAAACGAGTAAAAGATTTTCGATTGTAAATATAATAGCGATTGTTCTAACTTGTATTTTAACTATACTTACTTTATGGATAACGAAAAATCATTGGCTTATTCTATATCAGAACATAAAATACTTTGGTATAACAATTTATGATGTTAAACAAATTATTGTAAGTGTTACTATTGTTATATTGCAAGTTTGTGTGTCTTACAGCTATTTTGTCTATCTTTTTATGCAATACAAAAATAAAAAATGGGTTAAAGCAGGAGTCCTAACTGGCTTAATCATTTTAGCTGTTTTAGCTATTTGTTATGTAAGATGGATAGCTAATAATGTATTAAGAGAAGTTTTATTAGAAATTGGTGTAGTTATATACATTACTGTTTTATTAGGAGGCACTGCATATCTTGTAATAAGAAAAATAATAAAAAGATATAAAAATTACAAGAAAGATGAAAAGATAGATTCGCTTAAAAACATTACAATAATGTCTTTACTTACTATAGTTCTTGCTTGCATGATTGTAGCACTAGTTATATTTTATATAACAGTAGCATCCATGTGTGTTGGCCACACCATAAGGATGCTAGATACTTATTCTATTTCTTATTTATTTACTTCTAGGCAACAAATAGCAGAGAAAGAAAAAATAGAGAAATTGCAAAAAGCAAATAAGCTATTTTTAGATTATTTAAATAAGCAAGAGAAAAAAGGATATTTAGATAAACTAGACATCGTAAATGGAATTTTAACAAATGCATATAACTATCGAAATATACAAGATTTAACGATAGCTTATCAAGACACGCAAAATCAAATAGCATTTGAAAAGAAAGTATCTGAAAAAGGATTTAAGGAAGCTATTGAAGAAAAAATGGAAGGGACCTATTTTAAAGTATATTATAACTATGATGATGAACAAAATCTTACTAAAATCACAATAAAACGAATTGTAGCAAATTTTTCAAGTCCAGAAGAAAAGAATTCAGATATTTCATTTGCTAAAGGTGCTAAATTAAATAGAGATATGATACAAGAAAAAGAGAAACGAAATGGAGAAGAAGAAAGTGACAGCTATCTATATGAATATACTTTAAAAGGACAAGAAAATAGTAATAATACCGAAGATTTTCAATTTAAAATGAGAATCTGCTATGATAAAGAAAAAGACAACTATATTATGGTAGATGGAGATACCGATAACTATAGTAAAATAAAGGGCTATAAAATATATAGTTCAGGAATAGATATTATTCTAAATGGTGATGTGACATTAACGAATAAATACTATACCATGAGATTAAATCGATACGATGAAAAATTAGATATTTCAGATGGATATAATTATTACTATATTTTTGAACCGGTAGTAACAACCTTAACAGACTCAGAAGGAAATACTGTATTAGAAATGAAATTTCCTCAAACCTTTATGAGAAAACAAATTAAAAATATTGAAATTCTGTTTGGATATATGGAATAGAATAAAGATAAGATCTAAATAAAAAGTAAAAACATAAAGATGTAGATTGAAAGGAATGAAAATAAATATAAAAGAAGAAAGTAAGTATAAAATATGCTTATTTTCTTCTTTTATTTACTCAAAAAGATTGTCACACAAGAAAGAAGAACATCATAAAATGTAGTATAAAACAAAAAAAGGAGGAATTCTAAATGTATAGAAATGCAAGACGTAAATGTTGTTGCCTAAACAATGGCAATATGAAATGCAACAATGCAATACTGGAAACGAAATGCTCAGACGTTCCTAATAATCCAGATTCTTGTATAAATTCTTGTGAATGCGGTTTTGATGAAGAAGAAGATGTTTTTCCTCAAAATCCAATGTATGCACAAAGTTATGTACCATGGCAAACAATGGATAGAACATTTTGCCCTGAAATAGGACTAAGAATGGGAACCATATTTCCTGAGTTAGTAAGTCCATATGCTCCATGTCAATCGATTGAGACAATTGAGTATATTCGAAATACAAATAAAATAAAAGAGGGGTGTAATAGATAATGGAAAATAATACAGAAAATAATGAAAGAAACTGTACCTGTACATGTGAATGTACTTGTAATCAAACAGATGATAGACAAAGAAGAGAAATGATAATGCAAATTAGAAGTTTGGACTTCGCTATTGTTGAACTTGGACTATATTTAGATACGCACCCAGATGACCAAAGAGCTCTTTGTTTACACAGAGAATATACGAATAGAGTAAGAGATTTAAAGGACAAATATCAAAAGGTTTATGGACCACTTACTATCTTTTATCCTTGTAATAAATGGAGATGGCTTGAAGAACCATGGCCTTGGGAAAGGGGGAATTTTTAATGTGGACATATAATAAAACACTACAATATCCGATTAATATAAAAAATTCAAATCCACAACTTGCTAAATTTATTATTTCCCAATATGGAGGACCAGATGGAGAACTTGCAGCTTCCCTTCGTTATTTATCGCAACGATTTGGAATGCCAGACCAAAAAGCAAAGGCTGTTTTAAATGATATTGGTACAGAAGAATGTGTACCATTATGTAGTCAATAGTTATAACTATTGACTACATAATATTAGATTTTTGGTATTTTAGGATATATATGTAATTCAAAATTGGTAGGGTCTGAATCTTTTTTTATAGCTTTTTCTATTTTTAAATATGTAACTTTTGCAAGTATGCTTTTTAGTAAAATATTCTTATCTTCAGCTGTTTCCAATTTATCATACAAATCTATAACATTTTTTAGTTTAGGTATCGTTGTTTCTTTTTGATTTTGCTTTTCAGTATTTTTATTTAGAAGTTTGTTGTATTCTTTTAATTTGTTTTCTAAGCTTACAATATTTTCTTTTATCGATTTAAAACGATTTATGAATTCATCCTTGCTATAAATACCACTTTCTAAAAAATCATAAATTTTATTTAATTTAGCATTTTCCTTTTCGAATTCTTTTTTAGTACTCGAAATAGCTTGTTCTATTATCTTGTTATTATCTGTACAAGAATTATCATTTATCTCATAATTCACTTTATAATTCTCAAGCCATATTTTTAAAGATTCGATAATTTTATTTTCTACAATATAAAGTTTAGAACTTACATTATCACACTTTGGATTAGAACATATTAAAGTTGCAGGTTTGTGTGTTTTGGCATAGGGCCTTCTTTGCATAGGCTTACCACACTTTTCACAAAAGACTAGACCAACTAATGGGTTTTGAATAGTATTGTTATGCTTTAATTTCGGAGCATTTTGTTTTCTTTTTGCTTGCACTAATTCCCAAGTCTTATTATTAATAATAGGTTCATGTAGTCCGTTATAAATTAAATAATCTTGATTACGAGGTCTACTAATGATAAGATGTCCGTTTTTTGTTTTCTTTTTTTGTTTTCTCCTATTCCATACAATTTTACCAATATATGTAGGATTAGAAAGAATATCTTTAACAGAAGAGATAGTCCATTCATCTGCAATTCTGGGTTTTAAATTTAGAGTATTTAATTGTTTTGCAACTGAATTTAAAGTAGTATTTTCAAAAGCATATAATCTAAAAATTTCTTTAACAATAGGTGCTTCATCTTGATTTATAGATAAGGTATAGCCTTTTGCGTCTTTTAGTTTTACTCTATCATAACCAAAAGGAGCAATATTTCCGGACAAATTTACCTTCAGAAACAGAAAGCTCACGACCTCTTTGTAGACGCCTATTTATTGTCTTATATTCTCTCCTTGACATAAATAAGCCGAACTCGAAATATTCCTCATCAAATTCATTATCTGGGTCATATGTCTTCATAGGGGTAATAATTTTAGTATGAGAATATTTAAATGCTTTTGAAACTCTACCTTGATCAGCTGTATCACCACGAGCAAGTCTTTCTACTTCGACAACTAAAATACCCGTCCATTTTTCATTTTCAACATCTCTAAGAAGTTTTTGCATTTCTTTTCTTTCACTAATTGTTTCACCACTTACAACTTCTCTATAAATTTTTGAAATACGTAGATTTCGTTTTTTAGCCAAAGTAGTCAAAATTTTTTCATGTCTTACTAAAGTTTCGCCTTCTCCATATTTTTCAGATTCTATATCTTCTCTTGATTTCCTTAAATATATTGCATATGTACCATTTTGCACATTTCCTCCTTTCCTTGTAATTTACCTTAAAGAAATTTGGAAAAATTACAATAAAGGGGATTGTTTTACTAAATTAATTATAATGTTATCTATAAATTCTTTTTGAGTAATAATATCTTGTGTTATATAGTCATCATAAAATTTGATTTTAGTATTTTCTAAAGTATATTCTTCTAATATCATATAAATCGCCTCTCTAAAATTTATGAAAAAAACATAAAAAAATACCCAAGACAAGTTGTCTTGAGCAGATTTACTTTTTTGTATACTATCATTATATTATTCTATTAAAAAAATTTTATTAATCTACGATACAAACAATACCAAAAGTAAATTAAAGTCATTATGATTTACTTTTGACAATATTGTCTGTATTGGAATTTAGAGCGATTAAGCAAGTATGGGAATACTGTTATAATTTGTAAATTATCGGATTTTATGGTATAGTTTAGGTGTAAAAGGAGGAATAAAATGATTGATTTACATATGCATACCATTTATTCTGATGGAAGTAAAACTGTAGAAGAAATTTTAAAGATATGTGAAGAAAAAAAGTTAGAATATATATCAATAACAGACCATAATACTGCTAAGCAGTATGGAGATGAAGCTTTAAAAAATAACAATATTTTTAGTGGAAAAGTTATAAAAGGAGCAGAATTAAACGCAGTATTTCAAGATAAAAATATTGAAATATTAGGCTATAATATAGATCCTGATATAATAAATGAATGGTGCCAAAAGTATTATTCAATAGAAAAATTAAAAGAACAACAAGAAATATGTTATAAAAGATTGTTAGATATATGTGATAAACAAGGACTTATATATGATGAAAGCAAAATAATAAAACCTAAAGCAACTGGATATGTAGAAATTTCAATTTATGATGAATTGATGAGACATAAAGAAAACTATAAAATATTAGGAGAATTTACAGAATCTCTTGGTGTATTTTTTAGAAAAGGTTTAGCAAATCCTAAAAGTATTTATTTTGTAAATCGTATAGAGTTTAGACCAAAATATAAAGAAGTAGTAGATATTATCCATAAATCTGGTGGTAAAGCATTTCTAGCACATCCATTTGAATATAAATTTGAAGATACAATTGGATTTTTAAATGATTTAAGAAAAGAGTTAGAACTAGATGGAATAGAATGCTTTCATCCGTCTGCAGATGTAGAAAAGAGAAACATATTAGTTGACTATGCAAAGAATAACAAATTATATGTAAGTGGTGGTAGTGATTATCATGGAGATTTAAAACCAGATATAGAAATAGGTATTGGACGAGGAAATTTAAATATCTCTAAAGAAATATTAGAATGGTTATAAAGAAATTATGGGAAATTACTTTATAATACATGGAAGTTTTTGAAGTCCATTTGGAAATTGGTTTAGTTGGTTAAAGGACTTTATATCAATAGATGGAAAACAAGTATATATACCACAATTCTCAATAGGAGTAAGTTACCAAAATTATGAAAATTGGAGTAAACTGGTCTAGCTAGTCTTGAATATATAACAATAGAAGAACAAAAATATGAAGAAATTTACTAAATGAAGGACTAAAAAATACTTATCAAATATTATTAAATCTATTTAGAATAAGCTAATTAAACTAAGTTTCTATTGATAAAATTATAATAATCCAATTGACAAAGGAACAATTGTTTGATATTCTTATATCAAATAAGAAACGGAGTTGGTTTATTATGAACAACAAACTAATTGGAAATAAAAACAATATTGTTTTTTATACTGATGAAGAAGGAAATATTAATATAGAAGTAATTCTGCAAAATGAAGATGTTTGGCTTAATGCACAAGCTATTGCAGAATTATTTGATGTTAATGATAAAGCAATTTATAAACATATAGCAAATATTTATGAACAAGAGGAATTAGAAGAAGATTCAACATTCTCCATTTTGGAGACTATTGGAAAGAATGGGCATAAATATAAAACAAAGTATTATAACTTAGATATGATTATATCAATTGGATATAGAGTAAACTCAAGAAAAGCAGTAAAATTTAGACAATGGGCAAACAAGATAATAAAAGAATATATGATAAAAGGTTTTGCTTTAGATGATGATAGATTTTTAAAAGGTGGTAAAGTAAATAGACAATATTTTGACGAATTATTAGAAAGAATTAAAGTAATTCGTACAAGTGAAAGAATGGCCTATCAGAAAATAACGGATTTATTTATAGCAACATCTATTGATTATGATAAAAAATCAGAAGAAGCATATACGTTTTTTAAAATTGTTCAAAATAAATTACACTATGCTATAACAGGCCATACTGCAGCAGAATTAATTTATAATCGAGTAAATGCAGAAGAAGAAAATATGGGATTAACTACTTGGAAAGAAGCACCAGATGGAATGATATATAAATATGATGTTAGTATAGCAAAAAACTATTTAAATGAAGAAGAACTAAAAAAATTAAACAATTTAACAAATTTCTTTTTAGATTATGCAGAATCAATGGCAGAAGAAAATCAAGTTATGACAATGAAAGACTGGATAAATGAAACAGATAATCTTTTAAAATTTAGAAAAAAAGAAATATTAAAGGATTCAGGAAAAATTTCACATAAGCAAGCTGTTGAAAAAGCAGAGAAAGAATATGAAAAATTTAGAGTAAAACAAGATATGCAGTATATTTCTAGTATGGATGAAATGTATCAAAGATATTTAAAAGAAAACAAGGAATAAATAAAAAATAAATGAACTTTTTTAATGTTTTACGGCCAATAACCTTAATTTTTTCAATTGACAACATCATGGTACAGAAGAATTAGCTCACCTAGAAATGGTTGGAACACTTGTACACCAATTAACAGAAGGACTTTGCCCAGAAGAAATTAAAGAAGCTGGTTTAGGTGCTTATTATACAGATCATGGAGTAGGAGTATACCCTCAATCTGCAGCAGGAACACCGTTTACAGCAGCATATATTGCAGTAAAAGGAGACCCAGTAGCAGATTTACAAGAAGACTTAGCAGCAGAGCAGAAAGCAAGAGCTACGTATGAAAAATTAATAGATTTATGTGCAGATGACCCAGACGTAGTAGATGTCTTAAGATTCTTAAGACAAAGAGAAGTAGTACACTTCCAAAGATTTGGTGAAGCACTTCGTGGCGTTCAAGATAAATTAGCAGAAAAGAACTTTTTTATGAATGATATGGATGAATGCAAATTAAATAAAGTAATGAATAATAACTGTGGATGCGGAAGATAAAACTAATAAAAATAGAAAAGACCTAGCAAAAAATTGCTTAGGTCTTTTCATTTATAACCTATCTCTATTCTATAAATTGAGGAGAATCTTTTAATTCGACAACTTTTTTTGTAAAATCTAAATTTGCCCAAGAATCATATTCATAACCAAGTGTATACATATCCGTCGCTAAAATATCGGTTTCTAGTAATCGTTTTAGGTTTTTATTACTTATTATGTCTAGATAACGTTTTACAGATACAATAATATCAAGCTTAGGATTTAGTAAATTAATTTCAGATATAAGATGCTTTCCAATACTATTAAATCCTAAAACGCGAATATATGGAGTTACTTTTTGGGATATTGCTATGTCTTTTTTAGTAATACCTAATAAAGCATAAAGTGCAATACGTTGAATTCTTGTTTGAGTGTATCGTTTTGATTTTACAATGGTAATAAAGTCTTTTATATTATTACAAGAAGAAGCTGCTTTTTTGATGGAATGTTCTAAACCTTCATTAACATCCGGAAGTTCAGCAATTTGGGAAAGAGACATTTTTCGGAAAGTATATAGAATTTCTTTTTCAAAACGTTCTATACCTGGAACGGTATTTCCTTTTTTTATCTTTTCTTCTAATATAGAGTATATATTTTCTGGTACTACATTTTGAATTTCTTTAAATTTTTCCTGAGTAATCATTTTTCGAATAGCAGTAGCACTGGCAAATCCATTAACAGTGGAATTATCATGATAACCAACTTTTTCACGTTTTATGGTCATAGGAGTAATAGGACTTTTTAAACGTTTTAATGCTTTTAAATATTCAATTCCTAAAATGTTATTTGGACTTGATAACACATTAGCATATTTTCGAATATCATTTAGATACATAAGAAGCGCATTTTCTCTTGCTTTGGGATAAGAAAAACCTTTGCTAAGTTCATGGTTTAAGATAGAAACATATTCTTTTGGCTCTTGATAAAGAACAGAAGCAAATTTATCAAGAATTTGAATATCGGAAGTTTCACTTCCAAAGGAGATAGTATCTATTAATTTTAAAGAATTTAGAATTTTAATCGCACCTTGTGCAAAGTTTTCAGCACTTGAAATACTATAGACAGTAGGAAGTTCAATTACTAAATCTGCTCCACAAAGAAGAGCCATTTCCGTTTTGGTCCATTTATCAATAACAGAAGGGATACCACGCTGCATAAAATTACCACTAATAACACAAATAACCGCTTCTGCACCAGCTCTATTTTTGGATTCGACTAAATGATATAGATGTCCATTATGAAAAGGACTATATTCTGCTATAATACCTAATACTTTACCCAAGCAAAAAACCTCCTTTATTATAATATTACGATATGATATAAGATTTTTAAGAAAGAATTGTACTTCTCTTTATTTCTTGATATAATATCATAAATCAAAGGAATTTACAATTAAAAGGAGAAAATCATGGAAGAAACTGTAACAATTTATACGGATGGAGCATGCTCTGGAAATCCTGGACCAGGAGGTTGGGGAGCACTTCTTATGTTTAAAGGAAATAAAAAAGAAATTTCGGGAGGGAAAAGAGATACTACCAATAATGTAATGGAATTAACAGCAGTTATAGAAGGATTAAAATTATTGAAGTTCCCTTGCAAGGCACATTTATATAGCGATAGTGCTTATGTTGTAAATGCTTTTTTACAAGGATGGATATATAACTGGAAAAAGAATGGATGGAAAACAGCAGGAAAAGAACCTGTTAAAAACAAAGAACTATGGGAAGAACTATATAACCTTACTAAAATACATCAAGTGACTTTTCATAAGGTAAAAGGTCACAGTGATAATGAATATAACAATCGTTGTGATGAACTTGCAAGAGAGGCAATAAAAAAATTAGAGTAAAAAAGAATAAAGAATAGAGAAAAGAAGGGAAGAACTTATCCCTTCTTTTCAATTAAATCATTCCAATATTTTTTGGGCATAAATTGCATTTGCAATCTTGGATTTGTTTTTTCTTTTATTGCAATAGTATGGAAGAACTTTTTCCATAGTGCTTGATATTCTTTTTCCTTTTGTGTTAAATCTGGCATTGTGAAATTCTCATTATGTATTTTAGCTACTCTATAATCTTTTTGGTTATATATAAAAACAATTTCTCGGACTTTATCATGAAGAATAAAGTTTTGTGTTGGAATTCGTTTCATGAAGAAATGTCCTAAATCTTCTATTACATTATTATCTGGATGGAGAGAACAATAACATAGGTTAGGAGCAACTTCTTGAAAGCGAGCAAGTCCTTTTAAACGATGCGCTTCTCCTAATACTCTTCTTGATATCTTATAAACATCTAAAACATAATCCAAAGATAACATTTCATCGATTTTAGGACCTACCACAAATCCGTTTAGTATATACTTTACAATTGCTAAATTCTTTTTTTCTTGAAAAGACAAAAAAGCATAAGAAATACGATGCCAAGTAAGGGTAGAGATATTATTATGAATACCGTTATAAATACGGTCTGCTTTTTGTAAATCTGTTTCAATGTATTTGGTTTCATAAAGAAGATTTGATTGATACAGAGAAATATCATAAATTTTAACTGGTATGGTTTTCTCAATATAGCACTTAAAAACAATAGTAAGTAGTCCCTCTAAAGTTCCATCAAACAGATAGATAGTATTTAAAGATTTCCCGTTAAACATTTTATCGAATCCTCCTTTGTTGGTGGCAATATATCAAATAAAGAGAGTTGATTTAATTTTAGCTTAGGAGTATCTAACCTCTCTTGAAAAAGCAAGTTTTCTTCAATAAAACTTTTTCGAAAATGAGAAATAGGATCATAATATTTCCCATTACAGGTAATAAAATATCGTGCTCTTTTTAAAACAACTCCGAGTTTCTTTAAATCATCAAATTGTAGAGAAAAATTCCTTCTTGCAGTAATAATGCGTTTAGCGGAGATTACGCCAATACCTGGAACACGGAGTAATTGATAATAACTTGCTTTATTAATTTCTATAGGGAATTGTTCTAAATGACGAATAGCCCAATCACATTTAGGGTCTAATAGGGTATTAAAATTAGGGTTTGTTTCATCTAATAATTCATCTGCTTTAAAGCCATAAAATCGGAGAAGCCAATCAGCTTGATAGAGGCGATTTTCACGAAGAAGGGGTGGAGTTTTTAACATGGGTAAATTTTTATCTTGGTTAACAGAGATATAGGCGGAATAGTAGACTCTTTTTAATTGATATTGTTGATAAAGTCCTTCTGTTAATTTTATAATTTTTAAATCAGTTTCGGGAGTAGCTCCAACGATCAATTGTGTTGTTTGACCTGCAGGAACAAAGCGCTCTTTAAATTTAGATTTTTCTAAACTAGACTGATGAATAGAATGTGAAATATATTTCATTGGCTGCAAAATACCATCTTTTTCTTTTTGAGGAGCTAATAATTTTAAACTAGTATTTGAAGGCAATTCAATATTAACACTCATACGGTCTACTAAATTACCAAGCTTATTAATTAATTCTTGACTAGCTCCTGGGATGGTTTTGGCATGAATATAGCCATTAAATTTATATTCTTTTCGTAAAATAAAAACCGTTTCATAAAGATGCTCCATGGTATAGTCTGGGGACTTTATAACAGCAGAACTTAAAAATAACCCTTCAATATAATTTCGTTTATAAAATTGAATTGTTAAATCTGCAATTTCACGAGGAGTGAAGGTTGCTCTTCTTACGTTATTTTCTCTACGATTAATACAATATTTGCAATCATAAATACAAGCGTTTGTCATTAAAATTTTAAGCAGTGAAATACATCTTCCATCTGCACCCCAACTATGACAAATACCTGATTCATAACCGTTTCCAATACCATTTTTAGTATTAGAACGCTTACTGCCACTGGAAGAACAGGAAGCATCATATTTTGCAGAATCTGCTAATATTTCTAATTTTTCCATTAAATCCATCTTTATCAGCTCCGAACAAATGTACTACGTTTAATATATCATAGAAACAGAAAGATGTCAAACATATGTTTCGATAATTGACAGATGTTAAAAAACAAATTGTGGGGAGAACATAGAGATGGTAAACGAATGAATCTCTGAAAACAAACAAATCATTATGAAGCCTGTAAAATCTAGTAGTAAAAACACCTCCATATTTAATAGGAAAAGGATTATTGGAAGAGAATTAAAAAAAGAAATAGAAGAATGGAAAAGATAAAGGTTAGTATAAACTTTTAGTAGGGAAAATTTGATAAAAAAATTGAATAAGAGATACCAATTTGATAGAATATTTTTATCGCAAAAATATTTTAAAAGGAGGTATCTCTTATGTATCAAATTATACAAAAGATTTATGAGAAAAACAACAAAATTTTAAAAGAAGGTGTAAAAAAAGTTTTAAATGGAGATGATGTAAGTTCTTTAACTGGTGCAATCAAAGACTTTACAGATGTTTTAGGAAAAGAACTTTTTTCTGAAATAGCAACACAAATAGAAAATTTAGTATTTGAAGACTCAAAAAGAAAAAATCAATATGAAGCAATAAGATTTGCAGATAAAAGTTTAATAACAAAAAACGGAAAAGCAAAATTTGAAAGAAGATATTACAAAGATAAAGAAACAGGAGAAAATGTATGTTTAACAGATAAAGTGTTAGGAATAGAAACAGGAGAAAGAATAGACAAAAAAGTAAAAGCAGAATTAATACAAAAAGCAAGTGAACAATCATATAGTAAAGCCGGAAAATTAGTTGTACCAGAAATGGAAATAAGTGCAACGACAGTGATGAAAAATGTAAGAAAAAATGAATGGAAAATGGAAATAGAAGAACGAAAAGAAGAAGATAAAATAAGGTCAAAAAATATATACATACAAGTTGACGAAGATCATGTTAAAGAAAGAAATAAAAAGGGTTGTACAATATCAAAAATAATAACAATATATACACGAAAAAGGACATTAACGAAACCAGAAAGAATACCAGAAGTAAAACAAGTAAGAAAAGAATTAGTAGATAAATTCACGTTTTCAGGGCTATACAAAGATACCCAAGAAATGTGGGAAGATGTAGCGTACTACATAGAATGTACATATAAAAAAGAAGAAATAGAGACAGTATTTGTTATGGGAGATGGAGCATCATATATAAAATCAGGAACAGAATGGATAGGAAAATCAGTATTTGTGCTAGATACGTTTCATTTAGAAAAATATATAAACCATTTAAATTACGATGAATATTTAAAAACAAAATTAAAAGAAGCAATAGACCAATATGACCCGATAAGTACAGAAAATATAATGAATGAAGCAATAAAAAAAGTAGAACAAGAGATAAAAGAAGATGAAGGATTAGGAAGAGATACAAAAAGATTAGAAAATAGACTAAAGAAAGTAAAAGAGACAAAAACATATCTAATGAATCAATGGGACGGAATAGAGGCACATGATAGATACAAAGATAAATTAACAGGATGTTGCCAAGAAGGGCAAGTACATCATACATTATCAGAAAGATTAAGTACAGATGCAAAGGTATGGAGTGAAAATGGAATAGATGAAATGAGCCAATTAAGAGCATTTACACAAAATAAAGGAGATATCTACCAAAAAGTAATAGATATATCACAAGCAGAAAAAAGAGAAAAGAAAATAGAAAAATTAGAAAAAAGGATAAGGAAAAAAGCAAATAAAAAAATATTTGGAACAACAGGAGCAAAAATACCAATAGGTATGGCTAGAGATGAACTGTATTATGAATTAAAAAACATTTGGTATGGAAAAGCAGTATAAGAATTTGTGATATTTTAAAAAAGACCTAAAAATAGGTTTATTAAATGAACCTAAAAATAAAGATAAAAATATAAAATTAAATAGGAATCTCGAAAATCAAGAAACATAGTTAGTTCAAGATTTTAATGAAGATAAATCCTACTAAAAATTTATGCTATCAAGATAAAGTAAACACTATCCAAGTAAAGAAAAATATGGTATAATAAAAATGTAGTACAAAACAAAGGAGAAAGAAATGATGATAGGTTTTTATGCTGGGTCTTTTGATCCTTTTACTAACGGACATTTAGCTATTGTAAAAAAAGCTTGTAAATGTTTTGATAAAGTTGTAATTGGAATTGGGCATAATATGAATAAACAAGATAGAACCAATCGAGTAGAAATGAAAGCAGCGATAGAAGAAACAATGAAGGTAGAAGGTCTTACTAATGTTGAGGTTGTTATCTATCATGGATTAACAACAGAAGCTGCAATAGAGTGTCATGCAGAGTATTTAATTAGAGGTTTAAGGAATGGTACAGATTATCAATATGAAGAAAATATAGCGGAGATTAATGAAGAATGTTCCGGATTAGATACTTGCTATTTCCGTGCAGGAAATTTAGGTTTCTTATCTTCTAGTATGGTAATAGAGTTATATACCAATCAAAAAGATATTTCACGTTATGTACCAAAGCCGGTCTTAAAAGTCTTAAGAAATGCCAAATAAAATGAAGTAAGGTGATAATAGTGCGAATAATTGGTGTAACAGGAACTTCTGGTTCCGGAAAAAGTGAAGCATGTAAAATATTAGTAAAGAAATATGATGCAGAATTAATTGATGCTGATAAAATTGCAAAGAAACTTTCAAAAAGAGGAACAGTATATTTTAATTCTATTGTAGAGTCTTTTGGAAGCGGAATTGTAAACAAAACAGGTGAGTTAAATCGTAAGAAATTAGCAAACATTATTTATCAGGATGAAAAAAAGAGGGAAGAATTAAATAAACTTACCTTCCTTTATGTGGTGGATGAAATTAAGAAAATTATTAATAAAACAAAAAAGAAGATTATTATTGTAGATGCTCCTTTATTGTTTGAAAGTAAGCTAGACCAAATTTGTGATTTCGTTATTAGTATTATTGCGAATGAAAAGGTAAAGATAGAGAGAATTTGTAAGAGAGATGGAATTACCAAAAAAGAAGCGGAAAGCCGATTAAAAGCACAGGCTCCAAATAAATTTTTCATTGAGAATTCAGATTATGTTATATATAATAACAACGGAGTAGATGAATTAAAAGAACAAATTAAGATATTTGGTATTTAATTTAGAGATATAAAAATAGATTTATAAGATAGGTATCTTTCGATATCTATCTATTTTACTACAAAAACATTACAAAGATATGACATTTGTGTAACAATATTGAATTAAAAACAAAATAAGTATATAATTTCATCAAAGATAGTAAGCATTACCAAAGAAAAAAGAACAGATGCATGAACTTGCTATTGTTCCATTGGAGGGGATTTTGAATATGGATACATTTGCAGATTATATTTTATCCGAAAAAAATTGCATCAAAAAGATGGAAATTATGTACTATTTACAAAAGAAAGTAAATATATTCTTTGATAAATCGGTGGTTTTTAAAACAGAAATAGCTAAACAATTTATAGAAGGTAAACAAATTCCTGTTGATAAAAATCTTGTATTAACAGCTTGCCTTTTGTGCTCTTGTAAAAAAAATGAAGACCCAACAAAGCTTGATAAAATTAAATCTTATGCAAAAGAAGGTGCAGAATTTTTAAGTACATTAGGATTTGATGACCGATTCTGCAGAATTTGTGAAGGAGTAAACCGATATAGTCAATTACAACCAAGAGAACCGGAGAGTGATATATTAGAATTGGTAGACCAATTTGGTGGTATGCTATTACATAGACCAGAGAGAATAGCTTTAAAAGTAGATGAGGCATTGGTACTTCTAGAACATCGAAATTTAAAGGGAAAGAATAATCGCTATTTAAGTGAATTCGTAGATTTTGTAAATAAAGTAGAGGTGGTAGCATAATGGAAGAACAAAGATTTAATCAAGAAGAATTAGGAGAAGAAATGGAAGGAGTTTTTGAAAATTTCAAAAATAGTAATGGAATTGCTATTGGATTATGTACAAAAATGCAACATGTAATTTTAAAAGCTGAAGATACCAAAGACGCTATCAATAATATATTTGACTTCGACAGAACTGTAGAAAGAGCTGGTGGAGCTAGAATATTCTATGAAAGAGGAGCGCGTAAGCTCGAAGGGAAAGATATGGAAATGAATGGAGATTATATCATATCTGATAAAGACAGTTATGAAGCAAGATCACATGGAACACCATATGGAGTGAAAAAAGAAGTAGAAAATTATCGCAACTTAGGTGGTAGTATTATAGAAGAGCAACATACAGAAGAACAAATAGAAAGAGAGTAAAAGAGGGAAGAGAACCTCTTTTCTTTTGAAGTAAAGAAAAAGGTAGAAAAAGGAGCAAGTAATGAACGAAATATTTGTAGATTTACATGTACATATTGGAAGAAGCGAAAATAACAAACCAATTAAAATAACAGCAGCAAGAAGCTTAAATTTTGCTAATATTGCAAAAGAATGTTGTGATAGGAAAGGAATTAATGTAGTAGGAATTATTGACTGTGCATCTCCTTATGTAATAGAAGATATTGAAAATTTCCTAAAAACAGGAGAAGCGTATGAAATAGAAGATGGAGGAATCATCTATAAAAATAAAGCATGTATCCTATTAGGAAGCGAAATTGAGACAGCAGAAATTAATGATGAAGGGAAAACAGGAAGTGCTCATAATATTTGCTTTTTTCCTAAATTAAAAGATATTAAGGGCTTTTCGAAAGAGATGGAACAGCATATTAAAAATATGACGCTAAGCTCTCAAAGGGCTGACTTTTCTGCCTATAATTTAATCGACGTTGTAGAGAAATATAATGGAATTTTAATTCCGGCACATGTTTTTACTCCTCATAAAAGCTTTTATGGAAATTGTACCAATAGCTTAAGAAAAATTTTTAAAGAAAAATATGATAAGATACCAGCAGTTGAGTTGGGATTAAGTTCAGATACTTTTTTAGCAGACCAAATATCCGAACTAGAATGTAAAACATTTGTAACTAACTCAGATGCCCATTCTTTACCTAAAATAGCAAGAGAATATAATAAAATGCTAGTAGAAGATATCAGCTATAAAGAAATATTAATGGCATTAAAGGGAGAGAAAGGAAGAAAAGTTCTATGTAATTATGGACTAGACCCTAAACTTGGAAAATATCACCGCACATTCTGTGAAAAATGTGGAAGAAATGTACCAGGAGAAGCCCCTGTTACTACTTGCCCAGACTGCGACAGTAAAAATATTACAATGGGTGTGTATGATAGAATTGAAATTATAAAAGATAAAAAAGAAACGAAAAGCCCAGAAGGTAGACCACCATATATTTATCAAATCCCGTTACAATTCATTCCTGGACTTGGAGGAAAAACAATTGATAAATTACTAAATGCTTTTGAAACAGAAATGAACATTTTACATAAACTTTCTTTTGATGATATAGAAGGTGTAGTAGGAGAAAAAATAGCAAGAAATATTGTGAATGCAAGAGAAGGAAAAATAAATGTACAAGCTGGTGGTGGCGGTAATTACGGTAAAATTTCTGTTAAGAAAGATGTATAAATGTAGAAAATAAAAGAAGAAATAAAAGAAAAAAATCCTTTTATTTCTTCTTTTATATCTTCAAAAATAGTTCTAAATAATTTCCTTATCGAATAGACATTATGTATAAAACAAAAATCAATTTAGGAGGAAATAGATGAGGAAGAAACTGAAGAAAAAATCAGGTATAAAAACAGTATTAGAAACACATATTCAAAATAATTTAAAACAATATATTATTGTGTTTATCTTCCTTTTAATAGGCGTGGTGGCTGGTATTGTTTTTGTTAACAATGCATCTGAAAAACAAGGTACAGAAATTAGTGGATATTTAAATCAATTCTTAAGTTCTTTAAAAGAGAATAAAACGATTGATAAAGCAGAACTATTAAAACAATCGCTATTCGATAATATTAGTTTAGCTGTCATTTTATGGTTTGTGGGTTCTACTGTAATTGGAATTCCTATCGTATATGGAATTGTTGCTTATCGAGGTTTTTGTTTAGGATATGCTATTTCTTCAGCATTGGCAACTTTATCTGTAGGAAAGGGAATTATATTCAGCATTGCAAGTATGTTATTACAAAATCTTTTATTTCTTCCTTGTTTATTAGCTTTAGCTGTTAGCCGGAATAAAGCTATATCAATCCATTATGAAAGACAAAAGAAAAGAGAATATCAAATTAGAGATTTATCGTCACACTATTTTTTCTCTTTTAGTTATTGTAATATTAATAGTAGCATCTTTTGTAGAAGTATATATATCAAGCAATTTTCTATTATTGATTGTGAAGTATTTATAAGCCGAATGCAACAAGAAAAAGAAAAGAAAAATGATAGTAGATAAAGATAAAAAATAACTTGTAGAATTTTAAAAAATTATGTAAAAATCTATTTACAATTTGGGGCTAATTTGATATAACTTATATAAAGTTTATGTAAATTCTTTTCATACGAATGCAAACTATAAAAAACATAAACTTTAATTTATGTAAATTTCTATGGATAGGGGATCGGAAAATGGAAAAACAAATCAAACTTTTTTTAGAATTTCTTCAAAATGAAAAGAAATTATCAGACAATACATTACAATCATATCGTAGAGATATTGTTCAATACGAAGACTATGTAAATACAAACAAAATCAATTATTTAAAAGTAACAGAAAAAGATATTCATGCATATATTGATCATCTACAAAGTATCGGTAAAAAGACATCTACAATGTCAAGAAGTTTAGCTTCTATTCGTTCTTTTTATCAATTCTTATTAAGAACGAAAAAAATAAAACATGACCCAACAGAGGGAATACAATCTCCTAAAGTAGAGAAAAAAGCACCTAGTGTATTGACATCTCAAGAAATAGAACTTTTATTAGATCAACCAAAAGATGTAGACTTAAAAGGAACTCGTGATAAAGCAATGCTTGAATTTGCATATGCTACAGGGATGCGTGTAACAGAAATTATTTCTCTAGATATTGATGACGTGAATCTTGATGAAAGTTATGTAACATGTAGAACTGGTTCAAAGCAAAGAAATATTCCAATTGGTTCACTTTCTTTAAAAGCATTAAGAGAATATATAGAAGAAGCAAGACCAATTTTAATTCGTGACGAAAATGTAAAAGCTTTATTTGTAAATATAAATGGTAAAAGATTAACAAGACAAGGATTCTGGAAAATAGTAAAATACTATAAAGACCAAGCACATATCACAAAAGACATTACACCACATGTATTAAGACATTCTTTTGCGACTCATTTATTGCAAAATGGAGCAGATTTAAAAGCAATCCAAACGATGCTTGGACATTCTGATATTTCTTCTACACAAGTGTATATGCAATTTCAAGATGAAAGTTTAAAAAATGTATATAGAAAAGCTCACCCAAGAGCATAAAGTAAAAAAAGCTATTCGAAAATAATTGAATAGCTTTTTTAGATAAACAATATGGAGCTTCCTAACTGGAAATCCAAGAAAGAGAGAACAAAAGAGAGATGCTTATATGATAGCTTCTCTCTTTTGCTATCCAACGTTTTACCTATGGGTATTTTCTAAATATATCTTGACAGTTTGGACAAATACATATAAAATAAAATAGTAAGAAAAAATATATTCTATTCTACATAGAATTAGTTGTATATATTTATCTGAACATTGAAAATTAAATAAGAAAGAGGTGCGATTATGGAAGTAATCATTGGAATCGCCGCTTTCCTTATCTCAGCAGTAATTTGTATACCAATAGGTATGGTAATTCGTAAACAAATTGCTGAATCTAAAATTCAAAGTGCAGAACAAGAAGTAAAAAGACTATTAGAAAATGCAAAACAAGAAGCTGAAAATAAGAAAAAAGAAGAAATCTTTAAAGCAAAGGAAGAAATCTTAAATCTTAGAAATGAATTAGATCAAGAGATAAAAGAAAGAAGGGGCGAAATTGGAAGACAAGAAAGAAGAATGATTCAAAAGGAAGAGAATTTAGACAGAAAGTATGAATCATTAGAAAAAAAAGAAAGAGAATTAGACAGAAAATATGATGAATTAGATGAACAAGAAAAAGAATTAAAAGGAACGTTAGAAAAGCAAATCGCAGAACTACAAAGAATTTCTGGATTATCAAAAGAAGCAGCAAAGAAGCAACTTCTAAATGAGTTGGAAAAACAAATTAAAAGTGAGAAGGCAATGTTAATTAAAGACCTAGACCAGAAGGCAAAAGAGGAAGCTGCAAAAAATGCAAGAGAAGTAATTGGATATGCGATTCAAAAATGTGCTGCAGACCATACTTCTGAAACAACAGTTTCTATTGTAGCACTTCCAAACGATGATATGAAAGGAAGAATCATTGGTAGAGAGGGAAGAAACATAAAAGCATTAGAGACTCTAACAGGAATTGATTTAATTATTGATGATACTCCAGAAGCTGTCGTTATTTCTGGTTTTGACCCATTACGAAGAGAAGTAGCTAAAATAGCACTAGAAAAACTAATTGATGATGGTAGAATTCATCCAGCTAAAATCGAAGAAATGGTAGAAAAGGCAAAAGAAGAAGTCGAAGCTACGATTAAAGCAGAAGGTGAAAGAGCAGTTATGGAAACCGGCGTTATTGGGCTTCATCCAGATATTATTAAGCTATTAGGAAAACTTAGATATAGAACTAGTTATGGACAAAATGTATTAAATCATTCCATAGAAGTTTCTAACTTAGCAAGAATTATGGCAGAAGAATTAGGATTAGACCCAAAACTTGCCAGAAGAGCTGGATTGCTTCATGATATTGGAAAAGCATTAGACCATGATATGGAAGGAACTCATGTTGAAATTGGTGTTGATATATTAAAACGATATAAAGAAAATGAATTAGTAATCAATGCTGTACAAGCTCATCATGGTGATGTTGAACCAAAAACAATTGAAGCAGTATTAATCCAAGCAGCAGATGCTATTTCGGCATCAAGACCTGGAGCAAGACGTGAAACTTTAGAGGCATATATCAAGAGGCTAGAACAACTAGAAGAAATAGCAGATTCTTTTGAGGGAGTAGAAAAATCTTATGCAATACAAGCGGGAAGAGAAATTCGATTAATTGTAAAACCAGAACATGTATCGGATGCAGAGATGACATTAATGGCAAGAGATGTAGCAAAGAAAATTGAAGAACAAATGGATTATCCAGGACAAATTAAAGTAAATTTAATTCGAGAAACAAGAGTTGTAGAATATGCAAAATAATAAAAACCGAGTACGAATGTACTCGGTTTTTTAAGTGGTGCGACGGGCATGTCGTTTAGTTAATCGGTGAAAGTCCGTAGTGGAGGTAT
>JBKXSZ010000022.1:0-28777 GCA_047017005.1 Clostridia bacterium | reverse complement strand
GTCTATGTGATTCTTCTTTTTACTTCTACTCCTATATATTTGACTTTTTTATTTTGTATTATTCAGCTGTTTCTTCTGTTTTTTCTTCAGCTGCTTCTACTACTTCTTCAATGCTTGTTGGTTCTGTATTTTCCACTACTTGTTCTTCTGTAGCTTCTTCTAATACTTCACCTTGTTTTCCTTCAATAATAGCATTCGCCATTACGTCTGCAATTAATTTTACAGCACGGATAGCATCGTCATTTCCAGGAATAGCATAGTCAACATCTTCTGGATTACAGTTTGTGTCTACTAATCCTACTACTGGGATATTTAATTTCTTTGCTTCTAAAATAGCAATTCTTTCTTTTTTAGGATCTACTACAAACATAACTCCTGGCATTTCATTCATCTCTTTGATTCCGCCAAGGTTTTTTTCTAGTTTTTCCATTTCTTTTTTAAGACCAATAACTTCTTTTTTAGGTAATACATCAAATGTACCATCTTCTTGCATTGTTTCTAAGTCTTTTAATCTTTGGATTCTCTTTTGAATAGTTCCAAAGTTTGTAAGCATACCACCTAACCATCTTTGGTTAACATAGTACATTCCAGATTTGGTTGCAGCTTCTTTCATGCAATCTTGTGCTTGTTTTTTTGTTCCAACAAATAGAACTGTTTTTCCATCTTCTACTTGTTCCTTTACGAATTTGTAAGCTTCATCTAATTTTTTAGATGTCTTTTGTAAATCGATGATGTGGATACCATTTCTAGCTTGGAATATATATTCCGCCATTTTAGGATCCCATCTTCTTGTTTGGTGTCCAAAGTGTACACCCGCTTCTAGTAATTGTTTCATTGCAACTACTGCCATTTTCAATTCCTCCTTTAGTTTTATTCCTCCACAAGGTATCAGCATTTATCCAGACCTAATTATTTATTAGGCACTTTGGCTAAACTCACCCTATGTGTGTATTAACTTTGATATTATACTATATATTTTCTAGAATGGCAATAGCTAATAGAACTTTTTTTATTAATACTTACCAATATATAAAGTTTTAAAACTAAAGTATAATAATATATTAGTATAGTAATATATTTTAGTTTCTTTCTCAAATTTTATACTTTATTGTTAACATAATTTGATTTTTCTCTATCTTTATGCTATACTATTAATGTTACCAAAATTTAGTATTTCGCCACTTTAATAAGGGCAAACCGTTATTCTTTTGGGAAGGGGCAGTACAAAATTGGAATCGCAAAAGGAGGAAATTTCATGAAAAAAGCGAAAAAAGTTTGTATTCTAATTTTAGTATGTATTGCTGTAGGAATTTGTTTTAACCTTTATCAAAACTATCGGTCTTCTGCTTCATTAGAAAATCAGTTAGAAGACTCCCGTGGTAATGTTGATATGGAGAAAAAAATTTTAGAAAAGAAAGGAAAGGCGCAAACTCTCATATCAGAAATCTCAAATGAGCCAGAAATTATTTTATCTAACATCTCTGGAACTTATCAAAAATCATATGATAAAACTCCTGAGAATCACTGGTGGTCAGAATGGCTTTTTAATGCTGACATTACCATTTATTCTGAATATGTAGTAATGTTTTCTTTACCTCTTGATAAGGTTGATTTCTCTATTTTAGAAGATGGTAGATTATCCATTACTTTTGACACAAATGCTATTCACATTTCATCTGTTCAATTGGAAAATGTGAGACAAAGCTCCCATAGTGGATGGTTTAATGGATATAGCCACAACGAGTTTATTGCTTTAGAGGAAATTGCAAAAGAAGAAATTCAAAAAGAAGTAATAGAAAAAGTCAAGCTGGAAGATATATCTACTTCTTTTGAAAGTCTTTTAACAGAAAAAGCAAAAAAACTTGGTATAACAGATTTTGTTTTTAATAAAAAAGTAATAACGGTACGGTAATAAGAATAAAACTATTCTAAAAAGGAAGATGGCTTACATCTTCTTTTTTTACTCTTCTTTCTTTTCTATTTTAACCCTTTTCTTTCCCCCTCTTCTTTTCTTTTTACTTTTGCACATTTTTGTGATATATTAACCAAGATAATATTATACATAAATTAGGAGGTAATGAAATTTGAAAAGAGAAGATATTGAAGAAAAATATACTTGGGATTTAAGCAAAATTTATCCTTCCACAGAAGCATTTGAATCTGATTTTAATGCTATCCAAAAAGAAATGGACAAAATTCCTAATTACCAAGGGAATTTCATCAAAAATCCAACTTTATTTTTGGATTTTATGAAGTTATATGAAAAAGTAGATAGAACCATTTCTAAACTATATGAATATGCTCATTTAGCAATGGATGTAGAGCCAGAAGATGCAGAAATTCAAGAAAAGTATGCAAAAGCAATGAGCCTTTATACAAAATTGCAAAAAGATACGGTTTTTGTAGATTTAGAGATATTGGAAAACTCAGATAAAGTAGTAACTTTTCTTGAAGATGATAACTTAAAAGAATACACCCATTATATCCAATCTATTCTTCGCTCTAAACCACATGTATTAAATAAAGAAGAAGAAAGCCTATTAGCATTAGCAAATGATGCTTTAGACTCTTCTTATGAAACTTATTTTAGTTTTAGACCAGATTTTAAACCTGTTATCATAGATGGAAAAGAACATTTTCTAAACTATGCTATGCTTCTAGAATATCTAAAAAGTGATAAAGAAGATGTAAGGCGCCAGGCTTATGAAAACTATTATGGAGAATATCGTCATTATGCAAATATTTTTGCTAACACCCTTGCTGGCCAAATAAAAAAAGATGTTTTTTATGCAAAAGCCAGAAAATTTGCATCCCCTTTAGAAGCTAGTATTTTTGAAGATAATGCTCCAAAAGAATTATTTGATAAAATTCTTTATATGGCAAATGATAAATACCATTCATATCTATTAGATTATACTAAACTTAGAAAAGAAATACTAAAAAAAGAAAAACTAGAACTTTATGATATGCAAGTTCCTCTTGTAAAGACACCAGACCAAAAATATACATTAGAAGATGCTTTTTCCCTTATTTATAAAGCAACCAAAAACTTTGGTAAAGAATATCATTCTATCCTTGAAAAGGCTAAAGATGAAAGATGGATTGATTATATGCCTCATCAAGGTAAAGCACAAGGAGCCTATTCTTCTGGCGTATATGATACTAATCCCTATATTTTAATGAGCTATACAAATGACCTAGAGTCTGTATTTACTCTAATTCATGAGTTAGGCCATTCTGTACACACCTATTTTTCTACGAATAACCAACCATATATTAATCATAACTATCGTATTTTTGTAGCAGAAGTCGCTTCTACTGTTAATGAAAATCTTTTAATGAACCTGTTATTAAAAACCGCTTCTTCTAAGGAGGAAAAACTATTTTTACTATATCGTATGATTGAGGAAACTATTGGACTTATGTATCGTCAACCCTTCTTTGCAAACTTTGAGAACATATTACATGAAAGAGTTTCTCAAGATGAGAGTTTGTCTAATCCATATATGACCTCTCTTTATGAAAAACTAACTAAAGAATATTGGGGCCCAGATGTAAAAATTCATAATCTTGCCGGATATTCCTGCTATTCTGTACCACACTTTTATTACAATTATTATGTATATAAATATACTCTTGGGCATGCCGTATCTTCTGTTATTGCAGATAGGATTGCAAATGGAGACAAAGGCCAAACTGATAAGTACTTGAATTTCTTAAAATCTGGTTCTTCTAAAGACCCAATTGAGTTATTAAAAGAGGCTGGTGTCGACCCACTAAGTGATGAGATTTATGATTTAGCTTATACCAATTTTAAAAAACATATAGATGAATTTAAATCTATTATCAAAAATTAACTATCCTATAGCTAAAATTAGCTAATAAATTTACAAACGAAGTTAAGGTAGATTTTTAACTTCGTTTGTGATATAATTAGAGGAAATACAGTGTTTGATACACTTGTAGGAATAGGAGGAATTGTTATGATATATATTGAAATGTATTTTAGTCCTTCTTCTCATGTTGATTTTTCCATGTTAAATCGGAATGATTTAAAAAAGTATCCCTTCCCTAAAGAGATACCAATAGGAAGTTATCGAATAAAAGAAAATGAAGAGATTTCTTGTTTCATTTCTTTTTTCAATATGAATTCCTATGAACTAGCATTGAACCATCTCCAAAAATTAACTATGCAAAATTCAAAAGAGGAGTCGTAATTCCCTCCGAAAAGTCCTTCTGCTTTAGAAGGACTTTTTCTTTATTTTATGATATAATAGATTTAGGTATCTAATATACCGATAGGAGGAATTATATGATTTATATTGAAGTGGAATCTAACAATATTTTTCATTCTTCTTTTTACAAATTGTCGATTGACAATTTTCTTCGGTCTAAGACTATTCCGGAAAGTCTTCTAGATGTTAACAAATGTAGTTTCCTTGTTACTGAAAATAAGGTATCCATCTACTGTTATGATATTCAAACATATTACGAGGGTTACCTATATTTCAAGAATCTAGAAGGCAGGAAACAACGAAACTCAAAAAAGAAGTGAAAATAGAATTTCATGTTCTTCCAAAAAAAAGATGGGATCTCCATCTTTTTTTCTTGAATTATTATCTTTTTTTAGTTTTTCTTAAATTTATACTTTTATATTTATTCTCTATTTATTGAAATATCTTTTTAATATTCCATCAAATCCTCTTCCATGACGTGCTTCATCTTTACACATCTCATGTACAGTATCATGGATAGCATCATATCCTAATTCTTTTGCTCTTGTTGCTAATTCTTTTTTACCCATACAAGCACCATGCTCAGCTTCTGCTCTTAATCTTACGTTTTTCTCTGTGTCAGGATAAACTAGTTCTCCTAATAGTTCTGCAAATTTAGCAGCATGCTCTGCTTCTTCCCATGCATATCTTTTAAATGCTTCTGCTATTTCTGGATAACCATCTCTATCGGCTTGACGACTCATTGCAATATACATTCCAACTTCTGTGCATTCTCCCATAAAGTTATCTTGTAATCCTTTTACTACCATTTCATCTAATCCTTGTGCAACACCTATTTTGTGTTCATCTGCATAATCTTTTGCCCCATTTTCCTCTTTTAATACAAATTTGTCTTTTGGAGCACCACATTGTGGGCATTTTTCTGGCGCTTCCTCACCAAAGTGTACATATCCACATACTTTACATACATAAGTCTTCATTTCATTCCTCCTATTTATTTTATTATCTATATTTAGCCAATGCACTTTTTACAAGTACCATTTATAGAGATAGTATAACCTGTAACTTCTGCTTTAATTTCCTTGGCTATTTTTTTCATACCATTATTTAAAACTTTGATGCCTGCTCCGTCCAAAAAGATATCTGAAATTTCTCCGCATTTTTCACATTCAAAATGAATATGTGGCATCGTATTTCCATCATATCTATCGGGACCATTTTTCGATTTTATTTTGATAATAACTCCCTCTTCACATAGTTCTACTAAGTTACGATATACTGTAGCAATTCCTAAGTTTGGCATTTCTTTTTTTAAATCTATGTATAACATATCTGCTGTTGGATGGTCTGTTCTGTTTTTTAGAGAGTTTATAATCAATTCTCTTTGTTTGCTATATTTTTTCATTTTTATCTTCCTTTTAAATAATGATAATTGTTATCATTATTATATACAAAAAACATTATTTGTCAAGAGTTATTTCCCAAATTTTTTACAGTTTAGTTTGCAATTTAATACTTTTACAATTTACCCTTTTTCAATTCTTCATAAAATCTTTTCTTTCTTCTTTTCTTTTCCATTTTTTTATGATACAATAACTGTCGAACAAGAAGGAAAAATGTTGCAAAAGAAAAAATGGCATCTTAGCTATCATTTTAGGAGGTTAAAAATGGAATTTAAAAAATGTGCACGTTGTGGTTGCTTTTATATGTCAGAGGATGATGTATGTGTTAAATGCTATCCAAAAGATAAATTTGAAATGTCTAAATTTAATCAATATTTAGAGCAAAACTATTCTATTAATTCAATCGATAGAGTTTCTGCCGAGACCGGTATTTCTGTAAAAAATATTAATCGTTACCTATCTGGACAAAAACTTTCTGACTATATTCAAAAATTAGAAAGTAAAGGACTAGATGATATAAATATAAATTTATAAACTTTTCTAGGATTAATTTTTTATATTCTAGATAGAGATATTATGCAAGTACTTAAAAACAAAGGAAATAACAAATGGCAGGAAATATATAAATATATTTTGCAATTTGTTATTTTTTGTATTCTATGATATAGTATGTATTAAATTTGGATAGAAAAAATAAAGGAGGAAAAAAATTTGGCAAATGTATTTGATGTACTAGAAGAAAGAGGATTCATTGAGCAAATGACTCATGAACAAGAAATTAAAGAATTATTTGAAAAGGAAAGTGTTCCTTTCTATATTGGTTTTGACCCTACTGCAGATAGTCTTCATATAGGACATTTTGTTTCTATGATGGTGGCTTCTCATATGCAAAAAAATGGACATAAACCAATTATCTTAATCGGTGGCGGAACTGCTACTATTGGTGACCCATCGGGAAAAACCGATATGAGAAGAATGATGTCTCGTGAAGAAATTGACCATAATGTAGCATGTTTTAAAAAGCAATTATCTCGTTTTTTAACTTTTGAAGGAGAAAACGCTGCTATTATTGTAAATAATGCAGATTGGCTTTTAGATTTAAAATTTGTTGATTTTATGAGAGATATTGGTTCCCTATTCTCTGTCAATACCATGTTAGCTGCTGAATGTTATAAACAAAGAATGGAAAAAGGATTAACATTCTTTGAGCTTGGATATATGCTAATGCAGTCTTATGATTTTCTGTATTTACATGACCACTATGGTTGTAAATTAGAAATGGGTGGAAACGACCAATGGTCTAATATCATTGGTGGTGTTAATTTAATTCGTAAAATTGGTATGGATGATTCTTATGGCTTAACTTTCAAACTTCTTACCACAAAAGAGGGAAAGAAAATGGGTAAAACAGAAAAAGGTGCTCTTTGGTTAGACCCTGAGAAAACTTCTCCTTATGAATTCTACCAATACTGGAGAAATATTGCAGATGAAGATGTAAAAACAGTTTTATCTTTACTTACATTCTTACCAATGGAGAAGGTAAATGAACTTTGTGCATATCAAGATGAAAGAATCAATGAAGCCAAAAAAGTAGCTGCTTTCGAAATCACTAAAATCATCCATGGTGAAGAAGAAGCGAAAAAAGCAGAAGAAGCAGCCAAAGCCCTTTTCGAAGGACAAGGTGCTCTTGATAATATGCCTACTACTAAAATAGGAAATGTAAATATGTCTATTCTAGATGCTATGATTGAAATAGGATTTGCTCCTTCTAAAGGTCAAGCAAGAATTTTAATTAATCAAGGCGGTATTTCTTTAAATGATAAAAAAATAACGGATGTTAATTATGTTTTATCTGATTCTGATTTTAAAGATGGATATGCTATCTTAAAAAAAGGAAAGAAAGCATATCATAAATTAGAAAAATAGAGCAGTTATCTAAGAGAAATTATAAAAAGAGAGATGGAATAACTCCATCTCTCTTTTTAATAGTTATACTTTTTTACTACTTTTCCTTTCTACTCTTTTTCACAAATCCTTCTTATCCCATTTATTATTAGCAATGGAATCGATATTAAAAAAAGGAAGAAATAGAAAATAGCAGTTAGAAGAAGTGATACTATTAAAGTGCTAGTCCGTCTTCTTTCTCTCATGTGTTTTCACATCCTTTTATATAACTACCTTAAAACTTTAAAGAGAGTTTTCTCTCTTCTTTGGATATTATACCATTTTTTTCCTAAATTGTCGAATTGAATTTCAAAAAAAGAAAAGTCTTTATTCTTATTGTAGCATTTCCTTGTATTAAGCTTAATTTTGGGCTGTACTTCGTTTGCAATTCATACCTGTGATAAATTTATATTGTATTTCCCATATAACAGATATATAATATATCTATTAAAAGTAAAGGAGGATATTTTACACATGATACAAATAAAGCATGTTACAAAATCCTATGTAAAGGATAAAAAATCAGTTGACGATTTAGACCTAGAAATAAAAGACGGAGAAATTTTTGGATTCTTAGGTCCTAATGGTGCTGGTAAAACAACTACAATAAAAATGATTACCGGTATTTTAAATCCAGATAAAGGAGACATTTTAGTAGATAATCATAGTATTTTACACGATCCATTAGAGGCTAAGAAAAATTTTGGATTTGTTCCAGATAATCCCGATATTTTCTTGAAACTAAAAGGTATTGAGTATCTAAATTTAGTAGCAGATATCTATGAAATTCCATCTGCAGAAAGAAAAGAAAGAATTGAAAACTTAGCAAAACAGTTTGAAATTTATGATGTACTTCAAAATCCAATGCAAAGTTATTCTCATGGTATGAGACAAAAGCTTATTATTATAAGTGTCCTACTTCATAATCCAAAGAATTGGATTTTAGATGAACCAATGACAGGGTTAGACCCTAAGTCTTCTCATGACTTAAAGCAAATGATGAGAAAACATGCTAATAGTGGAAATAGTGTATTTTTTTCTACTCATGTATTAGAGGTTGCAGAAAAATTATGTGATAGGATAGGAATTATTAATAAAGGGAAATTAATATTTGTGGGAACCATCGAAGAAATGAAAAAAAGCTTGAAGGATAATGGTTCCTTAGAAGATTTATTCTTGGAGCTTACTGAAGATGAATAATAAAATCTTTTCTCTTACCAAAGCATTTTTAAAAAATTCCTATCAAAATAACTTTGGTTTTTCCCGCCAAGGTAAACAAAGAAAAACAAGAGCTAAGATAGGAGGTATCCTTTTAGCAATTATTCTTATTGTATATATTGCCTCTATCTTTGGATTTATTAGTTTTGGTATGATTCAATCTTTTATGAGTATACATCAAGAAACTTTATTCATTGGTATTTTCTTTCTTGCTATTGCGTTTTTAGTTATTTTTCAAACGATTTTTACCAGTGTTAATGTTTTCTATTTTTCAAAAGATGTAGAACATGTCTTACCATTTCCAATAAAGCCATGGGAATTGTTAGTTGCAAAATTTAATACCATTATTATTACGGAATATATGATTGAATGCTTATTTGGACTTGTCCCTATCCTACTATATGGAATTTTAACAGGTGCTGGCTTCTTATTTTATTTATTTGCCATCTTCGTGCTACTTTTATTTCCTATCTTACCAGGCCTTATCGTTTGCTTTATTATGATGATTATCATGAGTTTTTCAAAGCTATTTCGTGATAAAGACAAATTCCAACTAGTATCCAGCTTCATAATTATTGCCGTTGTAGTAGGAATTCAACTCTTCTTTATAAATGGACAACAACAAGGAATGTCAGAAGAAGAAATGTTAGCTTCTTTAATGCAGGCAAATAGTATGGTATCTACCATCTCTTCTTATTTCCCTACTATAGAACCCTCTGTTGAAGCATTAACTAGTACAACATTTTTAGCTGCTTTCTGGGGATTATTAAAACTATTTACTATTACAGTTGTCTCCTATGTTATCTTCATTTTCTTAGGTCAAAAATTATATTTAAGAGGTGCTATTGGAAGTTTATCTGGTGGTACAAAAACAAAAAGAAAACTAAATATTGATAAAGCATTTCAATCTCATTCCATTTCATATTCCTATATTATGAAGGAATTTAAGATGCTATTTCGAAATCCTATTTTCTTTATGCAATGTATTTTACCAGCCATTCTACTCCCTGTCATTTTTGGAGTATGTTTCGTAGCTGGTCTTGGTAGTGATGCAAATGGTAGCATTTCAAGCTTAACACAAGAAGTTACTCCCTTCATTCATTCACCTATCACTCTTTGTGTTTGTATGGGAATTATTCAATTTTTTATGTTGTTTTCCTATATCACGGTTACTGCATTTTCGAGAGATGGAAGTTATGCTGTTTTTAGCAAATACATTCCCGTACCACTATATAAACAAATATGGTACAAAGTAGCACCAGCCTTTTTGCTTAATAATATTTCTATATTGTTTGTTCTTATTACGATGAAAGTTTTATTTAGTGCTTCTTTTATATTTCTAGTAATACTTTGGGTAATTGCTAATATATTAAACTTAATAAACTGTTACCTAGGTATTCTTGTAGATTTAAAAAGGCCAAAATTAGAATGGGATACCGAGTATGCGGTTGTAAAGCAAAATATGAATATGTTCTATACTATAGCATTTGGAATGCTTGCTATTTTATTATTTGTTATTTTGGGATTTGGATTTACTTTTGTTTCCCTTCCTATTGCAATTTTAATAACACTTCTTATTTTAGGAGGTATTGCTTTTGCCCTTGATCGATATATTCATGGTTCTGTTTCTTATTTATTCGATAAAATTATATAAGATAGTAGATAAATCGATAATAACTTTAGATTTTATGAAGAAAGCATAATTAAAATTTATGCTTTCTTTTATTCTAATTTTATTTAAAAATACTTATCATTTCCTTCCAACCCACCTTTTATCAAGTATATATTAGAATATTCCAAATCTAATAATCTAGTTGCTGCTTCTTTACTTCTTTTTCCTATCTGACAGTAAGTTATAATAGTAGTTTCTTTATTTGGAATTTCCTTTCTCATGTTACTACTTGTAATATCATATAACGGTATATTAATTGCTCCTTGCAAATGAAATTCTCTATATTCTTGTGGACTTCTCACATCCACTAATATACTATTTGGAGCATTTCTTAATATTTGCATTGCTTGATAATAGTTTACTTCTTCTATGCCTTTTGTCTGTCTGAAGAAGGAACCTAAGTATCCACTATTATTGCCTATTGTTCTTTTTATATTTCTTATTACTTTTCCCTTTAGTCTTCTTATATCCATGCTTACTTTTTCCTCCTTTTTCAGCAAAATAAAACCAACCTTAACATATTATATTAAGATTGGTTTTGTTTTGTTCTTTTTCTAAATTTTCTTTATTTTATTTACTTTATTTTTATGTTTTTCATCTACTTTGTTTATTTCTTTTTATCACTATTTTCTTCTAATTTTTTTGTCCTTAATTTTCTTTCGAAATTAGCTGTTAGTATTGCAAGAGCTCCCACATATACCACTAATCCCATTGGAATAACAAAGCTATTTAGAGGGAATCTAGTAATAGCAATTAAGCTAAGTAGAGTAAGTTCTGCTAAAACTGTAATTCCTATTGTTTTTGCTAATACTTTTCCTATTCCTAAAGAATAGAAACGTATCATAAGATATACTAAAATAATAGCTGTTGCAATTGCCATTGGAACGAGATATGGTCTGATTAAATCTCTTCCTCTTGCATGTGGCATTTTTGTTACCTTTAAGGCTTTGCTTTCTTGCTGTAATCCATATTTCTCATTTATTTTTTTGTTTAATGTTTCTAATTGTTCATCTGTTACATCTTTTACCGTAATAGCTACTACATCCTCAAAAAGCTCTACCTTTTCTACTTTCATTGGTACATTTCCAAAAGTTTCTTTTGCAATTTGTTTGATATCTATACTTTCAAATTCTTTTCCAATAGCAATTTCAATTCTTTTGCTTTCTGCGTATTCTATACTAAAATTAAGTCCCATTGTTGCTGTTATAACGATACCTGCTAAGATAATAATTGCTAGGATTGCATATATAATTTTTTGTTTATTTGATATTTTTTTCATTTTCTTTCCTCCTATTCGTCATCTGCTTGTATACTTAGTAATGTTTTCGTTATTAGGATATTGTATATAGCAATGATAACGAATCCCCAGAACATTACCATTCCAAAGCTTGCAAGTGGAGTCCATCTCATAAAACAGAAGGCTATTACAACAATACAAATTGGAACTATTGCCATAAAGAAGGATGTTAAGTTTTCCTTGATTTCTTTGCTAATTTGTTCTTTATCTGCCTTTCTATCTCGGCTTTCTTTTACTTTCTTCGCTATTTGATTCATTGCTATATATGCAAGTATTGCTATCATTGCAGTTCCAAACAATCCTTCTATGGTAAGAATAACGTTTGTATAACGAATAACAAGTAAGAATAGACCAATAAGTCCAATATACGAAATTGCTGCTAGTATTCCAGTTTTCTTATAGCGAATAATAAATATAACTGATCCTACGAGAATAATTCCTAGTGCTATATATGCTACTAATTTTAACATATCTTTTGTAATACTAGAGGCAATATATTCATTTTGGTCTACTGTATAAGTAATTGGCATTTTTCCATTATTTAATACCATTGCTACACTACCTGCTTGAATAGCATTATTTTGAATCGTTGTTTCATCTGTTGCAGATTGTCCCATTGTTAGTGGTAATATTCCATCTGTAATTGGTTCACTAAAATAGGTGGTTACAATCTTACTTCCATCTATACTTAAAGTTACATCTTTTTCTGTTTCGTTTCCTTCTTCATCTGTTGTCTTGGTATAGTTTTTACTAATTTCTTCTAATTTCTTAGCCCCTTCTTTATTGAATTTGATTTGTAATACAACAGATGTTCCTGTACTTGTTGAACTTTGATTTACATATCCAACTTTACATTCTTTGATACTGTTATTGTCTAATAAAACTTCTCCCGTTTGTTCATCTTTTAATTCTAGTTTTCCAATGGTGGTTAGGTTATTAATAATAATATCTGTTTTAGAATCTTCTGCAAGTTCTATTGTAATATCTCCTGTTTCTTTGTCTAATCTTACAAGATAATCATCTGAACCAGCATCTGCTAATCTTTTTTCGACAATCGATTTTACAAATTCATAATTCTCTTGTGTCAAATTCTCTTTTGCATTAACGGGTTCTTCTGTTTTTGTATATTCCTTTTCTTTTAAAGAATCTTCCGTATATCCCTTTTGCTCTAAATCATCTGCAGAAGCTACGGTTTCTATTACTTTTCCATCTTTGTCTTTAATGACATATTGAGTTGCCTCAGATGGATTTATTTTTACTAATCTTTTTCCCTCAATATTTCTCCCTAATTGATAATCTGGTATTCTATTTACCATCTGATTCTTATCTTTTGTATAGACACCTACAAAAGATATCATAGTTATTAGTATAATAAGTAGTACGATTGCACTCGTTTTTAATGCTTTTGTGTGTTTCACGTTTTTTCCTCCTTTTTATCTTGTTTGTTTTATCTGAATACTTCTGTTATATTTTTCTTTATAACAGTTTGGTATCATTGATAATTAATTCAAACCAAATTTTTAAATATTTTGCTGCATATTTACTCATCATAGTTCTATCCATAAAAATTTCAAAATAATCTAATACTGGACAAATATCAGTATCAACAGTTAAATTCAAAATTGCTTTTCTATCTTTACTATCAATAGTAAGAACTGCATTGGTTACAGCATAGTTTACTCTATCATGTTTTCCAAATGTAGACATATTTGTATTAATTACTCTATCACGATGTACGTCCGATTTATCTGCTAATATGAGTGCAGCTGATATATCACTAACGGCTGTTCCTGTTTGTTCATCATGATTTCCTATTGCCATCATAATATCCGTTCTGTCTTTTAGGTCCATTCCCATTTCTTTTAAGATTTGATAAGCTAATATTGCACCTGAATGTGCATGGTCATTACGATTTACACAATTTCCGATATCATGTAAATATCCTGCTATTTTAGCTAATTCAATACGATGTTTGTCATATCCTAATTCTTCTAAAATATGAGCAGCTCGATTTGATACAATGGAAATATGGCGAAAAGAATGTTCTGTATATCCGAAGTTCTTGTAGTTGTCTTTGACTTCCTTCTATTAATGCCTGTACTTCTGGATTTTTCTTTATATCTTCGAATGTTATCATTTGTTTTCCTCCTGTTATCTTTATTCTGTCGTATTTCGAATAGTTATTTTTACATTATCTTTCATTCGTTATTTATTTTCTCTTCTATTTTTCTTTTTTTAATTCATTTTGCTTTTTTATTAATTGATTTTGCTTTTTATACTTTAATTTCTTTATCTTCTTTTTAATTTTTCTATTATTAGCTATTTTCATACGATGGTTAAATTTTATCTTAAATACACAAAAATATCAACCACTTTTCGGAAAAAAGTACTAAGCATGCACGCTTAGTACTTTTTATGATCTATTCTATTTTTCTCTATTTATCTTCTTACTTTTATTATTTCATATTTACTCCGATAATACCACCTAACATTCCCGCAACGCAAGAACAAATAACAAGTATAATTCCAGCCATATTTAATGCAAATGTCCCTGTTACAATAGTAGATAAAATGTATAGAATAGCAATATAGATAAGTCCTACAGCACCACCATTTAGGATTCCATTTTTATTTAACTTTATTGTGCTTAAGGAGCTTCCGATTAATATGCTAATCGCTGTGATAATGATAAGAACTGGTATTTCTACACTTTCTGGTATACTGGTAAATGTTAAAACAAGAGAAAAGATAACTAGTAATATAAGAGTTAGTCCGGATTGCAAAAACAGTTCCTTTTAATATATTAATTATATTATTCGTTGTTTCTTCATTTCTATTCTCGAAGGCTTTCGGCATTTTTTCTTCCTCCTTTTAGTATTTTACTATTAGTATATGGAGGTTTTCTTTTTTTAGAACTATTTTGTTCTATCATCTAGTCCTGCAAGCAAAAAGGAAAGAAACAATCAGAACTTTTCTTTGTCTAACTGTTTCTTTTTATCTATTTTCTATTAAATACTTTTCTTCTTATTATTGTGCTACATTACTCGCAACATTACCATTGGTACCTGTCGCATTATTTACTACTGTATTGGTTTGAACTGTATTATTGGAAATAGTATTTGTTGTATTTGTTTGTTCATTTTCTTGTGTTCCTGCTTTAGTTTGTGCTACTGGTTTCAAGTAATCCGAAACTTTTAACTTTTGCCCTATATATTCCATGTAATCCTCGGTAATTCCATTGGATTGTTCTGAATATACAAATGTTAAATATGGTGCAATTAATTGTTCACCTTTTGAATTTACAATACCATATAAATCATTTTTCTTTACCACAATTGCTTCATATTTAGGTAATACCGCTACATTAATAACAGATTTATTATTAACTGTAGTTTGCCTACAACCAATATCTCCATATTCTAGTGGTAAAATTTGTACTCCTGTTTTATCATACATTCCCCACATTTCCCCTTGTTTTACTGGAATTGCATTATCAAACAGTAAATATGGATTTTTGATATCATTATTTGGGAAATCTTCTGTGTTTATTCCTATTTTATCAAATTCTAAGTGAATAATAATTTTTCCATTTTCGTCTACTACTCCGTATTTATTATTAGATTTTGCAATGTATAAATTAGTTTGGTCATCTAATGTTTCTAGGCTATCATAAATAGCTTGTATCTTGGAATTTCCTTTATTGTCTACTAATCCTACCTTATTTGCAGGATCTGTTACTAAAAATTGTTCTTTTACTGGTATATATTCAATTTTGGTATATTTATTACTTAATACTAATTCGTTCTTTATGCTCTTCACTCCATATTCGGTATCTCCTTTAGCTCCAACAAGATAGCCGTCTAAAATTGCTTTTCGATTTGCTAAATCCTCACTTAGTTTTGTATAATCATAATTTGTGATTTGAGCAGTATAATAATCTACTAAATATTTCAAAGTAAAGATGTTAATAGTATTTTCATTTGAATCATATACAAAATTCATATCAAATATTTTGCCTATTTCTTCTTGGCTAGCATAAATCTTTCCATTATTTAAAATAATTTCATTATTTACAGTTGTATAATTATATATCGTTTGTTGTTCTAGAGTTGTTTTGTATATTTTATTACTTCCCGCTGTAAATCCAGTAATTTCCCCATACTCTCTTATTTCTTCTTGTGGCCTTACAAATCCTTTTGTACTATCTTCTACGTTATTTTTTGGTTCTCCTTTTAAATATTCATAAGACACTAATCCTGCCATATCTTGAATGGATACATATACTTTATTATCTTTTACAATAAATAAATCTGAAGCAAGAGAACTTGAACTTTGTTTTGCCCCATCTATATATAATTTCAGTTCCTTTCCTTGAAAATAGGTAATTGCTGCAAATAGTCCAATACAAATAAATATTAAAATAACAATCAAAACAATAATAATTGTCATTAGTTTCTTATTTTTCTCTTTTTTCGGATTATATTCTTCTCCAATCATTTGCATTTTTAAATCCTCCCTTTATTTTATTCTTTCGTAAAGTCTTTATTATAACCATATTTATCATAAAATTCATTTCTAAAATCTAATAATCTATCTTCTTCAATTGCTTTTCTTACTTTTTCCATTAATTTGCTTAAGAAATATAAATTATGAATCGAAAGTAACCTGACTCCTAATATTTCTCCTGCTTTAATTAAATGGCGAATATATGCTCTTGTATAGTTCCTACAAGTATAGCAATCACATTCCTCGTCTAATGGGCCCCAATCTTTTTCATAAGTTGCATTTCGAACAACCACTTTTCCGTTCCATGTCATAGCAGTTCCATTTCTTGCAATTCTAGTAGGAAGTACACAGTCACACATATCAATTCCTCGAAGTACTAGTTCTATTAAGTAATCTGGTGAACCCGCTCCCATAAAGTATCTTGGCTTGTCCTTTGGTAAGAATTGTGTTGTGAATTCTAGAACATCACACATTAGGTCTTTTGGTTCTCCTACACTTAATCCTCCTACTGCATATCCTGGTAAATCTAAAGAGACTAAATCCTTTGCTGATTTTTCTCTTAGATCTTTGTACATTCCTCCTTGTACAATTCCGAATAAAGCTTGGTCTTGTGGCCTTTTGTGTGCTTCTTTACAACGTTTTGCCCATCTTGTTGTTCTTTCCATTGATTTTTGAGTATATTCATACGTAGCAGGATATGGGCAACATTCATCAAATGCCATCATTATATCAGAACCTAATATATTTTCTGTTTCCATTACACTTTCTGGAGTAAATAAAATTTTTCTTCCATCTAAATGAGATTTAAATTCTACTCCTTCTTCTGTTATTTTTCTTAAATCGCTTAAGCTAAATACTTGAAATCCTCCACTATCTGTTAATATGGCTCTATCCCAATTCATAAACTTGTGAAGTCCTCCAGCTTCTTTAATTACTTCTTGTCCTGGTCTTAGGTATAGATGATAGGTATTAGAAAGAATAATCTTTGCATCAATTTCATTTTTTAACTCATCCGGCGTCATAGATTTTACCGTTGCCTGTGTTCCTACTGGCATAAATACTGGAGTTTGAATATCTCCATGTGGTGTATGGATAATTCCTCTTCTTGCTCCTGTTTGTTTACATTCATGTAGTAATTCATATTTTATTGCTGGTTCCATTTATTTCTCCTTGTCTTGTTTTATTTTTACGTTTTTACATAATCCACTAATATATATTATACCTTATTCTCTTTTTTTCTACAATACATTTTCTGAAAATCAATCCCAAGTTTCCTGTCACGTAAAAAAGGTACCAATTATGTTTGGTACCACATCTTACTCCTATGAAGGGCTAAGTCATCTTAAAATTGCTCCTCTTCTTTTAATTACGAAATATATGGTGACACCAGCTAGGATTAATAAAATAATAATCGTTACAACTAACGCTATTAGGGTAATTCCTTTGTTTTGATTTTTTATTTATCTCTCTAATATCCTTATCATATTTTCTTTTTTCTTTAATATCTTAATTTTCTCCTTTGTTTCTTTTTTGTTATATCCTATCTCTCTTTAACTCCTATGTCAAGTTATCTGTTATTCCATTGATTGTTTTATTGAATAAACATCGCATCTCCAAAACTAAAGAATTTATATTTTTCTCTTACCGCTTCTTTATATGCTTTCATAATATATTCTTTGCCTGCTAATGCGGATACTAACATAATCAACGTAGATTCTGGTAGATGAAAATTGGTTATTAATCCATCAATGCATTTAAATTTATATCCCGGATAAATAAAGATATTCGTATCCTTTTCCACCTCTTTTACATGTCCTGTATCATCACTAATGGATTCTAATACTCTACAAGAAGTTGTTCCCACTGCAATAATTCTTCCTCCATTATCTCTTGCTTTGTTAATTTTATCAACATCTTCTTTTTTGATATAGAAATGCTCTGAATGCATATCATGTTCCTCTATGTTTTCTACTTTTACTGGTCGAAAGGTTCCAATTCCAACATGTAATGTAACATTTGCAATTTCTATACCTTTTTCTTTTATCTTTTCTAATAATTCTTCTGTAAAGTGTAAACCTGCTGTTGGAGCTGCTGCTGAACCTTCGTATTTTGCATATACCGTTTGATATCTATCGTTTTCTTTTAATGTTTCATGAATATATGGTGGAAGTGGCATTAAGCCTATTTTTTCTAACACTTCATTAAAAATTCCCTGATATTCAAAATGTACTTTTCTATTTCCACCATCTAGAACTTCTAATACTTCACCTTTTAAAATTCCTTCTCCAAATACAACTCTTGTTCCAACATGTATTTTCCTTCCTGGTCTGCACATTACTTCCCATACATCTTTTTCTAATTGTTTAAGAAGTAGAAATTCTACTTTTGCTCCTGTATCTTCTTTTCTTCCATATAATCTTGCTGGAATTACCTTCGTATTATTTCTTACCAAACAATCTCCTGGTTTTAAATAATCAAGAATATCCTTAAATATTTTATGTTCTATTGTCTTTTTTTCTCTATCTAGTACCATAAGTCTAGATTCATCTCTTTTTTCAATTGGAAATTGTGCTATTAATTCTTCTGGTAATTCATAATTAAATTCTGATACTTTCATTTTTTTCGCTTCTTTCTATTTCATTTTTATTATATTTTTTGATTTATTCTTTTTTAAAAATTTGTCCTAGACTTGTAAATATATCTTTTGCATCTTGCAAGAATCCTGTTTTTTTATCAAAGCTATCCATTTTATATGAATAGTTAAAATCACTTTCTTTAGGTGGTTTTGTGGTATATATTGCTGAATTTAATCCTATTTTCCTATTTCCGTCTGTAATATTCCCTTGCATATAGTCACGATACCAATCTTCTAGTCCTATTAATTTTGCATTTTGATATCCATATTTTTCACTATCGTGAAGAGCAGGTATTTCATAGCCATGTTCATGTGAATTTCTTTCTAGATAGTGTAAAAACTCATGAATGAAAACCTCTTCTGGGAATGTATTAATACTGCTGCCATATCGATATATATAACTATTTTCTTCATTAGGAAGTCGGATGTTTGAAAAACCAATTCCATAATAATCCATTCCCCCTAATCCTATCCAATCTTTTACTTCTATATCCTTTTTGTGAATTTCATTTCCTAGTTTAGTACATATAAAGATATGGTCATATTCTTTGCCCTGGATATATTTCTGTATTACAGCATGTGCATCACTTGGTGAAATATAGTAACCATTTTCTTTATCATAAGTTAGATGTGTAATGGGTTCTGCAACACGTATTATATCATATTTAACACTCATTTGATAATTAGATAGTCTTTTACACGATGCCTGAAAGCGTTCCATATTATCTTCCATAATACGCATATCGGATTCTGTCATGGATACTTGGACTGGTTTTATTTGTCCATTTTTGTCTACATTTACATTCACGTTTTCTAATAAGATACAAGCAAAATTCCATTCACTAGAAGTATCTGCCACTCCAGATTCTATGGTAAAGTCTGTAAACCATGCTGTTCCCTTACATTTTCCTTCATATCCTCCTAAACGAAATCCAATTTCTACTTCTTCTCTATTTTTTGAATCAAAAATAAATTCTAATCTTTGCCAATCCTGTGTTCCTGTTATACTAATAGACTTTTCAATCGTATTTCCAACACAGATTTGTGCTCCACTAGTAGAATACACATTTTCTTTTTCTACTCCTTCTGTTTTTACCATACAAGTTACTTTATATGGTGTGTTTTTTTCTACTTTCACTTTTTTAGAAAACATAGCATCATTAAATTTATCGGATTTAATTTCATAACTTGCTGCTTTTCCTATTTTCTCTTTATTGTCCCTTAAAAACTTAGATGTATATGGTGTATTTTCTGCTTTTTTATATCCTACATAATTGTATCTTTTAAAAATCTGAAAAGCTGTTACTAAAATCACAATAATTAGAATAACAGAAATAATGTTAGATATGCTTATTCTTCCCTTCTCTTTCACTCTTTTCACTTCTTTCATCTTTTGTATTTGTTATTATACTAAATTTTTCTTCTTTATACAATAGAAAAAGACCTGTAAAAAGGCCTTTTTCTATTCTTGTTTTCTTTTTGTCTGCTTCTAAAATGGCACTATTTTAATAACGCAATAAAAAGTCAAAATTTTGTGGCTATACATACCATATAAAACTCCCTTTTTATTTTATATACATTACCACTCTAAAGGTATCGGTATCATCTCGATAATTACTTTCACTATGAGTTCGATAGGCTGCTGGATATCCTCCTGATTGTTTTCCATAATATCCATAGTAACCACCACGTTCTGCATAATCTGTTCCATACTTTTCACTTGTCCATTCCCACATTCCTCCTGCTAAGTCATAGATGTTATTTGCCATTGTTGCCTTGGTAACACCAGTTCTCATTTGTTTTGGGTCCGTTGATTTTATTTGTGTTCCATCGTCACCTTTTAACGCAGTTCCCCAGTAATTACCCCAACTAACTGAATTCGTTATATCTCTTTTGTCACCCTTTTTATTTACAAAATTCATTGCAGCATCCCATGCAGCACCTGTTACTAATTCTGTTGTTCCTGGATACATTTTCTTTGATAAATTAATAGCATCTCCTGGTGTTGCATAAGTATATGGTATGGAATTTGCTTTGCATATTAAGGTGTCGTTTGCTGTACTACTGGATGTTCTATAATTTCCTGAAGCCGTTGCTTCTTTACTTCCCGCTTCATAACGTCCGATATAGAAACCTCCATAAGTATTTACGCTTTGTTTGTTTGTTGGGTCTTCTGTTTCCGTATAGCCAGAAAAACTATCATCTAATACTCCAAAATCCTGTCTTTCATATTTAACCGTAGTTCCATCTACTGGTACCCATACAAATTGATTTCCACCTTTACTGTTATTTAAGTCATCTCCTTTTACATCTGAAATAACTAATCCTGTACCTGCATTTCCTCCTACATAATAGAAATTCAAAGGAATAACAACACCTTGTACAACTGTTCTAATATTAGAAACAGGAACTTTATATTCTACTATATTTCCTGCAACATCTTTGATTTTAAATACATATTCTTTATTCTCTGTTGCCGTATATTGTGCAGTTGCTCCTTGCACTTCTGTATTATCTGGAAGAGTAATACTAGAAATACCGTTATTATCATTTCCTGTTACGGTTATAGTGCAACTATCTGTATAATTGGTTGTGGATACAGAATAGCTTCCACTTGGTTTTTCACTATCGATATTCTGAATCTGTATTTTTTCACTTTGGCTATTTCCATTATTAGAAATAGCGGTAAATGTATATTCTCCATTTGCTGTTATATCATAACTTACCATTTTTTCTGGAGTATAACTATCAAATGTATTTTTGGTTCCATCTGGTAACGTTATTTCTTTAATTCCATTAATTGCTTCTCTTACTTTTAATTGTATCGTTACTTTATTGGTAAAATCTTCTGTGCTTAAGGTGTATGATAAAGATGGTACTATTTTATCTGTACTACCAATATAGTTAACAAAAAAAGCATCTCCTTCTTTTACAATTTCAAATAAATATCCTTTGTCTGTCGCTACTGTATGGTTAGTGTTGTCTGCTGTGCTTACAATTTTTTTCTCCACTAAATCTTCTAATATTTCATCTAGTGATACTGAACTTGTCGGATTATCCGTCTTTTTCTCTAAATTCAATTGAGTAATTTCTAGCATTATTTGTTCTTTTATTTGGGCAATTTCATTTTTTTGTGTTGCTAATTTTGCCTTAGTTATGATTCCATTTTCTCCTGTTAAAAAGAAAAGGCTGACTCCTGCCAAAATAAGTAAAACAATAATTGTTACAACTAGTGCAATTAATGTAATCGCTTGTTCTTTTCCTGTTTTCATTTGTATATCCTCCTCTTTTACATCTTTTTCTTCGCTTTTAACTATATAATTTAAACTTGAATAAGTCAATATTATTAGTCAAAAAAATACACTTTTCATTTTTGTTTTAACCTAAATCTATTTATAAAAGAAGCGTCCTTAAGATTTCTATTCTTAAGAACGCTTTTTGTCTTTTATTTTAAGCTTTCGCTACATCTATGACAGATAGTAGGGTTTTCTTTGTCTTCTCCAACAGTGTTAGAATACATCCAACATCTTTCACATTTTTCACCATCTGCTGTTTTTATTTCTACTTTAATACCAAAGTTAGAATCAGAATCTTTTTCTGTTCCTTTAACAAGTTCTAATCCAGATACAATAAATACTTCTTGTAATAGCTCTTTATTTTCTTCTAAGAAATGATATTTATTTCCATCTGCTGTTAAAATAACTTTTGCATTTAAAGAATGTCCAATTACTTTATCTGCTCTTGCAAGTTCTAGTTTTTTAGAAACTTCTTCTTTTAACATTACTATCTTTTCCCATTTTACATCTAATGCATCATCGGTATATTCTGGATTTACTTCTGGCCAGCTATTTAGCATAACACTTTCTAAATTATCTTCTTCTGTATGTGGCATGTATTTCCAGATTTCCTCTGCTGTAAAGCAAGTCATTGGTGCTAACATTTTTACTAAGCTATTTAATATATGGTACATCGCTGTTTGTGCTGACCTTCTTTGTTTTGAGGTTGGTTTTGATGTATATAGTCTATCTTTTATAATATCTAGATAGAAGTTACTCATTTCTGTAACACAGAAGCTATTGATGGCACGATATGCAATATGGAAATCATAGTTATCGTAGCTTTCTGTACATTCTGCGATTAATTTATTTAATCTAGCAAGTGCCCATTTATCAATTTCCTCTAGTTCGCTATAGGCTACCATATCTATATTTGGATTAAAGTCTGATGTATTTCCAAGCATATATCTTGCCGTATTACGAATTTTACGATATACCTCTGCTGTTTGTTTCATAATATCTTGTGAAACTGTAATATCGGATTTAAAGTCAGAGCCTAATACCCATAATCTTAATATATCGGCTCCATATTGTTTAATAACATCTTGTGGATTTACTCCATTTCCTAGTGATTTTGACATCTTTCTACCATCGGTATCAATGATAAATCCATGTGTTAATACTTGTTTATATGGTGCTTTTCCAAATGCAGCAACAGAAGTTAGAATTGATGATTGGAACCACCCTCTATATTGGTCATTTCCTTCTAAGTATAGGTCTGCTGGATATGGAAGTCCTCTTTCTACTAGAACCCCTTGATGTGTTGTTCCAGAGTCAAACCATACATCCATAATGTCACTTTCCTTCTTGAATTTGTGTCCACCACAATTAGAACAAGTTGCTCCCTCTGGTATTAATTCTTCTACACTTAGATCAAACCATGCATTAGAGCCTTTTTCTCTAAAGATTTCCTGGATTTTTGCAATACTTTCTTCTGTAATGTATTCCTTTCCACAATCTTCACAATAGAAAATTGGAATTGGTACTCCCCATGTTCTTTGTCTTGAAATACACCAATCCGCTCTATCGGCTACCATGCTAGCAATTCTGTCTTCTCCCCAACCTGGTATCCATTTTACTTTGTGGATTTCTTCAATGGTTTTATCTTTAAATCCATCTACTGATGCAAACCATTGGTCTGTAGCTCTGAATATGATAGGATTCTTACATCTCCAACAATGTGGATAAGAGTGATTAATTACTTCTTTATTTAGTAGGTAATGGTTATCTTCTAGCCATTTAATAATACTGTCATTAGATTTTGCGTAAAATTCTCCCGCAAATGGTCCAGCTTCTTCTGTTTGATATCCTTTTCCATCTACAGTAACAACGGTTTCTAATCCATTTTTCATTCCACACATATAGTCTTCTTTACCATATCCAGGAGCAGTATGAACAGCACCAGTACCAGTGTCTAATTCTACTACAATGGTGTCTTCGCTTCCAAGTACAACTCGAGAAGTTCTCTCTAAGAATGGATGTTTACAAAGTACTCCTTCTAGGTCAGTTCCCATTAAGGTTCCTACTGTTTTGTATTCGGAAATACCAGCTAGTTTCATAACTTCATCGACTAAAGCAGTGGCTACAATATATTTTTCTTTTCCTACATCTACAATACTATATTCAAATTCCCCACCTACTGTAATACCAACATTTCCAGGAAGGGTCCATGGGGTTGTTGTCCAAATAACGATATAGGTGTCTTTACTATCAAATTTTCCTTTACTATCGGTTACTGCAAATTTTACATAAATAGAAGTTGTGTCACAATCTTTATATTCGATTTCTGCTTCTGCTAAAGCTGTTTCACAGTCTGTACACCAATATACTGGTTTTAACCCTTTATAGATGTATCCTTTTTTATACATTTCACCAAATACACCAATCTGTCTTGCTTCAAATTCTGGTTTTAAAGTGATATATGGGTTCTTCCAATCTCCCAACACCCCTAATCTTTTAAAGCCTTCTGTTTGAATATCTACAAATTTTAAAGCAAAGTCACGACAAGTATCTCTAAATTTGGATACACCAATGGCATCTCTATCTAATCCTAATACTTGGATAGCCCTTTTTTCTGTTGGAAGTCCATGTGTATCATATCCTGGTATATATGGTGTATAGAATCCTTGTAAGTTTTTGTATCTTACAATGGTATCTTTTAATATTTTATTTAATGCATGCCCTAAATGAATTTCTCCGTTTGCGTATGGAGGTCCATCATGAAGTACAAATGGAGTATGCCCTTCATTCTTCTTAAGCATTTTTTCATATAGGTTATTTTCTAACACCTCTTTTAGAATATTTGGTTCATTTTGTGGTAAGTTTCCTCTCATTGGGAAATCTGTTTTTGGTAAGTTTAATGTTTTACCATAGTCTTTTTTCTCGCAGTTTTCACACATTGTCAAATCTCTCCTTTTCTTTTATTTTCTAAAATGAATAACATAAGAATTAAGCCCGCCCTGTTATCTACTCTCCTGGCTCATAACCCGAAGGTTTTTTCCTTCAAAAAAGCTTTCCTCCTAAAACTAGGACGAAAGCTAATATTTCCGCGGTACCACCTAAATTAAAATCAAGTAGATAAGGCCATATTTCTTATCTTTCTTAATTTTCTCTCTTTCTCTTTAACGCAGAGCTCGCACGTCTTATCTTACTTAATTTTCGGATAAGCAACTAATAAAGGGGATAACAAATAGATATTTTTCTTACTAGAATTTCACCATACCTCTAGCTCTCTACAAGATTTTACGCTATTTGCCTTGTCCTTGTTAAACGTTTTTTCTATTCAACTTGGTATATAGTTTATCACTTTTTTCTAAGGAGTGCAATAGTTTTATGGAGAAAATCGGGTAACCCGTCTATCCATCTCTTATTTGATCCTATTCTTCTCACAAATCCTCTTGCCTTGCTTGATTACTTTAGTTTTTTCATCTTTATCTTTACCAGCAAAATATAAAAATAAGAGAAAACTCTTCTCAGCTTTATTGTTCATGCCAAATATATAATATTTCTCCATCTGTTGCTTTAATATATACTTTAGCTACTTCTCCTAGCCTATCTATTGGCATATTTCCATTTCCATGTACATACCATATCTTTTCTTCTTTATCATACTCAAACTTGATATGGCTTTTCACTTTCATAATCGTCTTCATATACAGCTTTTATTACTTCTTCTTCTATTTTATATTTATTACCGTTTCCGTTTTATATTTATTTACTTTCTTTTAATTCTACTCCTTTAAAACAAAGGTATATTTTGTATCATTTACTATAATAGTGTAAGAGGATTCTTTTGTTTCTATCATGCCACCATATACATATCCTTCTTGTTCCCAATTGCTATCATCTCTTATTTCCTTAAATTCTGTTCCTTTTTCATCTTTTATTTTTAATGTTTCACTTGAATTAAGCATTATATAATATTCATCTGTGTTTTTAACATTTATTACCGTAATCTCGTAAATATCCGTATCTCTTGAAAGCATATCTCCAACTTCTAAATTCTCTGTAGATTGTTCTCCTTTTTTATTCGTTGCTACATACCACATATAATTTTCATCCATATAAATACGTAATCTTGTCTTTTTTCCGTCTATCGTTGTAAAATACTGGGTTCCTTCTGGTCTATCGTATTCGATACTTTCCGCTTCTTGTTTCTCTTCTTCTGTTTCGTACTTTTTATTTAATCCTATACTGTTCCAATATTTATCCCAGTCTGGTTTTATAGCATAGTCTTGACTTATTTTCCAATCAATTATAATAGACAGAACAACTAAAATTGCTGCTAATATAATAAATGCCATAAATAAAACCTGTTTCGTTGTTTCTTTTTTAAAGTTCTTAATAGATAGCATTATAGCTATCAAAATAACGATACATACACTAAGTATAGCAAATCCAATTAATAGTTTCATCGATATCATCTCCCTATTTTCCATTTCTATCTAGAAAAATATAATATCTAATTTTTCTCCACTTGCTTCATCTTCTTGTTTTTCTTTCGTATTATCACATCTAGAATTAAAACTGCGATTAATATTACAAACAAACAATCAAAACCACCTTCTACTCCAAATAATTGGTTTATTACTGTGTTTTCCGATTGAACTACTTGAAGTTGAAAGAAACTAGATTTAATTGATATAGTAGTATTTGAAATTCCTAGAATCGTAGTTTGTATAAAATTCCATGCAAAGTGGATTCCAGAAGCTCCCCAAATATTACCTGTCTTTAGCACATACATCCCCAAAAATACTCCTAATAGCAAAATGCTAATAAAATAGAAAATGTTCATACCAGCATTAGGTAGATGTAAACATGCAAAAATAAATGCCGAAATAAATATTGCTCCCCATTTGCCTACTCGATTTGTTAATGAATTCATGAAATATCCTCTAAATAATATTTCCTCAGACATTGTTTGAATCATAAACGCAAAAACAAATAGAAGAAGAGTTGTTATACTTATTGTTCCTATTCCTACATATTGATAAACTCCAAATAAATACCCAATTCCAATAACAGCCAATATCATAATAGCACCTATAGCAATTCCTATACTATAGCTTGAAATAACTCTTTTTTTCGAGATTCCCATAGAAGTAAGACTTCTCTTTTCAATGCAAAGACAATAGACAAAAGCTACTGCTATATAAGTAACCGATAACAACAATCCAAAGATAAGATATTCCTCTCCTTGCATCACATTATTTAAAACGTCACTCTGTAAATACATTAGTCCTAATTTTAACAGTATTGCAAATATAGCAAATACTTGAATCAAATAACTACATCCAAAAGCTAAGAAAAATATAAGAATCTGTAACACAATATTAGGTTTAAATTTTGCATTTTTTGTCTCTTCTAACATTTTATTTTCAATCATTTCTACTCCTTGTTTCTCCATATTCTTTTCCCCCCTTTTATTCTCCTTTTATTTTATATAGTTTTTATCCCTCCTTTTCTATATACTTTAGCTTCTGAAAATTAATAGACTTTATTTATTCTTTGAATAGCTTTATAATCATATAGAATTCTTCTAGTCTTCTCTGAATCTTTATTTATTACTATTCTACTATTTCAAAAGTTGCAAATGCTATCTCCTCTCCCTTTGAAATATAATCGTAATCTATTTTTTATTTTCTTTTCTAACTTTTATTATTCTATATCCTAATTATACAGGAAAAGAGATAAAATTACAAATTTTACCTCTTTTTCCATTGCATAAAAAGCACCAACATAAAAGCTCTCGTGTTCCCATTTTTGCAACCATTTAAATATTTTCGAAAAATCCTTGATGATTGTTTGTATTGTTCTATTAATTATAGAGAAGCACCTCCTTTGTATGGCTTGCTTTGTAACAAAAACTTCATACCGGTTAGTACTTCTTTTGGGTGCTTCTTTTGTTAATTTTTTATTCTACTTTTCCCACATCTTCTTATTTTATGGCGCTAATGTATATGGTGTATTAACTCCATCTCCTCCTGTTAGTTTGATTCCAGATTTTAGAGTGAATACTGGGCGTAAGCCAAATCTATTTTCGGCCCCGCGAGGGGCTAATGTAGTACTCGAACATAGTCCACAGGTAACGCGAGTCCAAGTATCCATAGTCTCTTACAAGTCTCACACAGAAGTTCGTACTGGTAGAGTTAGAAATAACTTCACGAGAAGCCAGCCAGTAATTATAACCTGTTTTCTCTATATTCAGAGTTTCCATTTGATTCCAATCTGTTTCATAATTGGTATCTGCATTTTTTAACATCCCATTATAACTTGACATATATGAATAACTACTAGTAAAATAATTGCTTGCTTCTGCACTTGGATTATTTGGTACACTTCCAACACATCTTGCACCACTTGCATATGTTGTATTTAAATATTGTTGTGCTTTTGTATTTAATGTTTTTATGGCATTATTATATGAGTCTTTTGATGTGTTAAAATCGCTATTTCCCAATGTTATTGTATCTACCATATCTGCTGATATGATTTGTACTCCATAATTTGTTCCATGTGTTTTATTATATTG
>JBKXSZ010000021.1:0-28936 GCA_047017005.1 Clostridia bacterium | reverse complement strand
TTTGTTGATATATCTATATTTTTTATTGCGAAAAATTTTTACTCTTTTTTACTGACTAAGAATAAAGATTAAGATTTTATAAATAGTGAATGACAGATAAGCAAAATAAAAGAAAGGATGATAAAATAGAAATAGTGATAGAAAGACTAAAATTAAGGGGAATTATAGAAAATGTGGCAATTTATTAATACTCAAAGAACAAGTGTAAAAAACAGATATTATCAATCAAGAAACTTCATTGACCGGAAGCTAAAAAAATGATAAAATAAAAAAGTTAAAAGAGTAAATTAAGATAATAAAAATAAATGGAAACAAAGAAAAGAGGAAAATAAATGAAAAAACCAGAACTATTAGCACCAGCAGGTTCATTTGAAAAAGCAAAAATTGCATTTATGTATGGAGCAGATGCGGTATATTGTGGTACTTCTAAGTTATCTTTAAGAACAAGAGCAGAAATGCAAGATGATGATTTAGTAAAAACGATACAATATGCTCATAGCTTAGGAAAAAAAGTATATACTGCAATCAACATTTTTGCTTGGGATGACACTTATGAAGAAATTAAAGAACAAGCTAAAATATTAAATGATATAAAAGTAGACGGAATTATTGTTGCAGATGGTGGTGTTGTAGATATTATAAAAGAATATGCGCCAGATGTAGATATACATATTAGTACGCAAGCTAATATTGTAAGTTACCATACTAGCAATTTTTGGTATAAAAATGGAGCAAAAAGAGTTATTCTAGCAAGAGAATTAAATAAAGAACAAATAAAAGAAATTATAAAAAATAAACCGAAAGATTTAGAAACCGAAATTTTTGTACATGGAGCAATTTGTTTTGGATATTCTGGAAGATGTTTTTTAAGTGATTTTTTAGCAGGAAGAAGTGCCAACCTAGGAGATTGTGCACAGAGCTGCAGATGGTCATACAATGTCTATGTGGAAGAAGCAAATAATCCAGGAAACTTAATTCCAGTAGAAGGAGATAAAGGAGGAACCCATATCTTTTCTTCTAAAGATTTGTGTTTGATTAAAGAAATACCAGAGATTATAGAAATGGGAGTAGATAGTCTAAAAATAGAAGGTAGATTAAAAACAGAATACTATTTAGCAACGGTTATTAATACCTATCGAACTGCTATTGATGACTATATAAAACAACCAGAACATTATGACTATACAAAGTATATAAAAGAATTGGAAAAAACAAAGACAAGGGGATTAACGACCTTCTACTTTAATGATAGAAATAATAAAGATATACAAGAATATGAAGGAAGACAATATAATGTGAATTATGAATTTGGAGGAAAAGTAGTAACAGGAAACAAAGAAAAAGCTACTATTGAAATTCGTAACAAGTTATCTGTAGGTGACCAGCTAGAATTAATTATACCAGGGAAAATAAAGCCATTACCTTTTAGGATTGAAAAATTATGGGATGCAGAAACAAACGAAGAAATAGATACTGTAAATCCAGGAAAATTAGGTCAACAGGTTAAAATGCTATTACCGATTACAGCAGAACCAGGTTGGGTCATTCGTAGAAAGAAATAAATTCCGAGGGAAGAAGTTAGTTAAAAATTTGACTAACTTCTTTCGTTTAAAAGAATTAAATATAGGGTAGCAAGAAATTAGATGCAAAAGCGGCCAAACTAGAACTGTTTAGACAGTAGTTTGTAACGACCCCTATATGGCACCAGTTATACTGGTGGATAATTGTGACTTGATTTTTCAAAACTAAAGACAATGAAAAAAGAAATAATGAAAAGGATAATAGAGAAGATTCCTGTCATATCAAAACGGATACCAGGATATAGTACAAAAACAGAACCTAGTACAAAACCAATAATAGCATAAAAGGTTTGCTTATGATAATGTTTTAAAAGAAACTGAATGAGTATCATGAATAAAGCACTACCTAATAAAAGACCAATTCCCATAGGGATAAGAATAGATAAATTTAATAGAGAAATGGCATTAAGATATACTGAATAAACACCTAACATTGTCAAGATAATAGTGCTACTAACTCCTGGAATTATAATACCGGCAGACATTAGAAAACCAGATAGAATAAGATACAAAGTAGGAAAAGAAGAACAAGAGTTACTTACTACGAAATGGTTTTCTAAATATAGTAAATAAGAAGCAAAGGTAAAGGCAAGAAGTAGACAGAAAAAGCTACTAAAGTTATTGCTTTTTTCTTCTCTTTTTTTATTACGTAAAAATACATCTGAATATGTAACATTTTCTTTTTTTGCTTCTTTAAAGAGAAGAGGAATACTTCCTAGAATTAAACCAATGAATGCAAATTTAGTTTGCATTTCATAGTGCAAAAAAAGATATTTTAATAGATTGCCAAATAAAACAACTCCAATGAAAATACCAATTCCAATAGGAAGTAAAAATAGAAAATTTTTTTTCATATCTTTGAAAAATCCTAAAATACTATTAACTAATTTTTCATAAATTCCAAAAATAACGCAAAGAACACCACTACTAATACCGGGTAAAATAGCACCTGCTCCAATAGCAATTCCTTTTACAATAGATGTGAAAAAGGATACCATAGATTACCTCCTAAACCAGAATAATAATATACTTTACTAAATATATGCAAGAAAGAAAAGATAATCACAATAAACAGAAATAAATTGAAATACATACAAGAAAATGTTCAAATAATAATGTACAAAAGCAAACGGGAATAGACGGATAAAATTTTACAAAAAGATGAGGATATTAAAGAAAGAGACAAAGAAAACTTGCTATCACAAGAAGGTATTGAAATGAGAAAGAAAAAAGCTCAGTTAAGCGTTTAATATAAAGAAAATGCATAGAAACAATAAAAAGAAAAGAGGGAACCAACAAATGATAGTTTCTGTAATAAAAATAATTACAAAATTCCAGTGATTTCTCGCTGGAATTTTTGTTCTTTCTCCTTCCTATTTCTAGGACGCTCTCTATTATCACAAAGAAATATATTCTTTTCTGTTTTTGTCACAAATATGCACATAATGTGGCCAGATATCAGTTACTTTATACTGACAAAATAATGATTCTACTCGGTAAAAAGTATAGTAAGAATGAATTTCAGAAGAATGCATATTGTCAAAATAAATAAGTAAAGATTTTCCTCTAGTAGAAAGTTTTATTTTAACAAAATAAATATTGACGAAATCTGTGCCATCCCAACATTTAAATTTCCTCAAAACAGTTACATTATCTTTCATATTAGCTAGAATAAAAGCGCTACTAGAATATTTTTTTCTAGGACATACGAAAGCATAAATACCGTTTTCCCTTTTTGACGAATGTCGATGGGTAAAATGATACATGTTTTTACTAGTTCTTTTCAAAGAAACCACGTAAAACAAAGCATGAGAATAAAAATTCGACGTAGCCTCTGGATTTATAGGTGAATGAAAAATAAACTTAATCAAGTCTTTATTTTCTTCTCCTTCGTCATAATTAGAAATTTGCATGGAATAAGCTCCATCTGGAAGAAGCGTAGTTTCTACTAAATTCCGTTTAAAGATATAGTTATCAATCAATAAATACATGTGTGTCTCCTCCTTATAATGTCTATTGATAGAAACTTTGTAAATAATATATTCTAACAATACATTTGCTTTGTTAGAAAAAATTACACCTCCTTTTTGGATTACATAATACTATTTTGACATAATATTAAAAAAAAATAAAGTAAAAGAGGATAAAAACAAAACAATCAAAATAAAAAGTAAGGTCATGCACTTTTAGTTTTTTCATAACATATATTTAGGTTATAAGAAAAACGGAGGTGCATTTATGTTAGCCCTTTCCATATCAGGATTAATAGCCTTTCTCCAATCTGCTATTTTGGTGGTTGGTTATATTTCAAATAGTAGTCTATTCCCAGAACCACTAACACCAGAAGAAGAAAAGCAATGCTTAGAAAGACTAAAAAAAGGGGAAGAAGAGGCAAGGAATATATTGATTGAGAGAAACTTAAGATTGGTAGCACATGTATGTAAGAAATATGCTTCTACGAATATTGACCAAGATGATTTAATATCAATTGGAACAATTGGATTAATTAAAGGAATTAATAGCTTTGACAGTGACAAAGGAATTCGATTAGCAACTTATGTTTCTCGATGTATTGATAATGAAATATTAATGTTTTTAAGAAGTAGTAAAAAGATAAAAGCAGAAGTCTATTTAAATGAACCAATAGGTAAAGACAAAGATGATAATGAAATTGCTTTAATCGATGTGTTAGAAAACAATGAAAAAAATATAGAAGATGAAATAGATTTAAAACTAAAAGTAAAAAGGCTATATGAAAAAATGAAGGAGGTTTTAAAAACAAGAGAAAAAGAAATTTTAGAATTACGATTTGGCTTAAATGGAAGTAAACCAAAGACACAAAATCAAATTGCAGAAATGATGGGAATTTCTCGTTCCTATGTTTCTAGAATAGAAACAAAAGCAATTGGAAAGCTTTCAAAAGAATTTAGTAAGTAAAAAAATAATAAATTAAACTTTTTTAAGCATAGTAGAGTCTAATAAATAGAAACTACTATGTTTTTATCTGTAAAAGCAAAATAAGTAATGAAGATTAAGAAGAAGTTAAGAAAAACATAGAAAAAGTGCATTGATTTCGTTGCGTGAGAATGTTATAATTAAATGAATTAAAAAACAAAAACAGAGGAAAGAAAGTGAGAAAAAATGAAGAAAATGAAGAAAATAATCATTATTAGTATTGTAGTAATATTGCTATTAGTTGTTACAGCTTTTATCTTTATCATATATGGGAATCAAAGAATACCAATATTAGCATATCATAATATGGCGCCAAGGGAGGAAAGAAATAAATATACCAAAGATAACTTTTGGACAGTAGAGGCAGAAAAATTTGATAAGGAAATGAAATTTTTAAAAGATAATCATTTTAAAACGCTTACCATGCAAGAATTTTATGACTGGAAAAAAGGAAAAATAGAACTTCCTAGAAAAAGCGTTTTAATTACATTCGATGATGGATATTATTCAAATTATAAATATGCATTCCCGATTTTGAAGAAATATGGTTTAAATGCTACTGTATTTGTAATAGGAGCCATGTTGCCAGATAAACAAGATAGTTATAAAGAAGGGACTCCTCCAACAGATGAGTACATAGCACATGATACATTAGAAAAAATAAAAACAGAATATCCCAATATTGAAATATGCTCTCATTCCTTTAATTTGCATGAATCAGAGGGAGGTTTAAAGGATAAAAGCTATGATTGGCTTATGGAAGACATGAGGAATTTTAAAGAAAATATAGGAGAAACACCATATTTTGCTTATCCAAGAGGAGTTTATAATGATACGATAATTCAAGCATTAAAGGATTCTGGCTATAAAATGGCGTTTCTATTTGGAGAAGAAAAGAAGGATGGAAAAGAAAAGAGTTTTGAGAAGGCAAGTAGGAGTGATGACGATTATAAAATTCCAAGACTAAATATATCCAATAAAATGGATCTAAATCGTTTTGAATTGAGAATGTTATTACCATTTTAAGTAAAAAATAGAAGCTTCGAAAAGCTTCTATTTCCTTATGTATCTAGATAATAATTATAATATATATAAAGTAATTTCAATATATCATAAATTTTAAAAAATAACAAATACTAAAAAACAGAGATTAGAAGAGAAGAAAATAAGAAAAAAGAAGAAAACAAAACCAGAAGAGCTTTAAATCTAGAATTAAGACCTAAAATTATACTTGAAAAAAGACAATTTTCTATGATAAGATAAATAAGAAATAAGAAATAGATATTCATTTTCCCTGCGTAGTGCGTCAGACTGAAATTTTAGAACCAACACATATAGTAAGGGAGCCGTGAATCTCTGAATACGGCGTGTAGGCTCACATCTTTCTAGTGAGAAACCCAGAAATATTCAGGAAGGCACCCACCTGTTTAGAACAGGTCCTATAAAATTTCTATCACTAAACGGCTAATTGCGGGGAGTTTTAGTATATAATTTTAAACTAGTAAGTACTACTAGTCTTTTTTTGAGTAAAATTGTATCCTATCCTATTATATTATATATAAAAAATAATAGGAAAATAGAAATGCTCAGAGTATATTTAAGTCCATATACTCAAGAATGGAATATAGGAGTAGGAGATTTTGGTGATGAAGAAGAAAGAATGAACCCACATTAGGAAGATGAATAGTACCAAGAAATAATTTAGTGGAAATTGGAATAGCAGTAGTGCAGGAGTTTGTGCCTTTGGACGCCAGACTAGTAGTAGCAATTGTTTTTTTTGGTTTCCGTGTGGTGATAATTGGACAATAAATGGAAAAAGAGAAAATTAGAGAAAATTATAGTATCAGAGGTATAGAAAGTGCAATAAGAATACTTATTGCACTTTTTTTCGTATAATGCTAGAATAGTAGAAGAAAAAAGAAAAATAGATACAAGGAGGGGAAGAGGATGACAATAAAAGAACTATTAAATAAAGGGGTATACGAACTGAAAGAGTATAATATTACTTCTCCTATTTTAAAATCTAAATTGATTCTTCAAAAGGTATTAAACAAACCAAAGGAATACCTTCTTATTTATGATACACAAGAAGTAAGTGAAAAAACGAAGCAAACTTATTTAGAGTTTATAGAAAAGGTAGCAAAAGGAATGCCGGTACAATATATTACGAGACATCAAGAATTCATGAAACTAGACTTTTATGTAGATGAAAGAGTTTTAATACCAAGACCAGATACTGAAATATTAGTAGAAGAAGTAATACAACTTGCGGAAAAGATGGAGTCTTGTAAAATATTAGATTTAGGAACTGGCAGTGGCGCTATTGCGGTATCCCTTGCTAAATATATTGAAAATTGTTATGTATATGCATCTGATACAAAAGAAGAAGCAATTGAAGTAGCAATAAAGAACAGTGAAAAAAATAATATTTCAGAAGACAAGATTGAATTCATTGAATCAGATTTGTTTCATAATATGCCAAATTACAAATTTGATATTATCGTGTCTAATCCACCATATATTTCAACACAAGAGATAAAAACATTAGATAAGGAAGTACAATCAGAACCAATTTCAGCATTAGACGGTGGAAAGGATGGCTTGAATTTTTATCGAAGTATTATTAAAGAAGCAGCAAAACATTTATACAAAAGTGGATATCTGTGCTTAGAAATTGGGTATGACCAAAAAGAAAAAGTAGAAGAACTATTATATGAAAATGGGGAATATACCAACATATATACCAAACAAGATATGTGTGGAAATGATAGAGTTGTAGTAGCAAGTAAGAAGTAGGTGGAAAGATGTCTTTTTCAAGTGAAGTAAAAGAAGAATTAAGTAAAATAGCAAACTTAAACAAAAAGGAACAAGTAAAATATGAGACAATTGGCTATTTAATAAGTAGTAATTCAAAAATAGAAAAGGGAAATGTGCAATATACAACAGAAAATGAATATAACATTAATCGATTTAATAAACTATTAAATAATTTAAATATCAACTATCATATTACAATGCAAGGAAAAAGCTATAAAATTACTTTCCCTAAAAAGACTTTATTAGAAGAGCTAGAAATAAAGGGAAAAAACATTAGTATTAAATCGAATGAAATTCAAAACATTGATATTCAGAGGGAAGAAGAAAACGAAAAAGCTATGGTAAGAGGAGCTTTTATGGGCTCTGGGTCGTTTAATGACCCAAACAAAACATATCATTTGGAGATGCTATTTAGTACAAATCAAAATGCAAGGGTAATAAAAGAATTACTAAAAAACTTTCAAATAAAAGTAAAGCAGTTACAAAGAAAATATGATACTTCTTTATACGTAAAAGATGGTGAAGAGATTTCAAAATTATTAGCTTTGATGGGCGCAAGTAGTTCTGTTTTAAAATATGAGGAAATACGAGTATTAAGAGATACAAGAAATAATATTAATCGACTAGTAAATTGTGAGACTGCTAATTTGAATAAAACTATTCAAGCAGGATTAAGTCAAATAGAAGATATCAAGTTATTAAAAAGAGCAAAGCAATTTGAAAATTTACCAGATACTTTAAAAGAAATAGCAAATGTAAGAATAGAGAATCCGGATGCTAGTTTAGTGGAATTAGGTCTGTTATTACAAGTGCCAATTGGAAAATCCGGAGTGAATCATCGATTAAAAAAGATTCATGAACGAGCAGAAGAAATTCGAAACAGATAGGAGAAAATAAAATGAGAAAAATTGGAATATATATTCATATTCCTTTCTGCAAACAGAAATGTTCCTATTGTGATTTTGTTTCTTTTCCAAAGGACAAAAGTATACAAGAGCAATATATACAAGCTCTAATAAAAGAAATAAAGGAACGTAAAATAGAACTTCAAAATTTGCAAGAAGAATGTCAGGCCTCTACTGTCTATGTGGGAGGGGGAACTCCTTCTTATATAGAAGCAAATGCAATAAAACAAATTTTAGAAGAAATAAAACAAGTATACAGAATAGAAAATGATGCAGAATTTACAATAGAAATGAACCCAGGAACAATATCAGAAGAAAAATTAAGAATCTATAAAGAATCAGGAATTAATCGAATTAGTATAGGATTGCAAACAACTCAAGACAATTTGCTAAAACAGATTGGCAGGATTCATACTTATGAACAGTTTTTAGAAAACTATAAATTAGCAAGAAAGCTTGGATTTTCAAATATAAATGTAGACTTAATGATAGGCTTACCAAATCAAAATATGAAAAATGTAGAAGAAAGTATAGAAAGAGTAATAAAATTAAATCCAGAGCATATTTCTGTATATAGTCTTATTTTAGAAGAAGGAACAAAGCTGTATGAACAATATTTAAAAAATGAATTAGAGTTGCCAACAGAAGAGATGGAAAGGGACATGTACTGGAAAGTAAAAGAGAAGCTAGAGAAAGCGGGATATAGACAGTATGAAATATCCAATTTTGCAAAACAAGGAAAAGAATCCAAGCATAATCTTGCCTGCTGGAATCAAAAAGAATATTTAGGGTTCGGATTAGCAGCTCATTCCTATTTAGAAAATACTAGATATTCCAATACAGAGGATATAGAAGAATATATGAAGAATATAGAGCTTGGAAAATTAACTAAAAATAGAATCTTACATGAGACACAAACAGAAGAAGACAAAAGGAAAGAATATATGTTGTTGGGCTTGAGAAAAATAGAGGGAGTTAGTATTTCAAAATTTAAAGAAAAATTCGTACAAAATCCTCTTTTTCTTTTTCGAAAAGAATTAAATAGATTAGTAGAAGAAAACCTGATTACTGTTGAACTAGACCAAATAAAACTGACACCTAAGGGATTGAATTTAGCCAATATAGTTTGGGAAGAATTTGTATAAAAGATATAAATACTATATAATATAGAATATAAATTGAATAGTAATAAGTTTCATAAAATAGAGGTATTAGTTTTGCATAAACAAGAAAAAATCTCAGACCTTATTGGTTTGGGCTTTTTTTGAATAATATTTGTTGCTTTTGTTCACAAACATTTCACAAATATTTTTAGCAATTTGTATTGACAAGTGCTAATTTTGGATATAATATATACATGATTTAGCACTCGAGGTATAAAAGTGCTAATAGAGGTGATAATATGTTAAACGAAAGGAAGAAGAAAGTATTACAAGCAATTATTGAAGAATATATTAGTACAGCAGAACCAGTAAGTTCTGCATTACTTACGCAAAACCATGGATTAGCATGTAGTAGTGCTACTATTCGAAACGATATGGCAGAACTAGAAAAAATAGGGTACCTAGATAAACCACATACATCTAGTGGAAGAGTACCATCTGCGAAAGGATATCGCTATTATGTAGATGAACTGGTAAAAGATGATGATATCTCATTAGAAGAAATTAAATACATTCAATCCAAATTAGCAACAAAAGTAAATGAAATAGAAGATTTAACGAAAATTGCAACTAGTACGATATCGGAAATAACACACTATACAACAGTAGCAATTGGACCGAGTACAAGTATGCAAAACATTGAAGAAATTAAATTTGTTCTATTAGGTTCTCGTATGTTAATGGCAGTTATTTTAACCGATAGTGGAATTATTAAAGAAACCATTATTAAATTTGATAAAGATATTACAGAACAACAAGTAGAAACTTTAAACTATATCTTTAATAACAAGCTAAAAGGAAAACCGCTAGATAGAATTGATAAGCCATTAGAAGAATTTATCTTCTCCGAAATGAACTATAGCTTAGATGTTATTAAACCAGTTATGGAACAGATTAATAGGGTAATTCATGAAGAAGAAAATGTTTATTTAGAAGGAGCAAATAGAGCTTTTGACTTACCAGAATTTAAAAGCTTGGAAGTTGCTAGAAACTTTATTAATGTATTAGATACGAAAGAACTTGTAAAAGACCTTTTAAATAATGGATTTGCTAAAGATATTCATATCACTATCCGGTGATGAAAATGGACAAAAGGAATTAAGAGATTTTAGTGTTGTTACTTTTAAACATTCTATTGGAAATAAGGATTTAGGAACAATTGGCATTATAGGGCCAACGAGAATGGATTATTCAAAAGTAATCTCTGTTATGAAATATATCAACAAAAAGTTAAATGAAGGATTAGAAAATAGCAAATTTTAAAAAAGCAAAAATATTAAAATAAATAATAAAGAAAGAAGGTTAGAAAGTGGAGGAAAATAAAGAAAAAATGGCAAAAGAGCCAAAAGAGGAAAAGAAAGAACAAACACAAGAAGATTTGAAAACAGAAGAATCAAAAACAACATTACAACAAAAACAAGAAGAAATAGATGAAATAACAGACCGATATAAAAGAATATTAGCAGAATTTGAAAACTATAAAAAAAGAAGTATAAAAGAAAGAGAAGGGATGTATCAATCTATTCTAGGAGATGTAGTAAGTGCAATACTTCCAGTATTAGATAATTTAGAAAAGGCTGCAACAGCGACTTCACAAGACGAGGCATATAAACAAGGTGTTGAAATGGTATTAAAACAATATCAAGACGTACTAAAAAATCTAGGAGTAGAAGAAATTGAAGCAACAGGTGTTACTTTTGACCCAGAGGTTCACGAAGCAGTAAGTAGTATAGAAGATGAGAATTTAGGGGAAAAAGAAATAAAAGAAGTATTCCGTAAAGGATATAAAATAGGAAACAAAGTAATACGCCATGCAATGGTAGTAGTCGCAAATTAGATTTATCCATTATCTTTTCTAATATGAATAGAAGTAAAGTTTAAAAAGGTAATGCGAAAATAAATTATTTTACATAAGAAAACAAATGAAAAAAGTTAAATAATTAAATTAAAATAGAAATCAAATTTTAGGGGAATTGATTATGGGAAAAATTATAGGAATTGACTTAGGAACTACAAACTCATGTGTATCTGTCATGGAAGGAGGAGAACCAGTCGTTATACCAAATTCAGAAGGAAATAGAACAACACCATCTGTTGTTGCATTTTCAAAAAATGGTGAAAGACTAGTTGGACAAATTGCAAAACGTCAAGCAGTTACAAACCCTGAAAATACAGTTATCTCTATTAAAAGAGATATGGGAACAAATAAGAAAGTAAATATTGAAGGAGATGAATTCACACCACAAGAGATTTCAGCAATGATTCTTCAAAAATTAAAAGCAGATGCAGAAAACTATTTAGGAACTACTGTTTCTCAAGCTGTTATTACCGTTCCAGCATACTTTAGTGATTCACAAAGACAAGCAACAAAAGATGCAGGTAAAATTGCGGGTCTAGAAGTATTAAGAATTATTAATGAGCCAACAGCTGCAGCACTTGCTTATGGAGAAGACAAAGAAGACCAAGACCAAAAAATTATGATTTATGACTTAGGTGGAGGAACATTCGATGTATCTATTCTTGATATCGGCGATGGAGTATTTGAAGTACTTTCAACTAGTGGTAATACACACTTAGGTGGAGATGACTTTGACCAAAAGATTATTGATTACCTAGTAGCAGAATTCAAAAAGTCAAATGGAATTGATTTAACATCTGACAAAATGGCAATGCAAAGATTAAAAGAAGCTGCAGAAAAAGCAAAAATAGAACTATCTGGAGTACAGCAAACAAACATTAACTTACCATTTATTACAGCTGATAGCACTGGACCAAAACACTTAGACGTAAACTTAACAAGAGCTAAATTTGAAGAATTAATTCACGATTTAGTAGAAGCAACTGCAGGACCTGTTAACCAAGCACTTAAAGATGCTGGACTTTCTGCAAACGATATTCATAAAGTACTATTAGTCGGAGGTTCTACTAGAGTTCCAGCAGTTCAAGAAGCTGTTAAGAGAATTACAGGAAAAGAACCAGATAAAGGAATTAACCCTGATGAATGTGTTGCTATTGGAGCTGCAATTCAAGGTGGTGTACTTTCTGGAGATGTTAAAGATTTAGTACTATTAGATGTAACACCATTATCACTTGGTATTGAAACTTATGGTGGAGTATTTACTAAATTAATTGAAAGAAATACAACAATCCCAACTAAAAAATCACAAGTATTCTCAACAGCAGCAGATGGCCAAACAAGCGTTGAAGTACACGTACTTCAAGGAGAAAGAGAAATGGCAGCATACAATAAAACATTAGGAAGATTCCAATTAACGGGAATTCCAGCAGCACCAAGAGGAGTACCACAAATAGAAGTTACTTTTGACATTGATGCAAATGGTATCGTACATGTATCTGCTAAAGATATGGCAACAGGAAATGAGCAAAAAGTATCCATTACAGCATCTACCAATTTAACAGATGAAGATATTGAAAAAGCTGTAAAAGATGCAGAAGCACATGCAAACGAAGACAAAAAGAAGAAAGAAGAAATCGAAGCTAGAAATAATGCAGAAAGCTTAGTATATAACAGTGAAAAAACATTAAAAGATTTAGGAGACAAAATTAGCGGAGAAGAAAAGGCAAAAGTAGAAACAGAAATTGATAACGTAAAAAAAGCATTAGAAGGAACAGATACGGACAAGATTAAAGAAGCAACAGAAAAATTAACAACTGTATTCTATCAAATTTCAGAAAAACTATATAGCCAAGCAAATCCAAATGCTGGAGCAAATACCGGAGTAGACCCTAATGCAGCAGAAACTAATAATGCAAATACAGAAAATAATGGAAATGTATATGATGCAGACTATAAAGTGGAAGATGACGATAAAAAAGATGAAAACAAATAAAAACATACTTTAAAGTAGGAGGGCGGAATAATCTCTGCCCTCTTTCCAAAAAAGTAAAGCAAGAATAATGGAGGAGAAAATGGCAGAGCAGAAAAGAGATTATTATGAAGTCTTAGGAGTACAAAAAGGTGCTACAGACGAAGAACTAAAGAGAGCATTTCGAAAGCTTGCTAAAAAATATCATCCTGATGCAAATCCAGATAACAAAAAAGAGGCTGAGGCTAAATTTAAAGAAGTAAATGAAGCCTATGAAGTATTATCTGACCCACAAAAAAGAAAAATGTATGACCAATTTGGAACAGCAGACCCAAGTGGATTTGGAGGAGGAGCCGGAGGATATAACTATGGAGGTTCTGGATTTGGTGGATTTAGTGGATTTGGAGATGGATTTGGAATTGACATTGATGATATTCTTTCTTCTATGTTTGGAGGAGGTAGAAGCTCTAAAAGTAAGACAGGACCAGTAAGAGGTGCAGATTTACGATATAACCTAGAAATTACCTTTGAAGAATCCTATAGTGGAGTAGAAAAAGAAATTGTTATTCCTAAAAATGATACCTGTAATACTTGCCATGGTACAGGAGCAAAACCAGGAACCCAAGCAGAAACTTGTAAAACATGTGGAGGAAGAGGAACTATTACGCAAGTAATGCAAAGCCCATTCTTTGGAGGGCAAGTACAAACAACAAAAACATGTCCAGAATGTCATGGAGAAGGAAAAGTAATAAAAGAACCATGTCCAGAATGCCGTGGAAAAGGAACGGTACGTAAACAAATCAAAATTAAAATCAAAATACCAGCAGGTATTGATGATGGAGGAGAAATCATTGCACATGGACAAGGAGAACCTGGAAAACGTGGAGGAGGAAAAGGAGACTTACATATTATAGTACATGTAAAAAGACATCGAATCTATACAAGAAGAGGAGAGCATGTATTATGTGAAATACCAGTAAGTATTACACAAGCAACTTTAGGAGCGGAAATAGAAGTACCAATGGTAAATGGAGAAAAAGTAAAATATAAAATACCGGAAGGAACGCAAACCGGAACTAATTTCAATATACGTGGAAAAGGATTCGAAAGTGTAAGAGGTAACTTTAAAGGAGATTTTATTTTTACGGTTATTGTCCAAACACCAAAGAAATTAACCAAAGAGCAAAGAGAATTGTTAGTAGAGCTTGCTAAGACAATGAATGAACAACCACCAATTAAAAAAAGAGGTTTATTCGGATAGAAGAAATAGTATCCTATCGTATCATACGATAGGATTTTTTCTTAATTAATATTTTATGAAATGTTAAAATTGAAAAGGTGATAGAAATATGCTATACTAATAAAACTAAGTAAAAAGAAATTATATTGAATAAAAATAGAATAAAGTAAGGAATAAAGAAATGCCCAAATTTTTTGTAAATGAAAATCAAATTGAAGAAAATAGAATAACAATAACAGGAAATGATGTAAATCATATAAGAAATGTATTACGTATGCCAGTAGGAAAAGAAGTTATCATCTGTAATTTAGATACAAGATTAAACTATATTACAAAGATAGAAGAGATAACAAAAGAAAAAATAGTATGTCATATTATCGATGTATTAGGACAAAACGCAGAACCGGAAGTAGAAATTGATATCTACCAAGGGATTCCTAAAGCAGAGAAAATGGAGCTAATTATCCAAAAATCTACGGAATTAGGAGCTAAAAAAATCATACCAGTTGAAATGATTAGAAGTATTGTAAAATTAGATGAAAAAGGAAAAATAAAAAAACAAGAGCGCTGGCAGAAAATTGCAGAAGTAGCAGCAAAACAAAGCGGTAGAGATGAGATCCCTGAAGTAGAACCAATTTTAAAGATAAAAGAAATGAAAAAGCGTATAAAAGAATATGATGCTTTTATTGTAGCTTATGAAAATGAAAGAAATCATACATTAAAAGAAGAAATAAAAAGAATTTCTAGTAAAAAAACTTTAAAAAATCCCAAAATTGGTGTTATAATAGGACCAGAAGGTGGAATTTCAGAAGAAGAGATTGAAATTCTAAAAGAAGAAGGAGCTAGCATTATTACTTTAGGAAAAAGAATATTAAGAACAGAGACAGTAGCTCTTGTGTTAACTTCTATTCTTATGTATGAATTAGATGAACTACAATAAAGAAAAGGGGAATCCATATGAAAAAAGAAAAAGTAAATGAAGAAACAGAAAAAAAAGTAGTAGAGAATATAGAAAAAGAAATAAAATCTAAGAAAAAATTGCCAAAAGAAGAAGCTGCTAAAATAAATAAAAAAGTATTTGAGAATATAGGAATCGCTATTGTTATTATGCTATATTTCATATTCATGAATCTTGGTTTTATCAATATAGAAAGAAATGTATACTATACAGACTTAAAAGTCTTTAGTGGAACTCTTTTAGTAATTGCTATTTTACTATTTGAAAGAGCATATAAAAAAGAAAATAGTAATTTATGTATTCATGGAATAGAAGCTTTATTGCTAGGACTTGTTACGATGTTTTTAGTTTATGCCTGTATAACAACACCACTTCCTTATGTATATATTGTTCTTTCCTTTTCGTATATCTTTTCAGCATACTTTATTGCAAAGGCTATCATTATTTATGTAAGAATGAAAAAACAATACATTGCAAGTCTAAGTGATATTAAAGAAATTGTAAAAAAAGAAAAACCATCCAAAAAGGAACCAAAAAAGAAAAATGAAAAAGAAGAAAAGATAGAAAAAATAGAGAACATAAAAATAAAGGGAGAACTTAAAGAAGAGAAACCAAAAATAAAGGAAATAGACGAAAAAGAGGTTGCTAAAAAGAATACTACTAAAAAGAAATCACCAGCGAAAAAAAGTACACCGACTACAGCTAAAAAGAAAACAACAAAGACAGAAGAAAAGAATAATACAGTAAAGACAACAAGAAAAAGAAAAGCAACATCAACCAAAGAAACAACAAAATTAAAAGAAGAAAAAGAACCAGTAAAAAAGGTAGCAAACAAGAAAACTACTGCTAAAACAGCTTCTAAAAAAACAGCAGAAGAAGAGAAAAAAGAAGCAAAAAAGACAACTACTAAGACTACTTCAAAAACAGGAACAACTAATAAGAAAACAACAGGAGCAAAACAATCAGCTCCTAAAAAAACAACAAAGAAGTCAACAAAGAAAAAAGTAGAAAAAACTTCAGAAGAGGAGAAGAAAAATGATTAAAAGCATGACTGGCTATGGAAGAGCTAAGTATGAAGTAGAAGGAAGAGAATATCAAATAGAAATAAAAGCAGTAAATCACAAATACAGTGATGTATCTATTAAACTTCCTAGGAGTATTAGTTATTTAGAAGAAAAGATAAAAAAAGAAGTAACAAATAGAATTTCAAGAGGAAAAATAGATATATTTATCACTTTTTTAAATACTAGCAATAAAGGAAAAAATATTAAAATCAATAAAGAGTTAGCAAATTATACATAGAAGAATTAAATAACCTAGCAGATGAAGCAAATATTAAAAAAGAATATTCTATAATTGAAATAGCCAAGTTTCAAGAAGTATTACTAATTGAAAATGATGAAGATGAAGATTTAATTTGGAAAGAAATACAGATTCCTTTAGTAGAAGCATTAAATAGTTTGGTTCAAATGAAAGAGACAGAAGGAGAAAAACTAAAAATTGATTTACAAAATAGAATAGAACGTATAACAGAGAAAATAGAAGAGATTTCCAAACTTTCTACTGGACTTGTAGAAGAATATGTAGTAAAATTAGAAGAAAGAATAAAAGAAATCTTAAAAACAGATGTAGTAGACCAAACAAGATTAGCGCAAGAGATTGTAATTTATTCAGATAAATGCTCGGTTGAAGAAGAACTTACAAGATTAAAAAGTCATATTAGCCAATTTCTAAGTTTAATAGAAGGCGAAAGTCCAATTGGTAAAAAATTAGATTTTCTTATTCAAGAAATGAATCGAGAAACCAACACTATTGGTTCCAAAGCAAACAAATTAGAAATAACCAATCGAGTAGTCGATATGAAAACAGAAATTGAAAATATCCGAGAACAAATACAAAATATCGAATAAAAAATTAAAAAAGATATATCCTGTAAAGTAAGATATATCGAAAGGAAAGTGAACTATGAAACTAATCAATATTGGATTTGGAAATATTGTATCTGCCAATCGAATTATTGCGATTGTAAGCCCAGAGTCAGCACCAATAAAAAGAATTGTACAAGAAGCAAAAGATAAAGGAAATGCAGTAGATGCTACTTATGGTAGAAGAACAAGAGCTGTCATTATCATGGATTCTGGCCATGTTATTTTATCTGCTGTTCAACCAGAAACGGTAGCAGCAAGATTAGATAAAGATATAGAAGAAGAATAAAAAGGGAGCGTGTATAACAATGATGGTAAAACCAACTGTTACAGAATTATTAACAAAAGCAGATAATCGTTATGAACTAGTAATCATGACTGCAAAAAGAGCAAGACAACTTTCAAAGGGAGCTAAACCTTTAGTAGATTCAGATGCGGAATCTACAGTAACACTTGCTGCAGAAGAAATTGCAGAAGGCAAGGTGACCGCATGTTAGTTCTATTATCTGGAGTATCAGGAGCAGGAAAAGATACAATAAAAAAAGAATTAATAAAAAGAATGGACAGAGTAACATCACTTCCAGCTTATACAGATAGACCAATGCGAGCAAATGATGTAGCTGGGGGAACTTATAACTTCGTCTCTACAGAAGAATTTGAAAGAATGATAAAAAACAAAGAGTTATATGAATTTGATGTTCATCATGAACATTATTATGGTACCTCTAGAAAGTTATTGAATGAAAAAATAGCAAGTGGAAAAATAATTGTAAAAGACATGGATGTGAATGGAACAGAAAATTTAGTAAGACTTCTAAAAGAAGATACAAGAGTAGTAACCATCTTTTTAAGAGTTCCAAAAGCAGAATTAGAACGAAGATTAAAAAATAGAGAAGACAAAGCAAGTCCAAAGGAAATTAAATTACGACTAAATCGATTTGATTATGAAGAATCAAAAATTGGTATTTATGATTATGTATTAAAAAACGATGATTTAGAAAAAACTGTACAAATTATTATGACTATTATTGAAAATGAAGAAAGAATAGAAAAAGAAATGAAAAGATAATAAGCAGAAACAGATAAAAAGCACTTAGAATAGCTTCCTAAGTGCTTTTTATGTATTTATCAGGATATATAAATAAAAAACTTAATCCTAATTAATCTTAAAATGAAAAAATACTAGATTAATAAAAAGAGAAATGATATACTTTAACAGGAAAAGAAAGGTAGGATAAAAATGGAAAAAATAAAGAAAAACTTAAAAGAAATTAATACCAATATAGTAACTTGTATAAAACGAGATAAATTTGTACTAATTATTTTATTAATAGGATATTTAGCTTTAATATATACTTCACTAAATACTTTCTCAGGAAATGATGATTTACCTTACTCCTTTTTGTATAGAGGAAATGACAGAATAGAAACTCTTCGGACAAGTAATATTAAATGAAAGAGCAGAATATCAAAATTTAAATGGAAGGTTTTTGGTTCATTGCGTGGTATCTGGGCTTCTTATATTTGAAAGAACCTTATGGTCATTTTTAAATCCACTTATATTAATGGGGACTATTTATATAGGATATCTTATTATTTTACACTTCATTGATGACGAAAAAAGAAAGAAATTTAAACTTGGCATCCCATTACTAATGACAGGACTTTTACTTGCAATCTACAGTATGAAAGAGTTGATTTATTGGATAGCAGGTTCTGTTAATTATGTATGGACATTTTTCTTAGTTATATTTACGATTATTTACTATTTAAAAACAAGAATGAAAAAGCATGTAATATTTAATAGTTTGCTATTTTTGGGATTAGGTGTTTTACATGAATGTACTTTCGCGTTTGCTGTTGTATTTTTAATAACAATTATGATCATAGATTATATAAAAGATAAGAAAATGGATTGGAAAAAATTGATTTACATTTTGCCAATTGTAATAGGCGCTAGATTTTTACTAATGGCTCCAGGAAATGCAAATAGAATGGAAGGGTTCCCTGAATGGTATGCAATGCCATTTATACAAAGAATGCAAACAGCAATACCTGAGCTTTCAAAATTATTATTAAATTATCGAAACTTATTAAATATAATTCCAATTCTATTTACTATAACTTTAATTATACGTATCATAAAACAAAAAAATAAATATGCCTATATAATAAGTGGTATTCTTACATTAACAATGTTACTTTGCCTTGGATTTCAGAATGGATGGATATATTTCTTAATGGTAATTTTACTATTTATAGGTGAAAATTACTTAAACATTAAGCAAGGAAGATGGGAATTAGTAGCTATTTCCTTAAGTCTATATGCAGTAGCTTATTCTGTTGTAATTACTCCGTTATATTATTCAACAAGACCAAATTACTTCTTATATATTTACTATATTATTTTAACAGTAATGTATATAATAGAAGTGTTACCAGCAAATAAAACAATAGCAGTAAATACTTTTACAACTATTTCCGCCTTGGTATTTATAACAACAGTAGTGATAGAAATTGCAGCATATACATACATTGGAAAAATTCATAAAGAGAGAATGGAAGCATTGGAAAAAGCAAAACAAGAAAATCAAACAGAAGTATATTTGCCAAAAATAAAAGACAATATGACCGTTTTTCAAATGGATGGAAATAACGTATTAGAAGAAGGATATTGGGCAGAAAGATATTATAAAAATCTTTATGGTATTCCACAGGAAATGAAAATAATACCATATGACGAAAAATAAAAGTATAAAGTATTAAATACCAAGTATGGGTATGTACTTGGTATTTTTTCGACTCCTTGTTCAAAAGAATTGAAAGGATAAAAAAGAAGAAGTATAATAGAAAAGATTGCAAAAAGAAAGGAAGTAACAAATGAACAAAAGATATCCAATTTCCTTACATAAAAAAATAGAAATAAGTATAAAAAAGATAATCGCACAAATAGTTTTTTTCTTTCTGTACCGTGGAATGAAAGTTGTAGTTAAGGTGGAAAATAAAGTGAAAACAGAAATAGAAAGCTGGGAAGAAGGTTTTTCTATTTTAATAAAAACAGACGATAATAGTCCAAGCCTTTACTTAGTTAAGGAAAATGAAAAAATAACAAGAAAAAAGATGAAAACAAATGCAGATATTTTAATTTCCTTTAAAAGCTTAGAGGCTTCTTTCTTAATGTTAACAGGTAGAATGGGAGTAGCACAAGCGTATGCACAACATCGATTTTCTTTAAAAGGAGATATCACAAAGGCAATGAGTGTGGTAAGATGTATTGATATAGTAGAGGCTTATTTATTCCCTAGATTTATTACAAAACATATATTAAAAGAAATCACCAAAAGAAAAATTCCAATTCTTCTTTTATATATACGAGTATTAATTGGAGTTTAAAGATAAAAGAAAAAATAAGAAGAATAAGAAACAAATAAGATAGAAAGAAGATACAAAAGGAGAAAAGTATGGTACCTAAATATTATGAATTTCAAAATCAAACTAAAATATTATCAGGAGAATTTGCCTTAGAAAATATTCCTACAGAATTAGATTTTTATCAAGCCAAAAGACCCCTTATCTTATCGGATAAAGTGTTAGAAAAAATAGGAAGTGTGCAAACTGTTATTGATGCAATAGGTGAGTATATAGAAATAACAGATATTTATACAGAAATTCCGCAAGATTCAGATATGGATATTATTAATATGTTAGCATTAAAATACAAAAATTTACGATGCGATAGTATTATAGCAATAGGAGGAGGTTCTGTTATTGATACTGCCAAAGGCTTAAGAATGGTAGTATCACAAAATGTTACAAATCTAGAGGAACTAGTGGGAGCAGAAAATATTCATTATAAAACGCATATTCCGTTTATTGCAATTCCAACAACGGCAGGAACTGGTTCAGAAGTAACTTTAGTTGCAGTTATTCTAAACCGTATGAAAAAGATAAAAATGGAATATATTTCATACTTCCTATTACCAGATGTTGCAATACTGGATAGTAGAATGACACAAAGTTTACCTCCTAAGGCAACGGCTTCTACTGGAATGGATGCTTTATGTCATGGGATAGAGAGCTATAGTTGTATGCAGAAAAATCCAATGAGTGACGCATATGCAACAGCAGCTATTGAATTAATACGTGATAACTTAATACAAGCAGTCGAAAAGGGAAAGGATAAAAAAGTAAGATTGGCAATGGCTAATGCTTCTTTGATGGCAGGTGTCGCATTTTCTAATTCTATGGTAGGATTAGTACATGCAATTGGACATAGCCTAGGAGCTATTTCACATGTACCACATGGAGATGCCATGGCAATTCTATTGCCTGCTGTTATGGAATATAACCTAGACGTATTAAAGGAGGAATATGCTAAACTTTATTTTTATTTCGTAGGAGAAGAAGAATATATAAAGATGCCAAAAGAAAAAAGAGCAGAAGCAATGATTTATGAAGTAAAAAAATTAAGAGAAGTATTACATGAAAAAACAGGATTGCCAATAACGTTAAAACAAGCAAATGTCAAAAAAGATAATTTTCAGGAGATTGCCAAGAAAGCAATAAATGATGGCGCTATTATAGTGAATCCAAAAGATGCAAAAGAAGAAGATATAATTCGTATTTTAGAAAAAGCATATGATGCTTAAAGAAAGTGGAGTGTGAATAAATGAAAGAAATAACAATAAATGTATTAGGAGACAGTATTACTTGGGGCTACGAACCTTTTACAGGTAAACAACAACATAGTTATGTGGAGTATTTAAAAGAACTATTGAAGACAGAACAAATTAGAAATTATGGGATTAATGGCTCTACGTTAGCCAATGCTTGTAATGCTTATGAACCAATGTGCGAAAGGTTTCAAAAGATGGAAAAAGATGCGGATATTATTATCCTATTAGGAGGTACTAACGATTTTGGAAGAAGCGATTCTAATGTTACATTAGGAACAATAGAAACAGAAGATACTACAAGTATATATGGAGCATTAAATAAAATAGCAAAAGGGTTAAAAGGACAATATCCTAGCTCAGACATTCTATTTATCACACCATTAAAAGTAGCATATAAAGATAAAGGAAGTACCCTTGAGGATGCTAAAATGTTTCGCAATACAAGAGGATATACGTTAGCAGATGTTGCTAAGGCGATTAAAGACGTAGCTAAGAAGAATCAAATCATTGTATTTGATTTGCAACAAGAATGTAATTTAGATACCAATGAAAGTTGTAATCGATATTTACCAGATGGAATACATCCTACAGAAGAATATCATAAAAAGATGGCAGAGAAAATAGCAAAATTCATACAAGAAAAATTCATAAGATAAGGCGAAAGGAAGAATAGATGGAGAAGATAGAAGATAAAAAGAAAAAAATAGAAGAAATAATAGAAAGAGAAAGAGCTTTTTTTAAGACACAACAAACAAAAGATATATCATTTCGTATAATGATTTTAAAAAAATTAAAGAAGGTTATACTAAAGAATGAAAAAGGAATTAATGAAGCCTTAAAAAAAGATTTAAACAAGTCTAATTTTGAAACATACATGACAGAAACTGGAATGGTTCTTTCCGAATTAAATTATGTGATTAAACATATAAAAAAATGGGCAAAGAAAAAACGAGTAAGAACTCCGATAGCACAATTTCATGCTAAAAGTTACCAGATGTCAGAACCATATGGAGTAGCCTTAATAATGGCACCATGGAATTATCCGTTTATGCTTTCAATTGACCCATTAATTGGAGCAATTGCTGCTGGTAATTGTGTTGTCATAAAACCATCGGAATTTGCTCCTAATACAGCCTATATAATAGAAAAAATAATAAAAGAATGTTGAAAGTCATATTACAGTAATACAAGGAGATAAGGACGTAAGTCAACTTTTAATTGATACTAGATTTGACTATATTTTCTATACAGGAAGTACTAGGGTAGGAAAGCTTGTAATGGAAAGTGCCGCTAAAAATTTAGTTCCTGTTACTTTGGAATTAGGAGGAAAAAGTCCTTGTATTGTAGAAAAGTCAAGTAATCTAAAATTGGCCGCGAAAAGAATTGCCTTTGGTAAGATATTAAATGCAGGACAAACTTGTGTAGCACCAGATTATATATTAGTAGATAAAAGTATAAAACAAGAATTTGTAGAATATCTAAAAGAAGCAATCCATAATTTTCTAGGATATGAACAGACAAATAACCCTTTCTATCCCAAAATTATTAATGAAAAACATTTTAATCGTTTGAAAAATTTACTGCAAGATGAAAAGATTCTTACAGGGGGAAAAATTGATAAGATAAATCAGAAAATAGAGATAACACTAGTGGACAATCCAGATAGAAATAGTAAGGTAATGCAAGAAGAAATCTTTGGCCCTATTTTACCGATTATCGAATACACACAATTAGAAGAGGCAATTACTTTTATTCAAGAAGGGGAGAAGCCACTTGCCTTCTATCTTTTTACAGAAAATAAAAAAGTAGAAAAACAAGTATTACAAGAACTTTCTTTTGGTGGAGGCTGTATTAATGATACGATTATCCATTTAGCAACTCCATTTATGGGATTTGGAGGAGTTGGGGGAAGCGGCATTGGCTCTTACCATGGAAAAGAAAGCTTTAACACATTTAGTCATATAAGAAGTGTTGTAAGAAAATCCACATGGATGGATATGCCTATTCGATATATGCCTTATACAAGTAAAAAGGAAAAATTATTACGATTTTTCTTAAATAACAATCCACGGGTAGAACCCGTGGATTTTCATATAGGCCTATAAGGCCTTGTTACAAGCTACCGCTTAAGCGGTTTCGTTCGACGGCTTTACGCCATGACTTTCGCGTTCTTTTTACTTACCACCCTTAAAAGGGTCTTTATATTCTTTTATTGTCAGTTGGTCTGACATCATATCTTCTTTTAATTGATTTTCTACATATCTATATACTGCTGTCTTGTTATTTCCTACCGTACTTACATAATATCCCGTACACCAAAATACTCTATTTCCATATTTATATTTTAAATTTGCATGTCTTTCAAATATCATTAATGTACTTTTTCCCTTTAAATATCCCATGAATGATGAAATACATAATTTGGGTGGTATACTTACATACATATGTATATGGTCTGGACATGCTTCTGCATTTATTATTTCTACCTCTTTTCTTCTACATAATTCTCTCAATATCATTCCTATCTCTTGTTTTAATTTCCCGTATATTTCTTTTCTTCTAAATTTCGGTGCAAACACTATATGGTACTTGCATTCCCATGTTGTGTGTGCTAAACTATCTGTGTATGGACTTTTCATACGTCCCACTCCTCTCATATTTAATATTTTAAGCCGTCAAACTTTTAATATTATATCATGTTTAGAGTGGGTATTTTTGTTACTTTACTCAAAACTATAAGTTTTCCGTTACCACGGGCATAGCCCGTGGTTTAACCTTAATATTAATAAAAAAATATATATAAATATATATATTTAAGCATAACAACAAGATAAAATATGTAATATAACATATTTTGTCTTGTTTACTTTTTGTTCATATTTTGATAAATTATAAGAAATAAGAAAAAAATGTAACAAAAGAAAAGGGTGTAATAAATGAACAAATGTCTAATTAGAAGTAGAAATAGTAAGAAACAAACTACAAGCGGAATTACATTAGTAGCATTAGTGGTTACCATTGTGATTCTGCTTATTTTAGTAGGAGTAACGATATATTTTATAATGAGTAGCGGGTTAATTGGAAAAGCAGAAGAAGCAAAAAGAAAATCAGAAGAGGGAACTCAAAATGATTTAGCTTCATTAAATAATGCAGAATATGAACTAGGGAAGTATTTAAATAATAACTTTGATAGGAGTAAAGGAGTAAATACTCCAGAGATATTAACTGGAATGAGTAAAATATCTTTTAATTCTGAAAAGAATGTTGTAAAACAAGGTGAAAACGGATTTGATGAAAATAATTGGTATAACTATGAAAATAAAGAATGGGCAAATGCAATGACACAAGATGGAAGTATGTGGGTGTGGATACCAAGATATGCATATAAATTAGATTCTTCAACACAAACAGCAGATGTGAAGTTTTTAGTAGGAACAAGTAATAAATGGTATGACAAAACAGATGGACAAGTAAAAGATTTACCAGAAGGATATATCGTACATCCATGTTTTGAAAACGGAAGTGCAACAGGAAAGAATAACAATTATGAAAATGGAGAATGGGATAAAGACTTAACCGGAATCTGGGTAGCAAAATTTGAAGCAGCCTATCCTAGCGGAGGAAATAGTGCACCAGTAAAAGCAAGTAGTGTAAAATATTCACAAATGATAGCATATGTAGCAGCAGTAGAAGCAGGAACAAGTTCTGACACTACCACAACAGCAAGAAACTGGTTAGATGGAGAATACGCAGTAAAAAATAGTGATGGAACATATGCGTGGAAAAATGGACAAGAAACGGCAATAAAATATCCAACCTTCCAAGGAAGTAGTTATTCGATGAACTATATTAATATAAATGATGCAAATAATGTATCAAGAGCAATGACAGAAGAAGGAAATATCTATGGATTTGATGGAACAGCAGATAGTCATTTAATGAAAAATAGTGAGTGGGGAGCAGTAACGTATTTATGTAAAAGTCAATATGGATTAGGTTCTACGAATATACATATCAATAATGTAAACTTAAACAACTCAACAAAAAGTGTCTACGCAGTAACAGGATGTAGTGCAAATGGAGAAAATGATGGTCCAACAGCCTCGACAGTAAGTAATACATGGAATACAGCTGCAGGGCAAAAAGCAAGTACAACAGGAAATCAATATGGCGTATATGACATGAGTGGAGGAACATGGGAAAGAACAGCAAGTTATGTAGCAAATGGAAATGGAAATCTAAAAACATATGGAAAAAGTGTAGCCTATGATGGAGAAAATTTAAGAACAACAAGTAACAAATACTATACAGCATATACAGCTAATGATAGTGGATTAACCAATTATGATGAGGCATCAAAAGCAAATTACGAAGCAAACAAGGGAAGATATGGAGATGCAGTAAGAGAGACATCAACAGCAGGAATAGGTTCTAGCAGTTGGTATGGTGACTACTCGAACTTCCCTAGCTACGGTACTCCGTTCTTCCTACGTGGAGGCAGTTTCTGGAATGGTAGCAGTGCTGGTGTCTGTGCCTTCCATCGTACTGGTGGTACTAGCAATTACGATTATGGCTTCCGTGCGGTGGTCGTTGCGCAGTAAAATACGAGGATAGTGTAAAGTAACCTATGAAAAAATAGGATGTGAAAATATTATCTAAAATTTTGAAAAAAGCACATTGAAAAGTTAAAAATATACGAAAAAAAGCATAGTAAAGAATACTTCAGGCTAATCATTTTAACGATATTGATAAATGCTTTGTCAAGTGGTCACTTGCAAGGTAGTAAATGCATTTGACAAAGCATTTACCAATACGTTTTAAATTAGTTAAGCCGAAGTAAGGTAAAGTATGAAGTTACAGTAAATCAAGTCTTCTGTTGATTGATGATTAACTGCTGAGAAATTTCAATTAATATTTGCCATTTGGCAGGCATAAGTTCAGCTTTTTCTAGTTCAGGTACTTCATTTAATGGTTTCCAGTAAGTATAAGAATGAGGTCTTAAAAAATTGTAATAAGCTACAAATAAGCACAAATGAGTATTAGCACCATCATCAGAGCCATAACCGATTTGTAACTTTGTAAGAAAACTTAAAAGTACGATTAAGTCTTTCAATAATTTGTTTAAGCCAGCGATATTCCTTAGAAATAGGGTCATCATTAGTTAAACCAATAACTTGAGTAACGGAAAAGTCCTTAAATTTTTCTTTATCATGAAGCTTAAATTGTTGTTCGGCTAATTTGTAGGCAGTATAACCATCAGCAACAAATTTGAGAGCTTTACCAGGAAATTTTTTAAATTTATCAAAAGCCATACGTATAGCAAGAATACAAGGAACAGTATCACGAGAGTCGGAACTTCTGTAGCCTAAAATAGATTTTTTGATAGCATCCATAATAAACCAAACATAACGTTTAGAGCTTTTAACTTTAGTGTAAGTTTCATCAGCAGCTAAATAGTTAGTAGGTTTGTAGTCATAAGAATCAACAAAAGGTTTAACACAATATGCAGCAGTGGTAGCATAATTAGCAATTTGAGTATGAGAAATCTTAATACCATGAACTTCACGCATAACATCTCTAGTTTTGCGAGTAGAAAGTCCGCAATTAACAAGATAAGTAAGACATAAGCCCATAACATTAGGAGAAAACTTACGAAACTGAAGGCTAGAAGCATTTTTAGGTAAAGAATATAAATCAATTTTAAAAAAGTCAATTTTAAATTCGCGATAAATATAGTGGAGTTTAAATTTTTCAGGATTAGACTTGTATCCTTCTAAATCTTCTTTAGATAGTGAGTTTAGAGAATTTTGGTAGTAAGAGCAGTTGATGTTTCTACATTTGTGTATATTAAAAAGTTTACGATTTTTCTCTAATGTTAAAGCACCACCACAATGAGGGCAATGAAGTTCAATAGGATTATCTAAATAATTTTGGCGATTAAAGTGAGTATCACAGATTTTACACCAAAATTGACCACGACCACCAGTATTGTCGTAGATATATGTATGAGGAGCATTACAGCAAGGACAATGAACATCGTTAGGAACAGGATTTTTACCACGAGATTTAATAGGCTTTAAAGGTTTATCATGTTCTTTAAGATATTGTACTAAGAGTTGTTTGTAATCTTTCTTTTCAGGAACATGAATAATAGGCAACTTATCAACTTTTAATTTATTGTATTTAGGAGAAAATAAAGAGTCATCTTTTTCTTTCATCTTTAAAGGTATATTTTTAACAATAAAATTAAATAAAAATAAAATAGTTTTATTAAGCTCTTGAATTTGAGCTAGTAATAAAGGTATAATTGTATACATGATATCCACTCCTTTATGAGAATAATTGGTTATTGGTATTAACAATTATATCATAAAAAGAGGGGGTATCATTTTTTAGTGCAAAAAAAATGATATAAACCCTGAAAAAACAAGGTTTGTGATAATTAAATATAAAATTTAGTTTACACAACCAATACGAGATAAGGAGAAATAATATGAAAAGAAACATAAAACTAAATCAAGGAATTACATTAGTAGCATTAGTTGTAACCATTGTAATCTTACTTATTTTAGCTGGAGTAACCATATATTTTGCTGTAAATAGCGGACTAATTGGAAAAGCAGAAGAGGCGAAGAAAAAGTCAGAAGAAGCAACTCAGAATGATCTTGCCTCTCTTAATAATGCAGAAAATGAATTAGATAAATACTTAAAAAATAACTTTGATAAGAGTAAAGGAGTAAATACTCCAGAGATATTAACTGGAATGAGTAAAATATCTTTTAATTCTGAAAAGAATGTTGTAAAACAAGGTGAAAACGGATTTGATGAAAATAATTGGTATAACTATGAAAATAAAGAATGGGCAAATGCAATGACACAAGATGGAAGTA
>JBKXSZ010000020.1:0-29892 GCA_047017005.1 Clostridia bacterium | reverse complement strand
ATATAAATCCTATATATTGATAATACTAAGGCTTGGGCTTTGGTTATATTCAAAATACAATCAAATATCTAACCAAAATCTAACCAAATATATGCCGTTGTGGCGGAACTGGCAGACGCACAGCACTCAAAATCTAAATGGATTTTTTTGATGCCAATTCTTAAAAATATTGATAAATATACAAGTTTAGGTTTTGGTAGAATTTAATTTTTACTAAATATCTAACCAAAATCTAACCAAATGTATTTTAATATAAATTTTAATTAGATATGCAGGTATGCTGGAACTGGCAGACAGGATGGTCTCAAAAACCATTGTCAGAAATGGCGTGTGGGTTCAAGTCCCACTACCTGCACCACTTTTAAAAAATTTATTATCTAACGATTTATGTTAGATGCAGTTAGATAGAGATGAAGATTGGCACTCTTCATTTCTATTTTTTTGTACATTATTTAAGTTAAATGCAGATGAAATTGTATCTGCTGAAAATTGTTTGGAATTACTATCTAAATGTGCATATATATTTGCAGTAGTTGAAAAATTAGAATGTCCTAACCATTCTTGTATAGCTTTCATTGGAACACCTTTAGCAAGTAATAAACTTGCACATGAATGTCTTAAATCATGAAAGCGAATATGCCTTAATCCTAAATTGTTTAATAGTATCTTGAAGTGTTCTGATATATAGTCAGGTCTTATTAATTTTCCGTCTGGTTTGACAAACACATAATCTTTATATTCCTTCGAATAAGATTTTCCAAAAGCTTTTTTAAAATACTCTTGTTGTTCTTTAAATGCTAAAAGTTTTTCTGTTATTTCATCAAGTAAAGGTAATGTTCTATAACTAGATTTATTTTTAGTTCTATCCTTTTGTATAAGTTGTCTTTTACCATCTAATTTAGCAATAATTACAGTGTGTTTAATAGTTATAGTTTTATTTTCAAAGTCAAAAGCATCCCATTTTAAACCTAGAACCTCACTTCTTCTTAATCCATAATATGCTGTTACCAAAATCATTAAATGCATAGGATCATCTTTAGATTTATTAAATAACTCATTTAATTCATTTTCATTATAAAAACTACCAATATATTGTTCTTTTTTTGGTCTTTGTACTTTATCTGCTGGGTTATTAGGTATAATATCCATTTTAAAAGCATAATCTAAACATTTTCTAATTACTGCGAGATGATGTATAACGGTATTTCCGGATAATCCTTCTTTAAACAAATGATTATAGTAATTTTGAATATCTATGGCTTGTATGTTAACTAATTTTATTGGATTTTCAGTAAAATATTTATTAACCCTATCACTTATTATTTGATTATATGATGTATAAGTAGAAGGCTCTATTGTTTGTTTAATATTTTTTAACCAATCTTTAAAAAATCTAAAAATAAAATATCTGTATTATTTAATTGATTATTTTTGTAGAATGAATTAGAAATTAAGTTGTTTTCAAAGTTTATCTTTATTTTTCTTCAGCTTTTGCTAGTGCTTGTTTTTTATTTCCTCTAACTTTTAATTTTGTGGAAACCCACTTTTGTTTTCTTTTTCCATTCTTTAATTATTGTTTATTAAATATTTAATTATATTGTTTTTAGGAATTCTATAAGCTACCAACTTTAATGGATTTTATAGTATTTTCCCTTAAAAGTTTATAAGCGAGAGTTGAACCTATATTTCCTAACATTTCTTTCATTTGTGTGAAATTTACTACATCTGGGTAGCTTGAAAACATTGAATTATAATTTGTATTCTCCATATCTATAATTCATTACACCTCTTTTCCATAAGTTTTAAAACAATATATACTGTTATTAAATTCGAATTAATGAAATTATAATATGAAGATATACTAAAAAACAATTCCGTTTTTTTCCCTTTTTTCTAAACAAGTTAGTATAAACTTTTAGTAGGGAAAATTTGATAAAAAAATTGAATAAGAGATACCAATTTGATAGAATATTTTTATCGCAAAAATATTTTAAAAGGAGGTATCTCTTATGTATCAAATTATACAAAAGATTTATGAAAAAAACAATAAAATTTTAAAAGAAGGTGTAAAAAAAGTTTTAAATGGAGAAGATGTAAGTTCCTTAACTAGTGCAATCAAAGACTTTACCGATATTTTGGGAAAAGAACTTTTTTCAGAAATTGTAACACAAATAGAAAATTTAGTATTTGAAGATTCTAAGAGACAAAGTGAATATGAAGCAGTAAGATTTGCAGAAAAAAGTTTAATAACGAAAAATGGAAAAGCAAAGTTTGAAAGAAGATATTACAAAGATAATGAAACAGGAGAAAATGTATGTTTAACAGATAAGATATTAGGTATAGATAAGGGAGAAAGAATAGATAAAAAGGTAAAAGCAGAATTAATTCACAAAGCAAGTGAACAATCATATAGTAAAGCCGGAAAATTAGTTGTACCAGAAATGGAAATAAGTGCAACGACAGTGATGAAAAATGTAAGAAAAAATGAATGGAAAATGGAAATAGAAGAACGAAAAGAAGAAGATAAAATAAGGTCAAAAAATATATACATACAAGTTGACGAAGATCATGTTAAAGAAAGAAATAAAAAGGGTTGTACAATATCAAAAATAATAACAATATATACACGAAAAAGGACATTAACGAAACCAGAAAGAATACCAGAAGTAAAACAAGTAAGAAAAGAATTAGTAGATAAATTCACGTTTTCAGGGCTATACAAAGATACCCAAGAAATGTGGGAAGATGTAGCGTACTACATAGAATGTACATATAAAAAAGAAGAAATAGAGACAGTATTTGTTATGGGAGATGGAGCATCATATATAAAATCAGGAACAGAATGGATAGGAAAATCAGTATTTGTGCTAGATACGTTTCATTTAGAAAAATATATAAACCATTTAAATTACGATGAATATTTAAAAACAAAATTAAAAGAAGCAATAGACCAATATGACCCGATAAGTACAGAAAATATAATGAATGAAGCAATAAAAAAAGTAGAACAAGAGATAAAAGAAGATGAAGGATTAGGAAGAGATACAAAAAGATTAGAAAATAGACTAAAGAAAGTAAAAGAGACAAAAACATATCTAATGAATCAATGGGACGGAATAGAGGCACATGATAGATACAAAGATAAATTAACAGGATGTTGCCAAGAAGGGCAAGTACATCATACATTATCAGAAAGATTAAGTACAGATGCAAAGGTATGGAGTGAAAATGGAATAGATGAAATGAGCCAATTAAGAGCATTTACACAAAATAAAGGAGATATCTACCAAAAAGTAATAGATATATCACAAGCAGAAAAAAGAGAAAAGAAAATAGAAAAATTAGAAAAAAGGATAAGGAAAAAAGCAAATAAAAAAATATTTGGAACAACAGGAGCAAAAATACCAATAGGTATGGCTAGAGATGAACTGTATTATGAATTAAAAAACATTTGGTATGGAAAAGCAGTATAAGAATTTGTGATATTTTAAAAAAGACCTAAAAATAGGTTTATTAAATGAACCTAAAAATAAAGATAAAAATATAAAATTAAATAGGAATCTCGAAAATCAAGAAACATAGTTAGTTCAAGATTTTAATGAAGATAAATCCTACTAAAAATTTATGCTATCTTCTAAACAAGTGGTAATTGTAAAATAATGTAAGATATGATAGAATAATGACAAAAAGGAGAAGTCTCATGGATAGAGTTAAATTTTATTCAACATATGATTGGGCTTGTGGTACAAATTTAAAGAAATTAGAAGAAGTTTTAGATAAGTTTGATGATAATAAAAACTATGAAATAAATGATATTATTGAATTTTATAACTGTAAAAAATATATTGACAATGGTTGCTATTTAAATGATTGGACAACAGAATATATAGAAAAAGTAAAAAACAAAGTAAAAAGGTTAAATAAAGTAATTGGATGTTTTCTTATAAAAATAGATGATAATAATATTATAAGTATGATAGATAATATCGATTATATGTATAAAGAGGATTTTTGGGAATTATTTGATACTCATAAAGTTTATAATAGAATATCGGACAGTAAAAAAGAGTAAAAATTTTTCGCAATAAAAAATATAGATATATCAACAAAAAACATCGTAAATTTGATAAAATAGAATAAATTTTATCTCAAAGGAGCGGTGTTTTTTGAATAGAAAAGAAAAAAGAGAAAGAAAAAAAGAATTAAATATACTAAATGACTTAATAACAGTATTAAATGAATATTTTCCAGAATTAATAAGCAAATTTAATGGGTTAACAGATTTGAGAAATCAATCTTATGTAAAATACCAAATGAAAGTAATATTCATAGTAAGATTAATGGGATTGATGTGTGAAATGAAAAGTATGCAAGGAATGACAAGAGAATTAAATACAGAAGAAGCCATAGAAAATATAGCAGAGATATGCGGATTAGAACTAGAAGAAATACCACATTGCGATACAATAAATGATGTATTTGAAAAAGTAAAAGTTGAAGAGATAGAAAGAATAAGAAAATACATGATAACAAAGATAATAAGAGGAAAAATGATACAGAAATATAAAATCAGAGATAAATATTATCATATAATTGTAGATGGTACAGGATTAGCAACAAGTAGAAAAAAGTATAATGAAAACTGTTTAGTAAAAAATAAAACAGATAAAAATGGAAAAGAATATCAGGAATATAGCACATATGTACTAGAAGGAAAATTGGTAGTAGGAGAAATGGTATTTAGCATAGGAAGTGAATTTGTAGAAAACGTAAATGAGGATGAAACAAAACAAGATTGTGAGACTAAAGCATTTAAGAGATTAGCAGAAAAAATAAAAAAGGAATATCCAAAGTTAAAAATAATAATATCAGGGGATGCGTTGTATGCAAATAAACCAGTATTAGAGATATGTAAAGAAAACGGATGGAAATATATGATAAGATTTAAAGAAGGTGCAATACCAAGTTTGTATAATGAATTTGAAACAGTAGTTGCAAAAGCAAATGAAAGTACAAATGAAAGTACAATAAAAGATTATGAGTATGTAACAGGACTAGATTATCAAGAGGAAAAGGTAAATATAATAAAATACACAGACAATAAAAAAGGGACAGAATTTGTATATATAACAGATTTACCCATAACAAACAAAAATATCAAAGCAACAATAAATATAGGAAGAAGAAGATGGAAAATTGAAAACGAAGGATTTAATATACAAAAAAATGGAACATTTGATATAGGGCATTTATATAGTAAAAATCAAGTAGCAATCAAAGTACATTATTTAATGATACAAATAGCCCATATACTTAGACAGTTATTAGAAAAAGGTGTAACAGATATAAAAGAGTTAAAGCTAAAATTAAAAGAGATAAGCCAAAAACTCAAAGAACAGCTTATCTCAACAATCATAAACTTAACGGTACATAGCAAAATACAGTTAAGGTTTGATTGAATTATATAACAATTAAATAAAAAGATAAATAGAAAAGCTCAAAAAAAAAATAAAATTTTGAACTTTTAATAAAAGTAATTCATGCCTGTGGATAACATACCCTCAAAAATCATCAAAATGTGGATGAATTCATAAATTGCCAATAATTACCATCAAATATTGAAAAAGCTATATACGAAATAAAATTTACTCTTTTTTACTGAATATCGGATTTAAAACTTGATGAAATACTAAAAAATCGATATATATTAGAAACTATTAGTAATTCTAAAAATATTGTCAAGTATTATGGAAGTATCATAAGGGAGCATTTATTAAAGCATAAAGATAGTGCAATTATTTTATTAGACAAATACGAAATTGTAAGAGAACATAATCAAAAACAGATATATCTTCCAATTGAATTAACTAATGAAGATAAAGAAGTAATATTAAAAAACTATATCGAGTCTAATAATCCCAATATAAATTATTTAAGAGTAATATTTAATATGCAATCTACAAAAGAAATGCCAATAAGTGATAAGACAAGATTGATGGCCAAGAGAAAAACTAAAGAAGAGAGTGATAAAATCTTTAATAAGAATTCTGGAATAATAATAGAAACTTTAGTACGATTTTCAAGAAATATGAAAAATGAAAAAAAAGTTGTAATGAAAGGACAAAAGATAGATTGCCAATATAGTTCAGATTGGTTAGAGAACAATACTGATTATCCTACTTTATTAAATAATTTCATTTATCTATTTGAATTTACAGATATTAATATGAGAAGTAACTTTGTAAGTAAAGAATCACAGTTAGATATTTTTGAAAAGCATATATTCATACAAACAAAAAAATCTTATAGAACTGGTACAGCATTCGATAGATTAGATATGTTATCAACATTGCAGATGATGGCATATTATAAGGAATTAAAGCGAATAAATATACGACTTGAAAATATAATAGAATGGTTTTTTAAAAAATATCTATTAGATGAATTTAATATTAAAGACTATAGAATAAATATACCTTCAGAAGAATCTAATTACCTTGAGAAGTGTAGAACAACACTATCTGAATTAGATAATATATTAAAAGAATATAGATTAGTTGTAGAAGATGATGAAATAGATCATGAATTATTACAAATATCTTCAAGACCTATTCCGTTCAATGATATTCCAAGTAAAGTAAAAAATAAATATATTTATGCAAATTCAGAAGAATACAATCTAATTACATATTTATTTTTTTCAGATCAATGTATGCTTAAATATATAGAAAGAAGAAAAATATAGTAATTTTTTTGATACTATAAAAAATGAAAAAATCAAACCAGAAGAGTGTCCAAAATATGAACAAAACAATTTAGATACACTAATATCAAAGAATTATTTAGAAATAGATGAAGATGGATATTTAAAATTTAAAAATAAAGAGAGAATAATAATTTTTAGAGATATAAACTATAACGAAGTTGCTTGTTATTGGAAGTATCCGAAAAAATATCAAGAAGAAATAGATAAAATGATTAGTGAAGGTATATTGAAATCTGAAAGTACATTGTTTTCAAGATCTGAAATAGATTATCTTAATTATTATTTAAATAAGTCAGAATTTAATAATGGATTGGATTTAAGGAATATGTATATTCATGGTACACAACCTAGTGAAATTGAATCTGACCAAACACACGAAAACAATTATATGAGGATATTAAAAATATTTGTTTTAGCGATAATAAAAATTAATGACGATTTGTGTACATATTATGATAATGAAATTTCCTAATTTCAAATTCTAATATACTACCCTTATTTCATCAAGGCTAGAATGAATGAGCATAGCTCAGCCTTGACAAAATAGAGTTAGTATATTTTTTTGCAACTAAGAGGAAAAAGAATTACTGTAAAAGTTCACTCTAGTTCACTTTTTTAGTTAAAATTATGATATATAAATAAATGCAGGAAAGAGATGCATCACGCATCTCATACACATATAGAAAGACAAGCTTTCTAGAGTTAATAAATAAACAATAGTTTTAAGCAAATATGATGTTAAACAGTTCACTGGTGAACTGTTTAAAGAGTGCTAACAATAGATAAGAAATGATAAAAATTCAACCGAGTTCACTCAGTGAACTTGAAATACTGAAAAAGTTCACTAAGTGTACTAATCAATTCACAAAATGAACTAAAATTTTATATTTAGTTCATTTTGTGAACTACTAGATTTTTTATTAAAAATATAAAATAATTATGTAAAAATAATATTGGAGGAATCAAAGATGGAATTTGATGATGATAGAAAAGATGAAGCAATTGAAAAAGCAATTGAAAGATGGAATAATATACATAGTAATTATGAAAGAGATAAAATAAAATATGATGACTGGTTAGAATTATTTCAGAGAGCAATAGATAATTGTAAAACACCTATTATTGATTTAGGTTGTGGTAGCGGTAACGATACTTTATATCTAGTTGAAAGAGGAAAAAAAGTGATTCCGTGTGATTATTCAAGTAATGCAATACAAAATATACAAAAAAATTTTCCAGAAGTAGAAAGAACAGAATGTTTTGATATGACAAAAGGATTACCTTTTGAAGATAATTTTACAGATATAATAATCGGTGATTTATCCTTACATTATTTCACAGAGCGAAAAACCTTTGAAATTTTAGATGAAATAAAAAGAGTAATAAAACCAGATGGCATATTACTTTTTAGAGTTAATTCTGTAAAAGATGTTAACCATGGTGCTGGCAAAGGAAAAGAAATTGAACCACATCTATATGAAACTGGTGATGGAAGATACAAAAGATTTTTTGATGCACAAGATTTAGAGAAGTTTTTTACAGATTGGGAAAAATTATATATCCATGAAGAGATTATGGGAAGATACGATTTAGAGAAAGTATTGTGGAGAGGTGCAATGAAAGTAAAAAAATAATTATATCTTTAAATACTGACTAATTATAAATAAAAATATTAAAAGATAAAAGAACTTATAATATATTATAAATAATGTATTATATGGTTTATGTATGTCATATATGTAGAAACAAAATAATAGCTTAACACTTGTCATCAAGTATTAAGCTATTTAACTTTTCATCTAAACCCTAAGGTTTAGGCATCGGCATACCGCCTCAAATATCTACATTTAGTATAGCATTTTTGATACGATAAGTCAATCAAAATATAAAAATTTCTTTTTATATTCATATAAATATTATATGCAAAATTGAGATTATTATTGATTATTTTCTAATTTCTGCATTTTATAATATATAGGTTCAAATATTTGCTCGAATAACTTATTATATATTTTGTCAAAGAATTGACTAGAAGTTTTGCCAAGTCTTGAAATAACTCTATTTTTATCAATATATTTAGCTTCATATAACATAACAACAGTATTTCTTTGAAAACCATTATTAGGCGTTCCTACTTCAAATTCAGGATAAATATTTCCGTTTTTATCTTTTCTAGGTGCACCACTTGAACAGGGAACTATAAAAATTTTTGTAGCAGTTTCTTTAATAACTACAGCAGGATGAATATACGCAAATTCTCTGTCATAGTTATTCCAACCCAAATCAACTAAAAGAATTTCTCCTAAGGTATATTTAGTAAAATTATTTTGCCTAGACGCAGATAAATGTTTTTCATTTGACTCTATCCATAAAGCTATTTCATATGCAGATTGCTCTGTTAATTTGAATTCATAATTTTTTAAAGATGTAAAGAATTCTTTTTTAGTTTTTCATCTTGCATAAATTTTATATTTTTAAATTTTGTGTCATTTCTTTTGATTAAATTTATAATGTTTTTATTTATATCCATATATTTTATCACTTCCTAATTTCCCCCAATTATATAATGTTTCTACATAAAAGTCAATAAGTTTTAGAACAAAAGTTTGCAAAGTAAAACGGTTGATTTTTTCTTTTGCAAAAAATCATCCTAAAACTAAAAAGAAAGGATGGTGTTAGTAATGAAGATAATTTACAATTTAGCTTAAAACAAAGACTTGAATTTATATGTGAATTTTCTAAAGTTGCTGGAGCCACATAAAGTAATTATCAAAAATATTACATTTCTTACTTATTGCGTTTTAATTTTTTATTTTAGGGGTTGGGACTTATCCCATTCTTAATAGGTATTTGTTGCGTGAGTACAAATACAGTGCTTGGTTGCATATTCAACTGATGGAGTGGTGGGTACGTTTAGCAGTTGGAATTGGAAAGACACGGTTATGATTGTGTATTATACAATTGCCCACGAAATGGCTAGCCGTCAGGGTGAAAAACTTCTTAAAGAAGACAGAGAGAACATTAACCTTAACACCAAGTTCAAAGGTAAAGCATGAAGATGTTGTAATAGGTCATGAGTAATTTCATTTCGAAAAAGAAAATGTTTTACATTGGAATATCCATATTAATACCATAAAGTTGCATGATGTCATGAAGACCTTCTTCAATTTCATCATGCGAAAAGTTATTAGCACGTAAATAATCTTCTTCAAAACGATTTAATTTGTTATAGAAATCAAGGGCAATAGATAACTCTTTCATATTATGCCCATCTAATGTATCAAATAATAGATTTTCAGCTTCATTTATTTTTCCATCTTTAAGAAGTGTATCTAATTGCAAATAAAGTTCATCTTCTTGTGATAAAGTATCCATTTTAGAAATATCATAGGTAGGATTATCCTTATTTAATAAAACTCTTCCAAGTAAATCAATGATAGTTTGTATTTGGTCCATAATCCAATCTTTTTTATACATTCTTATTTCCTTCTTTCTCACTATTTATAAAACACTACCTATTTTAGCACAAATTAGGTGGTGTTACAAATTTATTTTCATTTATATAAGTTATAAAGTTATTGCAATATCGAACAAAGAAAGATAAAATATTAAAAAACGAATAAGGAAAGAGAGAAAAAATGAAACTATTAATAGCATCGGATATTCATGGATATAGTAAATATGTTGAGTTTTTAAAGAACAAAGTAAAAACAGATAAAATAGATAGGGTTATTCTGTTAGGAGACTATTTAAGTTATGGATATAATAGAGAAGAAGTAGATGAGGATACGAAAAAGACAATTCGAATTTTAAATGAAATGAAAAGCAAGATATATATAGCTATGATGGGAAACTGTGATAGTCAAAAAACAAAAGAGGCATTAGACTTTGAGTTAATAGAAGAATATAAAATGATATATCTAGACGGCAAAAAAGTGATGCTAACACATGGACATCAGTATCATGAGAATAATATAGAATATATGTCGAATAAGCCGGATATTTTAATACATGGTCATACCCATATTCCAAGAATTTTGGAATATCCAGAATATATTAGTTTAAATCCAGGTTCTATCTCTATTCCAAGGGCAGGTAGTAGAAATAGCTATATGCTTTATGAGGATAGGACATTTTGTATAGAAGATATGGATGGAAATCTTATTAAAGAGATTAAAATATAAAAGCGGAAAAATATGATAAAAAAAAAGAAGTAAAAAAGTAAAACATAAAAAGAAAATAGCAACAGAAGTAGCTTCCTTAATATTTTATGAAGATACTTCTTTATTATGAAAAAAATGGGTATAATAGGAACGAAAGAAATGAGAAAAGAGGGTATCATGGAAAAGATTCTACAAGTAAAGAATTTAGAGAAGAGTTATAAAAAGAATAAAGCGGTAGATGGCCTTAGTTTTGATGTTTATGAGGGAGAAATCATTGGATTTTTAGGACCAAATGGAGCTGGAAAAAGTACGACAATTCATATGCTGTCTACTATTTTAAAACCAGATAAAGGAGAAATTCTGTATTTTGGAAAAACAATAAAAAAAGATTTAAATGAGATTAAATCTAGTTTAGGAATTGTGCCACAGGATTTGGCAATTTACGACGATGTATCGGCATATAAAAATGTAAAATTTTTTGCTTCTCTTTATGGATTAAAAGGGAAAGAATTAGAAGAGCGTACATTAGAAGCTTTACGCTTTGTCGGATTAGAAGAAAGAAAAGATGATAAACCTAAAACCTATTCTGGAGGAATGAAGAGAAGACTAAATATTGCATGTGCGATTGCACATCATCCTAAAATTTTAATTCTAGATGAGCCAACGGTAGGAATAGACCCACAATCTAGAAATCACATATTGGATTCTATCAAAACTCTACGAAAAATGGGAACAACAGTTATTTATACGACACATTATATGGAAGAAGTAGAAGAAATAGCAGACCGTATTATTATCATGGATATGGGGAAAAAAATAGCAGAAGGAACGATAAAAGAATTATTAACAAAATATAAAGCGACAAGAGTATATCGTTTCATTATTTCTAATATTAAAAGTTTAGATGAATTTCAATATTTATACGATATTGAAGGAGTAAAAGAAGTTGTACAGAATGAAGACGTGGTAAAAGTAACTACTGAAAAACAGGTAGATAATCTAGACAAGATTATTATTCAATTAACAGATAACGGCTGTAAAATAAAGAACATCATGACAGAAGAAGGAAATCTAGAAACTGTATTTTTAAATTTAACAGGAAGAAATTTAAGAGACTAAAGGAAGGGGAGAAAATGAAATTAGGAATTTTATTAAAACAAGATTTAAAAAACTTAATAACAAATCCTGTAAAAGTTCTTTACTGCCTAGTATATCCTCTTTTTCTAATTTTACTTTTTGGCTTTCTTTTTTCTAATCTATATGGAGGAGAATCCGTTTCTTCTTATGATTTTTATGGAGTAACCATGCTAATATATATTATTATATCTTCAAGTACGATAACACCTACCGTCTTTATGGAGGAAAGAATAAAACAAGGAAATTTAAGAATTGCCTATTCACCAATCTCGCGAGTTACAATTTATACTTCTAAATTATTGGCTACGTTTCTATTTATGTTTTTTACCTATTCTTTAGATATCTTGGCTTTAAACGGACTAGGAATTGTGAATTTTGGAGGAGAAAAGGTAGGGTATGTATATTTACTATTAATGACATTGCTCTTCTTTGCAACAACAATGGGAGGAGCAATTTGTACAATAATAAAAAGTGAAGATTTAACCAATAAGATAATAGGCGTGGTAGTTAACACTTTAGCAATATGTTCTGGAATCTTTTTCCCGATTGCAACATTAGGAGAATTTGCAGATAAGGCCTCTAATTTATCACCGATTAAATGGGTATTAAATAAAGTATTTGAAATTATTTATGATGCTAATTTAACAGGTTATATTGGAATTTTACTAGCACTTTTGGCATTTAGTATTCTATTTATTAGTATTATTCATAGAAAATATAAAGTGGAAAACTACTTATAGGAAAGGAGAACAAAATGTTAGAAATTATAAAGATGACTTTTTACAGAATCTTTCAACACAAAATTTATTTACTAATGTCCATTTTCGTTACTCCTATTGTCGTGTTCGGAGCTATTTTCTTTACGAATAATATTGAAACAGTAAAAGCTAGTATTGCCATATTAGAAGAGGAAAATACCACTATTATATCAACAAAAGAGGTTAAAGTAACAAGAGTAAAAGAAAAGCCAGAATTTGCAGAGCTAGTACAAGGAAAATACGATGCTTTTTTAATTCCAAAAGAGGATGGAACTTTTGAAATAGAAACAGTAAAAGGAGAGGCTTTTCAGAATAAATTAAAAAGCTATTTACAGGGAAATGAAGATAGTTTTAAAGAAAAGCAAAGAGGGGTAGCTACAAATTTTATTGGTTTTGTTACTTTATTTATCCTTATTTTCTGCTCTATGTTATATAAATTCTATTATTCCGAAAAAGAAGGAATTAATAAAAGAATTATTGCAACAAAAGTAGGATTTATTAAATATGCACTTTCTCATGCTATAGTAGTTTTTTCTATTGTTTTCGTTCCCGCTGTTTTGACTGTATTTTTAGCAAGAGCAACAATTGGATTTCAAACAACAGTATCCAATTTACAGATGGTATGGGTATTGTTTGTATTATCCTTCTTAGGAACAGCATTCAATCTATTTATCTCTGCGGTTATAAAAACAGAAGCAAACGGAAGCTTAGTAGGAGCGATGGTAATTGTTATTACAACACTAATGGCAGGAAGTATTTTTGATATCACAGCAGGAGGAGTGGCAAATCAGATTTCGAATATATTCCCACAACATACAATATTAGCATATGTTGCAGCATTAGAAAGTGGTATGCCAGCAAACTTATTAAGTATGTTTGGAATTCTAGCTTTTTCTCTTATTCTTAGCTTTATTGGAATTACAATTGATAGAATTCGAATTGAAGAAAATTACTAGAGAAAACGCTAGTAATTTTTAGGTTAAAAATAGACACAAGTAGACGAGTATGATAAGATGATGGATATAGGAAGAGAAATTAAAAAAGATAGGAGCAAAACAAGCTTGGTTAAAGATAAAAGCAAAAGATAGCTCAGCTTGCTACAACCAACTATGTGCTTTAGAAGGAGCGATAGAAGGAATAAGATGGCATAATTTAAAGAAAGATACAAAGAAAGATTTAAAAGAATTCTATAATGATTTTAAATAGGAGGAAACGATGCAATATCAAGTAAAAGAAGAAGAAAATAAATTTATTCTACTACAAGAACAGCAAGAAATCGGATATTTAAAATATCATAAAGAAGAAGACTATGTGATACAATCTATTTTTATCCAAGAAGCATTTAGAGGAAAACGGAAGTGCAAAATTGATTTTTGATGAGTTTATTAAAAAGGTAGAAAAGGAAAATAAAAAAATCATACCAATATGTTCTTATGCACAAAAACAATTTGAGAAAAGACCAGAAATTCATTTTTTACTAAAAGGAGAGTAACAAAATGGCGTCTAGTGAAGAGTTTGTAACTTATGTATGTGACCAGATAGGAGAAGCGGGAAGTATAACATATCGAAAAATGTTTGGAGATTATGGTATATATTGCAATGGAAAGATTATTGGACTTGTTTGTGATAATCAATTTTTCTTAAAAAAGACAGAAGCCGCAAGAAAACTATTAAAAGAAATAGTAGAAGCACCACCATATGAGGGAGCAAAACCACAATTTTTGATAGAAGACTTAGAAGATAAAGAATATTTAGGTAGACTAATAAAAGCATCTTATGAGGAACTACCAATGCAAAAGGAAAAAAAGAAAAAGGATAGAGATAAAAAATAAGAGGCGAAAACGAATGATAGAAAAAAGAGTACAAGAAATAATGGATAACAACGATGATAGGGAATTTATTATGGAAGCAGTGAAAGAAAATGGAGTTTGGTTAGAATGGGCAAGTGAACGCTTACGTGATGATAAAGAAGTTGTATTAGAGGCAATTTCCAATGATCGGAGGGGCATTAGAATTTGCAAGTGATAGATTAAAAGATGATAAAGATGTACTTCTTGCAGCAGTGAAACAAGCAGGATGGACAGGATGTTATGCAAGCGAACGCTTACGTAATGATAAAGATGTTATATTAGAGGCAGTAAAGCATAGTGGACAAATTCTATACTATGCATCAGCTCCGCTACGTGATGACAGAGATATTGTATTAGAAGCGGTAAAGAATAAAGGATTAATTTTAAAATATGCAAGTAAACGATTACGAGGTGATAAAGAAATTGTGATAGAAGCAATTAAGCAAGATAAAAGAGCATCTGGTTTTATGGTAGAAGAACTAAAAAAAGATGAAGAGATACAAAAAATATTACATCCAGATGAATAGAAGCAATAGGACTTCTATTCTTTTTTCTTGACCTGGTGGTCACTTACCATATATTTATCATCTTTCCATGATATAATCTTAAAAGTAAAAAATAGGAGAGAAGAAAATGAAACAAAACAAACAAAAGTTATATGATGCGCCAAGGTATCGTGATTTAAAAGAAATGATAGAAGACTGTGTGAGAAAATATAAGGATAAAACAGCTTTTATAATTAAACACAAACACGATAAAAAGGTAGAGTATAAATATATTACTTATCAAAAAATGAAAGATGACATTGATGCTTTAGGAACAGCTCTTATTCAATTAGGACTAAAGGATAAGAGAATTGCGATTATTGCAAAAAATCGTTATGAATGGTGTATCAGCTATTTAGCTACCATGAATGGGGTTGGTATTGTAGTACCATTAGATAAATCTCTACCAGATAATGAAATAGGAGATTCTTTAAGAAGAAGTAGAGCCGATGCTGTTATTTTTGAATCAAAGTATCTAAAAGTAATGGAAAATATTAAAGAGAAGCACAATAACGATGTAAAACAATATATTTGTATGGATAAAGTTTCAAAACAAGATATGGAAGATATGGAAGATGTTTTAGAGATAGGAAGAAAAGCATTAAAAGAAGGAGAAAGAAATTTCTTAGATGCTACTATAAATGCAGAAGAAATGCGTGTTATTCTATTTACTTCAGGAACAACATCTTTATCAAAGGCTGTTATGCTTTCTCATAAAAATATAGTGGAGAACATTTATGCATTAACTTGTATTGTAAAAGTATATGATACTGATGTATCCCTTGCTTTCTTACCATTACACCATACTTTTGGAGCAACTGGATTTTTATTCTTCCTTAGTAATGGAGTTGCAGCAGCTTTTTGCGATGGAATTAAATATATTCAAAGCAATTTAAAAGAATATAAAATATCTATTTTCGTTTGTGTGCCATTGTTATTAGAAATGATGTATAAAAAGATAAATAAAGAAGTAGAAAGACAAGGAAAGACGAAAATTTTAAAATTAGGAAGAAAAATTTCCAACTTTCTATTACATTTGGGAATTGATATTAGAAGAAAGCTATTTAAAGAAGTATTAGACCAATTAGGAGGAAACTTAAGATTAGCAGTAAGTGGTGCTGCTGCAATTGATAAAGAGGTAGCAAAAGGATTTAATGAGATGGGAATAGAAGCAATACAAGGATATGGTTTAACAGAAACCGCTCCTGTTCTTACTGCAGAAAACGATGAACATATTCGATTTGGTTCAGTAGGATTTCCACTATTAAATGTAGAGGTAGCTATTGATAACCCAAATGAAAAGGGAATTGGAGAAGTAAAAGCAAAAGGCCCTAATGTCATGTTAGGATATTATGAAATGCCGGAAGAAACAAAAGAAGTATTAAAAGATGGATGGTTCTATACCGGAGATTTAGGATATATCGATAAAGATGGATATCTTTTTATTACAGGAAGAAAGAAAAATGTAATTGTATTAAAAAATGGAAAAAATATTTATCCAGAAGAACTAGAAGTTTTAATTAATAACTTACCATATGTTGTAGAAAGCATGGCATTTGGTTATCCAAAAGACGACGATTTATTGCTTTCTGCCAAAATTGTATATAACGAAGAATATTTAAAAGAAATATTACCAGAAGCAAACGAAGAAGAGATAAAAGAATATGTATGGAAAGACATTAAGGAAAAGATAAATAAAGGGATGCCAAACTACAAGCATATTAAAAAGATAATTGTAACGACAGAGCCAATGATAAAAACAACAACACAAAAAGTAAAAAGATTTGAAGAGATTAAAAAGATAGTAGAAAAATAGAAATAGAAAAATGATAGCGCAAAAGAAAAAAATAGAAAAATTATAAAATTGTTGTAACTTTTCTGTATAAGCAGTGAGATGATACCCAGTTGATGGACACAAGTTCAATGGTATAATAGAAAAAGGTGTTAAAAATGGAGGAAGGAAAACACATAAAGAATTTTGCTAAATTAAATTCCTAATTTCTCAATAATTGGACTTCTTAACGATGATGAAAGTAGGATTTATAATGAAAGAATATTTTAAAGAAAAAGTTGGAAATATGAGAGATTTGGGAGGATATGGGGCACAAGGAAAAAAAGTTATATTCGATAAAATTATTAGAAGTAATGTTCCCACAAATCTAGATGATAATGATTTGCTATTTTTAAAAAATATGGAGATAAAAAATATTATCGATTTAAGAACGAGAAAAGAACAAGAGACTAAAATATCCTGCTTTGAAAAAAGAACTGATTTTAATGTTCATCATATATCAATACCTGGAGGGGATAAAATTCCAGATAGTATAGAAGATGTACCAGTAAGTTATTTACGCATGCTTGATGCTAAAAATAACATAGCGACTATTTTTGATTTACTCGTTAAAGGAGAAAGAATTCTTTATTTTTGTAATGCAGGAAAAGACAGAACTGGTACTATCTCCATGCTTATTTTAATGGCACTTGGAGTAGATGAAGAAACAATATGTAAAGATTACTTAAAAACTAAAGACTATTTAGATGTGATAATAAAGGCAAACAGTTTCCCAGAAAATATAATAAATATTATCATGCCCAAAGAAGAATATGTAAAGAAATTCTTGAAGCTCTTTAAAGAGAGATATAATTCTATAGAAAATTACTTAAAGTTAATAGGAATAGATAAAAAAAGTTTAGATAAAATTAGACAAAATTATTTAAAGTAACAAAAGAAAAAGTAAATATTATCTAAGGTAACAAAGTCAATGGAATCTAATATTCGTGAAACCTTTATCGTCTGGTAGGGAAAATTGTAATAGATTAGAACAAGAAAAGTACAGTAGGAAATTTTACTACTGTACTTTTTTCTTGAATTCTGATAGGATACAAAAGAGAAGATAAAAAAGGAGAGTAAATATGTTAAAAATAGGAGCACACTTAACCATTGCTAAAGGATATACAGCTATTGGAAAAACGGCATTAAAAATAGGTGCCAATACATTTCAATTTTTCACACGTAATCCAAGAGGGGCAAAAGCAAAACAATTGGATAGAAAAGATGTAGAAGGGTTACAAGAAATTTTGGAGCAAAACCATTTTGCACCAATTATTGCCCATGCACCATATACCATGAATCTAGCATCAGCTGATATCCATACAAGAAAAATTGGAAAAGAGATGTTACAAGATGACCTAAGAAGAATGGAATATTTACCAGGAAATTTATATAACTTTCATCCAGGAAGTCATGTGGGACAAGGAGAAGAAAAGGGAATAGCATATATTGTAGAAGCATTAAATGAGACACTAACGAAGGAGCGATCTACTACGGTGTTATTAGAAACAATGGCAGGAAAAGGAACGGAAATAGGAAGAAACTTTGAACAGTTGGCAAAAATATTAAATCAAGTAAAACTACCAGAAAAAATAGGAGTCTGTTTAGATACTTGTCATGTAAATGATGCAGGATATGATATAAAGAATCATTTAGAAGAAGTATTAAAGGAATTTAATAAGATAATAGGGATAGAGAAATTAAAAGCTATTCATTTAGCAGATAGTAAAAACGAAATAGGAGCCCATAAAGATAGACATGCTACTATAGGAAATGGAACCTTGGGCTGGGATGCTTTCATTCAAATAATAAACCATCCACTTTTAAGAGAGTTACCATTTTGTTTAGAAACGCCAGTAGATGATGAAGGACACAAAGAAGAAATAGAAAAACTAAGAGCACACTATAAAGAATAAAGGAAAAAATGAACCACAATGAACCACTTAGAAAAGGAAATAAACTACTTACTTGAATTTTATTTACAGTAGTTTTTTCTCAAATATAATTAGAAGTGGAGGTGGGAATATGAAATTAGAATTGAATTAGAACCGAATAGACAGAAGTTGGTATCCAATGTAAGCGAATTGGTTAGTTTAAAGTAAGATTTGGAGGAACGGTAAAGTATGTAAGTATTTCATTGCCCTTAGGGAGCAATGAAGATTTATTTTGATAATACTAAAATTCAAGGAGATTCTGCAGAAATTTAATTAGATGTTTCTTTCGGTGGAGTAGTAATTTATAATCGTATATTTAAAAGGAAGGAATAGTTTTTTTGGAATTGAAATTGTATTTGTATAATAGAAAGAATAAAAATTAAAAAAGAGATAGACTTCTATCTCTTTTTTTGGTAAACTAAAAAGGCTAAAATAAGAAGGATATATAGCTAACTATATATATCCTTAAAAATATACCGTACGGCAGGTGTAAAATGTTCCAGATTGCTTAATGTGACAGTAATAAAATTGTTATTTGCATGTATAGTAACATTTGGGGCCGGAGGGCGATTCTGGATAAGAATATGAAGCTTTATCGATTCTGTTTTTGTACTCCTCTTCGCTATATAGCGGTATTTACATAAATAGTACGACATAAAAAGAAAAAATAGTAAAGGAAGAGAAAAAATGGAAAATTATTTAAAACAAGAAGTACAAAAAGATTTATTAAATCTTGCAGATGAAAAATATAACGAATTTCAAAGTGGGTTATGCCCAGGAATAGACAATATTATAGGAGTACGTCTTCCCGTTCTTCGAAATTATGCAAAAGAATTAAGTAATAAAATAGACATTAAAGAATACTTAGAAATAGAAGTAATGGATTACTATGAAGAAATAATGCTACAGGGAATGCTAATTGGACTATTAAAAGAAAACTTTAATACGATAAAGAAATATATAGTAGAATTTGTACCTAAAATAAATAATTGGGCAGTATGTGATAGCTTTTGTGCTGGTTTGAAAATAACAAAAAAGAACAAAGAAGAAATGTGGCAATTCATACAACCTTATCTGAAATCAGATAAAGAATTTGAAATTCGCTTTGGTGTGGTAATGCTATTAGACTATTACATAGTAGAAGATAAAATAGAGCAAGTTTTAAGTATCTTAAATGAAATACACCACGAAGGATATTATGTGAAAATGGCAGTCGCTTGGGCAATTTCTAAGTGCTATATTAAATTTCCAACGGAAACAATGAAATTAATTAAAGAAAACAATTTAGATGATTATACCCACAATAAAGCTATACAAAAAGTAAAAGAATCATACTGTGTAACGAAAGCAGAAAAGGAACAGCTAGAGAAATTAAAAAGAAAAAAGAAACAATAAAAAAGACACAATAGAAAGTAGGAAAGAAAATGGCAATATCAATATTACTTATTATACTGGGATTTGCATTATTAATAAAAGGAGCAGACTTTTTAGTAGATGGAGCTGCCAATATTGCAAAAAAATTTCATATACCAGAGATTATAATAGGACTAACAATTGTATCCATTGGAACATCTATGCCAGAGCTATTTGTTAGTATTACCTCTGCGATTGATGGATATGCAGATATGGCAATCGGAAATGTAATTGGTAGTAATCTATGCAACTTATTACTTATTTTAGGTTTATCCGCTGTATTACAATCTATTGTTTTTAAAAGAGAAACAAGACTTATTGAAATTCCAATGACATTAGCAGTAACCGTTATTTTCTTTGCTTTATGTAATAGCAATCAAGATATAACAAGAGGAGAAGGAATTGTTCTTTTGTTGCTTTTTGTTGCTTTTATTTTCTATACTATCTATATGGGAAAAAGAGGAGAAGCTTTTGATAAAGAAGATACCTTAGTTGAAATCAAAACAGAAGAAGCAAAACCAATTTCTATTTGGAAATCTGTTTTTGCTATCTTAATTGGAATTATCGGACTAAAAATAGGGGGAGATTTCGTTGTAGATAATGCAGTACAAATTGCAGAAACATTTCATATTAGTGAAAAGGTAATTAGCCTTACTATTATTGCAATTGGTACAAGCCTACCAGAATTGGTTACTTCTGTAACAGCTGCAATAAAGGGAGATAGCGATATTGCAATTGGAAATATTTTAGGATCTAATATATTTAATATGTTATTAATTATTGGAGTTTCCGCTATCATTACACCAATTCAATATGCCGTAAGCTATAATAACCAAATTTTAGTATTAATCATTGCTACTATTTTATTAGCGCTATTTCCATTCATCGGAAAGAAAAATGAAATGACAAGGACAAATGGAATTGCTTATCTGGTTATTTATGCAATATATATGGTAGGTCTATTTATTTCCTGAATTAACTAGAAAGAGAAAAGAGTTTCAAATAAAACATTGAAAACATTGTTAACATAAGGTATAATAAATGAGAAACCTAAATTAGGATAGTTGAAGAGCAAGACAGCTAAAAAGGAGGAAACAAGATGATAGAATGCTCAAGACAGGTAAAAAGAATAATTCGGAGAAAGGTAGAGTGTAAGGAACAAGTATTTAAAGATTTTTTAGAAAAAGAGATAAGTGATGGCTGTAATTGTGGTATTATAGAAAAAGAAAAGGATGGAACCTTGTCTATTGCTTTTGGAGCAGGAAAAGTAAAAGCAAAGATTTTATTTGGAAAGAATAATTCTTTTGTGATAAAGCAAGAAAGAAAAAATCCAGACCAAATAATACGGTACTATTGCAAATTCTATTCTAATTCTGGAAAGATAGTAACAGAGAGAAAAGAAACGGAAGAAGAAAAAAGCAATATTGAGTATCGCTATATTCTAAGCAATGGGTGTCATATTACAATCCTATTAAAAGAAAAAGAAAGACCACAAGAACAAATCGTTATTAATCTTCATTGTGAGATGCAAGAAGATATAAAAGGGTTAATCAAGAAGATGAACTTGGAAGAGATATTAGAATGTTACATGGAATCTCTTCATGCAAAAGCTCTAAAACGGGAAATGACAATTGAAACCCTTTATGAGGATGTAGAAAAAGCATTTGACAGAAAAGAGTTAGAAAACTATCATATTCAAAAAATAGGAACCAAATGCACAGAAGAATACTTAGATGTTTTATGGGTGGCAAAAGGAGAGACAAACAAAAAAAATACTGAAAAGGAAAAAATCATCACCTATAAAAAGAGAACAAAAGAGGGAGAAATTTCTTTCCATTCTAAAGTAGGATGGACGTTTCCAGAACAGTCCGTAAACCAGATACCGAAATTCTTAAAACCATTTTTAAAGCGAGGATATTAATATCCTTGCTTTTTTTTGAAAAAACGAAATAAAGTTGGATAAAAATAAGAAAAAAGGAAATACTTCTATAGAGAATAAGAAAAAAGGAGAGAAGAAAATGGAAGATATTATTAAAACCTTAAATGAGCTATTAGCAGATTTAGCTGTTTTTTATCGTAAAGTACAAAATTATCATTGGAATGTTAAAGGAAAGGATTTCTTTACTGTTCATGCAAAGTTAGAAGAGTATTATGATGAAATTAATGAAAATATAGATACAGTAGCTGAACATATCCTTACGTTAGGAGGAGAACCTCTAGGAACGATGAAAGATTATTTAGCTGTTACTAGTATAAAAGAAGCAAAAAATGAAAAAGTAGATATTGAAACAGTTTTGGTAAATGTTGCAAATGATTTTAGCATGCTATTATTAAAGTTAAAAGAAATAAAATCAAAAGCAGATATCTTAAATGATTATGTTACATCTGCTATGATGGATAGCCTTATGGAAAGTTATGATAAAAAAGTATGGATGATCAAACAAACTTTAGAGAAATAAAGGAGAATATATATAAAGTAGAAAAAAAGTTTAAAACTATAGTAAAAGGAAGTAGATACAGAACAGTGTCTACTTTTATTTTTTTAAACAAAATAGAAATATTGTACATAGCTTGTACATAACCTGTAAAAAATTATATAATGTGTTAGAATGCAAGAAGAAAGACTAATGTTATAAAAATAGAAAAGAGTGTGGTGCTAATTATCTATGATAATAAAGAAAGCTGGATGTATACTAATAAATAAAACAGAAAAGAAAATTGCTTTAGTATATAGAGTAAGAAAAAAAGATTATACATTTCCTAAAGGACATCTTGAAAGAGGAGAAACATTAGAACAATGTGCTATAAGAGAAACTAGAGAAGAAACAGGACATGATTGTCATCTTATATCTGATAATGAGATAGCAGTATTACGATTTACTAATTCTATTGGTGAAAAAATAGAAAATTATTTCTATTTGGCATTTGATGATGGGATCTATGAAGAAAAAATAGAAGAGGAAAATAAGGAAATATTGGTGTGGAAGAATATCGAAGAAGTAGAAGAAGTGCTATCATATCAGAATTTAAAAGAGTTTTGGATAACCATAAAAGAAAAGATAATAGAAGAGATATTTGATAATGAAAAAATATAATGTACGGTAAAAGGAATTTTGTTTGGAAACAAAATTAAGAAAATATTCATTCACATTTAAAATAATCCCTGATATAATATATAAATAGAAAAATAAAAGGAAAAAACTAGAAAAAAGAAATAAAAACAAATAAAAAGAGAAAAGAGGAATTTTATGAAATGTCCAAACTGTGGAAGTGAAAATATATCTAGTATTGTAGATACCAAAACACATACCAAAGGTTTTGATGGAAGTGATGCATGTTGTGGTTATCTGTTATTTGGATGGCCGGGAGTATTATGTGGTTTATGTAATACAGGAGATACAACAGTACAGACAAGAACAACACATATTTGTAATGAATGTGGGAAGAAATTTTAAGAGATGAAGAAAAGTACGAAAATAAAAATATGGGCATGGGCAATGCGCATGGGAAACCGATGTGGATGTCATCAAAGAGAAGATAGAAGTTTTCATATAAAAGGATGGCAATTCCCAATTTGTAGTAGATGTACTGGCATATTAACAGGACAGATAATAGGAATCAGTATCTACCTTTTTCATATTCGAGTACCTATTATCTTATCTCTTCTTTTTTTAGGTATCATGTTTTTAGATTGGTATTTGCAATATAAGAAAATAAAAGAATCTACTAATGTAAGAAGATTTATCACAGGAAATTTAGCTGGAATTGCACAGGTAAGTATTATCCTAGAAATTTTTCTACTCATTTGGAGCCTTTATAAATAGAATAGAATTAGAATAAGAAAAGTCACAAAAAAACCACATAAATATGGTAAAATATAGTAAAAGAAGGTGGTTAGTGTGAAAAATAAAGAGTTAAAAAAGAACATGATTAATAACAGTAGCGATTAAAATTTTTAAAAAATAGACTACTGTTTTAACAACAATATAAAATTAGATATTTTAATGAGGTTTAAATTGCATAAATAACATCATCTTTAGTGATTGTAAATCCTTGTTTTTGTAATAAGAAAATCGCATTGTCGATATATTTTTGTTTGTGATTTTCTAAAACTTCTTCTGGTATATCAGAGTAATTAAAATCACAAGGATTGAAATCTTCATCTTTTAGAAGCATATGATAAACACAAGTAAGCATCATACGAGCAATAGCTACAATAGCACGTTTATGCCCACGACGTTTTTTAATTTTGTCATATTTAACTTTGAAATATGTGTTGTTCTTGTCTCTAATTGCATTGTTAGCACATTCAACAAGAAGTGGTTTAATGTAAACACCAGCTCTACTAATATGTACGGATTTCTTTTTACCAGCACTTTCATTGTTTTGAGGAGTAAGACCAGCCCAAGAACAAAGGTGCTTAGCTGATTTAAAAACAGTCATATCAACACCAATTTCAGCAATAGTGTAAATTGCAGAATTTCTTTGAAAACCAGGACATGTGCAAATGTGGTTAATTTGTTTTTCATAAGGTTTAGCTAATTCATACATTTTATCTTGAATTGACTGAATATGCTTATCTAAGTTATCTTGATGTTTTTTGCATACATCAATTTTAGTATATTGTTCGCCAGAAATAGAATATCCAACAATAGACTTAATTACATCATCAGCTTTCTTTTTAGCAGATTTTTGTAATAAAGATTTACAATGTTCTGGGTCAAAAGTTTCACAAGTTGTGATATAATTAATAATAGATGTGGCAGACTTACCTGTCATATCTGTAAGAACAGAAGCTAGTTGGATATTGGAAACAGTTAAGCAATTTTGCAAACGGTTTCTTTCAGAACTACGATTGTTTACTAACTTGAAGCGATAGCGAAACAATTCACGTAGCATTCTAATTGGTTTAGGTGGAATGTAGCTTCCAGGAACTAAATCATGTTTGAATAAGTCAGCAATCCAAATAGAGTCTTTCTTATCAGTTTTTTTGCCACGGATGGCCTTGACGTATTTAGGATTGGCGACAGTAACTTTAACATAATCTTCTAAAATGTTGTAAACAGGGATGTAATACTTGCCAGTAGATTCCATACAAACATCTTTACAGTTATGTTCAAGTAACCAATCTTTAAATGCGGCAAGGTCTTCTGTGTATGTATCAAATCTTTTGGTAAGATAAGAAGTAATATTTTCATCATTTGTAGTTGCAATGGTAGCAATAATAAACCTCTTGTGGACATCGATACCACAACAAATAGGATATACAATTTTTAACATTGGTATAAACCTCCTAAATAAAATTTAAGAATATATAAACATTGACTGAATATCTAGCCACTAAACAGAGAATTTGTTTAACAATGATTAGTGTGCAGGCTCAGACGCGCCACTTATTTGTGCTTGTAAAGATATTCGACACCTGTTATAATGCGGATTTTTATCCAAATGAGGTTGAGATAATATTCTACTCACCTCCCCGTGTTCTGTAGTGTATTTATATATTCTAGGAAGTATTATACCATATTATGGAAACTAAATAAAGAAACAAAAAGCGTCGACATTTTTCGTGGCACTTTGTGCCGAGCGAAGCGACGGAATGGAGGTTATTATGAAAAAAGTAATAGTAACTGGGGCCACTGGACATATTGGAAATGTATTAGTAAGAGAACTTTTAAGATGTGGCTATGAAGTTACAGCATTTGTATTAAAAGAAGAGGATACAAGTTATTTACAAGAATTACAAGTCCCTATTATGTACGGAGATATAAGAGATGTGGATTCTTTAAAAAAGGCCTTTAAAGATAAAGAAATGGTATTTCATCTAGCAGGAATTATTGAAATTGGAAGTGGAAGAAAAAAACTAATTCAAGAAGTAAATGTAGAAGGAACAAAAAATGTATTAGAAGCTTGTAAAACAGAAAAGGTAAAACGTCTTATCTATACAAGTTCTGTACATGCTATACCAGAAAAACCAAAAGGAGAAGTAATTGGTGAAACAAAAGAATTTTCTCCTAAATTCGTAAAAGGTTCTTATGCGAAGACGAAGGCTGAAGCAACAGCATATTTATTAGAACATAAAAATGAAGGAGTAGAAATTATTATTACACATCCATCTGGTGTTATTGGACCTTACGAATATATTCCTTCTAATTTAGGTCAACTTATTATTGATTGTGCAAACCATAAAATGGGAGCCTATATTAATGGGGGATATAACTTCGTAGATGTTAGAGATGTAGTAGATGGAATTATGAAAGCAGCAGAAAAAGGAAAACCAGGAGAATGTTATATTTTAGCTGGAGAATACGTAAGCATAAAAGAATTAATGAAAATGGTCGAAAAAATGACTGGAGTAAAAGCACCTAAATTTAAAATCGCAAGATGGTTTGCCTATATCACTGGTATTTTATCAGAGGCTTACTATAAAATTGTAAAACAAAAACCACTATTTACTTCATATGCGGTTTATACAATTGGAACGAATAGTAATTTTTCAATAGATAAAGCAAAACAAGAACTAGGATATCAAACAAGACCAATGAAAGAAACCATAGAAGATACGATTATGTGGTTCAAAGAACAAGGAAAAATTAGTAAAGAAGAAAATAAAAGACAAAAGTAAAAGAAATAAAAATAAAGAGGAGTAAAATGAAGGATAGCAAAGGGAAAAAAGAAAGTGGAATAGGATTTTGGGCAAAAGCAATTGCGACAACACTCGTAATATTGATTTTAGCATTTGGATTTGGGGCTTTTTGCTATACGAAAACAGATATAAAATCGATGGTGCCACAATACATACAAAAAGAATATGATTTTCAAAAAGAAAGTTTCTATGGAAGAGATATTTTTTCTATTTCTCCTAAAAAAGAAAATGATAGTAAGAAAGTAATTATATATATTCATGGTGGTTCTTATGTAGGAGAATTAACGCTAGAACATTGGAAGTTTGCTTCTCAATTAGTGGATAGAACAGGATATAGAGTTATTATGCCGGATTATCCATTAGCACCTAAACATACCTATCAAGATGTATTTGCCATAATAGAACCTTTTTATGAAAAAATTCTAAGAGAAATAGGTGCAGAAAATATAATCTTAATGGGAGATTCAGCAGGAGGAGGACTAAGTCTTGCACTTTGTGAAGAGATGGGAACAAAAGGATTTGCACAACCTAGTAAATTAATTTTAATCTCACCATGGCTAGATACCAGAATGGAAAATCCGGAAATAGATAACGTTGCAGAAAAGGATCCGATATTAAATAAAGTAACTTTAAAGATAGCAGCTAATATTTATGCAGGAGAAGAAGGAAAACAAAGTTATCTTGTTAATCCAATTGATGGACCTTTAGAAAACTTAGGGAATATTATCATTTACACAGGAACTTATGATATATTTAATCCAGATACAAGATTATTTGTAGAAAAAGCAAAACAAAAGGGTGTCTATATTACCTTAAAAGAAACAGAAAAAGCTACTCATGTATGGATTTTACGAATTGGAGAAAAAACAGAAGAATACATGGCAAAAGAAGATTTTGAAGATTTAATACATGAATTAAAAAAATAGATAGAAACTAAAAAGAAGAGGAGAAAAAATCCGTGACTGCGAAAAAGAAAAGTAAGTTAAGATGGAGAAAATTAGATAATTCGGCTAAGATATTTCCCATTGTATCGAATAAAAAGTTTAGTGCTGTTTTTCGTATGTCTGTAGTTTTAAAAGAACCAATTGAAAAAGAAATATTAGAAGAGGCAACGAATAGAACCTTAGGAAGATTTGTTTCTTTTAAAGTACGATTACGAAAAGGCTTCTTTTGGTACTATTTAGAATACAATCCAAAAGAACCGATTGTTGAATTAGAACGCACCTATCCTTGTAAATATATAGATCCAAATACGAATAATAATTATCTATTTAAAGTTACGTATTTTGAAAATAAAATAAATGTTGATATTTTTCACTCCTTAACAGATGGAAATAGTGCTACTCGATTTTTCAAAGAATTAATTTATCAATACATAGAAATAAAACATAAAGGAGAAAAGAAATTTAGTTCTCATGATGATAAACGTGTTAGTTATAACAATACAGAGGATGAATATATCAAAAACTATAATAAAAAAGCAAAGGGAAATGCTTCTTCTAAAAAGGCGTATGTGCTAAAAGGGAAAAAATTGCCATTAGATGCTATTTCGGTCGTCCATGAAAAAATTGATATTCAGAAATTGAGAGAAATAGCAAAATTAAAAGGTGCAACGGTTACACAATATTTAACAGCAAATTTAATTTGTAGTATCCAAGAAGCAAACTATAAATATTATCACCGAAGAGAGAAAAAACCAATTAAAATTTGTATTCCTGTAAATTTAAAGAAATATATAAGCTCTACTACTATCTCCAATTTCTTTTCGTATATCACGATAGAAGCAAATATGTATAAAGGAGAGTATAAAAACTTTGAGGAAGTGTTAGAATTTGTTAAACAGGATTTTAAGGATAAATTGACAGAAGAAAATGTAATTGCAACTATGTCAAATAATGTTAAACTAGGTACAAATATTTTTATTCGTCTATTGCCTCTTTTTATTAAAAAATTTACAGTAAAGATGAGCTATATAGAAATAAGAAAATATACTACAACTACTTTTTCGAATATTGGAAGAATTGGTATTTTGCCAGAATACAAAGAATACATTCAGGACTTTTTATTCTTAATAGCACCAGAACAAGTAGAAAAGATAAAATGTTCTGCATGCTCTTATGAAAATCATCTTGTTTTTACTATTACTTCTACTTTAAAAGACAATCAAATTGCGAAAGATTTTGCACAGAGATTAGAAGGACAAGGGATTGAAGTACAAATAGAAGGGAATGGTGTCTATGAGTCTGTATCCTAATATATCGAATATTCAAAAAAGTAAAACAATAACACAGCTATTAATGGCAACCTCTATTCTAATAGGAGCAGTTTGCTTACTGATTAATACACTTGTACCAACTCGATTTCCTTGGGCTATTTTAGTAATCCTTGCTCTTATCTATATTTGGATAACCGTTCTGTATGCGATTAATAAAAATGTAAATATTGCAAGACATGTAATGATACAGATGGTATGCATTTCTTTACTATTACTAGCAATCGATAACTTAATAGGATATAGAGGATGGTCGCTTCGTTTAGCCATACCAATTGCTATTATGGTAGCGAATACTACCATGTGTATTTTAACAATTGTAGCTAGAAAGCGATATATGAGCTATGCTATTTATCAAATTTTTATCTTTTTACTTAGTATGCTACCAATTATAATTTCTAGTATTCAAGATAGTGAAATTAGCATCTTTATTATTCTGGCAACTGGAATTGCATTACTTTCTCTAATTCTAACTATTCTTCTTTGTGGAAAAGAAATGAAAGAAGAGTTAAATAGAAGATTGCATATATAAAAGAATGAAAAATAAAAAGCAAAAGTAAAAATAAGAAAATAATAA
>JBKXSZ010000019.1:25676-30060 GCA_047017005.1 Clostridia bacterium | reverse complement strand
TCGCTTTTATTCCAAGTTATCGAAAAATAACATAGTCACCGCTCATCTGATAACTTAATTTCTTTATTTCTTCATTTTCTAGTATAGGTTTAAAATATTGAATGAAAGTGTCTAAATTTTCTCCAATTTTGTAATAATATACTGTATTTGCTTTTTTACTCCATAAGCTTATTCCTGTTATTTGCTTTTTTATAATTTTATCTTGGTCATTATCTTCTTTTGTCCCTAGGAAATATATCATTTCTTTTGCTTTTTCTATGTTTTCTATTACTTTTTGTAATCTCTCATGATTTTCTTCTGCAATTTCTATTATCTGAAATAGATTTTCTATTTTCTTTTCTTTTTCTTCTGTCATTCCTTGCATATGAAAACGTTCAATAAAACGATTAAAGTTTAATTCCTTGAAAATTGCTAATACTTTTTCTTCATCCCAAGGTTCTACTTTATATTCTTCTAAGTCTGCATTAATTGGAACTTCTCGATTAATAGTTCCTAGTGTTCTAGAAAGGAAAGCCAGCTCTTTGTTACTTTCTAAGTTTTCTTTCATTTTGCCTTTTACTTCTGCTTTTCCCATTTCTAGCATCTCATATAGCTTGTCTATACTTCCATATTTTTTAATAAGAGAAAGAGCCGTCTTTTCTCCTACTCCCGGAACTCCTGGTATATTATCAGAAGTATCCCCTTGTAGTCCTTTTACCTCAATGAGAGCCTTGGGTTCTACTCCGTATTTTTCAATAACCGCATTTTTGTCATAATCTTCAACCTCTGTTTTTCCTACTTTAGTTCTTGGAATACGGATTGTAATTTTATCACTGGCAAGTTGAAAAGTATCTCTATCTCCTGATACAACGGTGACATCTAATCCTTGTTTTTCTCCATATTTAGAAAGCGTTCCTAATACATCGTCTGCTTCGTATCCTTCTTTTTCAATTACTTTAATATGCATTGCCTCTAAAATTTCTTTTAAAATTGGCATTTGTTCTGCAAGCTCATTTGGCATTCCGTGTCTTGTTGCTTTATACTCTTTATATAGCTTATGTCTAGCAGTAGGAGCTTTTAAGTCAAATGTTACTACCATATATTCTGGATTTAAGTCATCCATTACTTTAAACATAATAGCTAAAAAGCCATATACGGCATTGGTATATTTCCCATCTGTTGTCATTAACATTTTAGAACCCATAATGCCATAAAATGCCCTATTTAAAATACTATTTCCATCAATCAATACTAATCTACTCAAATTCACTTTCCTCCGTATTCTTTATTTTCTTTGTTTTATTTTTTATCTGCTTACTATTATATCATTATTTATCTTTTCTTTTTTGGTTTTCTGTTTAATTTTAATTCTAAGTTTTTTTGCATTGCTATTTCTTGGAATAAGTTAACAGCATAGTTACATCTTTCTTCTAAGTCTAATTGGTCTATCTTATTGTTTTTCAATTTTGCAATTACGTCTTCTATCTCTTCTAATTCGAGAAGGTTAATTGCTACACAAAAAAAGTCTTTTTTCTTCCATTATTATAGTTAGATAATAAAAAATGTAATATCTCTTGCTTTCTTTTTAATATATGAGAATACTTCTCTATTCCAATCTTCTTTACTTTTTTCATATCATTTATTCTGTTTTTATGTGTAATAAAAGAATCATATTTATCTGCATCTTTATACTTCTCACAAGGAAACGAATCACATTGAAAACAGTATTCAACCTTTTGTCTTTCGATACTACATTTTGCAATTGAACAAGATTGATTTCCTTTGCCTCCACCACAGCCAGGGCAATATTTATCTAAATACATTGGACAAAGTCCGCAGTTTAATCCGCATAGTGAGAATAGCAAATTCTTTCTTTTAAAATTCTTCATTTTTTAATACCTTTAATCCTTACTTTTTTCGTCTTTTCTACTCTATCTTTCATCCTCATACTCTTCTTGAGCTTTTATATAGATTGTAATTTAATTAACTATACCATTTCTAATTTAGCTGTCCAAGATGACATTCTTTTACCATTACAAAAAGAAATTCCTACATTATAATAAGTTTTGTCATCGTTTAATATTAGTGTTTCTGTACCTGAATAAATATCATCTTCTGATTTATAAAATGAAATTATACTATTCCCAATAAATTCAAATGTGCCTCTTAATGTGCCCAGTGCTGGATTATATGATTCCCATTTTAAAGTTGCGTCTTTTTCTGTTTGACTTATATTATAATTATTTGTAAATTTTATTGGAGATTCATTCGATAATACTTCTAAAAAACCTTTTAATGACCATTCTTCATTTGTTCTTTTTATATCAGAAAAACCTCTTAATGTATATGCAATTTCATTTTCATCGTAATAAGTACCATTTGCTATCCATTTTTGATTTTTTAAAAAATATAGATGTTCCATTTTATCTCTCCTACAAATTGTATTTTGTTAATTCTCTAATGGTACACAAAATTCACATTTTCCATTATTAACTAAGTTTTCTTTATATCTTTCCAAAATTGGTTTAGAAAAATCGTATTGGATATTATTCTCTTTTAATATTTCAAATGCAGATTGCCAAAATTCCTGAACATCTTCAGCAGTATGGTTAATTGTAAAAATTGCATACTTTCCACCTTGTAATTTTCCTATCATAACATTATTATCTAGTATCGATTCATCTTCTACTACAATACACACATCATATCTACATTTTTCTGGTGGAGTATCCGTTCCATCTTGGGCGATTCCATAAATGACACTATTTTTAAATATATTTTTGTTCATCGCCCATTTTTTTAGTTCTTGCATCAATTTTTGATTTTCTACCCCATATGGTCCTGTTCTTCTCATATAAGCTATTTTTTGAGGAACTATTTCCTCTATTGTATATTTCATTTTCTCACTCCTATCTACAAATTATTATAAAATATCCGATATCAATTATTATAATTGCAATGCTATCGTTATAATAATTTTCTTTTTCATTCCTTCTCCTTGATAATATCTATCCTCTTCTGAGTAATCAATTTAATGTCACATTTTTTGTTCTTTTCTTACTGTGGCATAAAAATCGTTCCTCCTCTGCAATAACATATAATAATCACATAATTTATAATTTTCGAAAAGTAGGCGTTTTCTATTCTTTATATCTATCCTGTTCTTCTTCCATTATATTTAAGTATTCTTTTCAGCAATGATAATAGGTACCTCCATCTCTTCTTTTGACAACCCACAATGCGTTGATTTTTTGGTAACTTTTCCATCAGCTAAAAAGGTTTCTATTGTTATAATACTATTACTAATTGAAATAGCAATATAATTTCCAAGGAAATCATCAATTTTAGGATGTTTTTTTCCAAATCCTAGAAAGTTTCTATCTAAAAATTCCTCTTTTGTCATTAGCCAAAATTCATCTTTAAATATATTGTTAAATCTTTCTTCAAATTCTTTTTTCATATTATCCTTTACCCAAAAACTAACGACTCTGGATTCTAAAGAAATCGGCATATATAGGCATTCTTGAATTTCTGGATAGTCTAATAAGGTATATGCTTTTTGTATGTCTTTATGTCCGTGGTCCGCAGATATTATAACTATTGTATCTTCTGATATTTTTTTACACATTTCTTTTATCTTATTTTCTGTATCTATTATAAAGTCTTTAACTTCTTTTGCTTCGGTTCCAAATTTGTGTAATAATCCATCAGGGTTATCCGAATATGCCATAATAAACTTTTCGTCTGGAGATTGGCATAACATTTCAATATTTTCTATAATTTCTTCTACCTTATCTGCTCTTATACTTCTTTTTGATTTCTTTTCAGCATATGTTGGCATAATTTCATATGCTTTCACTTTTGGAGATGCTTCTTCAATTCTATCAAAAACTGATGTGTAGTTGACAATTGTTTTAAATACATTCATTTTGGCTTTGGATATATCTTCTCTTAAATATGACTCTTTATGTGATAACATATCTAATGCTCTGCCATATTCTTTAAAATATTGAGACCATGCAATCCATCCTGTTTCATATGGTGGTTTTCCTGAATAATATGTTGTTATTGCTGCTGTGGTAGTAGATGGGTAAACGGTGGTTATACAATCTATTTTGTTATTTGATAAGTATCCGTTTGGAGATACTTTTTTTAATATGTGTTCTCCTAGTCCATCTAGTATGATAAATACTACATTTTTATACTTCTTACTTAGTTTCTCATCTAATATTTGAAGTGATTTGTGATTGGTTTCGACATTGTAGTATTTTAGGATTGATGTTATTGTATTTAATATGCAATGGTCATAGTTTGGTAATACGATTTCTTTTTGAAATTCTCTCTTCATCTTTATTTTTCCTCGGCTTTAACAAATTGATTTTTTTATATGGCTATTGTTGTATAC
>JBKXSZ010000019.1:734-25666 GCA_047017005.1 Clostridia bacterium | reverse complement strand
TATATGATTTATTTTTTCATTTTTATATGTGTATCATTCTCTTCTATTCTCTTGAATCCTAACTTTTGGTATAAATTTATTGCACGATTTTCTTTAAAACATTGTAAAATTATTTCTTGTTCCTTATGCTCAAATAATATTTCCTTTAATACTGCGGTTCCAATTCCTTTATTTTGATATTCTGGCTTTAAACAAATGTTACCTATTTCAAAAGTTTTATCATCCTTATCTTTTCCATTAAAAAATCCTACTATCTTATTGCCTATTAAAATTAGTTCTATATTTTTCGAATTTTCTTTCATGAATTTATGAAAAAGTTTCTTTTGGTTTTCTTCGTTCCACTCTCCAGATATATTTTCTACATATTTTTGGTAAACTTCTTTTTTTAAATTATATATAAACTGAATTTCATCTTGATTTCCATTTTTGTATTCTCTTAATTCTAAATTTGGAACTTCCCAACCTAATCTAATCTTTCTTTCTGTTATTTTATTATGAAGAGTAGCGACTGTACTGTCAGAAGTTATGTGGTGACTATTTGAAGATGCTTCTGAAAAAATACAACCACAATATTTCTGCATATATAATCCCCATCTTCTTGCTTTAGCTTGTCCTTGTCTAAATCCTACTCGAAAGTCTCGATAGAGAAATGTTAAACCATATTTTTCAGCTACTCTCTCTCCTATTTCTCGTATTATATCATGTTTTTGATAAGGACTAACCAATAATGTTGTGGTAAAGGCATCATATCCATGTTCTTTTGCATATTTTGCTGTTTGCTCTAATCTTACTGGATAACAATACATTTGACATCTTGCTTCTAAATGTTTAGATACCTTTTGGCAAAATGGAACCAGTCCATAATCTTCTTCAAAAATAGCTTTTACTTCAATCTGTTTGGTATATTCTTTTAAGCAATCTCTTCTTGCTTTATATTCCATATATGGATGTATATTAGGATTATACCAATATACATCTGGTTCTATTCCTTCTTCTCTTAAAGAATCAATACAATATACACTACATGGAGCGCAACAAGTATGTAATAATAGTTTCATTCTTCTCACTCAATTCTATAATTATTCTATTTCATATAAACTGCAATATATTCTCCAAATTGTTCATATTCATATCTATTAACGTTTTCTTGTAACAAGGATATAGCTGTAGCCTTTTCTAATATATATGCTTCATTTTTTCCTATGTCGTTAAATCCTCTTTTTTCTATTTCTTTATCTCGAATTTCTATATATGCTATCTCTTCCTCCTCTGGCTTATTAGATGCTTTCGCATAAGAGATATATACAGATTGCTTTTCTGCTTGATAACGATTATTAGAAGTATTATCAATATATATTGTTTGTTTTCCTATCTTTTGCATCTGTGTAATAGCATCCGTATATCCTTTTGCAAAGCAATAGGAATTATCTATTACTTTTGTATGTACTTGATAAAATGAGGATAAAAATACAATTGCCAAAATGCCATAAACTCCTGCAAATATTCCCGCTATAACTTTTCTTACATTTTTCTTTTGGCTAATTTTTAATATCACTTCTATTATACCATAAGCTGCCAAAATAAGAAGTGGATACCAAATTGTATTTAATCGATTAATGTTAGCGTCATTGATTAATATTCCCGTACATAAACATAAAATAAGCCATATTAAAATTAAAATTTCTGGTCGATATATTTTTTCTCTTTTTTTGCTTTTCTCTTTTGGTTTCTTCTTTTCTTTTGTCCCGATATGAATTAAACCTATAATGGATAAAATTAAAGTAATTGGATAAATAGTGCCAATCGTTTTCATAGCATTCCATGGTAATCCATCGTATTGAAATATTATCATTTTTCCTAAAGTTGTAAGATTTGCTATCCCTTGTTTGATTTTTTGTGGCGAGAATAATAGCATATCGCTGGTTCTTGTAGAATTCTCAAAGTGTTGGATGGTAATTGGCCCTATCGAAAAAGTATCCCATCCTAAGAAGTTAATGACATACATAAGCAGAAGAGGTGCTGAAAAAATAGTATAAATAGCGATACAAACTATTAGTTCTTTTGCATGTATTCTTTTTGTATACATTAAATAAATAGCTGCTATTAACAAAAATCCAGGAACTAGATATAGAGCAATCCCATAAGTATACATAGTAAGTGCAAATCCTATCATAGAAAGATAGAAACACCACTTTCTCTTTTCTAGTCCTATTACCAGAAGCCAAATAGAAAATAAGAAAAAGTGTGGAAGCATATTGCAGTCTAAAGAATATTTAGATTGTATAATTTGCCAAGGGCATATTGCAATCAAAGCTAATGCTATAATGGCTATTTTTTGGTTCTTACTAATTCTTTTTACTAAATCATAAAAGACAAAAATAGCTAGGATACTAACAAGTAACATAGGAAGTCGAATAGAAAATAGGCTCATTCCAAATAGCTTTATACTAATTGCCATAAAATAAGTTAGCATGGCACTTTGTCCAGCATATCCCCAAGCTTCAAAATAAACTGGAAAGCTAGCTCCGTATATATCTTTTCCTGTCTCTGCTATTGCTTTTGCATTTAATGCTGTCATTGCTTCATCGCAGTTAATTTGGCTAATACCTGCCGGCCATTGCCAAATACGGATAACTATGGCAAGCACAAATAATAAGAAAATAGCCATATTTATTCTTGTAAAAATTCTTTGTTTTTCTTTCGACTCTACTTGTTTTCGTTCTTGCATTCTTTCTTCCTTTCTTTATATAAAATGAAAACTAAAATCCCAATACATAAAATCGATACTAGGGTACCTACTAAGAAAGTATTGTTGTTGTATTGAATTTGAATATGGTACTCTCCTTTATCCAGCTTTATTCCCAGATTAATTCCATACATTTCTTCTGCTGTAACTTCTTTTCCATCTACAAATATATCCCAATCTGGATGATAAGGAATTGCGAAGGTTAGATACCCCTTTTCTTCCATTTTCACATCTGCTTCTAACCCTCTGTTTTCTACCTGTACGTTTGATAAAGTTTGTTTCTGAGAAGCTATATTTAATGTATTCATTAATTTCTTATCATCTGATGTATATAGAAGAATTGTATCTTCTAAATTTAAATGATAAATTTGTAATTTTACTTTTTCTCCCGCCTTTAAGTTTTTAATAGCAGTAATTCCATTATTTTTATTATCAGGAGAGCCATAAGATATCTTTTCTTTTTCATCATTATAATGAATAATTAAATTATTAGGGCTTGAAACGTATAGTGTACTATCTTTATCTGCTGTTATATAATAGGTATCTGTCACAACATTTTCTTGTTTATCATAATAAGTGGTTTTGAAATTTATTGTATCTTGCTGTATATCAATACCTTTAAAAGGTACTTTGGTAAAATATTCTTCCTTTTCTGTATGCATTAAAGAATTTAAAAATTCATTTTGTATTTCAAATGCATTCTTATCTTTTATTTCTTTATTATCTTTTAGATAGTATCCAATCGGAAATGCATTTTGATTTTGATAGATTCTTCTATCTTCTATCATTCCAATATATTGAAAGTTTTTTAGTTTACCTACTGCTTCTATGTCTTCCTTATCTTTAGCAATATAGTACTCAACCGATTGCATCGAATAATTTAAGGGTGTTCCATTAAAAGAAGTTAGTTTAACATTTTTTATAAAAAATGTAGTGTTGCCCCATTGATGCATATTTTTTATATTTCTAGAATTCCCGCTTGAACTGTAATATCCGATATTACTATATCCATAACGAAGTGCTAGATTTCCTCCCGTATCATCAGAAGCCATTACAATTCGTTGTAATTCTGGTATTGAAAGTATTGATTTCTTAAACTTTTGTATAAATTCTCTATCTTCTGCATATTCTTCTATCGTGTATTCTTTATCCTTGTTATACACTGCAGCTACAGATAAATCTAAAATTGTTAAAAGAATTAAAAATATTGTAATAACTTTGCTTTTACTACCTTGCTCTTTATTCTTTGCTATCCAGATTGCTATTCCAAGAGTGAAAAGAATAGTTAAAGTTATCACTACTTTTATTACATAACGTACCATATAGTTATCTTCATATATTATCCATCCATTTCTTACCCCTATAATTTCCATTATACATGCTAATATAAAAAGGATAAAAGTAAAAATATATACTTTTTTTGAGACTCCTTCTCTTTTTTGATAACATTGAAATGCCATATAAATAAGTAAAAAAGAAATAACAAAAGTATAGCGGTATTCGAAAGCACATGGTGTTTGTGTTCCATGCCATAATTTCATAAGTGGTACAATATAGATCGGTAATAGCATAATAAAGAACAAGATAGAAAAAAGTATTTTTTCTCTTTTTTCTATTTTAGAATTTCCATAATACATTGGTAACAATAAAATGCTAATGGTTCCAGAAAATAAAAGTCCTGTTATAGCATTTGTTCCATATATATAATTATTAAAAAAGGCGGGTATCAACATATGGAATTTTTCTGGAATTATATTCCAAAAGGAATCTTGTACCTTCTGTCTCACTCCTCCAAATAAGAGTACAAATTCCGGAATGGTAATAATGGCTACTACTCCTACCGCTAATAAAGTAGATCCTATATATATAATGGTGGATTTTAATAATTTAACAACATACTTTCTCCATTGCTTTTTGATTCTATAGTGAACAAAATATTTTGTTAAATAATATAGTCCTGCAAATAGTGCTACCATAAATCCAATATAAAAATTGGTTAAAATCGTATATGCCATGGCAAGTATATAGGGACCTATTTTCTTCTTTTCCACATACTGGTCTGTTGTATATAGGACAATTGGTAACATGTATACAGCATCTAGCCACATGATATTTAACATATAGCAAGTCACATAGGAACAAAATGCGTACATCATTCCAAATACTAAAGCATCTCTTTTAGAATACTGAAAACTCTTTTGTAAAAAAAACACCATTGTGTTCCCTGCTAATACTAGCTTTATCCATGTTAGTATTAGCATAAATGTATTCATATTTGCTTCATTGAAGAATACTACTAATAAATTTAAAGGACTTGCTAAATAATATCCAAAGCTTCCCCAGAAGTCATTTCCTAACCCTAAATTCCATGAGAATAATAAGCTCTTTCCTTCTAGAATAGCATCTCGGAAATAGCAGAAAAAATTAACGTATTGAGAAAACATGTCACTTCTAAAAATGGATTTATTCCCAAATGGTTGTATCTTCTGTAATATAAGATAAATGACAAATAAAATGGTAATACTTATAGTTATCCATAAGTAATTGCTTCTTAGAATCTTCTTTATCTTTGGCCTCTTTTTCATTTTTATTCCCCTTGTTTTTCTTCATATGGTATTCCTAAATGTTTATAGGCTGCTGGAAGTACAATTCTTCCTCTTGGTGTACGTGCTAAAAATCCGATTTGGATTAAGTATGGTTCATAAACATCTTCTATTGTTTCTACTTCTTCTCCTATCGTGGCTGCTACAGTTTCAATTCCTACTGGCCCCCCTTTATAGGTAAGAACTATTGTTTCTAGCATTTTTCTATCGATTTCATCTAATCCAAGTTCATCTATTTCTAGTTTATGTAATGCTAATTTTGCAATTTCCAAGGTAATTTCTCCATCCCCTAATACAGCTGCGTAATCTCTTACTCTTTTTAAAATTCTGTTTGCAATTCTAGGAGTTCCTCTTGAACGCTTTGCTATTTCTATTGCTGCATCATCCATAATAGAAATATTTAAGATACTTGCAGACCTTTTTACAATAGTCTCTAAATCCTCCGGTTTATATAGTTCTAATCTTTCTACAATTCCAAAACGGTCACGAAGTGGTGTAGTAAGGGATCCTACTTTTGTTGTTGCACCAATTAATGTAAATTTCGGTAAATCTAAACGAATAGACCTTGCACTTGGTCCTTTTCCAATAATAATATCTAGTGTATAGTCTTCTAAAGCAGGATATAGAATTTCTTCTACGCTTTTATTTAAACGATGAATTTCATCAATAAATAGAACGTCAAACTCCGACAAATTGGTTAATAATGCTGCTAAATCACCTGGTTTTCCAATAGCTGGTCCTGATGTGATTTTAATATTGGAATTCATTTCATTCGAAATGATATTCGAAAGAGTTGTTTTTCCTAATCCTGGTGGACCATATAATAGAATATGGTCCAGTGGTTCTCCTCTTTTTTTAGCAGCTTCTATATATACTTTCATATTTTCTTTTACTTTGGTTTGTCCAATGTATTCGTTTAATGTTTTTGGTCTTAAAGAATTTTCCATTCTTTCTTCTTGTTCATTTTGCAATTCTGGACTAATTAGTTTTTCTTCATCCACTAGCTTCTTCACCTTTCTTTTTGGTTAATTCTTTTCAATAAAATCAGAAATTACTTGAATGATATGTTCTGTTTTACTTTCATATTTTTTAGGTTTAAATTTCTCAACTTCTTGTAATGCTTTTTCCAGTTCTGAAACATCCATAATTCCTTTAATGTATCCTTCATCTGTAAAGGTTTTTACAATCTGTTTTTGATGGTCATTTACATGCTCTTCATATTGTTTTAGCCTTGGAACTGCTATAACGCGTTTTCCCATTTTTAAAGAACTAATAATAGAGCCAACTCCTCCATGTGTAATGATAACTCGTGCATTTTCTTGATATTTTTTAATGTCCTCTGTAGATACTAAATCAAATATTGTCATATTTTTAGAAACGTATTTGGTAAAACCTGCTTGTACAATTACTTCTTCTTTAATATTGCCTTTTTGTATTTGGTTATCTATTTCTTCTAATAGTCGATGAAAGCTATTAGCTTGTGTACCTAATAATACTAAAATCATTAATAAATCGAACCCCCTAAAACAGCTTTTGGATATATTTTTAACATTTCCTTCCATTGTACAATAAATAGATCAGCAATTGGATAAATTAATCTTCCTGTTGCTGTTTTTGTATTTCGATTGGCAAATGTTTCGATATATATAATTTTGCTGCCAAAAATCTTCCCTAAATAGCACATAGGGCCTGCGGTATGTGTTCCTGTTGTTACAATATATTTGGGTTTTATTTTAAGATAAAAATATACAGTTTTAAAACAGTTCCATAAGAACTTAAAAGGATAGGTTAGCATATTGCTTCTTGTCCCATATACAAGATAAGAAATTTTATCTCCATATTTTTCTTTTAACCCTTCTGTTGTTTTGTCTTTCTCCGTTATAATATGATAATCATATTTCTCAAACATTGGCTTTAATTGCATTAATTCGTTAAAATGTCCGCCTGTACTAGATATAAATAAAACTTTCTTCAAAATATCATCTCCATATTTTTTATTTTTCTATTTTATTTTGCTAAATTTCTTTATTTATAGACTTCTTCTTTTTTATTTATTTTCCTTCAAATCATATCCCAAATAGTAGGAAAAGTCAATGAAATTGCTTGCATTCTAACAAAAAATAGTTCGTGTTTAAACAATACAATAAAAATATCCTAATTAATTAAATATTAAGTAGCATATTTTAGAAAGTACCTCTTCTTTTTTATCACTCTTCTTACTTATTTTTATTTCTTAATCTAGTCCTATTTAATTCTCTCTTAATCTTTTCATCAAGTCTTAATTTAAATAACTAAAGAGTCTCTTTATATAAAAAATACTACTATCTTCTATTCTAAAGATAGTAGTATTTCAAGTACATTTATGCCTGCTTGTTTCTTATCAACTGGCTTTGCACATGTTCAATAGTGTATTTTATTGCACTTTGAATATTTTCTTCTTTTAAATATGCTATAACAATTTCCTCCAGAGTATTATTTAAATTGGAAAGAATTAAATTCATGCAATCCGTTAGAATGTTATATTCCAACTGATACAGGATTTCTCCTACAACTTCTTCTTTTGAAATCGATTCTCCCTCTTTCTCTAATAATTCTTTCATCAATTCCCATAAAGTTGTTTCTAGTTTCTTTTCTTTTAGATACAATTGGATTTGACTTGTTACTCGTTTTGTATTAAAAGTCTTTCCTATTTTTCCCTTCCGAAAAACGTTATCTAATACCTCGTGTTGAGCCTTTGGCATAATAAATATACGTACTTTGTCACCTTCATACATAAAAGCAACCTCTCTTTCTGCTTTATAGCCTACATTTATTATACCCAATCTCATGTTTTATGTCAACATAGTATTTTTCTTTCTTCTATTTGTGCAGCTCTATAAAGTTAAACACTTCGCCCCAATATCGCTCTGGTTCTACTTCATGTGATTTTGCATGTTTTGCTCCTTGTATAACCAATTTTTCTTTTTCTGATTTAACTGCTTGATACAGTTTTTCTTGCATTATAAAGGGAACAAAATCATCTTCTGAACCATGAATTAATAAAATTGGCCTATCACATTTTTCTAATTGCTTCAAACTAGAAGCTTCTTGAAAAGAATAACCATCTTTTAATTTAGTAATAGCACTTGTTAAATAAAGAAATGGAAATGGCGGTAAATGAAATAGACTTTTCATTTTATAGCTAAATTCTTCCCATACGGATGTATAGCCGCAATCTGTAATATATGCTTTCACACTTACCGGTACTTCTTCTCCTGAGGTCATCATGACCGTAGCCGCTCCCATAGAAACACCATATAGAATAATACTAGCATTTGGTCTTCTCTTTTTAATTTCTTCTATCCAAAGTAAGATATCTTTTCGGTCATGCCATCCCATACCAATATAGGAACATTCATTTTTACCACACCCTCTTAAATCTGGAACTAAGAGTGAATACCCTTGTCGATAGAACTTCATTGCAAAATCTCCAAATGTAGTCGCTTGATTATTATAGCCATGTATTGCAATTATCCATGTATCCGATTTTCCTTTTTCTTTTTGTTCTTCGTTTTCCAGCCAATATGCATGAATCTTATCTTTTTTGTATCCTTCAAGATATATTTCCTTTGCATTTCCTTGGAGCAGTTGTTGAAACGCTATCACATCTTCTTTTTTGGCTTCTTTCTCTTTACTTTTATCCTTATCCATCTTATTTAACTTCTTTGCACTTTTAGGATTTAAAATAAAATGATAGAAAACACAACTTATTATGATACTTGCTAATATTAATATGAGTAAAATAGATAAGATCACTATCATCCAGAGCATTTTTATTTTTCCTCCTTCTTCCTTTTATTTTTTGTTTTATTTTCATATTCTATTTTTAATTTTCATCTCCTAATAGAAAAGGAGAATTCTTATCATTTCTTTTTTGATTCTCTATAATTTTCTTTCTGCTAATATGGTTCGCATAACAATACTGGCAAAAGTTTGGGCAACAATCATATTGTCCGATATCGACTGTTGGAATGCAATGACATTCTTGTCTTAGTTTTCTTTTACTCGTTATTTTTAATGGATGTCCTATCACTTTTTCCATATATTCTTGGTTAATACACGCTTTTTTATCAATTCCCATTATTTCTAAAGAATAGGGTTCTGCACAAGCTTGAATTGGGACCTGATATTTTTTTCCAATTTCTCCGATTCTTTTTGCTATTTCTTCAATTTCTAATATAGTTAATTTCTTCACTCCTAATAGAGAAAGTGCTTTTTTATTACAAGTATAGGTATCCACAAAACTAATTATGACATGGTCTATATCATTTGCTATTTGTTTTACTAGTTTTTCAAAAGCCTTTTCATGGTACTCTATCGTATACCTTGAATTTAACAATATAGGGTCATAGCGAAGAACCACTCTTTCTTTCCCTATTTTATTCGCTATTTCTTTTAATACTTCTATTATCTTCTTTTTATCTGGAATTCCGGGCTCTATTTCTTTATGATAAGGAGTAATGGTGATATAGAAACAAATTGGGTATCTCGCTATTAACTCATCTAACCTAGATAGCATTGGAATTGGATTTTTGGTAATAAAAACCATAGCATCTATATTATCTTTTTTTAACTCTATTGTTTTTATTTGACTTGGATAATATGGATTTCTTACTTTTATTATACCTTCCTTTATTCTTTCATAAAACCAATCACTATAAAAAGCACAAATATCACATCTTTGTGAAGCATTTATTATCATTTCCATTTCTCCTCTAATTGTAATAAATATTCTTTCTTATCTAATCCTCCTGCATATCCAACAAGTTTACCATTCTTTCCAATTACACGATGACAAGGAATAAAGATACCGATTGGATTTCGAAGATTGGTCATTCCCACAGCTCTAACAGCTTTTGGATTTCCAATCCTTTCTGCAATATCAAAATAACTTCTAGTTTCGCCATAAGGTATTTCTCTAAGTGCTTGCCATACTTGCTTCATAAACTCTGTTCCTATTGGATTTAAAGGCAAATCGAATTTTTTTCTTTTTCCTTTAAAGTATTCTCCTAATTGCTTTTTTGCTTTTTTTATTAAGTCTGTTTCTTTTTCTTCTATTTTATCCATTTTATCTTTTCTTACTATATTTTCTTCTACAAAAGAAGTAGAGATAATAAAATTATCTTCCTCTACAATTTCTACTTTTCCAATTGGAGTATCTACCATTATTTTATATTTCATTTCTATTCTCCATTCTCTATTCTCTATTTTATTGATTTGATTTAGTTTAATTTGCTACTTGTCTATAGCTTTTCTAGGAAAAGTAAAAAGATACAAAATTTTCTTTTGTACCCTTTTACTTTATTCTCTTATAGCAATATATAATATATTATTTGTAACTTCTCTTTCTTGTCCTTGATAAAAATATCTTTGACCTGTGTAATAAATCTGATAACCTAAATTTTTCAAGCGCTGTGTACTTAAACGAATAAAGAATTCCGTATCTTCTTCGCTTAAGTTTCTTTCTACTCTTAATTCAAAAAAAGTAACTTCAATATATGATTCATTTTTTTCTATTTTTTCATCGATTAGTTCTGTAATAAATTCTAGATTCATAAGCTTCCCTCTTCTATGTTTTTCAAGCTTATTATATCACCCAACTATTCTTCATGCAAGACCCATTAGTTTCTATTTTTCTTTCTAATTCTTATTTCTTCTCCACCCTTTTTAAGCTAAATTTATTCATAATAATTCCAACAAAATGAACTATTTTCGTAGATTCTTTTTGCGCAACCCTTTTTCCTAAAGCTTTACCACTTACTGTTAAAGAAGCTACTGCAGCACTAATAAGAAATTGAATATTAAATGGTATTTGATACATTTCTGTAATTTTTATTGCAATTAAAGCACTAATAGAACCACTTAATACTCCACAAATATCCCCAATAACATCGGCACAAATATTTGCTACTTTTGCTGAATTTCGTATTAGTTTTATTGAGGTTTTAGAACCCTGCACTTTTTTTGTTGCCTTTGCGTGAAACTCATGTTCATTTGCTACTGTAACTGCCACCCCTATAATATCAAATATAATTCCTACTGCAATTACTAAAATAAGAATTAGAATTGCTGGGATAATAGATAAGTTTGAGATAGAGTTAGTGGAAATATAAGAAAATACAATTGATAAAATGAAAGTTGTAATAAAAACGGTAATAAACCATCTAAAAGGAGAATCTTCTTTCTTAACCTTCTTCTTATCTTTTTTATTTTTCACCTTAATATTATTTTCTTCTATTACTTCTATTTTCTCTTTTTGTTCTTTCAAGTATTTCACTCCTATTTTCTCTTTACCTTTTTATTTTATATTTTATTCTCCATATTTTCTATTTCTCTATTTATGCGCTTTTCTTCCTCTTTTTTCTTTTATAATACAAAAAAAGTTGGTAAGAGCCTAAGTAAATTTTACGGTTTAGGTCTAGTTGAATTTCTCTGTCTTCTACTAACCATTACTAATTAGCTGTTTCCATTTAAAGAAAACATTCCAAAACAATTTGGAATACCAGATTGCCACTTAAATCCGTACCTTAATCCTCAGACTCATATGCTAAAAAAAGCAAACACTCTAGAAGTTTTCCTTTAAGATGTTACTCCCTCTACTAGTCTCTTTTGCAACAGTAATTTCATATTCTACAAGTTTGATAATACCTGGCCAGATGCATTCTCAACTCTCTTAAGATTAATCCCAAAGCTATCACTCAAGACAGGCTACTCTATGTATTGTGTCTTGGCACTTAACATAGGTTATACTTAAACATTTTAGATAATTTCTGTTTAAGCCTCCGCGAAAACAGGGATTCATATGTATGCCATTACATACTCCCCTGCTTTCTTTACTCCCAGCTTACACACAAAACTGGCATTTCGCGCACAAACCAGAAACTTCAACGATATGCCCTTTAGTGGATTTTTAGCCCCACCCTCGTAGAGATAACATCACTAGAATAATGCTACCAACATGGTATATTATACCAAATTTTCTAATTTCTTCAAAGCTTAAATAAATCGAATTTCACTCAAAATTGTTCAAAATGATGAATGATAAGAAATCTCAAAGCTCTTTTATTCTATTTTTAGCTGAGCTTCTCTAAGGCTACCTTTCTCTTTGACTTTATTTCTGTTTTCCGGTATATTAAGAATATATTAATTTTCCAGTCACTCGATTGTCACTTTTTAGAATTATGATATATAATATAGAAGAAAGAAAAAGAAGAGGTAGAAATATATGAAATTATGGAAAAAAATCATATTAATTCTTCTTGTTATTGTACTCTGTATTGGTGGCTTTTTCATTTATGATGGTTATCAAATGTACCGAAGTGCTATTGGTTCTTCTAACCTAAAATATAAAGTAGAAAAAGTACAGGCCGATAAGAATTACATAACATTGGATGAATTGCCAAAAGAATATAAAGATGCTGTTGTTGCTGCAGAAGACCATCGTTTCTATCAACATGGTGCAATTGATATTATTGCAATCGCGCGTGCTATCTACACGAATATTAAAGAAATGGATTTAGTAGAAGGTGGTAGTACTATTACCCAACAAGTTGCTAAAAACTTATACTTTACACAGAAAAAACAGCTTACTAGAAAAATTGCTGAGATTTTTATGGCAATGGAATTAGAAAAAAATTATTCGAAAGACCAAATATTAGAACTGTATGTTAACACCAGTTATTTTGGTGATGGCTATTATGGTATTAAAGAAGCTTGTGAAGGTTATTTAAACAAATCTCCTTCTGAAATGAATTTAGATGATGCTTCTTTAATGGCTGGTATTCCAAATGCTCCTAGTGTTTATGCTCCTACTAAAAATCCGGATTTAGCAAGAAAAAGGCAGCAATATGTATTAAGAAAAATGGTAGAATATAAATTTATCGAGCAAGAAAAAGTAACGCCTATTCTAGCTGAATATGCTACTTAGATTATTTTAAGACACGAAGAAGAAAGAGAATATATCCCTTTCTTCTTCAATTTTACGCTTCTACTCTTTTATTTTTTATTACATTTATACCTTTGGAATAACAAATTGAATCGCTTTCTTATTATTTTTTATCGTAACATCTTTTTTCTTCCCGGCATATTCACCATCTACAGTCCAAGGCATTTTTTCCTCTGAATGCACTGTTATTTTATCAGTTTTAAAATAATAAATATATTCGGAAGAAACCTTTTGCGTAATAAGCGCTGACAAAACTTTATGAAGCTCTATTGGGTTTTTAGGAGCTTTTACAAAAAGCATTTCAAATTTTCCATCATCTAATTCTACTTCTTTAGGATTAAATCCTATCCCTTTAAAACCTGCAACTGATACAGAATTAGAAATTCCTCCATAAATAAATTCATCTGTATAAGTCTTCCCTTCTACTTCAATTGTTAAAGGATAGGTTTTAATACTAGTTAATTCTTTAATTCCTTCTAAGAAATAAGCTATTCTCCCCATCCTATTTTTTAAGCTTTGTGGAGTTGCATAAGATACTTCTGTAAAAATACCAAATGCTGCTATATAGTTAAAATATGTTTGATCAAAAGAACCAATATCACAAAAAATTTCATCGTATGTTTTGATTTTGTTTGGAGTAATAAATTTTGTATTTGGCACTTTTAATGTTTTAGCAAAATCATTTGTTGTTCCAAAAGGAATAAAGCTTAATTTAGGTTTCTTTTCTAAATTCATTAGTCCATTAATTACCTCATTTAAGGTTCCGTCTCCCCCACAAGAAACAACCATGCTATAATCTTTTCCATATTGGTTTGCATATAGCATCGCATCATCTTTTTTTCTTGTATATAAAATATCCGTATCACATCCCTTTTCTGTCAAATGTGAATTTACTTTTTTTAGTACTTTAATTACTTTTCCCTTTCCTGCAGTTGGATTGACAATCAGCAATACTTTTTTATTCTCCATCTTTTCGTGTTTCCTTTACTTTTTGTTTTCTTTAATCTAGTATTCCAATTTTTGCTACTTTCATTCTTAGCATATTATATTTTCTTTTTCTTTATTTTTCATGAATAAAAAATGTTTTTTTGATGAATATTGTTCCTATCCATTTTCTTCTACTTCTATTCATAATACTATTTTTTATTTCCAGTAATAATAATTTCTTTTTTCTCACTTATTTATTATACCACACATTATGTTCTTTTTCTCTCTTTTTCCCATTTTTTAACTTTTTTTCCATTTATTGTTGACATAAATTTTAAAAAGTGCTATACTTGTTTTGTACTAAATAACAAATATATTACATGTTAGCAGCATAGGTTTTAACTTTTAGATAGGAGAGTGATACGATGAAAGCTACATTTAGTTTACTTCGGTGTCATGTACACCCACCATAAAGAATTAGTATTATACTTCCCACTCAGAAATCCCTAAACTATACTATAATATAATTTCTTTATAGCTGTCTGTCATAATATGTAATATATAATTAATTTTGAGCTTATCTTCAATAAGATAAGCTCTCTTTTTATTTTTTCTTCTATTCTTATTATTTTACGTATCTTTACTTTCTTATTTACTTTCTTTTAATCTTGTTTTGATTTTCTTTACTTTTGCTTCTAAATTCGGATATGCATTCATTAATCTTCTATTTAATTTTGATTTATTTTTCAAGATTTCTCTTACCTTATTTGTAATTTCTTCTGTATTATCGGCTGGTATTGTTTTTTGTGTTGTTCTAACATTTGAAATAATTTTCAAAGAAATAGTAGAGTCTGTAACAAATGCTATAAGAAAAGTAATAGCCAATATATGTAATACCACTATAGGAATACGTGAAAACATATTTAGTAAAATGGGATTTGTAACGTACATAATTCCTAATCCCAATATTCCAAATGGTACCATAGTTTCTAAGCAAATTCTTCCATTTATATTAAATTTCTTATTACTATAATCCCACCATCTTGCTTTAAATAGTTTTTCCATTGCATAACTCGTAATATATTCTAGTAAAGAACATATCATAATTGCCATAACAAATAAAGCAATTGGGTCATCTACATAGCGCTTTAATAATAGAGTTATAAGGATTGCCCCATAACCATAAATCGGGCAATACGGTCCGAATTAAAAATCCCCTATTAATAAATCTTTTATACTGTACCATTTTACAAATTACTTCCATTAACCACCCTAAAAAAGAGTAGGCTAAAAAAAGTAAAAAATATATTTCTATTTGATGTATCATACCTATCTCCTTATTCTTGACGCTGTATTGAAAAATCCTTTTCTGGTAATTTGGGTATTCTAGGAGTAAATATTCTAAAGTAGTATGGCTGAATATTCTTTAATATATCACTTACGTAAATGATATTTCCATCTTTCCCAGTCATTTTTATATTCGGAAATGTTTTTAACATTTTCTCATCACTAAAATATTTATATACAAAATCACTCACTTGTTTATTCTGATATATTTTTTCACAATCGAATAAATATTCATCCCCATTCTGTAACTCTAAATGATAAGTATCTACTAATCTTGTAAAGAACATACGAAGAGCAAAACCTGTTACTAAAAAATCAAGGAACATTAAAATTATCATTGTTGCTGTTAATACTTTTAGTAGCTTATGTGGTATTTTTCTCTTTATTTTATCAATAACATGGTCCATTTTAGGATTAAAATAACTCATTAAAAATATAGCGAGAATTCCCCAGAATAGCGAGAAAAATACGCATATTCTCCCATTTAAATTAAATGGGATATTGGAATAATCCCACCATTTAATATGCATGAAATATTCTCCTACCCAGCTTACAATATATTCAACAACAGAGCCAATAAAGAAACCTCCAAAAAATAGAGTAAAGTTATTTTTCTTAAAGTATTGCAAAAATAGAATCATAACAACAGCACCTAGTCCATAGATAGCACAAAATGGTCCATAAAGGAAACTTTTTCTACTCTCTATAACACCTTTAGTTAATGCCCCAAATGCTGTTTCAATAATATATCCTGCAATACTATATAGGATAAAATATGCAAACAATCTCCATATACTAATCCCTAAAATAGTAAAAGATTTTTTCTTCTCTGCATTATTACTATTGTTTTCTTCTGTCTCTATTATTATATCTTTCTTTTCTGCTAGTATCTCTTTCATTTTCTCCCCTTTTTTCTTATTCTTGTTTTGTACATTTTACTATCATTGTAGATATTCTATTACTTTTTGTCAATCATTCTAGCAAATATTTTGTCGAAAAAGGAAGAATCTTTTAAAACCTTCAAAAGATTTCTTCTTTTTAAGCTTTACGTCAAGTATTTTTCTCCATTTTATAGTTGCTGTTATATATATATCTTTAATTTTTCATAAAAAGAGACTTAAATCACTTTTAATCTAAGTCCCTTTTTACGATAGTGTGAAAGATATTTTTATTTTCTTTCCTTTGTACTTTTATTACTTTTTCTTTTTTGTTCATCATTTTTTTATTCTTTTCTATTTTATATTTTTAATTGCTTCTTCTGCATATTTATTGTTTACAACACTAGTATATGGAGCTTTTTCTTTTAATTCTCCTGCTTGTGTCATAACTTCTTCTAATAGATTATAAGATTCTTCTTTTAATACTGGGTCTTGATTCCAAGCATCAATATCTTTATAGCTTTGAATCGAGTTAGCAAGCATATCGACATCGTTATCTGGGAAGAAGCCTTTAATAGCTTCTGCTATTTCTTGTGCAGAATGGCTTTCTACCCATTTTTGTCCTTTATATATTGCATTGGTAAATCCTTGAATAACATCTTCGTTTTTTTGAATATAGCTTTTCTTAGCAAAATATGCGGTATATGGAATTTCTCCTGAAGCTTCTCCTACTGAAGCTACTACATATCCTTTTCCAGCAGATTCTGTCATAGACGCTGTTGGTTCGAATAATGTTACATAGTCTGCAGTTCCGCCAGAGAATGCTCCTGCCATTAAATCGAATTTAATACTATCATCTAATACTAAATCTTTTTCTAGGTCTAATCCGTTTTTGCGAAGTACATATTCTAAGGTCATAAAAGGTACTCCACCTTTTCTTCCAGGAATAACGGTTTTTCCCTTTAAATTTTTCCAATCAAAATTACCTTTCTCATCTTTTCTACTAACTAAAAATGAGCCATCTTTTTTCGTCATTTGTGCAAATACTAGTGTATTATCTTCTTTTCCTTCATTGTATACATAGATAGATGCCTCCGGTCCAGCAAATCCAATATCACTTTGACCTGCTAAAACAGCTGTCATAACTTTATCAGCACCTTGACCTGTTGTTAATTCAATATTAAGTCCCTCTTCTTGAAAGAATCCTTGCGATATAGCAACATATTGTGGTGCATAGAAAACAGAACGTGTTACTTCATTTACTTGAATTGTCTTTAATCCTGTTTCTGTTTTTTTGTTTCCAAATACAAAATAGCATACTACAGCAGCAATAATTAATACAATGATAAGAATTGGTATTACATACTTTTTCATATTTATTTTTTTCCTCCTTCAAATTTATGTATTAGGTGCAAGTAATATTCTCTTGCACCTTTGTCTTTTGTATCTTTCTATCTTTATCCGAATTTGTTTGACTTCATCACTATTTTTTCTATCACACTAACAGTCTCATAAAGTAAAGCTGCCATTATTGCTAGGATAATGACACTTGTCATTACTAAATCTAATTGGAATACTTGACCTCCATATACAATAAGATAACCAAGTCCTGCCTTTGAAACCAAGAACTCCCCTGAGATAACACCTACTAAAGATAATCCAATATTGATTTTTAGAGAGTTAAAAAAGGTAGGGATATTAGTAGGAATAACAATTTTTGTTAATATTTGAAATCGATTGGCATTAAAGGTTCGTGCCATTCTTATTTTTTCCTTATCCGTATTTAAAAATCCATTTAAAATTTCTAATATGGTAACAATTAAAGAAATTCCGAAGTGCCATTACAATAATTGCTGGCATTCCTGCCCCTACCCAGATGATAATAACCGGGCCAAGGGCTACTTTGGGTAAACTGTTTAATACTACTAAAAAAGGTTCTGATACTTTGGATAAAAATTTAGACCACCAAAGAATAATGGCTATTAATACCCCCAATACGGTACCAGATAAAAATCCAATTATGGTTTCAAAACAAGTAACTCCTAAATGTTCTAGTAAATTATTTTGTGATAGATGCAGAAATGTATTAACAATCCTAGATGGTTGACTGGTAATAAAGCTATCAATAACACCTTGATTTGCTAAGATTTCCCAAAGTGCAATAAATACAATTACTATAAGGACTTGCGTTGAAATTACCGCTATTTTATTTCTCCTTATCTTTTTTAAATATTGCTTCCTGTCTAGAGACGTATTTTTTTCACGCATGAACATCCAACTCCTTCCATATAGTATCAAAGTATTTGCTAAACTTAGGACTTTCCCTACAGTTAATTGGTGTACGGTTTGGAATTTCAAAGTCGATGGTATGAATCTTCTTTACGATGGCAGGTCTATTACTTAATACCACAATTCTATCTGACATGCTGATAGCTTCTGAAATATCATGTGTTACCATTAATGCAGTTATATTTTCCGCTTTTAAAATGTCATAGATATCTTTTGTTACCATGATTCTAGTCTGATAATCTAGTGCAGAAAAAGCTTCGTCTAATAATAATATCTTAGGACGTATGGCTAATGTTCGAATCAAAGCAGTTCTTTGCCTCATTCCTCCTGATAATTGTGTTGGGTATTTATCTTTAAATTCATAGAGATTATATTTTTTTAATAACTCTTGTACATAAGCTTCATTTTCTTTTGTTTTTAAATGTTTAATCTCTAACCCAAACATGACATTATCATAGATGGTTCTCCATTCTAGCAAACTATCTTTTTGTAGCATATATCCTATTTTTGAAGAAATCTCTAGAACTTCACTTCCATCTATGTACACCTTTCCGCCTGTTTTCGGTTCTAATCCCGCAATAATAGATAACAAAGTAGATTTTCCACAACCGCTTGGTCCGATTATTGATACAAACTCGCCTTCATAAACAGAGAAACTTACTTTTTCAATAGCACTAATTTCTCCGTTTTTAGCTTGATAGTTTTTGGTTATGTCTTGTAGTTTCAATATTTCTTTCACATTGATTCCTCCTGTTCATCTATCATATTATATTGTATTAAAAGTTACATAAATCGGTTACTAGAAACCAATTAAAAAACTATGTAATTCTAATACTGAATTACATAGCTTTGTTTATTCGTTAATTATTTATTCTTTGAACTATCATTGGCGTATTCTCTGTTAATTTTTCAAATTGATATCCGTTTGTTTTTCCATATTGAATAATGCTTGGAAGTGCTTCTAATGTCTTTTTATTTTTTGCAAAATCATGCATTAAAACAACATTATTTCGATTCTTCTTTAAACCACTGATGACATTTTGATATACTTCTTTTTTGGTTTTCGCTCCCCCCGCATCTCCAGATGAAACATTCCAATCAAAGTATTGATATCCTTTTTCTATTACTGTTTTTGTTAGTTTTGTCATGATACCGGGGTTATATCGACTAATGGTATTAGAACTTCCTCCTGGAAAACGCGATAAAGTAGTTGTTACTCCTGTTGTTTCTTTTATTTTCTTTTGTAATTTATTTAAATTTTCTAAATAGGTATCAACAGATTGATAAATTTCTTTATAATTATGAGAATAGCCATGAATTGCCACTGTATGCCCTTCTTCTACAATTCTTTTTACTAAAAATTCTTTGTTTTTATCATAGTTTAGAATGAAGAAAGTAGCTTTTACATTTTCTTGTTTTAGAATATCTAGTATTTTAGGGGTTATATCTAGACTTGGTCCATCATCAAAAGTTAACGATAAAATACTTTGGCCATTTTTTTGATTCATTTTTCCACTTTCTTTTGGTGGTTCTTTTAAACGTATAATTCTAGCTATTCTTTCTTCATTCTCTGAACTATCTTTTACGAAATAGTGTAATTTATATTCTTCTGGATTTATTTCTTCTTTTGTAACAACTACCTTGGAAGTAATATCTCCATCGTAATTGTCAATTGCTTCATAACCTGGTTCAATATATTCTTTATTCATATATTGTGTGACTTCTGTACCGCCTTTTAAATGTATTTCTGGTTTTGTCCTATCCATTATTTTTACTTTTCTTACTATTTCTTCAGTTGTATTATGGTAAGAAATTTTATAGATAACATCATATTCTCCTATCTTTCCTGAATTGATTTGATTTTCTATCTGTATCTGATTCATTAGATCTTTTCCATGATAGGTTGCTTTTGCTCCTAGTTCTCTATATTCTTCTCCTATTTCTATTTGAATATTCTTTTCTCCATTTAATTGTAGAATTGGCTTCTCTGTAGTATAAGCAAATGTAACATGCCCAATAAAAAGTATATCAAATATAAGTGTGGATAAAAGAATTCTTGCCTTTCTTGCTCTTTTATTTTTTAATAAACACATACCAGTAATAGAGACCAAAGCAGCCATAAGTAATTCAATTGCATATATTAATTTCATTTTTTCTCCTTGTTTTTCTTTCTCTATTTCATCTATTATATTTCTTTGCTATTTTTTTACTTTTTTATATTTTCTATTTTCTTATTTCTCAATTTCAAATTCTGGAATTCCTGTATAACCAGGTGCTATCTCATATTTGTCAAAGAAGATAACTGGATTTCCCTTTTCATTGATATAAAATTGCGTATGCTCATCAATTGTCTTAAAGCTTCCCCCATGTTCCATTAACTCATCATCTTCTTCTATAAAGTATGAAGTTTCATCTTCTTGCAATCTTTTTTCAATTTGTCGTTTAATTTGTGTATTTGCTATTTCTGTACTATTTTTTCCTAATAAATCTTGCAAGGTAATATCTTTTCCAGTTTTTAAATTAATGTTATATGCAAAATGTTCTTCATAAAAACTACTAGATGCTTCTGAGCGGATAAGGATAAAGGATAAGTAATCTCCTTTATTATATTTTACTTCATAATTAATACGGATTTCCATCGGTTGAAAGATAGCCTCTGGATCACCCACTGCATCTATCGTATCTTTAATTTCTTTTGCATGCCTTTTGGATTCTTCTAATAGTATATTGACTTTTTCTTGAATTATCTTATTTACTTTTTCCTCCATTTCTTTATTTTCTGTATTTTGAATAGCTGGTTGTTCTACATTTATTAACTCGCTCTCGTTTCTTTCTTCCTGTTTTTTTATGGTAATAACTTTAGCAATTTCTTTTAATACAGGTACTTCTGAGATGGATTCTGCAAATGTGGGACTTATATTTAATAGTAAGGCAAATATTAAGCAAAAACTTCCTGCAAGAGATAAGGACCATTTGATGGGTCTTGTAACTTTCCTTTGTCTTTTCTCTTTTTTCTTTTCATTTTGAAATACATTTTGTATTCTTTCATCTAAAGTAGAGGGTATTTCTGTCGCTTCATAGATTTCTTTCGTCTCCTCTATTTTTTTCATATTTCAGTTTCCTCCTCTTTCATTTCTATCTTTAAAATATTTAATGCTTTGTATAGCCTAGATTTTACTGTACTCACATTGGTATTGGTTATATCTGCAATTTCGTCTAGTTTCTTATTCTCATAAAATCTTAATACAATAATTGTCTTTAATTTTGGTTCTAATTTATCAATCGCTTGATATAAATCTAAAGCAGTAGATAATTCCTTTGTTGTTTCTGATTTATTATCTAGCATTTCATAATTTTCGATAGAAAAAGTCTGATTTGTTTTATGCTTTCTTAGGTATGTTAAAGATTCATTGATAGCGATTCGGTAAAACCAAGTTGCCATATATTCTTGGTTTTTTAATGTTCCAATTTTTCGAATTGCTTTTACAATAGCATCTTGTAGAATATCAAGCGCTGTTTCTTCTTCTTTTACATAACTATAGATAAGTCGATATATTTTTTGTTTATTGGTCATGACATATTCACTTAAGGTATTAATTTGTTCTTCTAGGTTCTTTTGTTTGTTGAATAGCACTATTCTTTCCTCCAAGTCTCTTGTGTTTTCTTACTAGTATTTTAACGATATATGCATTTTTAAAAATCGTTCTATTTATTAGACTATTATACATGAAAAAAAGTTTAAAGAAATAAATTAAAAAATATTATTTCTTTAAACTCTTTACTTTTCCAATAATTGATTTTATTTTAATGTTGTTTTTGCTGGTATAAACTTCATTTATTTCTCTTTCTTTATGACTGGTACTCGGATTACAGTCTTTAAATTTTCTGGTTTTGCTTTTCTAGGGTCTGATAAATAAATTTCATGATGTCTTCGAATGAATCCATCTTTTGTTTTGGAATCAATGGCATTTACCAGTTTGTTTTCTTCTATATATTTCTCTATTTTCTCAATCGTTTGTGGCTCATTGTCATAAGGTCCAAGATGCATCATTTGAACGCATAATCCTTCTTCTATTTCTTGAAATTTGGCTTTACAGACATCAATTTGTTTCTTCTCTCTTACCTCTTTACAAGCCCATTCAAAGATTTCTTTTGTTACAAATTCTGGTTGACGAATCATGGATATAAAATGAAAATCTTTTTTTCTAGTATAGTCAATTCCTTTCAAATCTGGAATCCACCATAATCCTTCTAATGGTGGTACGACATAGTCAAAATAACCATCTATTTTTCTGCTTCCCATTTTACTCATTTTTATGGTAAAAGATAAAGCATATAGGATAGAAATAGAGTTTTTATACTCTCCTTCTTCCTCATTTGGATTTCCTTTTCCTTCTACCATAATATAAGACATTTTAGGTACTTGTATGGTCATTGGCTTTGTTTTTGGTAAATAAATATCTTTATATTCCTTTTTATAATCTAATTTATCCATCTCTTTCACTCTCCTATTATTTTTTTAAAACTATAACCATTTAGTATCGTATTCGATAGGAATTTGCCATCTTTAAAATTGGCCCAATTTTGAAAAATACAAGGCATATTTTTTGCTTTTTCTAATGTATCTACTTTTACAAAAGAAACAGGGATATTTATCTGTTTTGCTGTTTCTTTTATTTCTCTAATACTATGTTCTGTAAAAGGACATTGGTTGGTATAGAATATGGTAAATTCTTCTCTTGGAATTGTTTGATTTTTTGCTGTTGGACTAAATTTAGGAACTTCTTTAGAATCTTCTAAATTCAAGACAAGTAGTTCATAATCGCCAATCGTGTCAACTATTTTAAATCCATACTTTTCAAAGAACTTTTTCTCAGAAAGAAATGGCTTTTTCTTCTTTGAACTAATCGTGCAAAGACCTACTTTTCCTTTTTGCTTTGCATCTGAAATTGCATATTCTATTAACTCTTTTCCATACCCTTTTCCTTTATAGCTTCCTGCTACCCAAAGGCAGTAAATGTATAGATAGTCTTTCCCAATAACGGGGCACCATGCTTTTTCTAATGGTGCATATTCAATAAAGACCTTTCCTCTTTCATTCAATTTTCTAAATACATGTCCTTCCTGTATTCTTTCTGCTAACCATTGTTTCTTTTGGTTTACTCCTTCTTGATGTTTTTTATCTCCAATTGCACAACATACATGTTCTTTTTCTAAATTTTCGAATGTTACATTAACAAATTCACTCATTTTCTTTCTCCTAACGAATCGCTATATAGATATGTATTTCTTGATTATTCATTGCTTCTATATCTTGATATTCTTCAAAATCATAGGTGTATTTTCTATCTAAATCCATATTCCAAATAGCGTTCCAGCATTTTGCAACTTCTGTTTGCATATCTCCTTTTACTACAAACTTAGCATATTTTCCTGCTTGTATGGTTCTTATTTCTCTTTCTCCGATATCAGAAGATGGCTCTTTTATTTCTGCCATTGTCATAAATCGATATGGTTTTGTATAGTCTCCTTCATAATCTGTATAAATTCCAATTGTTTTTCTATTTTGTTTCTGCTCTATTTTTCCATATTCCTCTGTTAAAAATCTCTGCCACAAACCTCCTATTTCTTTTTGCATATTAGGATTGGTGTTACTTGTTTTAATACTAATTCCCTCTACTAATTTTTCTCCTAATTCTACGATTTCATACGTCATATTCTTTCCCTCTTTCTTTTTATTTTGTTTCTGCCTTTTTCTTCTGCTAAAGAAAGTATATACTGGATAATAGGACATCTGTGTGTCATATTTATTTAAATTATTATTTATTTTATTTATATTTCATTTTAAAAGTATTTTTCTATTTCTTTACTCCTTTCTTACTTTTCATTGATTCTCTCGCTCATTTTCTTTATCTTTTCTTGTAGTTTTTCCCTTACCGCTTCTGGTTTTTGTATTTTTATTTTTTCTCCAAAAGAAAGCAGATATCCGTATACCCATTCATCTTCTGGATAAGACACGGAGATAAGATAATCTCCCTTCTCTGTTATTTTAATATCTTTTTTGTCAAATTCATCATAAACACGATATCCTAAATCTTTATCAATCTGCAATTGTAAATTCACAATTGGTACTTTCAGTTCTTGGACCTTTTCTCTTT
>JBKXSZ010000019.1:0-724 GCA_047017005.1 Clostridia bacterium | reverse complement strand
ATCTTTCATCGGTAACTTCTAATTCTTGTATTCTACTTAATTTAAACAATCGAAAGTCTTCCTTTAAAAGACAATATGCTTTTAAATACCAAGCTTTATTCTTAAAAACAAATTGCATTGGTTCTATTTTTCTCTTTTTACTTGTTCCATCTGAACTGTAATATTCTATGAATATTTGTTTTTGCTCCCATATCGCTTCTTTTATGTTTTTGAAATTTTCTTTTTCTTCGATTGAATTTCCCCAACTTGAAAAGTCAATGCAAATCCAATCCCTCCTACTTCTCTGAAAAATGGCACTTATTTTCTGTAATACATTTGAATTCTTTTCTTCTATCTGTAATTCTTTTAAGCTTTGCAAACTAAATAGGATTTCATTTTGTTCGGCTTCGGTAAACATAGATTTATCTAAAACAAATTCTCTTACTAGATGAATACCACCTTCTTTTCCTTTTGTTGTATAAATTGGGATTCCTGCTATACTTAAAGTTTCAATATCTCGGTAGATTGTACGAGTAGAAACTTCAAATCGTTCTGCTAATTCTTTTGCTGTAATATGTTTCTTCTCTAACAAAATATATACTATTTCAAATAAACGATTCATTTGCACTTCGATCACCTAAATACAGTATACCACATAAATATGACATCTGTCTGTCTTATTTATGTGGTATTTTTTAATCTTCTTTTCTATATTATTATTTTCTTATTTTTACTTTTGCTTTTT
>JBKXSZ010000018.1:0-30417 GCA_047017005.1 Clostridia bacterium | reverse complement strand
GAAAAAACAAGGTTTGTGATAATTAAATATAAAATTTAGTTTACACAACCAGAAATCACGGGGAGGTAAAGAGATGAAAAAAGAAAATGTGAAGAAAGTTATAATTGCTCTTGTTATTATTTTTATCATAGCAGCGATAGGATATTTCATTTATCAAAAAATATTTAAGAAGGATTCCAATCCTATGACTGAAATAACGCCACAAGAAGAAGTGTCAGAAGAACAATTACGTCAAACAATGGTAACACTATATTTCCAGAATAAAGAAAATGCTACTTTAATGCCTGAAGCAAGAATAATTGATGTGAAAGAGTTAGCACAAAATCCATATGAAAAATTAGTGCAGTTATTAATGGAAGGCCCTAAAAGTGAAAAGCTAGAAAAAACGATACCAGAGGGAACAAAGCTAAATAGTAGTATTTTAAAGGGAGATATTTTAATATTAGATTTTTCAAAAGAATTTATTGAAAACTGTAAAGAAGGGGAAGAAGCTGAAAAAAATGTAGTATATGCAATTGTAAATACCTTAACAGAATTAACAGAAGTAAATTCTATAAAAATAACAATAGATGGTGAAGAAAATAAAGGATTCTCAGATGGTGCTGTTAATTTCGAGAAATTATTTACAAAAATAGAAGATTAATTTATCTAAAATGTTTTGAAATACAAAATGCTTTACATATTTTATTCATTTGGCAAAGAAAATTTTCTACTTCAGCAAGAGAGCACAAAGTGTTCTCTTTTTTTTGACAAAAATCAAATTTTTTATTTGGACAACATCTTTTTTCCAATTTTTTTGAAGGAATTTCTTTGTTAGAAATACTCTTTTTGTTTGAAAAATGTGGATAACTATTTGCATTTTGAGCTTTTTCTTGCGTATTTTTACGAAAAAGATTGGATGAGTTTGGCATTAATAACCCTCCTTTTGCAAGATTTACTTTTTTACTATATAATATGAATGGAAAAGAAAAATGCTACAAGGAAGGAAATGCAAAGTTAGATGGAAAACTCAAAAATAATATTAAGAAAAAATGAAAGAATAGATGATTTAGAATATAAAGGATTAAAAATTATACAGAATGAAGAGGGATTTTGCTATGGAATGGATAGTGTTTTGCTATCTGATTTTGCAAAGTCTATAAAAAAAGATAGCAAAGTATTAGACCTAGGAACAGGAACTGGAATTTTAGGAATTCTCCTTTGTGGAAAAACACAATTAAAAAAAATAATTGGAGTTGAAATACAAGAAGAAGTAGCACAAATGGCCCAAAGAAGTATTTATTTAAATGAATTAGAAAATAGATTTGAAATTCTTTCCAAAAACATAAAAGATATACCAAAAATCTTAGATAAAAATACTTTTGATGTAGTTGTTACAAACCCTCCATATAACAAGAAAAATAGTGGAATTATAAATGAAAATAAGAAAAAATTAATTTCTAGACATGAAATAGAAGCGGACTTATCTGATTTCATTAGAATTTCTGCAGAGATGTTAAAAGATAAAGGAAAACTTTATATGGTTTACAGACCAGAGCGTTTGATAGATATGCTAGAAGAACTAAGGAAATATAAACTAGAACCTAAAAGATTAAGATTAGTAGAGCCTCAAAAAGGAAAAAAAGCAAACTTAATATTAGTAGAGGCAGTAAAGGGAGCAAAACCATTTTTAAAGATGGAACCAACATTAATAGTGTATAAAGGGAATGGGAACTATACACAAGAAATTTTAAAAATATATCATAAAGAGGAGAAAGAATAATGGCAGGAAAATTATATTTAGTAGCAACGCCAATTGGCAATTTAGAAGATATTACATTAAGAGCTATTCGTATATTAAAAGAAGTTGATGTAATTGCAGCAGAGGATACTAGACATACTTTAAAATTATTAAACCATTTAGAAATAACAAAACCGATGATTAGTTATCATCGTCATAATGAAGATATTAAAACCGATAAATTAATTGAAATATTAAAAAGTGGAAAAAATATAGCCCTTGTTACGGATGCAGGAACACCGGCAATATCGGATCCTGGAGAAGAGATAGTAAAAGAAGCCTTAAAGGAAGACATAGAAGTAATACCAGTTCCAGGAGCTTGTGCTTTGATAACAGCACTTATTGCATCAGGAATGAATACAAAGGAATTCAAATTCATCGGTTTTTTGCCATTAAATAAGAAAAATAGAAAAGAAAAAATAGAAGAGATAGAGAAGGAAACACAAACTATTATTTTATATGAGGCACCTCATAAACTTTTAGGAACATTGGAAGATTTAAAAGGGATAGTAGCAGATAGAAAGGTTGTATTAGCAAAAGAATTAACTAAAATACATGAGGAGTTTATAAGGGGAACGATACAAGAGTTATTAGAAAAAGTAAAAGAACCTAAAGGAGAATTTATTATATTAATAGAAGGTGCTGATAAATCGGATAAAGAGAGGAAAATAGAATGGCTTAGAACGATACCAATAGAAGAACATTATCAATATTATGAAGAGAAAGGTTTGAAGAAAAAAGATATTATTAAACAAATTGCAAAAGATAGAAAAGTAACTAAAAATGAAATTTATCAAAAATTTGTCGAATAATTTCTTTTACATTTGTCGAAAAATGTCGAAGTCGTTTAACTATAAACCCGAGGAAAGAGATAAAAACAAAAAGTGAACAAAAAAACAACCTAATAAAAATTAGGTTGTTTTTTATCTTATTACAATTATTCTTCATTTGCCATATCTGCAAGTTGTTTAGCACATTTACTGCAAACTAATTTGTCTTTGTATTGTACTAATTTCTTAGAGTTTCCACAAAATACACAATTTGGTTCGTATTTTTTTAGAATAATGGAAGAACCATCTACATATATTTCAATAGGGTCTTTTTCAAAAATTCCAAATTTGTTTCTTAGTTCAATTGGTATAACAACTCTTCCTAATTCATCGACTCTTCTTACAATTCCTGTTGATTTCATAATAAATATTCCCCCTTAAAGCAACATTTTTCGACATTTACGATAACTAAATAATAACACAAAATAGGCAAAGAGGTCAAGTCAAAAAGTAAAAATAGTTATTTCCAATTATTTCCCTTTAGTAATAATAAAAAGGACTAGCGAATAAAATAGTTTTGTCTAAGAAAGAAGAAGAGGAGAAAATATGTTAAATTTTTTATGGCCAGTTTTCATTATTTTATCAATTTTATATGCAATTGTAACTGGAAATATTGATGCTGTTAATAAATCTATATTTGATTCTACTACAAGTGCAGTAGAATTAAGTATTAGTTTATTAGGAACTATGTGCTTATGGAGTGGAATTATGGAGATTGCTAAAAAAACGAATTTAACAGATAAAATAGCTAATTTTCTAAGTCCAATTCTTCGTTTCCTTTTCCCAGACATAAAAAAAGGTGATTCTGTATATGGAGAAATTTCAATGAATGTAGTTGCTAATTTATTAGGCTTAGGGAATGCGGCGACCCCATTAGGATTAAAAGCAATGAAAAGTTTGCAAAAAGAAAATGAGAAAAAGGATACCTTATCCAATTCTATGTTAATGCTTATTATATTAAACACTGCTTCTTTACAGATTATACCTACTACCGTAATTGCTATTCGAAATTCATTAGGTTCAAAAGAACCAACAAGTATTATTGTTCCTGTTTGGATAGCAACGGTAACGGCTGCAATTGCAGGAATAACAGTTGCAAAAATTTTAATGAAAAGAGATAAAAAAGAAAGAATAGGTAGGAGGAGAAAAAAGTGAAACTAATTGGTTATATTTCCTCTTTAGCTATGCCATTTATTATTGTTTGTATCATTTTATATGGAGTAAAAGAGAAAAATGAAGTATTTGATACTTTTTTAGATGGGGCAAAGGAAGGGTTAGAAATTGTACTAAAAATATTTCCTACTTTAATCGGATTATTTTTAGCAATAGGCTTATTAAGAAGTTCTGGAATATTAGATTTGATTATTCATATCATTTCTCCTGTTATTGATTTGTTAAAAATTCCAAAGGAGATTATGCCTCTTGCAATGTTACGTCCTATTTCAGGAAGCGCATCTATGGCTGTTGCAACAGATATTATGACAAAATATGGAACAGATAGTTTGATTCGGAATGATTACATCTACGATTATGGGATCTACAGAAACAACTTTTTATACAATTGCAATCTATACAAGCGCCGTAGGAGTAAAGAAAACAAGATTTGTTTTAGCGGCAGCATTGACTGCAGATATAGTTGGAATGCTAGTTTCTGTAATATTTTGTCAAATACTGTAAATGAAAAAGCAAAAAAATAGTTGACAAATACTGGAAAAGGATGTAAAATGATAACATAATTTAATTCAAACAAGGACAAGCTTATGGTTTTACAAATCTTAGTATTTATTTCATTATTCTTATTTACAAGAAAAATTATTACGAAAGTATTATCTAGAATTATTCTTAAAAAAATTTCCCTAAAAGAAAGGAAAACAAGAAAATAATTAGAAGATGTTTAATTTTCATGGAATTTTACTGCTAGTATAATTGTTTGAATTAAATTAAATCTTACACTGTATTTAATCTTAAGTAAGGGGAATACCATTTTCCTTTGCAAGCCCCTATATATAGCTCCCTAATCTATATATTATTCCCCTTACTTAGCCCCCTATAAAAAAGAGAAAAAGCAATGTAAGACTTATTGTTTTATCTGTGATAAGTTTCTCCTTTTGATATTTTAAAGGAACGAAAAAGTTGTTCTATTAGGAAAATGCGAATTAGTTGATGAGGAAAGGTCATTTTAGAAAAACAAATTTTTTCATTAGAAAAGCTTAATACTTCTTCATTAAGTCCCAAACTTCCACCAATGATAAAAGTAATAAAGCTTATTTGATGAAGAGATAAAGCCTCTATTTTTTTTGAAAAATCCTCAGAGGAATATTGATTTCCAGTTAAATCTAAAGAGATAACATAGGTTCCCTTTTTTAGATTTTCTAAAATTTTTTTACATTCTTTTTGTTTAATTTCTGCTATCAAACTATCATTTAAATTTTCTGGAATTTTTTCATCCGGAATTTCTGTAACAGAAAAACGGCAGTATTTTGAAAGACGTTTTTGATATTCTGCAAAAGCATCTTTAAAATAACTTTCTTTTAATTTTCCAACACAAATTAGGTTAATATGTAACATGATAAATCCTTTCTAAAATTTCCAATTAAAAAGTAATTAAAATTTAATAGAAATTTGTTTATTTCCTTATTGTATTTTTTTCAATACAGTATTTTATTCATATATCTTTTATTCATAAAATAAAGCTAAACAGTTCTTGTTTAGCTTTATTTTATGCTATTTTTATATGGAATACAAGTATATACTATACAACTTCAATCAATTTACTAGGTTCTACTCTACTTGCTACAGAAAGATTAACAGAAGATTCATCATAATTATTTTGCTTTAATTCTTCCAGAACTGTTTGGTAAGCAAGTTCTGGAAAATTGTTTTCTTTGCTTAAATGCCCAAGCATTACTTCTTTTAAACCGGTATTAAGTAAATAAGAAATAGTTTTTCCAGCAGAATGGTTTGATAAGTGCCCATTGGGACCTGCAATTCTTGATTTTAAAAGATAAGGATAAGAGCAATATTTTAATATTTGTGGGTCATAATTGGATTCTAACATAATAAAAGAGCTATTTTCTAAATTTCGAATAATGGTATTATCTATATGACCAATATCGGTTGCAATACTCACTTTGGTTTTATCATGATAAATATTAAAACCACATGGATTTGCAGCATCATGTGGGATAGAAAATGGTAATATTTCTAAATCTCCAATCATAAATTTTTCTGCAACATTAAATTCTTTTATATTAGCTTCTTTCATTTTATCTTTTTGCTCTGGCATAGCATCCCAAGTTTTAGAATTTGCAAAGACAGGAATGTCATGCTTTTTAGAAAGAGTACCAAGGCTTCTAACATGGTCAATATGTTCATGTGTTATTAAGATAGCATCAATGGTATCAATATCCTCATTAAGAGAATGAAGCGCCAATTCTATTTTTTTGGCGCTTACTCCAGTATCTACTAATATTTTCGTATTTTCACTTTTTAAAAATAAACTATTTCCTGTACTTCCACTATATAAACTACAAAAATTTAACATTTGTACTTTTCCCTCTATTCACTTACTCTTTCGATTTTTGCTCCGATTTTTCTAAATTTTTCTTCGATATGTTCATAACCTCTGTCAATATGTTCTAGATTATAGATTTCTGTTTTTCCCTTTGCCATAATACCTGCAATAATTAAAGCAGCACCAGCTCTTAAATCGGTAGCATATACAGGAGAGCCGGATAAAGATTTAACACCTTCAAAAACAGCACTTTTCCCTTGGGCTGTAATTTTAGCTCCCATTTTATTTAATTCTTCTGTATATTGGAAACGAGATTCCCAAATACTTTCATTAATAATACTTGTACCTTCAGCAGTTGCCAAAACAACTCCTATTTGTGGTTGTAAATCTGTTGGAAATCCTGGGTATGGTAATGTTTTAATGATAGCCTTTGTTGGACGTTTGTTACACCAAACACGAATGGAATCTCCATCAATATCTTCTACATGTCCGCCAATTTCTAAGATTTTAGCAGTAACCGATTCTAAGTGCTTTGTAATACAATTTTTTATTATTAAATCTCCTCTAGAAGCTACGGCTGCAAGCATAAAAGTACCTGCCTCAATTTGGTCTGGTACAACAGAATAGGTTGCATTTCCTTTTAATTCTTTTACACCATTAATTTTAATCATATCCGTACCAGCACCACGGATGTCGGCTCCCATTGTATTTAAGAAGTTAGCAACATCAACAATGTGAGGTTCTTTTGCAGCATTATCAATAATAGTAGTACCTTCTGCTAAAACACCTGCTAACATAACATTAATAGTTGCACCTACAGATACAACATCCATGTATATATTGGTTCCTACTAATTTTTTGGCAGTAGCTGTAATCTTTCCTTGTCCAACTGTTACATTAGCACCTAATGCTTCAAATCCTTTAATATGTTGGTCGATTGGTCTTGCTCCTAATTTGCAACCCCCAGGAAGACCAACTTGTACATCTTTACATCTTCCCAATAAAGCACCAATTAAATAATACGATGCTCTAAATTTACTTGTAATATCTAAAGGTGCTCTTGTACAAGTAAGATTTCTAGTGTCTATTGTTAAAGAATTATTAGAATTTCTAGTAATCTTAGCACCTAATGCTTCTAATATTTCACAAGATGACTTTACATCACTGATATTAGGAATATTTTCGATTGTACAAATACCATTAATTAATAGGGTAGCAGGTAAAATTGCAACAGCTGCATTTTTTGCACCACTTATAACAACTTCTCCTTTTAGAGGAGTACCTCCTGTAACGACTAATTTATCCAATTTAAAACCCCCAATAACTATATATTTTATTCCATTTTTTATTTTGAAATATGTGCAAACATAAAATTAGAGTGTATCAAATCACACTCTAACCATAAGAAATATAACATAAAATAATGCGTTTTACAACTCTTTTTGAAAACTTTTAAAAGTGGAAATAAGGAAAGTTTTTCTTTTATTTTTTAGCTGTTAGTATTTTAATATTCTCTAACATCTCAATTAGCTTGAATTTAAATGTTATTTCGTCCTCTTGATTCGTATTACCATTTGCAATCAAATTGTATTCTTCCTCTGTTAAGTTTTCCTTCATTATATTTTTTGAATCTTCTGGAACAATTCCAGAACTTACATCAACAAAACAAAGGGGAGGAAACATAACACACCACCAGTTTTGACCAGAAGCATTTCCAATTTCTACTCTTAAGGCATCATAAAATCCTGCTGGAAAGGAAATATCACCATAAGTTTTTGTAGGAAATGAGAAATTTCCAATTTTAATCGTTACTGGATAATCAAAACCATTGTCTGAAATTGTTTTTTCTGCAATAGATTGAAAATCAGCTATATGTGATTGCGCAAGAGAAATAACTTCTTCTTTAGAAGAAACATCTTTTGCTAGAGTATTCATATAAGCAATTAGACTATCTCTCACTTTATATTTTAATTCTTGATCTTCTTTACTATCACTATTTGCAATAACGTGGAGACGAAATACACTATCTGCTAAATCTTTTGATACGGCATTTACGTAAGAATAAGCAGAAAGAAGTATATAAATACCAAGTAATAGAGATAATAAAAAAGTACGTTTTATTGTTTTTCTTTTTAATATACTAGATAAATTTTTCATACAGACCTCCGTTTTTTACAAAAATGTAAAAATATCTCTTTAAAAAAAGTATTAACCAAAATTAAAAAAATATACATAAATAAAGAAAAAAGAGAATGTCGAATAAAGAGGCACGATTCTTATGGAATTTATTGGAAAATAAATTGACTTTCTTTTAAAACGATGGTAAAATTTTACAGTAAATACAAATAAGCCTTAGGGAGGAATGGAAAATGGGATTTGTAGAAAATCAAAAAAATGTAAAAAAATTATGCAGTTTTTATGTTAGTGATTTTCATTTAGTAACAATGATTCTTCCATATATTAGTAAAAAATTAAAAGAAGAGGCAAAAGTTGAAACAATGTTGGACAAATCAATTAGCAAGAATGTAGAATGTTTAATTAAAAATTTAAATTTAAATAGCAAAACGAAAGAAGAAATTAACCAAATCGGATGGAATGAAAAGAAACCACTAAAATATGGTAGATTTACAAAAGAAATGGAAAGTATGCTAAAGGAAAATGGAAATATTGTCTTTTTCATTAGTGGTTCAAGAGAGTATATTGATGGAGTAAATAGAAATTTAGACAAATGGTTATTGGAAAATAAGAGAATGATGAAAAAGGAAAATAAGTATATAACAATCGTGAACTGTTATGAAGTATTGCAATTTAATGACAACATTAAAGAAATTTTAGATAAACATGATAAAATACTAAACACTTCAGGGGAAAAAGAAATAAATGAGGTGTTTGCAGGGTATACAAGAAAAGAAGAAAAAGCTTTAGGAAGTGTGGTAAATGATTAAAAGAAAAAAATTTGAAGAGAAATCTTCAAATTTTTTTTGCCTAAAAACGAAAAAAAGAAGGCAAAAAGGTAATGTTTGAAAAGGTGAAACGCGTAAGAATATTTGGAAATTTATTGACTTCCCAAATTTCTTAGTATAAGATGGAACTAATAAATGTCAATGAAAATTTTCAAGAGATAATAAAATAAAGAAAGGATGCTTTAGAGTATGGAACAAGAATATTTAAAAGCACAAGAAATAGTTAAAAAATATCATCAAGAACAATTATTAAATAATTATGAAAAATTATCGCAGGAAGAACAAAAAAATTTATTACATCAAATTAATACCATTAATTTTACATTAATGGAAAAACTATATCAACAAGCGAAAAATAAAGAAAAGGAAGAAAAGGATGTTATTGAACCAATTTCCTATGTAGCAAAAGAAGATTTATCAGAAGAAACAATAAAAAGATATGTAGAAATAGGGGAAAAGGTTATAAAAAGAGGAGAATATGCTGTTGTAACAATGGCCGGAGGACAAGGAACTAGATTAGGACATCCAGGTCCAAAAGGAACTTTTGACTTAGGATTACCATCTCATAAGTCTCTATTTGAAATGTATTGTAATCGATTAAAAAAGGCAGAAGAAAGGTATCATGTAAACATTCCTTGGTATATTATGACGAGTAAAGAAAATTATGAGGAAACTGTGGGATTTTTTAAGAAAAATAACTATTTTGATTATGAAAAAGAAAATATCATATTCTTTAAACAGGGACAAATACCAATGTTAAGTACAGAAGGAAAAATTCTTTTAAATGAAAAGGGAATGGTAAAAGAAGCAGCTGACGGACATGGAGGAGTGCTTTCAGCAATGGAGAAGGAACATGTCATTGAAGATATGAAGAAAAGAGGAATTAAATGGATAACTATTGTAGGAGTAGATAATGTTTTAGTAAAGATGGTGGATCCATTTATGTTAGGAATTACAATTGATAATCAGTATGTATCTGCTTCTAAATCTACATTAAAAGCAAATCCAGAAGAGAAAGTTGGAGTATTCTGCAAAAGAAATGGTAGACCTTCTATGGTAGAATATATAGAAATATCAAAAGAAATGACAGAAGCAAGAGATGAAAAGGGAGGACTAATCTATGGAGATTCTAATATTATATATCATTTGTTTCAGTTAGAAGCATTAGAACCAATTATTGATAAAAAACTTCCTTATCATATCGCTTTTAAAAAAGCTAATTATTTAGATGAAAAAGGAAATATTGTAATAGCAACAGAACCAAATGCCTATAAATTCGAAACTTTTATCTTTGATTCTTTTTCTATGCTAGATAACATGTTAATTGTAAGAACAAAAAGAGAAGAAGACTTTGCACCAATAAAAAATGCAAAAGGAGTAGATAGTCCAGATACAGCAAGAGAATTATATATAAAATATTTTGGAGGCGAAGAATAATGGGATATAAAGAGAAATATGAAGAATGGCTTCAAAATCCATTTTTTGACGAAGAAACCAAAAAGGAATTACAAGAAATTGAAGGAAATGAAGAAGAAATAAAAGATAGATTCTATCAAGACTTAGAATTTGGAACGGCTGGACTAAGAGGTGTTATTGGAGCAGGAACAAATCGTATGAATTGTTATACAGTTTCAAAAGCAACACAAGGATTAGCAAACTATATTTTAACAGAAGGTATGCAAAATAGAGGGGTTGTAATTGCATACGACTCTAGACATATGTCTCCAGAATTTAGTGAATGTGCAGCATTATGTTTAAATGCAAATGGAATTAAAACATATATATTTGAAAGTTTAAGACCAGTGCCAGAATTATCTTTTGCTGTACGACAATTACATACAATTGCGGGAATTGTTATTACCGCTAGTCATAATCCTCCTAAATACAATGGATATAAAGTGTATTGGGAAGATGGAGCGCAAATTGCTACTCCAAGAGACAAAGAAATTATGGAAGAAGCAAAAAAGGTAGAAGACTATAGTAAAGTAAAAACAATGAAGAAAGAAGAATCAATAGAAAAAGGTCTATACCATGTAATTGGAAAGGAAGTTGATGATAGTTACATAGAAGAATTGAAAAAACATATATTAAATCCAGAAGTAATTAAAGAGCAAAAAAATTTGAAAATTGTATATACACCATTACATGGTTCTGGAAATGTTCCAGTACAAAGAATTTTAAAAGAAATTGGATTTGAAAATGTAACGGTAGTACCAGAGCAGGAGAAACCAGATGGAGATTTTCCAACCGTGGATTATCCAAATCCAGAAGATAAAAAAGCGTTTAAATTAGCATTGAAACTGGCAGAAAAGTTAGATGCAGATGTAGTTCTTGCTACTGACCCAGATGCTGATAGATTAGGGGTTTATGCTAAAGATAGTGAAACTGGAGAATATATGCCATTTACAGGAAATATGTCTGGGCTTTTGATTGCAGAATATATGATTTCACAAAAACAACAAAGAAATGAGATACCAGAAAATGGAGCAATTATTAAAACAATTGTATCTTCTAATCTAGCAGATAGTATAGCAAGAGAATACCATATTCATTTAATTGAAGTGTTGACAGGATTTAAATATATTGGAGAAAAAATGAAACAATTTGAAGAAACTGGACAATACCAATATATGTTCGGTTTTGAGGAAAGTTATGGTTGCCTAATTGGAACTTATGCAAGAGACAAAGATGCGGTAGCAGCAGTTATGATGCTTTGCGAAGCGGCAGCATACTATAAAAAGAAAGGACTTACTTTATGGGACCAAATGATAAAAATTTATGAGAAATATGGTTTCTTTAAAGAAGGATTATTATCGGTAACATTGGAAGGTGCAGATGGAGCAGAAAAAATCAAAAGAATGTTAGAGAATTTAAGAAGAGAACCTTTGGAATTGCTAGGGAATAGTAAAGTCATTGCAATTCGTGATTATGAAGCAAGTGAAAGAAAAAATATGCTAACTGGAGATATTACCAAAATTAATTTACCAAAGTCAAATGTTTTATATTATGAATTAGAAAATGATGAATGGTGCTGTGTTAGACCTTCCGGAACAGAACCTAAAATAAAATTTTATATGGGAGTAAAAGGAAATTCTTTAGAAGATGCGGATAATAAATTAAATATTCTTACCAAAGCAATAAAAGATATTTCTGAAAAATAAAGTAAATAAAAACGCAAGAGCTGACAAAATTTCAGACTCTTGCGTTTTTTAGAAAAAAACATAGAAAAGGTTTAATTATTACTATTTTTCTTCTTTTTCAGAACTTAATCCTTTTATTAAATTTAAAACAGCTTCTTGATTTTTCTGACTTAACTTATTTGCTTCTGTATAAATTAGTTCAGAGATACCGTGTGGAGTATCTTGAAAAAAGTCTTGCAATAGCTCATTTGGAGTGATATCAAAAATTTGACATAATTTAATAATGTTATAGATACTTGCGTTATAACGTCCATTTTCAAATTTTGATAAATATTCTGGTGTAATCCCTACTTTTTCAGAAACTATTTCTTGTGTTAATCTTTTCATGTTTCTAAATCTTTTTGCATTTCTTCCAATGATAGCATTATATCTTTTGGTCTCTTCCTTCGTTTCCTTTTTCATATCATCACTTGATTTTAAATTCATAAAAATGCCCCCTAAACATGACTATAGTATACCAAGACCTAGTACAAAATAAAATGAACTATAGATTAAAAATAGAAAATTGCTAATAATTATTATTAGCAAAAAAACGATAATTATGTATAAAATAAAAACAATGTATAAAACAAGATAATAAATAAGAAAAAAGCAGCTTAAAGAAACAATATAAGTTAAAAAAAAGACAAAGCAGAAGTATGATTCATCTTAATTGCTGCCAACCTTTAATGGAGCTTCTTTTTATTGCACCAGCAATATTTTTCTTAACAGTAGGCACTTCTTTTCTCCAACTATTTATCATTTCTTTTATATGTTCTCTATTACTATTCCCGTCCATAGGGCAAGTTTTTTTCATGACAGAAATATTATGACGATGAATAAAACTTTTAATATCTTTTTCAGGAGCATAAATAAGAGGACGAATAACAGTAATACCGGTTTTATCTAAATAACTAACCGGAGCAAAAGTATCAATTCTTCCTGCATAAAGTAGGTTCATAATAAAGGTTTCTATCATATCATCTTCATTATGCCCTAGTGCCAATTTATTACAGCCTTCTTTTTTAGCTGTACTATTTAAAATACCTCTACGTAAATTAGCACATAAAGAGCAAGGACGTTTTTCCTTTCGAATATCAAACACGACTTCCTTAATCGAATAAGCTTCAATTATTAAAGGTACGTTTATTTCATCACATATTTTCTGCAAAAGTTCAGTATCAAAAAAATCAAAACCTGGGTTGACACTAATGGCAATCAACCTAAATTTTTTAGGATAAAACTGTTGTAAACGTTTAAGAGCCATTAATAAGGAAATAGAATCTTTACCACCGGAAAGAGCAACAGCAATTTTATCTCCTTCTTCTATCATTCCATAGTCTTCTACTGCTTTTCGCATATGTCCTAATATTCTCTGCATTTTATACTCCTCTTCATTCATCATAAAATATATTTCTTTTATTATAGAGAGAAGAATATGAATTTGCAAGTATCAGGAAAGAAAAAGAAGAGACTTTTGTAATAAAGCAAACGTAAACCTTGAAAAACAAGAAAAAATATACTATACTAAACAAGGATATATATATATGCATCTATAGCTCAGTAGGATAGAGCAACCGCCTCCTAAGCGGTAGACGGCCGTTCGAATCGGCCTAGGTGTACCAAGACTGTTATTACTTGATTCTTATAGAGTCAAGTGATTTTTTTATTGGTATAAAAATTGGTAACTTTTAAAATAAAAGTTGAAAAAAGAAGAAAAATCAGATATACTTAAAATAATTGCAAAAAGTAATATTTTAATGATAAAAGGAAGAAAAATGAAACAAACACAACAAGAAAAGTTTATGAAAGAGGCTTTAAAAGAAGCCAAAAAAGCATATGAAAAAGAAGAAGTACCTGTAGGAGCTGTTCTGGTAAAGGATGGGAAAGTAATTGCAAGAGCACATAATGAAAAAGAAACAAAGCACGATACCACAAAACATGCAGAAATAGAAGTGATACGAAAAGCAAGCAAAAAATTAGAAAGTTGGAGACTATTGGATTGTGATATGTATGTAACATTAGAACCTTGTTCCATGTGTGCGGGGGCAATTATTAATTCTAGAGTTCGCAATGTATATATAGGAACAAAAGATGAAAAGACGGGCGCTTGTGGTTCAGTTTTAAATTTATTAACCGATTATCCATTTAATCACAAACCAAATGTGCAATTTGGAATTTTACAAATAGAATGTGAAAAAATATTAACAGACTTTTTTAAGCAGCTAAGAGAAAAAAAGAAAAAACAAAAAGAAAAACAAATACAAGAAGAAAAAGCATAAAAGGAGGATTACAATTGGCAGAGGAAAGAAAAAAACTAATACATCGTATTATTATAATAGCTGTTATTATTTTAATTCCCGTTATTATTAGTATTTTAATTGTAAAATATCAAGTGGAAGGAGAACAAAATATGCCATTTGAACTTACGAAAATAACAGTAGTAAGTAATGCAGAAGGAAGAGAAAAGAAAGAAGATGGATATAGATGGGCAATGGATTTAATACAAAACAATGATGTTTATTTAACCATAGAAAAGAATAAAGATTATCAAGATACAGAACTTATTGATAAGATTACATTAGAGAATTTCCAACTAGAGACAGCACCTAAAATAGGAAAAATGCAATTATATCGACCAAGTGCAGATAAAGACCATTTATATGAATATAAAGAAGAATATTATGTACAAGATAATAAATTAGAATACGTAGGAGATACAGAAACAAACGTTAAAAACTTAGAAATTTCAAATCAAGGGGGGATGATTTTATTCCGCTATGCAAATCAAGAGGTAGGAGAATTATTATCTAATGAAAATGAAATAGCACACGATGGAAAAATGTTAAAACAAGCAGAAATTCCATATGAAGATTTAAAAGGAACTCTTGCTTTTGATATAATTATTGCAACAAAATCAAAAGTACAATATAAAGCAACAATTCGTATTGAAATACCAGCAGGTAATATTCTAGAAGAAGGTAGATCTTATCTAGAAAAGACAGATTCTTCAGATATTGTATTTAAGAGAATCTAAAAAGAAAAACAAAAAAGTAAATAAAAGTAATAAAAGGAATAAAAGGAATATTAAAAAATCTGCATACATAGTATTGATAAAAAAACAAATACAGTATATAATCTAATGGTATGAGGCTAGAAATTAGCCTTTGTACGGGGAATATATTTTGATAAAAAGCTATGAACCTTGTCAGGTCCGGAAGGAAGCAGCAATAAGTAGTGTATTTATGTGAAATGTATTTCCCGTAGAGGGGCTAATCTATCTCACACCATTTTTTATTTTAAGGAGAGGTGACCGGTTTGGCATATACTGCTTTATATCGTAAATTTAGACCAACTACTTTTGGGGAAATGGTGGGACAAGAACATATAACACAAACATTAAAAAATCAGATTATGGCAGATAGAGTAGGACATGCTTATCTATTTAACGGAGGAAGAGGTACAGGAAAGACTTCTGCTGCTAAAGTATTGGCAAGAGCCATTAATTGCTTACATCCAAAAGATGGAGAACCATGTAATGAATGTGAAATATGTAAAGGGATTTTATCCGGTTCTATTACAGATGTAGTAGAAATGGATGCAGCCTCCAACAACAGTGTAGAAGACATTCGTTCTATACGTGAGGAAGTCAATTTTTTACCAACAGTATGTAAATATCGTGTCTATATTATAGATGAGGTACATATGCTTTCCACGGGAGCTTTTAATGCTTTGCTAAAAACATTAGAGGAACCACCAGAGCATGTAAAATTTATTTTAGCAACAACAGAACCACAAAAATTACCAGCAACTATACTTTCTAGATGTCAAAGATTTGACTTTAAAAGAATATCCAATGAAAATATTATCAAAAGATTAAAAATTGTATGTCAAGAATCCAATATAGAAATTACAGAAGAAGCATTAAATGTAATTGCTGTATTATCAGAAGGAGCAATGCGAGATGCTTTATCTATTTTGGAAAGATGTATACAAGATGGAGAAAATAAGATTAATGAAGATAAAGTAAAAGACTTAGTAGGAATTCCGAAACTTACTTTTGTACATGAAATTGTAAATGGTGTCCTAAATTATAATGTAGAACATACACTAGAAATAATAACAAAAGTATTAGAAGAAGGAAAAGATATTTCGAATTTACTTTGGGAAATTATTAAATATATAAAAGATATTTTAGTATATAAAACAAGTGGAAAATTAGAAATATATAGCAAAGATGAAATCGATAAAATTGCTATTTTATCAAAAGAAGTATCAAAAGAAAGGCTATTAAAATTAATATATAGTTTATCAGAATTAGAAAATGACTTAAAATGGTCTTCGCAAAAAATCATTATGTTTCAAGCTGGAATGATAAAATTATGCAGTCACAATGAGAATCAAGGAGTAGAAGAATTACAGGCTCGTATCGAAAAATTAGAAAACATAATAAAAACAGGTGTTACTTTAAAAGAAACACCTGCCATAGGAGGAAAATCAAAGGAACCTGTTTGTTCTAATTCTATGCCAGCATCTAAAACGGTTGAAACAACAGTAAACACAAATAAGACTAAGACGATAAATACTTCAAATTTGAAAGCACAAAGCTATTGGCCAGAAATAGTAAATGGATTTAAACAAGATGGTAAGATTATGCTATACACCAATTTGTTAAATACACAAGCAAAAGAAATAAATGACATGACAGTAGGAATTGAATTTCCAAATGGCTTAACACCTTTTGGAAAAACAGTATTAGAAAAACTAGAAAATAAAAATGAAATAAAAAAACAAATTTCCATGGCGTGTGGAAAAGAAATGCAAATTAAATATATAGATGCAAAAGAAAATTCAATACAAGCTGAGAAAAGTAATAATGGAGGTATTGAAGGAATAGCAAAAGGATTGGATATTCCAATTCATATTATTGATTAAAAATAAATAAAATATTAAAAAAAGAAAGCGAGGAAAAAACGATGGGAAAAAGAGGCGGATTTCCAGGAATAGGTGGAGGTTTCGGAGGTATGAATATCAACCAACTTATGAAAGAAGCAAAGAAAATGCAAGAGGATATGGCAAAAACACAAGAAGAATTAGGAGGAAAAGAATTTGATGCTTCTGCAGGCGGAGGAGCTGTTACTGTAAAAGTAAATGGAAACAAAGAAATAAAAGAAATTAAAATACAAAAAGATGTAATAGACCCAGACGATGTAGAAATGCTACAAGATTTAATTATTACTTGTGTAAATGAAGCTTTAAGAAAAGTAGATAGTGCACAAGCGGCTTCACTAGGAAAATATAATATTCCTGGTATAATGTAGAAAAAGTAAAAGGACGTGCAAAAAATGTCATATTATTCACCATCTATAGAAAAATTAATTGAAAGTTTTGAAAAGCTTCCAAGTATTGGACATAAAACAGCTGCAAGATTAGCTTTTTATATTTTAGATGCAACAGAGGAAGAAACAAATGAATTTATTTCCTCAATTGTTAACGCAAAGAAAAACTTAAAATTTTGTTCCAAATGTTTTAATATATCCGATACAGACCCTTGTCCAATTTGTAGCAGTCCGAAGAGAGACCAAAGTGCAATATGTGTAGTAGAAGATGTTAGAGACATTATTGCAATGGAGAAAACACATGAATTTAAAGGTGTTTATCATGTCCTACATGGTTCTATTTCTCCTATGAATGGAGTAGGACCAGATGATATTAAGATAAAAGAACTAATAGCAAGATTACAAGACGGAACCGTAAAAGAAATTATATTAGCTACAAACCCTAGAGTAGAGGGAGAAGCTACTGCTATGTATTTATCCAAAATCATTAAACCATTAGGAATAAAAGTAACAAGAATTGCGCATGGAATTCCAGTAGGAGGAGATCTAGAATATACTGATGAAATAACACTAACGAAGGCCTTGGAAGGAAGAAGAGAAATTTAAATAGCATATAAAAAGATGATATTAAGGGAAAGTTGAGATTATCAACAAAGGGTATCATCTTTTTTCTTGTCATTGAAATTATTATTTTCAATTACGGCTTTATCAATTGCAAGGAGTGCAAGATTGTCACCAATAGTTGTTAAAAGAGCGGCTAACCTTCCAGTTTCTTCAGAAGTCAAATTCTCAGCTAAAGAAATAGAAAGTATACCAGCTAAAATCACAAGTTCTTTATTCGAACAATTATTTAAATCAAACATAAAAATACCTCATATTCATATTTTATGAGGTATTTTTCTAAACTATTTCTTTTCTAATAAAATATCACAAATATCTTTTGTAGAATTCTTTTTAGCAAGTAACCTAGCATGTACTTTCATTTCCTGCATTTTAGTAGGATTATTAAATATTTCCATTATTTTTTCATTTGCATTATCATTCTTTCGAATCCAAATAGCCACTTGTTTACTTTCTAAAAATTCTGCATTTTCTTCTTCCTGACCAGGAATAGGATTAATAACAATAATAGGGAGACCAGAGGCTAAACTTTCCGTTGTTGTAAGTCCCCCTGGTTTGGTGACAACTAAATCTGAGACACTCATAAGTTCTGGCACTTTATCGGTATATTCTAAGATTTTTACTTTATCTTGTTTATGATTTTCTGCTACTAATTCTTCAAAATGATGTTTCATTTTTTTGTTTTTCCCAGAAATAGCAACAATTTGAATGTTATCAATATCTTCTACAAAAGATTTTAAAATTGCAAGTGTTTTTGTTTTTCCTAAACCAAATTCTCCGCCTCCAAAGAAAAGAACGACTTTTTTCCCTTCTTGTAATCCAAATGCTTTTAAAGTTTCTTTTTTGTTATAGTTCATTAAAAAACGATTAGATAAAGGAATTCCAGTGGCGAATATTTTTTCTTCTGCTACACCCTTCTTTTTTAAATCTTCTATCATACCAGAATGTGCAACAAAGAAATAGTCACAATATTCATGTCCTATTAACCATTGGTCATGAGGTGCATAGTCTGTCATGACAGTTGCAATTTTAGCGTGAATCTTTCCTTTCTTTTTTAAATAGCTCGACATTTGTGTACCAAAAGGATGAGTGGATATGATTAGATCTGGTTTTTTCTCCTGAAATAATTTGTTTAATTTTAATGCCATTAATTTATTTGAAGTAGAACTTATCTTAGATAAGGGTCCTTTTTGTGATTGTGAATATACTCTTCCCCAAGCCCAAGGAGCTTTTTTTGCCATTTCACGATAAGCACCGGTAGTTATTTTATCTAATGCTTTATTAATATATTTAATACAATCCACCATTTCTACATGGCAATCTGTATAATTTCCTTCTATACATTGTTTAATAGATTTGGCTGCAGATAAATGCCCACCACCATAAGCCGCATAAAAAATTAAAATTTTTTTCATGATTTTCCCCTTTATTGTATTTTTTATTTCCTTTTAAATTTTACCATAGATAGAATCGAAATTCAAAAAATTAATAAAAAATTAAAAGAATCAGAAGGAATTTTAAAGATTGGGAATATTTTAAAAAAATAAAGAGCAAAATATAGAAAAGAAATAAAAGTAAAAAAAGAAAAAATAGGAGGATAGAAAGTGAAAGAGAAAATAAAAAAATTAATAAAGTGGACATTAATTTTAGCAATTATGTTAGCTCTTTTCTTGGAAATAGCAGATATTTTTCATCTGGTTTCTAATTTAAGTATTGCAGCAAGTAATAGTAATTCTGAATCGGATATCCAGTTAATGGCAAGAGCAATTAATGGAGAAGCGAGAGGAGAACCATATGAAGGACAAGTTGCAGTAGGAGCTGTTATTTTAAATCGTGTTAAAAGTTCTAAGTTTCCCAACACGATTTCTGGCGTTATCTATGAATCAGGAGCTTTTACAGCAGTAACAGATGGACAAATTAATGTTCCAATAAAAGAAGATGCTACGGTGTATAAAGCGGCAAGAGATGCAATGAATGGATGGGACCCAACTGGAGGAGCTATTTACTATTTTAATCCAAATACAGCAACAAACAAGTGGATTTGGTCAAGACCATTAATTAAAACTATTGGAAAACATAGATTTTGTAAGTAAAAGAAAGGAAGAGAAAAAATGGGAAAAATAAAAGAAAAATTATATGATTGGAAAAATCGTTTAAAAGATAGACATATGTTTAGCGTAATTGCATTATTATTAGTGGTTATTGTTGGATTAGGAGTATTTGTTTATAAAAAACAAACAGAATATAGACAAATATCAGAAAATGACTATAACATGGCTTTTTATGAATTAGTGGATTATGTACAAAATGTGGAAAACTATCTAGCAAAATCGTTAATATCGAGTAGTGCAGAACATGGTGCAGAAACATTAACACATGTATGGAGAGAAGCAAATTTAGCGCAAAGCTATTTATCTAGACTACCTATTTCAAGTCACGAACTAGAAAATACAGCGAAGTTCTTAAATCAGGTAAGTGACTATAGCTATACATTATCTCGAAAAAACATATATAAAGAGGAATTGACACAAGAGGATTTAAAAAATTTAAAAGAATTACATGGCTATAGTGTAGAGTTAGAAAATACCTTAAACCAATTAGCAAGTGATATTAATAGTGGTAGAATTAAATGGGGAGAATTAAATAATAAAGGAAGTAATACATTTGCACAACAAGTAAGTAATGTATCCCAAACAGGCTTTGACCAATTAGAACAAAACTTTCATGAATATTCTGGGTTAATATATGATGGAGCTTTTTCAGAGCATATTGTATCTGCGGAGAAAAAAGGATTAACAGGAGAAGATATTGATGAAGGAAAAGCACAGCAAATTGTAAAAGAATTTATAGGGGAAGATAAAATAGAACAAATTCATTCTAACGGTTTTTCAGAAAATGCAGATATCCCTACTTTTGATTTTCAAGTGCAATTAAAAGATAGAGATAAAGATAATAATGCGACTATCTCTATTTCTAAAAAAGGAGGACATGTTGTTTACTATAACGATAATCGAACAGTAGAAGCCGAGAGCATTTCGCAAGATAGAGCAAACGAACTAGGAAAAGAATTTTTAGAGCAAAAAGGATTTTCTAATATGAAAGAAACTTATTATTTAAAACAAGAAGGAATTGTGACAATCAATTATGCGTATCAGCAAAACGATGTTACGATGTATCCAGACTTAATTAAAGTAAAAGTAGCATTAGATAATGGAGAAATATTAGGAATCGAAACAAGTGGCTATTTAAATTCTCATACCGAAAGAAAACTAACAACTCCTAAAATCAGTAAAGAAGAAGCAAAAAAGAAGTTAAATAAAGATTTGAAAATTGAAAGTGAAGGTTTAGCTTTTATTCCAACAGAATTTAAGACAGAAATAGAATGTTGGGAATTTAAAGGAAAAGTAGATGATACCGACTTTTTAGTTTATATTAATATAGAAAATGGAAGGGAAGAAGATATTTTAACGATTGTAAATACTCCAAATGGAACATTAACCAGGTAAAACAAAGATAAAAATAAAAAATAAAAAAACTAAAAAATTCAAAAAATAGAAAAAATACAACATCATAAAAATCTTTTTAAAACAAATACTAACACTAAGAAAGAAAAAAGTTTCTTTCTTAAAGGAGGAAAATAAAATGTCTGGAAAGAGAAGTATGATGTCAGAAAACTTAAAGGAGGAAATTGCAAAAGAATTAGGCGTATACGAACAAGTAAAACAAGACAATGGATGGGGAAATGTTTCTTCTAAAACATGTGGTAATATCGTTTCGAAAGCAATAGAAATTGCTAATAGGGCGGTAGACCAAAATCAATAATAAAATAAAAGGAAAAAGAAAGGCAGTTTATCTGCTTTTCTTTTGGATTTGTCAAAAATAAAGTTTTAGCATATAATAGAACAAAATTTACAATATTAGAATAATATGTAAAGAAAAATAAGCTGAAAGTATTAGAAGAAGGGATTATATGAAAGAAGTAACGATAAAAGACATTGTAAAAATATGCTCTGGAAGATTGGTATGTGGGCAAGAAGATATTGTTTGTCATCACTTTTCAAAAGATACAAGACAAATTGAAGAAGGCGATATCTACGTTGGAATCAAAGGTGGAAACTTTGATGGAAGTAAATTTTATGAAGATGCTTTTGCAAAAGGTGCATCAGCTTGTATTATAGAAAATATTGAAAAAGAAGATTTAGCGAAAGTAAAATATGCGGATAAAGCAATTGTTCAGGTAAAAGATAGTATTAAAGCACTACAACAAATTGCAAGTTATAAAAGAAGTTTGTATCAAATACCCGTAATTGGAATTACAGGCAGTGTTGGAAAAACAAGTACAAAGGATCTAGTTGCAGGAGTTGTTTCTAAGAAATATCATGTTTTAAAAACAGAGGGAAATTTAAATAATCACATAGGCGTTCCTCTTACTATATTAGGTCTAGAAAATCATGAAGCTTTAGTAGTAGAAATGGGAATGAGTGCATTAGGTGAAATTCGTACTCTAACCAATATTGTAAAACCAGATATTGCTATTATTACGAATATTGGTACTTCTCATATAGGTGATTTAGGTTCTAGAGAAAATATTTTAAAAGCTAAATTAGAAATTATAGAGGGATTAAAAGAAAATGGAACCTTACTAATTAATAATGATAATGATTTGTTACATAAATGGTATAAGAAAAATAAAAACAAAGAGAAAAGCTACCAAGTTTTAACTTACGGAATAGAATGTGATAGTGATATCATGGCAAGAGAAATAAAGTTAGAAGAAGACGATAGCATCTTTCATACAGATATTAATGGAAAGGACACAACAGTATATGTGCCAATAGGAGGAACTCCATTTATATATAATAGTTTAGCAGGTATCTTAGTAGGAATGCTATTAAAAATAGATACGGAATCTATTCTAGAGGGAATTAAATATTTCAAATTAACAAAAAATCGAATGGATATCTATGTAAATAAAAATAAAGTAACAATTATAGATGGAACATATAATGCAAGTTATGATGCTTTAAAGCCAGCAATTCAATATTTAGCTAATAAAAGCGGAAATAAAAAAATCGCAATGTTAGGAAATATATTAGACTTAGGAGAATATGAAGAGAGCTTACATGAAGCGGTTGGTGAGGAGCTTGTAAAAAACAAGATAGATATTTTAGTAACAGTTGGTGAAAATATGAAATATACGATTCAAAAAGCATTAGAACTAGGAATGAGAAAAGAAAATATATATGTATGTAAAAACAATCAAGAAGCAATTCAAATATTGAGAAAAATCATGGAACCAAATGATGTAGTATTAGTAAAAGCATCTCATGCTATGCATTTTACAGAGATTGTAAAAGAGATAAAATAGAAAGAGGGGTTGAAAGATGAGAAAATTAAAATTAGGAGTTATGCTAGGGGGCATGTCTACAGAGCATGATGTTTCTATTTCATCTGGAGTATCAGTACTACAAAATTTAAATAAAGATAAATATGATATTTATCCCATTTATATTGCTAAAGATGGTATTTGGTATGAATATAGTTTGACAAAAACAGAGAAAAAGACAATAAAGGTAGGTGAACAGATTGCATATGGAAAACAAATTAAAAACGAAATAGAGTACTTAAAACAATTAGATGTTGTTTTTCCAGTTCTTCATGGATTATATGGAGAAGATGGTTCTATGCAAGGGTTATTAGAATTAGCAAAGATTCCATATGTAGGTTGTCATATTATTGGTTCTTGCTTAGGAATGGATAAGGTATATAGTAAAATTATATTTGAAAAAGCAAAAATAAAACAAGCAGATTATTGCTACATCCGAAAGGATAAAGAGAAATATCGATATATTGAAAAAGATTTTACAGAGAAAGTATATACATTAGAAGAAGTAACAGAAAAAATTGTAGATAAATTGAATTTCCCAATGTTCATAAAACCATCTAATTCTGGCTCTTCTGTAGGAATTAGTAAAGCCAAAAACGAAGAGGAATTAAAAAAAGCTATTATTACTGCAGAAGAATATGATAAAAAGTTGTTAATAGAGGAGGAAATTAATGGTAGAGAAGTAGAATGTGCCGTATTAGGAAATGAAGAGGTAATTGCTTCTTGTATAGGAGAGATTATTCCTGCTGAGGAATTTTATGATTATAAATCAAAATATCAAAATACGGCTTCTCGAGTATTAATTCCAGCAGATATTACAAAAGAAAAAGAAGAAGAAATACAAAAAACAGCGATTAAAGCATATAAAGCATTAGATGGAAAAGGATTATCAAGAGTGGATTTCTTCATTGATAGAAAAACAGAAGAGGTATATATTAATGAAATAAATACAATGCCTGGATTTACAGAAATTAGTATGTATCCTAAATTATTAGGAGAAATAGGAATTCCATATTCTACGTTGCTGGATGAATTGATCGAACTTGCAACTGAAAAATAAAATAAGTAAGATAAGAATAGAAGCTATGAGGAATATTCACCTTATAGCTTGTTCTATTTTATAAAAAAGATGAAAAACAGCTAGAAGAATGGAAAAAATAGAATAAAACTATTCAAATCGGCGTAGACATATGATATAATACATCTTACCATGGAAAAGTGGGAGGATGTCGAAATGATTTTCAAAGATTATTATAGAATACTAGAATTAGAGACAAATAGAGTAAGTATTGATACAATTCGAGCAGCTTATCGAGATGCGGCTAAAAAGTATCATCCAGATGTGAATGTGGGTAACCAAATTGCAGAAGAAAGATTTAAGGACGTAAATGAGGCTTATCGAGTTTTGTCAAATTCAGCAAGTAAAAGAAAATATGATAGAATGTGGAATACACATGTAGGAAGAAAACAAAAAAATATTGGATATGAAGAGAGTAAAAGGGAAAAGGATTCTCTATTTAGCGACTTTTTCAATATGTTTTTTGGGAACATAAAAGAAGAAGAGGAAAAGAAAACATCTCCATTATCCAAAAAGAAAAAACCAGCTATAAAAGGTGATAATATAGAAACGGAAATTTCGATTTCCATAGAGGAAGGTTTCTATGGCCTAAATAAAAAGGTTTCATTAAGAACAATTGAAGGAAAAATGAAGACCTTTGATATTAGAGTTCCAGCAGGAATACGCGAAGGAGAAAAAATTCGTTTAATAGGACAAGGAAAAGCTGGGCAAAATGGTGGCAAAAGCGGGGACTTGTTTATTAAAATACATATAGAAGATAATGCTATATTTAGTATGAGTGGTTTTGATTTATATACAGATTTATATCTTACTCCTTGGGAAGCAGTACTAGGTATGAGAGCTAAAATTAACTCTGTTGATGAAGATGTTTTAGTTTATGTGCCACAAGGAATTCAAAGTGGAGAGAAGGTACGAATTCCAGGAAAAGGTTATAAAGATGGAAAAGGTGGAAGAGGAGATTTAGTAGCAGAAGTAAAAATTATGGTGCCAAAGAAACCGACAAAAGAAGAAATGGATCTATTTGAAAAGTTGCATGAAATTTCTAAGTTTAATCCAAGAACCAGAAACAGTTAACATAAACAAACAAAATGGTTGACAAGTTCTGTAAATGCTTGTATAATTAATAATAGTGATAAAACAAAAGAGAAACTATGAATGTAGGAAAAGTCATAGAAAGAGGTGTAGTAACAATGGAGAATTTGGAAGGAAAACATTTTAGTATTACCGACCCAAAAGATGTTAATACTGTAATTTATAAAATAAATAAAACGGAAAAGGAATTCTTAAAAGATTCGCCTAGATATACAGTTGAAAGATTAGACTACACCGAAGAATTAAATGGAGAAGCAAAGAAGAAAACCTTTTTTGTTGATAATCCTATTAATAATAACAATAACGAGCTAGTTATTTTATCTTTTGGAAAAGATAAAGTGGTTATTAATGTTGGACTACTAGAGGAAGACAAGGTAAAAATATCGAAAAAACCAGTACCACTTAAGTTTGATACTTTATATTCCGAAAAAGAAACAGAATATAAAGACTTTAAATATACACCAAATTTAAAAAGACCTATATCTATTATAGACCCTGAAACAGGAGATGAAGTCAAACCAGTTTTATATTTTGACGAAGCTACAAATGAAGTAAAAGGAAAATGCAAATTAAAACCATATAAATCATATTTTGCATTTGAAATTAGAGATAGTAAATAAACACCAAAAATTTAGAGAGGGGAATCAGAATGAACAGTACTACTAATGTAGGTTCAGTAAATGACAAAATGAAACATATGCCGAAAATGAAAGAAATGGGACCAGATAAAAAGGATATTATATATGATGCAAAAGGAGCAAGAGTTTGTGGGGGTATTACAATACCAAAAGAAAGAAGTATAGAAATACCACCTAAATATACAATAGACATTAATGCTACAAAAGAATATATGAAAAAGTATGGAACAATTGAAATTGCATTAAAAGAAAACGAAAAAGAATACGATAGATAGTACAAAAGAGTAGGTGAGGAAAGAGATGAATTATAAAATTCAAGGCGCCTTTAAAAGAAATAGAAAATACTTTGCAATTTTTATAATACTATGGTTATTATTAGCCATAGTATTTGTTGCGCCTTTGGCGAGGACTTTAGTAGATGCATCACATTCTACAGATGTAATGCAAACATTTTTGACAGAAATATTTACCAACATTGCAAATCCAATTGAAACATTAGGAAGAATATTTTCGGATATGTATATCGATACTTTTCTTAGTTGCTTCTGGAAATATACCTTTCTATATATTATAGTGGTTATGATAGGAATTTTAAGGTCAGCACCTAAAAATCAATATTATGGAAGAGAACATGGTTCCAGTGATTGGTCCGAAAATGGAGAACAATATAGAATATTAAGTCCGAATAAAGGAATTATACTAGCAGAAAAGAATTATTTACCAATTGATAAAAGAGGAAATACAAATGTTTTGGTAGTTGGACGGTTCTGGTTCTGGTAAATCTGCTGCTTACTCTATACCTAATGCATATCAATGCCTAGGCTCTTACATATTTACAGACCCAAAAGGAGAATTATATGATAAAACAGCAGGATATCTAAGGACAGAAGGATATGATATAAAAATATTTAATTTAGTTAAACCACAAAATAGTGATGGATACAATCCATTGATGCATATCACAAGTGAAATAGATGTAGACGTTATTGCAAATACAATAGTAAAAGGACAACAAGCAGAAGGTGGGAAGAACGACCCTTATTGGGATGATATGGCGGAAATGCTATTAAAAGCATTGATTTATTACTTAATAGCGACTAGGCCTGAAGAAGAACAGAACTTAGCCAGTTGTGCAGAGCTAGTTAGAGCAGCTAATAAAAACGGAGGAAGCAATTTGTTAACAGAATTAATGAATCAACTTCCATATGACCATCCAGCTAGAATGAATTACAAGTCTATTGAGATTGCTCCAGAAAAAACTTATGGTTCAATTTTAAGTTCTCTTCAATCTAAGTTAGGTAAATTTGACTCAAAAGAAATTGCCGAACTAACCTCTACTGATACAATTAATTTTGAGGAGATAGGTTCAAAGAAAACAGCGGTATATGTTATTTCATCTGATACTCATGGAGCATATGACTTTCTATTAACTATCTTCTTTGCACAGATGATACAACAATTATATAATTTTGCAGATGATAATGGTGGAAGACTAAAAATACCAACCTATTTTATATTGGATGAGTTTGCTAACATTGGTAGAATACCAGATTTTGACAAAAAGATTTCAACCAGTAGAAGTAGAAAAATTTCCTTTAGTGTTATTTTACAAAACTTGGACCAATTAGAAGCTGTGTATAAAGAAACTTATGAAACAATTATGGGAAACTGTGATACACACGTATTTTTAGGAAGTAACTCCTATAAAACAGTAGAATATTTTTCAAAGGCCTTAGGAGAAAAAACAATTGAAAGAGATAGTGTATCTATAAGTAGAGATAGACATAATTGGAAGCAAGGAAAAAATGTTTCTGACCAAATTATGGCAAGAGCATTAATGACACCTGATGAATTAAGAAGAATGGATAATGATCTTTGTATTATATACGAAAAAGGAATAAAACCAATTAAAGCAAAGAAATATTATTATTTTGCTTATCCAATTGCTAAAAAAGTAAGCAGATTTCAAGTAGACCATAATGATATAGAACCAATAGATAGAGGACAATGGAGAAAATACAATCCATATAATCCATATGTAGATGAAAAAAATGCAAAGCCAGTAGAAAACTTAAAGGTAGAATCTTTAGATGATTTATTTGAAGATTCAAGTGATGAAACGAAACTAAATAATAAGCAAGCAAAGGAAGAAGAATTTGCTCCAATATTACCATTAGAAGAGGAACAACAAGAAAAAAAGGAGGAAATAAATGATATTTTCTCAGAAGATGTGCAAAAGGAATTAGAAGCAAAATTTGATGAATTATTTGGACCAATGGATGAAGATGAATAATTTTTAAATCATACCAATAAAGATATTGGTATGATTTTTTTTAATATCGACAAACAAATGTTTAAAAAGCGTTGACGACCATTTGTAAAATATGATATAAAGAAAGATAGAATAAATAAAAATGAATAGGAGAATAAAAATGAAATTTGTACACATTGCGGATATGCATTTGGATATGCCTTTTAGGTCCTTATCCAATATCAGAGGCGAAAGTTTTGGAGAAAAAAGACGACTAGAGCAAAGACAAATTATGAAAGAGATTGTACAATATATAAAGGAAAATAATATTCCATACTTTTTTATAGCAGGAGATTTGTATGAGCATGAATTGATTCGAGAAAGTACAATTCGATATGTAAATGAATTATTTAATCAAATTCCTCAGACATCTATCTTCATTGCACCTGGGAACCACGACCCATATCTTAAAAATTCTTTTTATAATCAATACAAATGGGGAAATAATGTCCATATATTTGGTCATAAACTAGAGAAAATAGAAACAGAAGATGCTAATATTTATGGATTTGGTTTCAATGACTTTTATTGTAATGATTTTTCATTAGAAGGAATTGAATTAAATAAAGATAAATTAAATATATTAGTCATACATGGCTCAATAGATGGATCTACTGCAGAAGAAATGCAATATAATAGTATGTCAAAAAATAAATTAAAAGAATTTGGCTTTGATTATGTAGCATTGGGACATATTCATAAACTAGATTATCAAACAGAAGAAAATCAAAGAATGGTATATCCCGGATCTACCATTTCTTCTGGATTTGACGAATTAGGAAAACATGGAATGATAGTAGGAAACTTAACAAAAAATAGTATTTCCTTAGATTTTATTCCATTAGATAAAAAAGAAATGATAGAAGAGAAAATAAACATTTCGGATATTTATTCAGAAGAAGAATTAATAGAAAAGATAGAAGAATTAGAAATAGAAGAAAATAAATATATAAAAATAATATTAATAGGAAATAAAAATTTTGAAATTAATATTTTACATTTGAATAAATTAATTGAAAATAAAAATATTATAAAAATAAAAGATAATTCAAAAATAAAATGTAATATAGAAAAGTTATTAGAGGAAAATAATTTAAAAGGATTATTTATCAAAGAATGTATATTAGAAAAAGAAAAAGGAGAAGTTTCAGAAGAGTTAATAAACAAAATAATAGAAGTAGGATTGAATAATATCTAAAGGAAATTAAAGATAAGGAATCAGACTAATAGACAAAATACAAAAAAATATTGAAGAGAAAAAGAAAGAAAAACATAGAAAAAGATCTTGTATTTTTACTATAAAAAAGTAAAATATATTACATATAAAATTTGCCATAAGCCTTCGGAATGAAGCAAGGAAAGAAATATTAGTTAAACAACAAAAAGGGTTACATAAAGCACAAACCAATAAAGATGTTATTAAATTATTAAATAAAATCTGTAATAACAATAAAAAAATAATTTAAGAAAAATCAAAATAGTGTGAGGGCTAAGAAAAAGGAGAAGATAAAAATTAAAGTAGAAAGAAATTGCAAGATAGAAATAAAAATAAAAACAATTAATAAAAATGATAAAAAATTAAAAAGTAAAGTTAAAATCTAAAAATGAAAAATAATTGATTAGAAAATAAAAATAAGTTTATTATAAAAAATATTTTAGAAAATAAAAAGTAAACAGTAATAAAAT
>JBKXSZ010000017.1:6431-32805 GCA_047017005.1 Clostridia bacterium | reverse complement strand
ATTCAGGACATGCGGACCAAGAATGGCTGCTAAACTTCATCTATTCATTCATAGAAAAACCAAAACAAATCTTTTTAGTACATGGAGAACCAGAATCCCAAGAAGTATTAAAAGGCAAACTAGAGGAAACTACAAAGATACCAGTAATCATTCCTGACTATGGAGAAACATATGACGTAGAAAATGATATAGCAACACTAGAAAGTACAATTAAGAGACCATCAAGATTTACAAATGTTAAACAAGAAGTAATAGAAAGACTTGCAAAACTAAAAGATGAAATGAACGACATGGAAGACATCATAAGAAATGACATCCTAACATCGGATGCAAAAGATGAAGATGTTGTTAAATTAAACTTAAGAATTAAAGAATTAGAAAATCAAATTGTTCGAATTATTGAAAATTAAAAGTACAAAAGAAAGGTAGTGTAAAATAAAATATGAAAAAATGGTAGACATAAGTTGATTAAGACTTATCCTCATAACTTATTATAATATGCTTTATAAAATTTTATAAAGGCTGAAATGAATAGGTTTTGCCTAGCCTTTACAAAATTTTAAAAGCACATAGATTTTAGTTAAGAGGATACATAATTAATTTAGTCTAAGGGGGGTAGAACATATTTTGGCAGAAATGCTTTAATATCAATACTTCAAGCCATTTTTTATATATAAACTTTACACAACCAAAAGAAATAAGGGAGTTACAAAATGAAAACGAAATACAAAAACGATGCCATAATTGGAAATAAAGAAATATTAGCTACCTATAGTAAAACAGGAGAATTGCTACGTTTCTATTATCCAAGTAAAGATAATAGGCAATGGATAGACTCTTTCGAAACCGGTGTAAAGGTTAATGATTCAGCTATGATATATACCCACCAAGATATAAATAACATATATAAGCAAAACTATATCGAACAAACAAATATCTTAAAGACGCAAATTTTAAATACTTATTTTCATTTAAAGATCACACAAATAGACTGTATACCAATTCATCACAATGTGTTATTAAAAAGATATGAATTTGAGAATCAAAATACCATTGATTTAGAAGTGAACTTTTTAATCCATTCGAAATTACATGCAGGAGAAAATAATTTTGTTAGTGGATATGCAGATAAAAATGGGCTAATTCAATATTCTCACGATTGCACATTGGGAATTTTAGCAAAAGGAAAAGAAAAACAATCCCATCAATTAAATAATGTAGAAAACAATATTCATACTGGCGTTATAGCAGATAAAGACTATATTGGAATGAGCGAAGAAAGTGCTGTTAGTTATTCATTAGGAGTATTAAAACCAGGAGAAAAGAAGATATTTGAATTAGGCATATTTGCTAAAGAGAATTTGGAAAAAGAGCAAGTATTAAATTTTGATAAAGAGAAAAAAGAAATTGAGAAGATAGATTTTAGTAAGGAAATAGCAAGTACTAAATCTTATTGGAGAAAATATCTAAAAAATCATGATAGCATTCCCTTAAAAGAAGAGGACAGAGTAGCAGATAAAATTAGAAGAATCTATGAAAGAAGTATACTATTATTCCCTTTACTTCAAAATACGAAAACAGGGGGTATTATTGCAGCACCAGAAATAGATGAACAAAGAAATAAATGTGGAAGATATGCCTATTGTTGGACACGAGATGCTGTATTTATCACAAAAGCACTTGATATATTAGGAATGGAAAAAGAAGTAGAAAAATTCTATAAAACATTTTGTAAAATAACACAATTAGAAAATGGAATGTGGGAACAACGATACTATACAGATGGGAAATTAGCGCCTTGCTGGGGATATCAAATTGATGAAACTGCAAGTGTTGTGTATGGAGTTTATGAGCATTATCAAGTAACAAAAGACTTAAGATTCCTAAAAGACACCTTGAAAATGTGTGAAAAGGCAACTAAATTTCTAAAAAAATATATAACCGATTTATTAAGCGAAAATCCCAAAATGCAAGTAACCTATGACTTATGGGAAATGTATGAAGGAATTACCATGTATTCTCTTTCTAGTATTTTTGCAAGTTTTCAATCAATGATAGCAATATATAATGCTCTTTATGATACCTATGAAGAAAAGTATCGTGTAAAACAAGAGATTATAAGAAGGGAAAAAGAGGAACTAGAAGAACTATTAAAACAAATTAAAAAATATATAGAAGAACACTTTTATGATATACAAAAAAATAGTTTTGTTCGTAATGAGCAAGATAAAAAAATGGATATCAGTATACTAGGAAGTGTAGAACCTTTTTCTGTATTTAAACCAAAAGAGAAAAAGATAAAAAATACAGTAGAAAAAATAAATTTAACATTAAGAACTTATACAGGAGGGTATAAACGATTTGAAGAGGATAACTATATGGGAGGAAACCCATGGGTAATTTCGAATCTTTGGATGGCGTTATATTACCTAAAAAATGGAGAGAATACCAAAGCAAGAGAGACGGTAAGTTATGTATTAAGAACAGTAAATGAAAATGATTTATTACCAGAACAGATGAATAATGATACAAAACAAAGATGGGTAATTGGTTTAGGATGGTCTCATGCTATGTTTATTATTGTACTTGAGAAATTAAATAAATTAGGATTAGTATAGAAAGAATGAGTACATTTTATACTATTAGTAAACCAGCCTATCTTATAAAAGAAAGATACGCTGGTTATTATATTTTAACCTTCTATTTTAAATAAATAATTTTTTTATTCTGCTTTTAGTTGCTCTATTTCAGCCTTGGATAAACCGGTTATCTGCATGATTGTATCTTCTGAAATTTGCAAAGTTAACATATTTTTAGCATCTTCTATTTTAGCTTGTTTCATACCTTGTTTCATACCTTGTTTCATACCTTGTTTAAGCCCTTTCTTAAGTCCCCTCTTAAGACCTTGTTCTAGACCCTGCTCTAGCCCTTGATGAATTGCAGTTTTTCTTAAAGAAGCGTTATCTTTAACTGCTTTTTCTCTTAGTTCAGCAATTCGTTGCATCTCTTCACTTTTACTCATCATTTCTAAACACTCCCATGCTTTGGCTATTTCTTTTTCTTCTTTTCGTATTTTTTTACATTCTTCTCCTTCAGGCTTTTCTAGAAAAGTTAGCCATTTTTTTAATTTACTTTTTCTTGTTCTATTATTTAATTTAGGCAATTCTATTATATATCCTTCATAAGCTTGTGTCAATTCATGTTCCCCTACTATTTGATAAATTCGGTTACAATAGTTTGCTTCTTTTTTGAGTTCTTTTAGTTCATGGGAACATATTACTATCATTATGACTTTTTTTAATTGACTATAATCTTCTCCTTTTTTTATTTGACGGTAATATAACCTTGACCAATAATACATTAGTCTTTTTTCAATATTTTCATCATAAGCCATTTGCATTTCTATATCGTATTGCGTTCCATTTTCATCCTCTACCAATACATCTACAATACCTAATTTTGAATCCACATTTTCTCTTCTAAGGACAATATTCTTACTTAAATCTACAGATTTAATTTTTCTTTTAGTAATGGATTCTAAAAAATCTTTTGTAATTTCTTCGTTTCCTTGCTCTCCAAATAGATGTTGAAAAACAAGATCATTTTTAGGAGAAACTCACAATATACCTCCTTACATGATTAGAAAACATATATGGTACCTTATATGTATTTGATTTTGTTTTTTACTTATACTGTTGGAAATAGATAGGTCATTACCAGAGGTTGCATTTAGAATAAATTTAAGTTTGAAATAAAGATGTTTAAGCTAGCTGTTTAACATCTATTCTTTTTTATCATATTCTAATTTATAATGCAAGGGTATTCGGTACTTTTTTACTTTCAAGTTACATTTTTTTACATTTGCTTGTAATAGGTGTTAAAATTTTACTATTATTAGTAGCGAAGAACTTTTGGTAATGCTTTAGGAATTTTAGGTAATATACAACAACCAAATATGCAAGAAGTTATAAAACAGGGAATATAGATGAATCCGTTATACAACACACTATATGTAGATGAAACAGAGATTAGTTAAATAGTAAAAAGCTAAAGTGTTAAATGCGAGAAAGCATTTAACACTTTAGGCTAGAAAAGAATTTATATATTTCATTAGAAAGATAGTATCTAATTTAAATTTATGATAGAATAACGACTAGAAATGAAAAGAAAAAAGGAGAGCAAGATGACGAAAACAAAATCGATATTTGTATGTAATAATTGTGGGTATGAATCTGCAAAATGGATGGGAAAATGTCCAGCTTGTAATGAATGGAATAGCTTTTGGGAGGAAAAGATAAGTTCATCAGGCAGTAAGAGTAAAATAAATAAAGAAGGAAAAGAAGTAAAACCAATGGCTTTAAAGGAAGTAGAAGGAAGAGAAACGAAAAGAACTTCTACAGGCTTTGGAGAATTAGATAGAGTACTAGGAGGAGGAATTGTAAAAGGATCTTTAGTTCTTTTGGGTGGAGAACCTGGAATTGGTAAATCTACGCTTATTCTTCAGATATGCGATAAGATAAAAGGAGAAGGTAAGGTTTTATATGTGTCCGGAGAAGAGTCGGCGGAACAGATAAAATTAAGAGCGGATAGATTAGGGATAAAAAATGACGATATTTTGTTTTTAGGAGAAACGGATATTGACGTAATAGAAGGACAAATTGAAAAATTAAATCCCAAATTAGTTATCATTGACTCGATTCAAACTATGTATTCAGAAGATATTACAGCAGCTGCAGGAAGTGTAAGTCAAGTAAGAGAAATAACATCTCGAGTAATGAGAACGTGTAAAACGCAAGACATTACCACTATTATCATTGGACATGTTACTAAGGATGGTACTATAGCGGGCCCAAGAGTATTAGAACATATGGTAGATACTGTTCTTTATTTAGAAGGAGAACGTTACTTTTCCTATAGAATTTTACGAGGAGTAAAAAATAGATTTGGTTCTACGAATGAAATTGGAATGTTTGAAATGCAAAATGAAGGTATGGTAGAAATTACAAATCCTTCCTCTATACTGATTTCAGAAAGAGATGAAAATCCATCTGGTTCTATCATTGTAGCAAGTATGGAAGGAACAAGACCTTTAATGGTAGAGCTACAAGCACTAACTGCTCCTACTGTATTTGGAATGCCAAGAAGAACTGCAAATGGAATTGACTATAACAGACTTACTTTGTTAATTGCTGTTTTAGAAAAAAGAGCGGGACTAAATTTAGGAAATCAAGATGTCTATTTAAACATTGTAGGCGGATTAAGAATTAACGAGCCAGCTATTGATTTAGGGATTCTCTTAGCAGCAGCATCTAGCTATAAAAATGTAGCAATTACAAAGGGAATAGTAGTGATTCGGAGAAGTAGGACTTACAGGAGAAGTAAGAGCAGTTAACTTAATTGAAAAGAGAATCAAAGAAGCGGAAAAGCTAGGTTTTAATACTTGTATTATACCAGAAAATAACAGAAAACTATTGAAAGAAACATACAAATTAGATATAATAAGCGTGAAAAATATAATGGATGCAATGAAATATTTAAAGATAATATAAAAGAAAATAGAAAATCACAAAAGCAAAAAATATATGGGGTTAAAGCAAAGCCTTAACAAACTAAAAAGAAAGAGATGTGATAACAGTGGCTATAGGAAAAGATGAAGACATGACAGAAATTTTAAAATCTATTGCACCTGGGACACCAATTCGAGAGGGACTAGATAATATTCTAAAAGCAAAAACAGGAGCTTTAATTGTAATTAGTGATTCAAAGGAAGTTTTGGATAATATTGTTGATGGAGGATTTACCATTAATGAGGAATATACTTCTTCCAGACTTTATGAACTTGCAAAAATGGATGGAGCAATTGTACTTAGTGGAGATTTCAAAAAAATCCTATATGCAAATGCACAATTAATACCATTATCGACAATTCCAACAAAAGAGACAGGAACCAGACATAGAACAGCAGAACGTACTGCAAAACAGACAGGAGAATTAGTAATTAGTATTTCACAAAGAAGAAATATCATTACCCTATTTAAAGGAAATTCTCGCTATATCCTAGAAGATACGGCTAATGTATTAACAAAAGCAAATCAAGCGTTAAATACTCTAGAAAAATATAAAAAAGTATTCGACAGTAAGTTAAGTATCTTAAATGAGTATGAATTTAATGATATCGTAACTTTGGACAATGTTATAACTGCCATTCAAAGAGCTGAAATGGTAATGAAAATTGTAGATGAAGTACAAAGACAAATATACGAATTAGGAGAAGATGGAAGACTAGTTGAAATGCAATTAAAAGAATTAGTAGGAGGACTGGAAAAAGAAGAACTACTAATTATCAAAGACTATATTGCACCAGGCAAAAAGAGAACACCAGAGAAAGTTATTCAGGATATAAAAGGACTAGAATATGAGGAACTTTCAAAAGAACAATTAATTGCAAAAATGCTCGGATATGAAAATTTTGATAATTATGATGAAGTGGGAGTATATACAAGAGGATATAGACTATTAAACAAAGTACCAAGAATGCCAAATAATATTGTAGATAATTTAGTAAAATCTTTTAAATCTTTCCAACATATTTTAGTTGCCGATATTAAAGCACTAGATGATGTAGATGGAATAGGAGAAGTAAGAGCAAGGACAATTAAACAATCTCTAAAGAGAATGCAAGAACAATATGTTTTTGACAATGTAATGGTATAAAAGGAATAAAAAGAGAGAGAAAAAAAGGAATACAAAAGAAAGGAAGTAATCCATGAAAAAAGAAAAAGGAATTACTTTAATCACTTTGGTAATTACCGTTGTTTTAATGTTAATTTTGGCAGGCACTGCAATTTATTCTGGCAGTGATACAATACAAAATTCAAAAGTAATGGCTTTCCAAACAGAAATGCAAATTGTTCAGGCAAAAGTAAATGTAATTGCAGAAAAAATACAAACAGGCGATACTTACTATAATACAGTTGGAAAAGATATTACTACTTTAAGCGGTAATATGCAAAACAAGATAACAACTGCTTTACAAGGAGAATCTAAAGATGGATTTAAGTATTTCGATAAAGAAGAACTAAAAAAGATAGAAATTGATGGAATTAAGCAAAGAGTATTAATTAACTTTGCAAAAAGAGAAGTAGTAAGTATAGATGGAGTAAAAAAAGAAGGTGTTATTTATTACCGAGATGATGAAGCATTAGCAAATAAAAAATATAATGTAAGCTATACAGATAAAAATACACAAGCACCTACTTTTGCTATTCAAATACAGCCATTAGAATATTCATGGAAGATAACTGCTAGCAATATAGAATACAAAGGATATGTAGAAGGGGGAACAGTAAAGTATCGACAAAAAGGAGATACCTATTGGAAAGAAGCGGAACGGAACAAGTTTTGAAGCTAAAAACCCTGGCATATACGAGGTAAAGTTAATTGACAAAGCCGGAAATGAAAGTGAAGTAAAACAAGCCTATGCTTATGTAAAAAGTGGATTAGTTATTTACTATGATGCTATTTCCAATACAAGACAGGGACATGATGAGAAAGCAACTGCTTGGGAAGATTTAAGTGGAAATAGTAATGATATTAACTTAACTGGATTTAACTATAATGATGTTAGTGGATGGGGAACAGATTATCTAAAATTAGATGGAATAGATGATTACTTAGTAAGAGACAATCCAATGTATGATAAAATAGGGGGAACTCCAGATATTAATATTGAAGTTGTATCAAGCAAAGCTGATTATACGTATGGAGCACTACTAAACTTTGGAAAATATACTAATGTTAATTCCTATATGGGTATATGGACGACGACATCTACAGATAGAGTATATCAAATGTCTTATAGCTATAAAAGAGGTGATAATACTGTACAAAATATAAACTATAAAATACCAAGTACAATGTATCCATTAAATACTTATAAAACGCTTTCATATGGAAAAAATAATAAAACTTGTTATACCTATTTAGATGGAGAAAAAATAGACGAGAAAGTAGCAGAGAAATATGCAGGATGGCTGACAGACAAAATATATATAGGTAGAGATTTAAAAGCAGCAGATGGCAATGGGAATTTTGTAGAAGGAAAAAACTATTATTTTAAGGGAAATATTAAGTCTATTCGTATCTATGACCGACCTTTAACACAAGATGAAATAAAAATAAACTCTCAAATTGATTTGGAGAGATTTGGTTCATAAAAAGCAAAAAACAGAAAGGAAGAAAGAAATGAATAAAACATTAAAAAACGCATTAATTATCATAGCAATTATTCTATTAATTGCATTAATAGGAGGTGTATGTTATGGAATTTATCAAAAAGTAACATATCATCCACAAAATCCAGTAGCAACTATCACCGTAAAAGACTTTGGAGTGATAAAGGTAGAACTATATCCCCAATATGCTCCTAATACGGTAGCAAACTTCGTGAAACTTGCTAACAACGGATTCTATAATGGACTTACTTTCCATCGTACGATACCAGAATTTATGATACAAGGAGGGGATCTAAATGGAAATGGAACAGGTTCTCCTAAGTTAAGTAATTTAGATAGTAGTAAAGCAGAAGATGCTTATACGATAAAAGGTGAATTTATTGCAAATGGCTTTAATCAAAATAAACTAAAACATGAAAAAGGTGTTATCTCTATGGCAAGGTCTGACTATAGCCAATTAAGTCCTTCTTTAACACAACAAGGATATAATTCAGCTGGTTCTCAATTCTTTATCACAACGGCAGAACAACCATCTTTAGATGGAAACTATGCAGCATTTGGTAAAGTAGTAGAGGGAATGGAGGTAGTAGAAAAAATTGCAAATGTAGAAGTCGTAACAAGAGATGCATCAGCAAATGAAGGTGTAGATAAACCAGTAAATCCACCAGTTATCGAAAGTATATCTGTAGAAACTTATGGAGTAGATTATGGTATGCCAGAAACACAAACTCCATTTGATTATACAAGTTGGATTATGCAACAATATGGACAGAGTTCAACTGGTACAGCAGGAGAATAAAAAGAAAGAACTCATCTTATATAGACGAGTTCTTGTTGTTTAGAAAATAATCTAAACATTAGAGAGAAACTGGAGTAGGAGGAATTTGCTCTGAAAAAATTGCATATTTCCGGTAAGCATATATCGGCTCCAAAAGTTCATAAGGAAAATACAGATGACTCTGCAAATATCTTTTGAAATCTTTTAACCAATCTTTACTTATTTGACAGTGAACAATACAGTACTGTTTTGTGATTTGTTCGGCCTTGTCAAACTTATATATAAAATGTTTACAAGAAATAAAGATAGAAGCCTCCGGATGAGCAAAGACAGTTAGATTATCTGGGTCACCCATACGATACATTTCAATCGTATGAATTAAAGAATTTAAAAACTCCCGCTCCACTTTAATAGGACAATAAATAATAGTCATAATATCCTCTCCTTTACTGATGATGTCCGATAAAAATTAGTATATCAGAAATTTACATAAAAGTCAAAGTCTTTATGAATGAAAAATTAAGGAAAAGTATTGACAAATAAATAAAAATAGTGTAAAGTATATTAGCATTACAAAATAAAAGAGGTAGTAATCATGGAAAAAAACGTAAAAGTAAGTATGTTATGCCAAATATATGGCAAGTTATTAACCGAAAAACAATACAGTGTCTTAGATGATTACTATAATAACGATTTATCTCTATCTGAAATAGCAGAAAATCTAGGAATCACAAGGCAAGCGGTAAGAGATAATATAAAAAAGGGGGAAAACAAACTTTTCGAATTTGAAGAAAAGCTAGGATTTATGAAAAGGACGTTATCACAAGAACAACAAATAGCAAGTATACTATCAGAACTTACCAAAATTCAAACTAAGTTTTCAGATGAACAAATTGCTAAAATACTAGAAAATATCAAAAAAGAATTGAATTACTTAGTTTCATAAAAAAGAAAAGGGAGGCTAACTAATGGCTTTTGAAGGTTTATCATCCAGACTCCAAGAGATTACAAGAAAAATACGTGGAAAATCTAGAATAACAGAATCAGACTTAAAGGAAATGCTAAGAGAAGTAAAATTAGCATTACTAGAAGCAGACGTTAACTATAAAATAGTAAAGGAATTTATAAGTACTATTCAAGAGAAAGCACTAGGACAAGACGTATTAAAATCTTTAACACCAGGACAACAAGTTGTAAAGATAGTAAAAGATGAAATGGTAGAACTATTAGGAGGAGCCGAAAGTAAAATTAACTTTACTCCAAACCCACCAACCATTATTATGTTAGTAGGACTACAAGGTTCTGGTAAAACTACTACGTGTGGAAAGCTTGCTAATCTTCTTCGTAAAGAAGGAAAAAAACCATTATTAGTAGCATGTGATGTATATCGCCCAGCTGCTATTAAACAACTTCAAGTAGTAGGAAAACAATTAAATATTCCCGTATACAGCAATGAAACTTCTAAAGATGTAGTGCACATTGCAAAGCAAGCCCTAAATGTTGCAATTTCAAAATTAAATGATGTTGTTATTATTGATACAGCAGGTAGACTTCATATTGATGAAGAACTAATGGAAGAACTAAAAAATTTAAAAACAAATGTAAAACCACATGAAATCTTGTTAGTTGTAGATTCGATGACAGGTCAAGACGCTGTAAATGTAGCAGAGAAATTTAATGGCGATTTAGGAATTGATGGAGTAGTATTAACGAAGCTAGATGGAGATACTCGTGGTGGTGCTGCTTTATCTGTAAAGAAAGTAACAGGAAAACCAATTAAATTTGCAGCAACAGGAGAAAAACTAAGTGATATTGAAACTTTCCACCCAGACAGAATGACATCTAGAATTTTAGGAATGGGAGATATGCTATCCATCATCGAAAAAGCAGAAGAAGCTTTTGATGAAGAAGAGGCTATCAAGCTAGAACAAAAACTAAGAAAAGAAGGATTTGACTTAGATGACTATTTAACACAACTAAGACAAGTAAAGAAAATGGGTTCATTTTCTTCTATTCTAAAGATGATACCCGGAATGGCAAATATCAAAGACTTAAAAGTAGATGACAAAGAATTTGTAAAAATAGAAGCTATTATATGTTCCATGACACAAGAAGAAAAACGTAATACCAAACTATTAAATGGAAGTAGAAGATTACGTATTGCAAAAGGAAGTGGAACAACCGTGCAGGATATTAATAAATTCATGAAATCTTATGAAATGACACAAAAAATGATGAAGAAAATGAAAAGCAACAAAGGTGGAATGAAGAAATTAATGAATAGTATTGATCCAAACGACTTAAAAAACTTTAAGATGTAAGAAATTTGAAATAAAGTCTAATAAATAACCAAGTTATAAATGTTAAATTTATATAGATATTGTAAAATTAGTAGGAGGTGAACGAAATGGTAAAAATCAGATTAAAAAGAGTAGGTGCAAAAAAAGCTCCTTTCTATCACATTGTAGTTGCTGATTCAAGAGCTCCAAGAGATGGAAAAATCATCGAACAAATTGGAACATATGACCCAATGACAGACCCAGCAACCATTAATTTAAATAAAGAAAAAGTAGAGGCTTGGATCAAAAATGGTGCAAAACCAACTGATACAGTAAAAGCTCTAATTGAAAAGGCAAAATAGTAGGAGGCAAGAAGAATGAAAGAAATTTTAGAAACTGTTATTAAAAGCTTAGTAGATGATACGCAAAACGTTTCAATTCAAGAATTACAAGGAGAAAAATCTATCGTTTTTGAAGTGAAAGTAGCAGAATCTGATATGGGTAAAGTAATAGGAAAACAAGGTAGAGTTGCAAAAGCAATAAGAACAATTCTAAAAGCAGTAGCTTCAAAAGAACAAAAACGAGTTACCATAGAATTCATTGGCTAATTTGCAAAGTAGTGATTAGGTGGAGGAAAATGCAAGACTATTTAGAAGTAGGACAAATTATCAATACATCTGGTTTAAAGGGATTATTAAAAGTAAATCCATTTACAGATGAAAAGGAACGATTTGAAGAACTAAATTACATATATGTAGAAAAAAATAAGACGAAAAAGGAATACGAGATTGAAAAGGTAGGGTATATTAAAACTTTTGTACTATTAAAGTTAAAAGGAGTCGATACGATAGAAGAAGCAGAAAAATTAAAAGATGCTTATCTATGGATACCTCGAACAGAAGCAAAAGAGCTTCCAGAAGATACCTATTTCATCGTAGACTTATTAGGCTTAGAAGTATATACCCAAGAAGGAAAACTACTTGGAAAAGTAGAAGATGTTTTCCAAACTGGTAGTAACGATGTATATGTAGTAAAAGATGCGTTAGGAAAACAAATCTTACTTCCTGCTATTGGAGAAGTAATTAAAAAAATTGATATACAAAATCAAAAAATTACAGTACATTTAATAGATGGGTTAGTAGATTAGGAGGAAAAGATGCGATTTGATGTGCTTACTCTTTTCCCAGAAATGTTTACTGCTTTGCAGCAAAGTATTTTAGGAAAAGCGCAAGAAAAGAATTTATTGGAAATACAAATAACCAATATTCGAGACTTTTCAAAAGATAAACACAAAAAAGTAGATGATACTCCGTATGGAGGTGGGGCTGGTATGGTTATGATGCCAGATGTGGTATATGATGCCTATCAATCTTTAGAAAACAAAGATGCAAAAGTTATATATCTATCACCACAAGGAAAACTACTAACGCAAGAAAAAGTAAAAAGCCTTGCACATGAAAAACACTTAATTCTCTTATGTGGACATTATGAAGGAGTTGACCAAAGAGTTTTAGACAAAATGAAAGTGGAAGAAATATCAATTGGAGATTATGTATTAACAGGAGGAGAACTTCCTGCTATGGTCTTAATTGATAGTGTATCTCGCTACATTGATGGCGTTATTAAAGAAGAATCCATAGAAGAAGAATCTTTTTCAAATGGACTTTTAGAATACCCACAATATACTAGACCAGAGACCTTCCTAGGGGAAAAAGTACCCGAAGTTCTATTATCCGGTCATCATGAAAATATCCGCAAATGGAGAAGAGAGAAGTCTCTACAAAATACTTATAAAAAAAGACCTGAGCTTCTAAAAGATATAGTATTATCCAAAGAAGAAGAGGAAATTTTAATAAAAATAAAGAAAGAAAACAAATAAAGAAAATTTATTTGGAAGGAGGAAAATTAGAAATGGACATTATCAAATCAATTGAACACGAACAACTAAAAAACAAGATTCCAGCATTAAAAGTTGGAGATACTGTTAGAGTACACCAAAAGATAAAAGAAGGAAACAGAGAAAGAATCCAAGTATTCGAAGGAATCATTATTAAAAAACAAGGTGGAGGACTTAATCAAACATTTACAGTAAGAAGATTATCTTATGGTGTAGGTGTTGAAAAAACATTCTTAGTTCATTCACCAAATGTAGAAAAAGTAGAGCTAGTAAGAGTAGGTAAAGCTAGAAGAGCAAAATTATACTACTTAAGAGACAGAGTTGGTAAAGCTGCTAAGACAAAGGAAAAAATCGGTGCTAGAATTGAAAACAAAGAAATCGTTATAAAAGAGGATTTAGTAGAAGAAGTTCCAGCAGAGGAAGCAGCAGCTGCTCCAGAGGAAGCTCCAGCAGTTGAAACTACAGAAGTTGTAAAAGAAGAAGTAGTAGATACTGTAAAAGAGGAAAAAGTAGAAGAAGTAAAAGAAGCTCCTGTAGCTGAAGAGAAAAAAGAAAACAAAGAATAAAAGAAAAAGAACCATTACTTTACAAAGTAAGGTTCTTTTTTTACTTCCAAATTTATTAGTCAATTACATAAAATTAATTCACAAAAAAGACACAAGCTAATAACAACTTACTAATAAAAAAACAATACAATAAGAAAAACTAAAGAAAGGAGAAGAAGATTAGAATTATTGAAAATAGAAGATTTTTATCAGTTAAGTAAAAATATTGATGAAGAGGAAGAAGACTATAACAATTTAATACATTTATATAAAACTGCATTAAAAGAAGTAGAAAGAAAAATTAGTATCATCCAATATGATTATCCATATTTAGATGATTATAACTATATTGACCATATTAAAACCAGAATTAAATCAAAAGAGAGTATTATAAAGAAACTAGAGAAAAAGGGATATGAATTAACCTATGCGAATTTAATTGATAATATTTCTGATATTGCTGGGGTTCGCGTTATTTGCAACCTAAAAAGTGATATAAAGGTAGTAAAAAAATATATTGAAGAATTCCCAGAAATGAAAATAGTAAAAGAAAAAGACTATATTACACATCCAAAGGAAAGTGGATATTCTGGTTATCATATAGTATTAGAAGTACCCATACAAATTAATGGAGAAGAAAGTAAAGTAAAAGTAGAAGTACAAATTCGAACGATGGCAATGGATTTCTGGTCTAGTTTAGAACATGAAATTAAATATAAACCAAAAGAAAAAATAGATACCACTATTTCAAAAGAATTAGTAAGAGTAGCAAAAGTAGTGAATCGTTTAGACAATAAAATGGTAAAACTATATCACCATAATAGTCAACAAGAAGAGAAAAAGACAGTTTAGAATATAGAAAAACGGTTTTTTTACCTATACAAATTGACAATGAATAGGAAAGGAGTTATAATAAAAATATAGAAAGGAGGAAGGTATATCTCTTTTAGCTAGATTTTATAGTTAAAATATATACCGATTATAGTGAAAAAAAAGATAATGCAGACAGAATTGAAAAAATTCAGAAAAGAATTGGAGTGCTTGAACCGGGATTTTGAAAAATTAGGACAGCCAGAAGAAATTAAAGGATCATTTTATGCAGCGTCAAATGCATTATATGATTTTATTAACTTCTTAAGTGGTACATTAAGTTTGGATAAAACCAAACTTAGAAGAGAGGAAGAGGAACTTGATTTATACCAGTATTACACATCCTTATATATGAAGGCTATTTCTAATTGGAATGATGCTCGCGACAAGTTCAAAAAACTATAAGCAAATAAAAGAGGCGTATGCCTCTTTTATTTGTTTATTTTAATTAATATTAAGGTTAAACCACGGGCTATGCCCGTGGTAACGGAAAACTTATAGTTTTGAGTAAAGTAACAAAAATACCCACTCTAAACATGATATAATATTAAAAGTTTGACGGCTTAAAATATTAAATATGAGAGGAGTGGGACGTATGAAAAGTCCATACACAGATAGTTTAGCACACACAACATGGGAATGCAAGTACCATATAGTGTTTGCACCGAAATTTAGAAGAAAAGAAATATACGGGAAATTAAAACAAGAGATAGGAATGATATTGAGAGAATTATGTAGAAGAAAAGAGGTAGAAATAATAAATGCAGAAGCATGTCCAGACCATATACATATGTATGTAAGTATACCACCCAAATTATGTATTTCATCATTCATGGGATATTTAAAGGGAAAAAGTACATTAATGATATTTGAAAGACATGCAAATTTAAAATATAAATATGGAAATAGAGTATTTTGGTGTACGGGATATTATGTAAGTACGGTAGGAAATAACAAGACAGCAGTATATAGATATGTAGAAAATCAATTAAAAGAAGATATGATGTCAGACCAACTGACAATAAAAGAATATAAAGACCCTTTTAAGGGTGGTAAGTAAAAAGAACGCGAAAGTCATGGCGTAAAGCCGTCGAACGAAACCGCTTAAGCGGTAGCTTGTAACAAGGCCTTATAGGCCTATATGAAAATCCACGGGTTCTACCCGTGGATTGTTATCTTTGCCATTTTTTCACTTATTTTTGCATATTTTTTTAACTTTTCATATACATGAAAGTTAACTGTTCCAGCAGGGAAGTTTCCATTCTTGTCTTTTCTTCCAGCAGGTACACCTGTTAATATTTCGATTCCATCCTCAATACTATCAATTGCATAAATATGAAATTCTTTTTTCTTAACAGACTCTACAATTTGGTCGGATAAGTGAAGATTTTTAACATTTTGTATAGGTATCATAACACCATGTTTTCCATTAAATCCACGAATTTTACAAATTTGGTAAAATCCTTCTATTTTTTCATTTACACCACCAATTGGTTGAATTTGACCTTTTTGATTAACAGAGCCCGTAACAGCAATGGATTGATTAATTGGTATTCCAGATAAACTAGATAGTAGGGCATAAAGCTCTGTACTAGAAGCACTATCACCATCTACACCGTTATATAGTTGCTCAAAACAAATACTAGCAGTAAGGGAAAGTGGAATATCTTGTGCGAACAGTTCTCCTAAATATCCTGTTAAAATAAGGACTCCTTTTGAGTGAGAAGAGCCAGAAAGTTCTACTTCACGTTCAATATTGATAATACCATTCTTGCCCGTATAGGTATTGGCTGTTATTTTAGCTGGTTTTCCAAAAGAAGTATCACCAATTGTCATAACAGTAAGTCCATTAATTTCTCCTACTTCGTATCCTTCGGTTGTGATTAATAAAGAATGGTCTTGTATCATTTCTAAATAACGATTATCATATTTTTTTACACGTTCAATTCTTTCATCAAAAGCTTTTTGTACATATTCACTTGTAACCACTTTTGCTTTATCTAATTTTGCCCAAGTAGCAGCTTCTCCGATAAGTTGTGCTAAATCATTAAAACGGGTCGATAGTTTATCTTTATCCTCTGCTAAACGAGATGCATATTCTACTACTTTAGCAACTCCTGTTTTATCTAAATGAGGTAACTCTTCCTGCTCACAGTATCCATGAATAAATTGTGCTAATTTTTGTATATTATCATTTGTTCTAGGAGCATCGTCTTCAAATTCTACTTTTATTTTAAATAGTTTTTTGAAGTCAGAATCTACAGCAAGTAAAGTGTTATAGATATTCGCATCACCAATCATGATAACTTTTACATCTAAAGGAATAGGTTCTGGTTTTAATGATACCATTACCATAGATGAACGTTGATCTACAGCATTTTCAATTCCAATTTCTTTTGTCCTTAAAGCTTTTTTCAAAGCTTCATAACAAGCTCCGTTTGAAAGTAAGTCCTTAGCTTGAAATAGAATATATCCACCATTTGCTTTTTGAAGTAAACCTGGTTTTAACATGGTGTGATCTGTTTTTAAAGCACCGTAATAGTTTTCATATTCTAACTTTCCGAATATGTTGTTATAGGAATAGTTAGAATCCATAATAACAGGAGCACCTTCACGGTTACTATTATCAATAAATAGGTTTACACGGTAATTTAACCATGGCTTTGGCTTTTCTTGTCTTGGCCCTGGAGCTATTTGTTTGTTATCTTTTGCATCTTCTTCGATAAAACTTGGAATGTTTTTTAAAACGTCTTGTTTTACATTATTTAAGAAGGTAGTTATTTTTTTGTTTCTCTTAAATTTAGATTTAATATAGTTAACATGTACATTTACTGTTAATAATGCAACATTAGATTGCCATTCTTCTACACGTTTTTCAGATTCTCTTTCAATTGCTTTTATTTCACTTATTACTTCAATAATTTGTTGTTGTACAATACTAGATTTATCTTCGAATTCTTGTTTTACTTTCTCATCTAATTGCTCAAATTCTTCTTCTTCAATTGCTTTACCATCAATAACAGGCATCATATAGATGCCGTTTTGCGCGGATTTTACTTGGAATCCATATTTCATGGATTCTCTATTTAATTTTTCCATTAAAGAAGCTCTTTTTTCCTCAAATTCTTGTTTGATTAAGGTTTTCTCTTTTTCAAAGTCATCGTTATTAAATGTCTTTTTAATATCCGATTTTACATCTTTAATGAAATTATCCATTGCTTCTTTAAATTCTTTTCCTTGACCAGCAGATAGACTTACAGCAATTGGTTCATTTGGATTATCAAAGTTATAGATATAACACCAATCAAGTGGAACCTTCTTTTTCTTAGAAATTTTGGTTAAATAATTTTTGGTATACATGGTTTTGCCAACTCCACTAGGGCCTTCTAGATAAATGTTATAGCCATTTACATCTACATTGATACCAAATTCAAGTGCTTTAATACCACGGTCTTGTCCAATACCAGTATAAATGTTTTCGAGCTCTTGTGTAGATTCAAATTTAAAGATATTAGGATTACAATATACCTTTAAATCTTTATAGCTTAGTTCTTTTTTCATTCGTTATTCCTCCTATTTATTTCTTATGTACATATTAAAATGGCAAGGTCATGATAACAGCATTATCTGTTCCATGATAATATTTTTTTCGAATTCCTAATGTTTGGAATCCATATTTTTTATATAGCTGGATAGCAGCTATGTTATGTTCGTTTACTTCTAGTGTTAAACTGGATTTGTGTGTTTCTTTTGCAAGAGTAATTAATTCTTGTAGTAGGGAAGATGCGATTTTTTGATTACGATATGCTTTTTTGGTTACAATATTAGTAATATGGACATCATCTACACTAATCCATATGCCAGCAAATCCTACAATTTCGTCTTGTTTAATAGCTACTAGATAACGAGAATTTGGATTTTTTAACTCCGATTCTAAAGTAGAGAAAGTCCAAAAGTCATCAAAATCGGTTTGTAAAATTGGTTTTAATATTAATAAATCTGTTGGTAACATTTTACGAATTTGTATTCCCATTTTGCTTTAAAATCCTTTCCTCACGTATTCTTTCAGCACTAGATTTGCGTAAGTATAGGGGAAGAAGCGTATCAGTTGTTTCTTTTTTTCCTTGTTTAAAAGCTATATAAGCAGCCTTTCCAATGGAAATACTAGATGCTTTGTTTTCTTCTTTAGATGCAAACTTAGCTTTTGCAAAAAGTTTTTCAATTTTCTTTTGATGAAGGAGATTACCATCTCCTACAAAAGTTATTTCTTTTTCTATATAGGGGGTAATAGTATTTAAACAAGTTTGAATATCATCTGCTAAATAAGCTCCAATGGGAGAAATAATTTCCTTTTTTCTTTCAAAAAGACCAAAATATACTTGGTCATTTCGAGCATCTAAAATGGATGCAATATATCCATCCCTCTTTATATTATATGCTAATCCTTCTAAAGAACTTATGCCAATTACTGGTTTTTCTGGAAAGGAAGCAAGTGCTTTTATACTTGCAATACCAATACGAATTCCGGTAAAAGAGCCAGGTCCTTTACTACAAGCAAATAAATCAATTTGATTTAAGGTGATATCTGCTTTTTCTAATACTTCTTTTATCATAGGCATTAATTTTTCAGAATGTGTTTTTTCATTTTCGATATGTTCTTCTAATATAATATCCATATTCTCTAATAAAGAAACAGAACAAATATTAGAAGAAGTATCTATACTTAATATTTTCAATATATAAAACTCCTTTATTTCAATAAATGTATATATTTATCACCATAAGTAGTGATAGTTAAAATTCTTGTATCTTCATCTTCTTCTGATTTTTTAAAATCAATTTGAATATATTCTTTTGGAAGAACATCTTGTATAATTTGTCCCCATTCGATTAAGCAAATTCCATTTTTAAAATATTCTTCTCCACCTATTGCATAAAATTCATCGGAATCTTCTAGTCGATAGACATCAAAATGATAGATGTTTTTTCCATTTGCATGGTGTTCATTTACAATAGTGAAGGTGGGACTAGAGATTTCTTTTTCTAAGCCGAAATAGGTTAGGATACCTTGTACAAATTTAGTTTTTCCGGCTACCTAATTCACCATTTAGAACAACAACATCACCCGTATCTAATTTGGTTGCTAATTTTTCTGCAAAAGCAATAGTTTCGTTTTCAGATTTTGATATAAATTGATGCATAATTTCCTCTTTTCTGTCTTAAAAATTTCCTTCATTCATTATTAGTTTATTGTATCTTAATCGAATAAATTTGTAAACAAAAAGTGACAATAAATTCAAAGATTTTTAAAGAATAAAAAAGAAAAATATAGTAAAAATATTATAAGAAAAAATAGAATATAAGAAAGTTTTTTAAGAAGAAATGATATTTAAATTATAAAAAATTATTGAAAAAGTTTTTGTAAATAAATAATTAAACATAAGACAATAGAAGAAAAGTAATGAATTGGATAAAGTTAAGCAAGAAAAGGTTATCTTAATAGCACGAGACATTTTTACTTTAATTAAGTGTTAGTATAAACTTTTAGTAGGGAAAATTTGATAAAAAAATTGAATAAGAGATACCAATTTGATAGAATATTTTATCAACAAAACAATATTCAAAAAGGAGGTATCTCTTATGTATCAAATTATACAAAAGATTTATGAAAAAAACAATAAAATTTTAAAAGAAGGTGTAAAAAAAGTTTTAAATGGAGAAGATGTAAGTTCCTTAACTAGTGCAATCAAAGACTTTACCGATATTTTGGGAAAAGAACTTTTTTCAGAAATTGTAACACAAATAGAAAATTTAGTATTTGAAGATTCTAAGAGACAAAGTGAATATGAAGCAGTAAGATTTGCAGAAAAAAGTTTAATAACGAAAAATGGAAAAGCAAAGTTTGAAAGAAGATATTACAAAGATAATGAAACAGGAGAAAATGTATGTTTAACAGATAAGATATTAGGTATAGATAAGGGAGAAAGAATAGATAAAAAGGTAAAAGCAGAATTAATTCACAAAGCAAGTGAACAATCATATAGTAAAGCCGGAAAATTAGTTGTACCAGAAATGGAAATAAGTGCAACGACAGTGATGAAAAATGTAAGAAAAAATGAATGGAAAATGGAAATAGAAGAACGAAAAGAAGAAGATAAAATAAGGTCAAAAAATATATACATACAAGTTGACGAAGATCATGTTAAAGAAAGAAATAAAAAGGGTTGTACAATATCAAAAATAATAACAATATATACACGAAAAAGGACATTAACGAAACCAGAAAGAATACCAGAAGTAAAACAAGTAAGAAAAGAATTAGTAGATAAATTCACGTTTTCAGGGCTATACAAAGATACCCAAGAAATGTGGGAAGATGTAGCGTACTACATAGAATGTACATATAAAAAAGAAGAAATAGAGACAGTATTTGTTATGGGAGATGGAGCATCATATATAAAATCAGGAACAGAATGGATAGGAAAATCAGTATTTGTGCTAGATACGTTTCATTTAGAAAAATATATAAACCATTTAAATTACGATGAATATTTAAAAACAAAATTAAAAGAAGCAATAGACCAATATGACCCGATAAGTACAGAAAATATAATGAATGAAGCAATAAAAAAAGTAGAACAAGAGATAAAAGAAGATGAAGGATTAGGAAGAGATACAAAAAGATTAGAAAATAGACTAAAGAAAGTAAAAGAGACAAAAACATATCTAATGAATCAATGGGACGGAATAGAGGCACATGATAGATACAAAGATAAATTAACAGGATGTTGCCAAGAAGGGCAAGTACATCATACATTATCAGAAAGATTAAGTACAGATGCAAAGGTATGGAGTGAAAATGGAATAGATGAAATGAGCCAATTAAGAGCATTTACACAAAATAAAGGGGATATCTACCAAAAAATAATAGATATATCAACAGTAGAAAAAAGAGAAAAGAAAATAGAAAAATTAGAAAAAAGGATAAGAAAAAAAGCAAATAAAAAAATATTTGGAACAACAGGAGTAAAGATACCGATATCAAAAGCAAGAGACGAGTTGTATTATGAATTGAAAAATATTTGGTATGGGAATGCAGTGTAAGTATTGAAAAATAAATAAGAATATGATAAAAATAGCCTATGAATAGGTTTATTAAGTGAACCTAAAAATATAGAAAAATAAAGATAAAAATATAAAATCAAATAGGAATCTCGAAAATCAAGAAACAAAGTTAGTTCAAGATTTTAATGAAGATAAATCCTACTAAAAATTTATGCTATCTTAATTAAGTAAGAGACTAGGAATATTGATGAAAAAGTGATATAATAAATAAGAATTTTAGGTAGACATTTTCACCATTTAATTAAAGGAGGAAAGAAAAATGGAAAAGAAAATTCGGTGTGCTTTAAGTTATGATGTGGTAAATGAATCAAATCAAATAGTTACCTCTAAAGTGTTTTGGGGCGAAGAATGTATATGGAGACATACCCATAAGGACGAGTTTTGGATAGAAGGAGAACTACGAGAAAATAGGAAGAATAAAGAGAGAAAAGAAGCTTGTTCTTTATTTATTTCTGCCCAAATAGTCCCAAAAGGCTTTAAAGAGAAATTGGATTTAAATGTGAATTATGAATATGAAGGTGAAGAAAAACCATATATTGAAAATGCACGTCTTTGTATTCCAACAGATTCCAATATGCGAATATGGGGAAGCTATAGTCTAACTAAAAAAAGAAGATTTTTTAATAATATGGAAAAAACATATATTATTGAAAAAGAAAAGAAATATCGAATAGATGAAAAAAATTATGCAACAAACATAACTCTAAATGTATTCGATTAATGCGCACTAAAATTAAAAATGATAGCCATTTAAAGGGCTATTATTTTTTTGCCTTAATAAATATGGTGAATTGTAAAAGTAAAATGCAATTTTTAAAAAGTAAATGCAATTTACCCATAAAGTGCAATTTTTAAGCAATATTTTGATATCAAAATATTGCTTTTATGCTTAAATTAGTGTAAAATTAAGTTAAATTCAGGAGAAAATTTGCATAGCAAACAAGCAAAATCAAATTTGAATTTTTTTGTGAGAGACTAAATTCAATTTTGCCTATTTTGTATATTTAGTTATGTAAGTGCCTTTGGATTTAAAAATTATTTATAAGATGTTATTTCAAAAGGCGAGGAGTGGTGTTTACCTCGTCTTTTGCTATCTTCTGTATATTTAATTTCTTTAGAATATTTTCACCATACAAAAATGCGAATACTTCATAAGGTGTCTTTCCACCAAGAGATTTTCTTGGCGTTGAATTAATATGAGAAAACATTAAATCAACTTTATTTTGTGTTAAGCTTGTCCAACTCTGTCCGTTAGGAAGTATCTCTCTTATGAAATTATGATTGTTTTCAACATGTGGCTTTTGGCTTGGCATTTGTGCATCACAATAAAAGATTTTGCTTCTGATTTCACCAGTATCAATGTTTACTTCAAATTGAATTGGTTTTGCAAATTCAGTTCCTCTATCTGTTAAAAGTAGAGAGAAAAGTTTTTGATATTCTTCTTCTGTTAGTTTATCTTGAATTAAGTCTAATGCTTTAGACATTGAATCAGCAGTTTTTTCAGTATGTAACAATCCTATCATCAAAGAAGTATTTTCAAAGATAAAAGTTTGAAGGTATGGACCAGATTGGTTATTGTAGACAGTGTCCATCTCAGTGGTTGGAATATCAGGATTTTCTTCTTTGAATAGTAGATAATCCTCGTATTTTCTTCCAGTGTAATTAGCGGGCTCACTTCTTTTCTTAAGTTTCTTATTTCTAATTTTTCTTTTAACTTTTCGTTTTAATGAAAAATTGGTAATACCCCAGTCTTTAAACAATCCCATTTCTATGTAAGTATACAAAGTTTTGCACTTATTTTCAACTCTGGATGATTATTTAATATTGTGTAAATTGATTGACCTTTATCAATTAAAGGACAAATGATATGTGCCATTTCAAACAATTCAGTTGTATTTAAATTAACGCCTTGTCTTGAGTCTACCAAAGTTTCCCTGTATTTATCTTGAGCAAATTTAGCTTTGTAGAAATATTGATTCAATTTACATTTTTTGATTTCAGGGCAATTGTTGCAGGCACCAATAAATTTATCTCTGCGATTACATTTTTGAGTTTGATAATATTTACATTTACCAGTGCAGACTTTGCAATCTTTTAGATAAATACAATTAAAAGGGTTTTCATTAAAAATCTTTCTAGGCTTTAATACTCTGTTATTTCGTATTTCTCTTAAGATAGTAGATTGACTTTTGTTTAGTTCACTAGCTATCTGGTATTTTCTAAAACCTTTATTGATACATTCTTCAATTTTGCATCTTTCTTCATAGGTAAGATGTTTGTTGTTAAAAGTGTTCATAAATCCTCTTTTCTACCAAAAGCACTTACAACTATATTATATCATGAATTGCATTTAATCTAACATTAAGAATATATTGAAAGACTTATTTCAAGTATCTTTTCTCATAATTGCTTTTACTTTTACAATTCACCCCTTAATAAATATCGTCAAGTGAAAAGTTAAAAGCAATTCTGTAAAGTAAATGCAATTTGTACGATTAAATGCAGTTTGAAAGCAATATTTTTATCTTAAAGTATTGCTTTTTTCTAGTTTATTCTGTAAAATTAAAGTATAAATTCAAAAAAATTTGCATAACAAACAAGCCAAATTGCATTTAATTTTTTTAGAGTAAAAGTAAAAGCTATTTGACTCTAGTTTGTAAAATATTTAATTATACAAATGTTTTTTGGTTTAAAATTAATCTAATATTTAATTTTTAATGTTAGTTGTTTAAAAAAGTCGAGGAGTGGTAGTAACCTCGTCTTTTTCTATCTTCTGTATATTTAATTTATCAGCTAACTTCTTTCCATAAATAAATGTAAATATCTCATAAGGTGTTTTGTTGCCTAGAGATTCTCTAGGCACTGAATTAATGTGAGAGAACATTAAATCTACTTTATCCTGTGTTAAATTGTTCCAGTTTTGTCCATTGGGTAAAATTTCTCTTATGAAGTTATGATTATTCTCTACATGTGGCTTTTGACTTGATTGCATTGGATCACAATAGAAAATTTTACTTCTAATTTCTCCTGTTTCCATATTAATTTCAAATTGCTGTGGTTTGCCAAATTCAGTACCTCTATCTGTTAGCAGAAGAGAAAATAGTTTTCTATACTCTTCATCAGATAGTTTGTCCTGAAAGTCATTTAAAGTTTTTGACATAGAATCAGCTGTTTTATCTTTGTGTAGTATACCAATCATAAATGAAGTATTTTCAAATATGAAAGTTTGAATATATGGACCAGATTGATTGTTGTATACAGTATCCATTTCTGTTGTAGGAACATTAGGATTAAGAATTTTGTAATTGAGATAATCAGTATATGTTCTTCCTTCATAATTTTCTGGTTCCTTACGTTTTTTAAACTTCTTTTTAGACACTTTCCTTCTAACCTTTCTTTTAAGTGTTAAATTAGTAACATCCCAATCTTTAAATAATCCCATTTCTATGTAATTATATATTGTTTTTTCGCATAATTTTATTTCAGGATGGTTATTTAAGATTGTATAAATAGATTGACCTTTTTTAACAAGAGGACAGATGATATGAGCTAATTCAATTAATTCGGAAGTATTTAAATTAACACCTTGTCTAGAATCTTTTAATGTATATTCGTAATTCTTTTGTGCATCTTCAGCTTTGTAGAAATATTTATCTAAATTGCAAGATTTTAATTTATTACAATTATTGCAAACACCAATATTCCTGTCTCTATCTTTACAAGGAATAGGTTGAAATATTCTACATTTTCCTGTACATTTTTTGCAGTTAATGAAGTACTTACAGTTGTACAGATTATCATTGTTTAAAGGATTATGAGGTTTTAATTTTTTATGTTTGTTAATTTCTCTTGCAATAGTAGATTGGCTTTTATCTAATTCATTAGCAATTTCAAATTTTCTGTATCTTTGGTTCAACATTTCTTCTATTTTAATTCTTTGGCTTAATGTTAATTGTTTCCCTTTTTCGATCATATCTAATACTCCATTTCCACCAAAAACATTTGCATATATATTATACTAAAATTGCGTTAAGTTGTACATTAAAGACTTGTGTAAGACTAATTTCTACTTATATATTTGAGAATTGCTTTTACTTTTACAATTCACCCCTTAATAAATATAGAGAAAAATTTTAAAAAAGTATTGACAAAGTTAATTTTACCCTTTATAATTTATACTTGTCAGGAGAAAAGTGCAGGTGTAGTTCAATGGTAGAACCCTAGCCTTCCAAGCTAGCTACGTGGGTTCGATTCCCACTACCTGCTCCAGCCTTGATAATAAAAGAAAAATGCAGGTGTAGTTCAATGGTAGAACCCTAGCCTTCCAAGCTAGCTACGTGGGTTCGATTCCCACTACCTGCTCCAAGTATTCAAAGAAGGAACATCTTACGATGTTCTTTTTGTTTATAATCTGTGGATAAAGGATACTAAAATAAACTTTGAATTGAATAAATAAAAAATAATATAAGAAGAAAATAAAAAAAATAAAGAATCTATCGTTAGTATAAACTTTTAGTAGGGAAAATTTGATAAGAAAATTGAATAAGAGATACCAATTTGATAGAATATTTTATCAACAAAACAATATTCAAAAAGGAGGTATCTCTTATGTATCAAATTATACAAAAGATTTATGAAAAAAACAA
>JBKXSZ010000017.1:0-4653 GCA_047017005.1 Clostridia bacterium | reverse complement strand
AGAATGTCATGCTTCCGACCTGATAGCGTGGGTTCGATTCCCACTACCCGCTCCATTAAGTAAAATCGTCGCACTTTGGCGAAAGTATTGCTAAATCAACTGTAAAGGTTGATTTTTTTGTCGCCTTTAGCTTGAAGGATGGTGTGGTATGATTAGTATCGTTAAGAAGAAAAACAAAATAAAAAGAGAATTGCTCTATAAAATTGAATGGGTTTGTAGTTTGAATGCTTAAAACTTGAACACGAAATGATATTTGAAGGTTGTTTAAGGATTATAGAACATACAAACTTAGCATATGTAGAACCACATAGAGTAATCATTAAAAATAAGTTATTTTTATTCTTTAATGAATGTGATTACTTTTATGTGGGAGATTATGTTAGGAATAGCAGATGTTTATGTACCTATTGAAGTAAATGAAGAAGAAAAAGAAATAAGGACAAGTGTTAATATAAATCAAGAGCAACTAGATGATTATATTACAACTCTTAACAAAGGATTTGAAATAGAATTTTATGAATTATTTTCAAAAAATGTGAACGAAAATGAAGAAGAAATTTAAAATTGAACAAAGAAAAACAAAAATTGATTCGATTAGTTGCTATAAAAGATAACAAAACTTTCTCAAAATCAAAGAAGAAAAATTATAAAATAGGTGCAATAATAAGTAGTCAAAATTCTAAATTTGGGACTTAGTCCCAAAGAGCTAGATTAATAATCTAGCTCTTTATGTATCATTAAAAATCATATACTCTATTTTCTATGTCTTGTAATCTCCATTGGAAAAGAAACACTCAGATGTTCTTTATAGTTAACTGAAGCTTTACGATAATACGACTATAATTTTTAACTTATTAATAGCCATATCGATATAATCTTTGACTACCATAAAATACTTCTATTAATTCAAGTTATTCACTTCCATAAATCGATTTCTAAAAGCTTCCTTATCCGATACTAAGGTATCAATCTTATCTAAATAGTTTGTGTATTCTTTATCTTCAAAATACATTTTTTGCGTGGCATAGCCTCCCTTTCCAAATTTATCCTTTAGATGCTGGCGAGACTCTTCTATCATTTCTTCTAGGGTTGCATTAGGGGAATGTTTTAATCGATAAGAATAGCTTCTATTTATCGCATTATTAACGTTTGTATTTCTATCTGCAGAAGAAACGATTTTTCCATAAATATTTCTAGGATCTGTTTTAGAAGAGGCACGGTGGTCTTCAACAGCTTCTTTCATCATGGCTATTTCCTCTGGAGTAAAGAAGTTTTTAAGATTGGTATCTTTTTCTAAAATAGAAGCGGATATTTTTTCGTGACTTTTAGCATCGATATGATGTCCAATATCATGATAAGCAGCTATAACATATACCATATTTAAATTAATTGGCTCTGTTACCTGATTTGCAAAAATAAGGCTTCTTCGAATGACATAAAGAATATGGGAAAGACCATGGGCAGATTCGTTTTTTTCATACTCCGGGAAAACATGATTTTCAATATATAATTTTAAATTTTCATCTATTTTTCCTACTATCTTTTCAAATTCTAAAGTTATATTTTCCATTTTATTTTACTCCTTTAAATTCTAAATTTTATTTTGGAAGTTCATCTGCTAACATAGAATAAATAACAAGATTATCACGAAGTCCTGTTGTTTTATCTAATACTCTACTTCGTAGGCAAGTATCATATTTCATACCAGCTTTTTGCATAACTCTACTGGAGGCATAATTTTGTTCATAACATCTTGTTTCAATGCAACTAAAATGTACTTCAGAAAGTAGGAAATCTAATACTTTTTTTAAAGCTTCTGTTGCATATCCATGATTCCACCAGGGAGAGCCTATAACATAACCAAGCTCGGCAAATTGATGCTTTTCAGAGAAATTAACAACTCCAATTGTTCCAATTAAAGTATTCGACTTTTTTATAACAATTCCCCAGTTATAGGTATCAAAACTTATATAATTATTAACGCAATCATTTAAAAAATCTCTTGTTATTCCTAAGTTTTCATGAGGATTCCATCCAACATATTTTGCTACTGTAGAGTCACTTGCCCAATTTTGATACATTGTTTCAGCATCTACAATAGAAAGCTTTCTTAAAGCTAAGCGTTCTGTTTCTAAATAAATAGTTCCTAAGTGATTCATTGATATCACACCTTTTATAATAAAAATAATATACTATTGAATAATTAAACCTAATAATTTAGACAGTTCAACTGCCTGCATAGGAGAGACAATCGCTCCTTTAAGTTCATTTCCAGTAATGACAATTCCTTCTAAAATATCGGAAGTAAAGTCTATTCCTTTTAGAGGAGTTCTAACAAATTGAACTCTAAGAAGAGTAGAAGAAATGAATTCCGTTTCATGTAATTGTACTTCTTCTATATTACTACTAGTTAAATCACATGAGGTAAAAGATACATTTCGAAAAGTAGAGAGGGTAAAGTTAGCATAATGCAAATTACAATCTTGAAATAGAATATTAGTAAACATTCCATCTGGAAAATTACAACCAACTAATTTACAATTTTTAAAAAGAACTCTTGCAAAATTACAATCACTAAAATCAGTATTGGATAAATCACAATTTTCAAAAATAACATCGATGAAAAACATACGACTAAATTTACATTGAAGAATTTTACAGTCTAAGAATTTACTCTGGTTGATTTCTAATTTATCGAGTTCAAAAGAAGAAGCAAAATCATGTTCAAATAAATAGCAACTAACATCTTCTTCTTGCTCATAGGCTTCTTTTAAAATTATTTCAATAGAATGATGCAATGAAAATTCTGTTGGCATCATCGGTGCATGCAATTTCATAGTTGGACTCCTTTTTTATTTAATATTTTTTATATTATATCACTCCATTAAGAAAAGAAAAGAGATATCTATAAAAATAAGAAAAAATAGAATAAAAATCTTGTTGTAAAAGAAAGAAAAAATAGAAAAAGTATTGAATTTTGAAAAAAGATGTAGTAATATTTTCAAGGGCGATACAAATGAAGGAAATGTTAAATAAAATAGAAAATAAATTAAAAGATGAGAAGGGAAGCGCAAAGCTTACTTTTATTGCCATTTTATCCATTTCATTATCTTTCATTTTAAATTTTATAGATATATTAATTCACTAATTGATTTTTCAATTAGTGTTTTTTTATATTTTTTAAGTAAAATAAAGGAGGATGTCTTTATGAAAGAATTAAAATTACTCTTAGATGTAAACGAAAAGCCAACTGTTGGGAAGTGGATTGTTCTGGCACTTCAACATGTTTTTGCTATGTTTGGAGCAACTATTTTAGTTCCTATCTTGGTTAATACAGCAGCAAGAGCCGCAGGCTGTGCAGAAGATGTACTAACGATTCCGGTTGCTTTAGTAGCTTCTGGTATTGGTACCCTTATTTATCTATTATGTACAAAAGGAAAATCCCCAGTTTATTTAGGGAGTTCATTTGCCTTTATTGCACCACTTGCCTCAGCAGCTATTAAAGCAGGAACAGCAGGAGCTATGACAGGTGTTATGGCAGTAGGACTTATCTATGTAATAGTAGCCATTATTATTAAGTTTATTGGAAAGAGATGGATTGATAAAGTACTTCCACCTGTTGTTATCGGACCAATGATTATGATTATTGGTTTAGGATTAGCTCCAAATGCAATTTCGCAAATAGGGTTAGCAAGTGGAACAGCTATTGAATGGAGAAATATTGTAGTGGCTCTAGTTTCTTTTTTAGTAACAGCTATTGTGATGGTAAGAGGAAAAGGTTTTTTTAAAATTATCCCATTCTTAGTGGGTATTTTATCGGGATATATAACAGCAGTGGTATTAGGAATGATTGATTTTACACCAGTAATGCAGGCTTCCTTCTTTAGCATGCCACAATTCATGCTACCTTTTGTAAGTTATACACCAAACTTCTCTGCTATATTAACAATTGCACCAATTGCTTTAGTTACCATGGCAGAACATATTGGAGACCATACTGCTTTAGGAGCGATTATAGGGAAAGACCTATTAAAAAATCCAGGACTAGATAGAACACTATTAGGAGATGGAATTGCAACTTTTATAGCAGGATTAATAGGAGGACCTGCTAATACAACTTATGGAGAAAATACATCTGTTGTAGGAATGACAAAAGTAGCTTCTGTTTGGGTAATTGGATTAGCAGCTATTTTTGCCATCTTAATTGGATTTTTAGGAAAGTTCACAGCATTAATTACAACAATTCCAAATGCTGTCTTAGGAGGCGTTTCTCTTCTTCTATATGGATTTATTGCAGTAAATGGTTTAAAGGTATTAATTCAAAATCAAATTGACTTTGGAATTTCTAAAAATGTAGTAGTTGCTTCTACCATGCTTGTATTAGGATTAGGAGGGGCTGCTGTATCATTTGTTAGTGGAGACTTTTCACTTACTATCTCGGGAATGAGTTTAGCTGCTGTTATTGGTATTGCATTAAACTTATTATTGCCAACAGATAAAGATGAGGATGACCCAGACCATATTCAAAAAACAGAAGAAAAGGCGAAAAATAGAGGAAATAGAAAGCAAGAAAAAGAAGAGAATAAAAAGGAAGAAAATAAAGAAAATACAGAAGAGAAAATGAAACAAAAAGCAAAAGACAAAATAGAAGTA
>JBKXSZ010000016.1:0-33817 GCA_047017005.1 Clostridia bacterium | reverse complement strand
GGTTTTTCTATGAATGAATAGATGAAGTTTAGCAGCCATTCTTGGTCCGCATGTACTGAATATCCTTCAATATATTCTATTCTTGCATTTACTGCAATTTCTTCTCCAAATATTTTTACTTTCTCTGCACCATGCACAATTTTATCTCCTAATGTACCAGGAGCTTGATATCCTACAAATAGGATTGTATTTTTAGGATCCCATATATTGTGTTTTAAATGATGTTTTATTCTTCCTACTTCACACATACCACTTGCGGATATAATGATAGATGGGATAGTACTTTCGTTTAATGCTTTGGATTCATCTGCTGTTCTGGTAAAACTTAGTCCTGGAAATTCCAATGGGTTATCTCCACTATCAATTTCTTTTCTTACCTCTTCATCAAATAAATCTTCATTTTCCTTAAATACTTCTGTAGCAGAGATAGCTAATGGACTATCTACAAATACTGGTACTCGCATTAATTTTTCATATTTTTCTCGAAAGGCTTCATCATGTCTTTTTTCTTTTAATTTATTAATTTCATATAAGATTTCTTGTGTTCTCCCTACTGCAAAAGATGGGATAATAACATTTCCACCCTTGTCTAATGTTTCGGATACAATGTCTAGAAACATTTCTGCTTTTTCATCATTTCGTATATGAAGCCTGCTTCCATATGTAGATTCCATTACCACATAATCTGCAGATTCTATCATAGTAGGTGCACCCAATAGTGGAATATCATTATTTCCTAAATCTCCAGTAAATACAATTTTTTCTTCTTTTTCGTCTTCTTTTATCCAGATTTCAATAATGCTAGAACCTAACATATGTCCTGCATCATTAAAACGTACATGGATATCATCTGTAATCTCAATGATTTGGTCATAACGAACTGGCCTGAAGATTTCTAAACTTCTTGCTGCATCTTCTGCTGTGTATAGTGGTGGAAGTGGTTTTAGTCCTTGCCTTTCTCTTTTTCTGTTTTTCCATTCTACTTCCATTTCTTGAATATGACCACTATCTGGTAACATAATAGAACATAAGTCACAAGTAGCTTTTGTTGCAATGATTGGATTACGATATCCTTCGTTATATAACTTTGGAATTCTTCCAGAGTGGTCAATATGAGCATGTGTTAATAACATAAAATCAATTTCTGACACATCAAATTGGAATGGCATATCATTTTCCCATTCATCTTGTGCCTTTCCTTGGTACATACCACAGTCCACTAAAAATTTATGTCCTGCTCCTTCTACTAAAAAGTTAGAACCTGTTACTGTTTTTGTTGCTCCTAAAAAGGTTACTTTCATATTCTTTCCTCCTATTCTTCTTTTATATGAATAATTTTATCTTTTTGTTTTTCTTTATTTCTAATTCTTTTACAGGAATATCTGTTTCTATTTCAACTTGATACTCTCCTTCTCGTATGTCATTATATACTTCTATGGTAAAAATGTATGTGTATTTTTCGTTTTCATTTGATTCTTCTTGTTTTTCTTTTAAGAATATCTCTTCTTTATTTTTCTTATCTTCTATTTTACAAATTTGTAATTCTATCTTGTTTAATTCCATATAGTGAGATTCTAGAATAGGTTTTATAATAGCAAAATCTACACTAAATGCATTTGAAAAAGTATTCATAACTTTCATTTGAATTGCTTTTTGCAAAAGTACTTTTCGTACTTCCTTTACTTCTTTGCCTATCTTTCTTATATCGGCTATCTTTTTTGTTTTTTCTATTGGTAAAAGTAAATAATATCGGAATATATAGATGAAAATTGCCATTTCTTTTTTCGTTTCTATTTTTTGTATTTTTTCTAGCATACAGGCTAAGAAAGCCTTCTGTAGTTCTATTATAGCTGATTCTTCTCTTTTTGTTTCTGATATTGGTAATTTTTCCATTACTATTTTCTTTTTTTCTAACTTTTGCTTCTTTTCTAGGAATTTTTTAGGTTCTAACATCTCACTATATTCTTGATTTTTAGAAATGTATTCTTCTCGTTCTTCTTCTAATATTTCTAGTAAATATGCTAAGCTAAATATCTTTTCTTCTTCTGGTAATTTTTCGTTTCTTTCCACAAACTCTACCATTAGCTTTTCTTTGTCATGTATTAGTGTATCTATTTCTTTTATTTTTTCTCTGGCTTCTTTTCTCTTTTCTGTTATTTCTTTTATATATTCTGTCTTTTTTTGCATTTTCTTAAGTTGTTCTTCTATCTTTCCTTGTTGTTTTAATAATTCTTGTTTTATATTTTCATCTTGTTTTATTTTATTTTCTATCACGACTTGATAAAATTGCTCTAAAAACATATTTGCTTTTTCTTCTGTATATTCTTCTTTCATTTTTATTTCTAATTTTTCTACTAGTTGTTTTGCCTCTTGTGTTGGCTGGACAAGCTCATTGATGAATTTCATGTCTGTTAAATAGAGTAAATTTTGAAAAGCTAAATTGATTTGTTTATTTTCTATTCTTTTTTCATTTACATTCCATGAAAATCCATTGAAATCTCGTATGTTTTCTACCATATTCATACGGTATCCGAGCTTGTATTTGTTCTTTTATTATCTTGGATTTTTCAATATCCCATTCTTTTTTGTTGTTATCTATTTGTATTTGATTTCGAGATACTTCTAAAATAGCTGTTAATAAAGTTATTTCATTAGGGAAAATACGAATTTTTTGATTTTTACTGTCTATTTCATATTCCAAATGCTGCTTTTTCATTTCTTTGTATTTATCAGATTTTGGGTCAATTACTTCTATTTCGTCACAGTCTTTTTTTATCATTTGGATAACTTGATTCATATATACTTTTTTAGGTAATACTTCTCTTTTAATTCTTTCATAATCCGGATAGTTGGTTTCCATCTTATATAGCATAGAAAGAAGAAGGTTCTTTGTATCCTCCGAAAAAGATTTTTTTTCTAATACTTTTTCTAGTTCATTGTTATAGTCTTTTACACCGAATATGGAAAAGAAATCTTCTTTTGGCATACTTCCCTTCTCCTTTCTTTTTTATTCTTTGTTTTTCTCTTCTATTACATTACTGTTTCCTGCCATTTTTAGCTCTGCTAATTGTTCTTTTGTCATTAATACTTCTCTTGGTTTACTTCCTTGGTATCCAGAGATAACTCCTCTTTCTTCCATTTGGTCTATAATTCTTCCTGCTCTTGCATATCCTACTTTAAATCTTCTTTGAATAAAAGAAGTTGAGGCTTGTCCTGTTTCGACAACCGTATCAATTGCATCCATTAAAAATGGGTCTGTGTCGTTATCATCTTCTTGTTCTTTGATTTCTTTATCTGTGCTGTTTGCTTTTTCAATACTTTCTAATATGTCTTCGTTATATGTTACATCTCCACCATTATTGGATTTTAGAAAATCTACTATCTTTTCTACATCTTTATCTGATATGAAAGCCCCTTGTACTCTAGTTGGTTTCGAAGCTCCAGATGGATAAAATAGCATATCTCCTTTTCCTAATAGCTTTTCTGCTCCTACCATATCTAAGATAGTTCTAGAATCTACTTGTGAAGATACAGCAAATGATATTCTAGATGGTATATTAGCTTTAATGATACCTGTGATAACATCTACCGATGGTCTTTGCGTTGCAATTACTAAATGCATTCCTGCAGCCCTTGCCATTTGTGCTAGTCTACAGATAGCATCTTCTACATCATTTGGTGCTACCATCATTAAGTCTGCAAGCTCATCTATGATAATAATAATTTGAGGAAGTTTTTCTGCTCCTCCTTCTTTATCTAAAGCCTCGTTATATCCTTTGATATCACGTACTCCTTTTCCCGCAAATAGGCTATATCGATTTACCATTTCTTGTACTGCCCAAGCTAAGGCTCCTGCTGCTTTTTTAGGGTCTGTTACAACTGGGATTAATAGATGCGGGATTCCGTTATATACGGATAATTCGACTACTTTAGGGTCTACCATTACCAATTTTACTTCACTTGGTTTTGCTTTATATATAATACTTGTAATTAGAGTATTAATACAAACACTCTTACCAGAACCTGTTGCTCCAGCTATTAATACGTGTGGCATTTTTGCAATATCAGCTACGACTTCATTTCCAGCTACATCTTTTCCTAATGCAAATGCTAGTTTTGATTTATGTTGTTTAAATTTATCACAATCAATGATATCACGAAGTGCTACTACTTCATTCTCTGTATTTGGTACTTCAATTCCTACTGCTTGTTTTCCTGGTATTGGTGCTTCAATACGAATACTTTCTGCCGCTAAGTTTAAAGCAATATCATCTGCTAAGTTTGCTATTTTACTTACTCTTACTCCCTCTGCTGGTTTAATTTCATATCTTGTAATTGCAGGTCCTACTGATACATTTTCTACTTTTGCACTTACTCCAAAGCTATACAATGTTTTTTGTAATCTTGTTGCAGTATCGGCAACTGCTTTTTTTCCTCCTTTTAGTACCCTTTTGTTCCCTGGACTTAGCATTTGTATAGGAGGGAATTCATAATTTTCGTCTTCTACTGTTAGTGTATGTTCTAATACTAGAACTTCTTTTGTCTTTTGCTCTTTTTCTACCTGTTGTGTTTTAAAGATATTTCCTAAAGTATCTGGTGAGGCAGGCTCTTCCTCCTTTTCCATTCCCATTGGGACTAAATCATCTTTTCCATGATTGTATTTCTTTAGTTTGGAAGTTTTTTCTTCTGTTGCTCCATTATTTAAATTAATCGTAATCTGGTCTTCAATAGATTCTGGAAGTTTATCTTCCTTCATTTTTTGCTTTTTTGCTTCTTCTTTCTCTTTTCTTAGTCTTGCTCTTCTTTGTGCTTTTGTCTCTATAATTTGGTCTTCTTCCTCCTCTTCTTCCATTGTGGCTAATTTTGCTTCTTTTCTTTCTGCTCTTCTCTCAGCTAGGTTATCCATAATATTCATAATAACCTCTGCTGGTCTAATTCCAAACATAAAGATAAGAAGAATAAGTGCAACTCCTATGCAAAGTATGGTAGCTCCTAGTATACCTAAGAGATTGACAAGTGGAACGGCTGCAATTGCTCCAATAGCTCCTCCTCCTATATTGCTTTCTCCCTGACGATAAGCTACGGATATGACATCACTAAAGCTTTGTGTATTGTCGATTGTACCTTTTGATATTTGAAAAATTGTCATTACTGTAGCAATACATAATAGGAAGACAGCATACTGTGCAAGCTTAGGTGATAATGTATCTTTTGAATCACAAGCTAAATAAATTGCAATTGCAAAAGTACCAACTGGTAAGATATATTTCATCCAACCCATAATACCTCCAAGCAATGGGCTTAAGTGTTCTCCGATATATCCGGATTGTGTATATATTAAAACAGCAAGTAAAATACTAATAATAATCATTCCTACTACTGCTAAATCTAATTTTTCTTGTTTCTTCTTACTTTTTGTATATTTTCTTTTTCCATTACTTCTTTTTGCTTTTGCCATTTTTAATTTGGCCTCCCTTTTAACCTTTTTCTTCTTTCCTATTATATCGATTTAAAACAATTGTTTCAAGGGATTTTGGGCTTTATTTTGCTATTTTATATTACATTTTGATGACATTTGAATGACATTTTTTACTTTATTTTAAACGCAAGAATCACAAAAAAGATAGCTACTTATCCACAATTTAGTAACTATCTTGTTATTCTTTTTCTATTTTCTTATTGTAATTCTTTTCTGTTATTGTCAATTACTTTCAAAGCATCTTGTAATACCTTTTCAGCATCTTCTAAGGCATTGGTAACGCCCTGTAAAATATTGTCTGCATAGTCTTTGGTTCCTTTTGAAATTTCTCTTGACATTTCATTTGCAGTTTCAATGATTTCTGCTTTTTGTTCATATGCTTTTCTTGTAATTTCATGTTCATCAATCATAGATATAATTCTATTTTCTGCTTCTTTTACTATGTCATCCGCTTCTTTTTGAGACTCCGCTAAAATTCTTTGTCTTTCTTCTTTCACCCATTTTGCCTGTTTTAGCTCATCTGGTAGTTTTAAGCGAATTTCTTTTATAATCTCTAGCATTTCTTCTTTATCTACAATTCCTTTGTCAGAAAAAGGTATGGTTTTACTATTCTCTAAAATTTCCTCTAACGTTTCTAATAGTGTAAATATTTCCATTCTCTCTTTACCCCTTTCGATTTAAAAATATTAGGTAGGCTCTACCATATTTTCTTAAATCTTGTACCTCTATATTTAAATTTTCTATCTTTTCTAATATTCTATTTTTGTCATCAGTTTCTATTACTAGCATTCCATCTTTCGTTAATATATCAAATGTAAGTATTTGTGTTGTCGCTTCTATTGCTAAATTAGATTCGTACGGAGGATCCAAGAAAATTAAATCAAATATTTCTTTGTTTGTTTTTAATTCTTCTAATGCCTTCCTATAATCTTTTTTTATTATAACAGATTTATTCTGCATTTTTGTTTTGTGTATATTTTTTTCTATTACCTCTATTGCTTCTGGTGATTTATCACAAAAGACAGCTCGTTTTGCGCCTCTGCTAACTGCTTCAATTCCTAAAGCTCCACTTCCAGCAAATAAATCTAACACATTCGCCTCTTGCACTTTATGTTGCAAGATATTAAATAAAGATTCTTTTACTCTATCTAAAGTTGGTCTCGTTGTTACACCATCTAAAGAATATAGCTTGGTGCCACGTGCTGTTCCACTGATTACTCTCATAGATTACCTCTTCAATTATCTCTATTTTATTCGATTTTTTCTATATGTCAATATTATTAATCGAAATGTAACATACACTTAACAGTTCTGTAACATTTTTATCCTATTGTAATAATTTTGCTTTAGTTATTATAGCGTATTTTTTCGATTTTATCAACACCTTTACATAAAAAGTTTCGGATGTTTTCTTTGCTTTTTAGCAACTTAGTAAAGATGAAAAAAGAAGTAACAAAAGTTACCTCTTTGTGTTTTATTTTAATTTATTCTTTATTAATATCTTTTAAAAGTTCTAATTGAGAAATTAGTAAAGCTTCCATTTTTGCTTTATACACATCAAATTTTTGTTTCATGTCATTCAATTCATGTTGTTTCATTGTTATTTGTTGCTCTAACTCTGTAATTGAATTTTTAGCTTCACCTTGTGCATCTTTAATAATCTGGTCTGCTTGTTGTTGTGCTACCTTCTTTACGTCTTCTGCAGTTGATTGTGCCATTACTAAAGTATTTTGAAGAGTGGATTCAATGCTTTGATAGTGTTCTAAGCTTTGTTTTGTTTCTTCTAATTGTTCCTTTATCGCAGTGTTCTCTTTATATAGTTTTCCATAATCTTCTGTTATTTCATCTAGAAAATCATCTACTTCTTCTACACTATACCCGTTCATCATCTGCTTTGCGAATTTTTTATTTTCTATGTCTAATGGAGTAAGCATTCTTCTACCTCCTGAATTTAATTATTTTTTAGCCATGATACAGATAATTTATTTTTTATCTCTTCTCTTGCCATTTCGTTTGAAATTTCATAGTTTGTTGGTGCTACTAAGAAAATAGAATTTGATATTTTTTGCATATGAGCATCTAGTACTTTTACTGCACCACTAATAACATCTATTATACGTCTTGCAACGTCTTTGTTAACATATTCTAAGTTAACAATGATAGATTTTTTTTCTTTTAGGTAAATGCAGATTTCTTCTGCTTGGTCAAATGTTGTTGGTTGTGAAATTACCATTCTAATTTGTTGTACTTGTGGCATATTTACCACTTTGTTCTTTCTACCAAAAATTCCTCTTTCTTCTGGTTCTTCCTCTTCTATATCCTCATTTTCATAATCATATACATCATCTAATTCTTCTTCATCGTCTCTTGCTGCATCCATTCCAAATAAATCCCAAACTTTGTTCATGATAGCTCCTGCCATTTATAAAACCTCCTAATACTCTTCATTTCTCATTTGTATTTTTCTCTTTTTATTTCATGCTAATAGTATCTATCTTTTCCGGCCTCTTGTCAAGTTTTTTGACCATTGTCATAAAATTTTAAATTAGCTGTAATATTTTTGTAATATTGCAGCTAATTTTTCGACTTATTCTTCAATTTTATTGAACTTTTGATAAGTCAGGATTCAAAACTATTTCATCATAAAGAGAGATAGACTTTCGATTTATGATTTCTTTTGTCGAATATCCTAGCTCTTTTAATTCTTCTGTAGAATAATTTTCAACAATAGAATAATTCTCGTTTTTCTTGTCTACTTTAACTAAAATTTTGTCTAAATATCCCGCACGATTACGTACCACATATGCTTTTTCTCCGTTATAGCAAATAGCACTATTCGGAACTTTTAATCCAGAATAACTCCACCAAATAATATCAACAGATGTCTTTCGGTAACTTGTTAATTCTTGAATATCATCGTTAAAAGAGAAAATTAAAACATAGGAATCTTCTTCTTGTGATTTATATTCTAATTTTGCATCAATTTCATCTCCATTGGATAATCTTAATTTTATTTTTTTCCCTACTTCTATTTCTTTTGCATTTTCTGAATTGCTAATACATGCCATATAACAGATAAAATTATTAATAATTTTTCCACTTTCTGTACTAGTTGGTATTATCTGACCTGTTTTCATATTTAGCTTTTCTAATGTTTCTTTTGTAATAGTACTAAAATCTGTTGGTGTAAGGACATCTTCTAGTCCATCAATACGATAAGAAACAATCCCCCCCATTGGTGCTTTTACATATTCAGTAGAAGAGTTTAATTTGTTTTCATAATCGCTTCTTTCTTTTATTAGTTCTTTGGTATACGAACCTGCTGGACTTAGCTCACCAGCTATTTTTGCTTTTTTAGTAACATAATTTTCAATATCTTTTTTGTATTCTTTTATTTTCTGCATATCCTTACATTGATAAATACTATTTATTTTCTCTGATATTTGTTTATCTAATACCTTAATATCACTAGAGAAAGTTTCTGTTTCTTTGGATAGTGCTTCATCTATCTTAGCATCTAACTCTTCTATCTTTTTCGTTAATTCCTCTTCGTTGTTACTATAGTAACGGAAAATAGATTCTCCGTTTGCTGCTCTTTCACCTTCTGCTTTGATTGGTAAAATTCCGTTCTTATAGTTTTCACCTTGTACCATCTTTTCATCACGAATTAGATAGCCTACTGCTTCTTCTTCCTCAGATACGCTACCTTCTTCTACTGTGAACTTATCGGTTGGCTGTTTTATTAAATTATAGATACCATAAATGCAATACCCAATAATAGCAATTGCAATAATGCTAACAAGAACAATTTTCATTGTGTTAAGATTTTTATTTTGTACTTTTCCTTTATTTGCTTTTTTATTTTGTTTTGCTTTACTTTTTTCTTGTTCTATCACATTTGCATCTTCTAAGATAATTTGTGTTTCTACTTTTTTGCCTTTTTTTGCATTTTTAGGATATCCTTTTTGACTTTTCTTTTTTCTATCCACGTTCTTTAATTCCCTCCAAAATAATCGCAACATTATTTTGTATTTCTTTTGTTCCATCTAACCAAATTGTTTGCTTATTTCTACGAAACCAGGTTAACTGTCTTTTCGCATATCTCCTAGTTTCTTGTTTTATTTTTTCTATCATTTCTTCTTTGTTTATATTACCAATTAAATATTCTACTACCTCTTTATAGCCTAAACCTTGCATTGCAGTTGGAAATGTCTTATATTTTCTTAGTAGATTTTTTACTTCTTGTATTAAGCCTTGTTGTATCATCTTGTCCACTCGTCTATTGATTCTATCATAAAGCAGTTCTCTTTTCATGTCAATGGCAAATACCAAGTAATCATAAGGCACACCTTTTTTTCTGGATTCTTTTTCTTGTTCTGTCTTTGTTTTTCCTGTTTGATGATAGATTTCTAATACACGACAAATTCTTTTTTTATCTTTAGGACTAATCTGTTTCATTGCTTCTGGGTCAATTTGCTGTGCTTGTTTATATAGAACTTCTAGTCCTTGCTTTTTTGCTATCTTATCTAACTCTGTACGATAGGATTCATCGATTGTAATATCTGGGAAGTCAATCCCGTCAATTAAACTATTTATATATAACCCAGTTCCACCTACTATTATAGGAGTCTTTCCTTTTATTAAAATTTGCTCTATTGTTTTTTGAGCATCTTGTTTAAAATTTGCTACACTATATCTTTCCTCTGGAGAAACGAAATCCAGTAAATGGTGTGGTATTCCCTGCATTTCTTCTTTTATTGGTTTGGCTGTTCCTATATTCATATCTTGATAAATTTGCATGGAGTCACTTGAAATAATTTCTCCATTTATCCTTTTAGCAAGTTCTATTCCTAATGCTGTTTTTCCGGAAGCTGTTGGACCTGCTATTACAATTACCATTGGTTTTTTTCCCATTTTCTTTTCTCCTTTTGCACGGTTCTTCTTCTCTTTTTTATCATTTCTTATCTACTTTCCTATTTCGCAAAAGTTTCAATCATATATATCAAAGTACTTTTCGTATATATCATCTCTAAGATAAGGAAAACAATAAAAACAAGGATAGCTCCGAAAATTCTTTTTTTAAAAGAATTCTCATCTATTGTCTTTTCTGTTAATTTTGTAATGTTTCTTCCAATAAAAGGTAATAAAACTAATACATTTACTGGTGTTAAAATTAATAGCATACTAGTCTTTATCGTATTTAACGCATTTTGATTATCTATTTTAATTCCTGAAAATTGAAACATAATTGTATAGGCTACCCAACTAATAGCATATAGAACTCCAGTTCCTACTAGCAAAAATAAGATTCGTTTCTTCTTTTCTGTATTATGCATACTATAGTAGGTAGCAAGTATAGCTACTAAATATAGCATAAAAAAGATAGCTGGTATAAATCCCATTATTTTCTCTCCCTATTATTTAAATTTTCTTCTAAGTTAATCTGATAACAAGCACTTTCTCAACCTTCTATTTTCTTCTTGCAAATTTCTTTTCAATATCCGTTCTGCTCATTTTTATTGCAGTTGGTCTTCCATGTGGACAAGTAAATGGATTCGGAAGTACCAATAATTCTTCCATTAAACTATCCACTTCTGCTTTTGTTAATGCCATATGCGCCTTTACTGCTGCCTTACATGCAACAGTCGCAATAAAGCGCTCTTCTTTTTCTTGTTTTGCGGTTCTTGCTACAGTATTAATTTCGTCCAATGTCTCCATAAATAGTTCCTTCGTGTCTAAATCAATACACATATCAGGAGCTCCTGTTAATTTGATTGTATTTTCTCCAAATTCTTCTAACATAAATCCTGCTTTTTCGAACATTTCCATATTCTCTTTTGCGATGTCCATTTCTTTATGTGTTAAAGTAATAATATCTGGTAATAGCATCAATTGTGAATCTTTTGTTTTATCATTATAGTAGTTTTTCTTTACCTTTTCATACATAATTCTTTCATGTGCTGCATGTTGGTCTATAATATACATCTCATTATCCATTTCAATAATAATATAAGTAGTAAATACAATTCCAATAAATTTATAATTTGGTCTTGTGGCTATACCCTTATCCGTTTCAAAAACAGATACATTATTATCTTTTATTAATTCGTAAGCACTAAATTTCTTTTCTTCCTCTTTTTTCTGTTCCTCTGTAGAAGCTGGAAGTTTTCCGAAAGTTTTTACATACATTTCTTCAAATCCTACTACATCGTTTTGATTATTAGTATCCATATGGTCTATTTTATGTAGCATTTCTTTTACATCTAATTTCATTGTTTTGTCAAAACTTTCAATTTCTTTTTTGTCCTGTTTTTCTGCTAATTCTATCTCTTCTTTTAGCTTTCTTTGCATTTCTAATATTTGTGCCATTGCTCCTACTTGCTCTTCTTTAGGTGTTTCTACTTCTGTATTATAAATTGGTCTATCCTCATCATTTTCGGCAAGCTTTGCAATCTCATCTTTTTGAATCACCATCGTCTTGTCTAATCCACTTGCATCATAGTCATATGAAGGAACCTCCATAGTATTAAATTTCTTTGCTCCAATTACAATTGTACTGTCAGTAACTTGTGCATTTCGTGTATTAGGTCTTTTTTCTTCCTGTTTGTCTATCTCTTTATCTTCTATTTCTACTTTTTCTTCTGGCACTTTTACTTCTTGTGTTAGTCCGTTTTTATTTTGGTAAATTTGTGCAAGTACATTTTCTTTCTCTTCTTCGTCTTCTAGTTCTTTTTCCCTTTTACGGAATAATCCCCCAAATCTACTCTTTTCTCTGTCTGGAGTAGCAACCATTGTACTAAAATCTGCAATTGGTGTACTTTCTACTGTTTTCTCTATATTTGTTATTTCTCTTTCAGAAGGCTTTTCTGTATTCGCTACTAATTCAGCTTTTAGTAAGGTATCTTTTACTGCATGATATACTGCTTTAAATACATTTCCTTCTTCTTCAAAACGAACCTCTAGTTTTGCAGGGTGAACATTAACATCCACTTTATTTGGTGCCACTTCTACATTCATAATAACAAAACCATATTTACCAATAGGCAACAAACCTTTAAAACCTTTTTCTGTCCCAGCAGATAATGTTTTATCTTTTACATATCGTTTATTTACAAAAAATATTTGGTTAGAACGATTTGAACGTGCAATTTCTGGTTTTCCAACAACACCTTTTATTGTAATTCCCTCATATTCATAATGAAGTGGAAGTACTCCTTCTGCAATATCTTTTCCATAAATAGCATAGATAACACTATTCATGTCACCACTTCCATTTGTTTGAATAATCGTTTTTCCTGTATTAATAAAACGGAAGCTAATTTCTGGATGTACTAATGCTAAATGAGTAATAGCATCTTCAATATATCCTGACTCTGTATAATCTTTCTTTAAAAACTTATATCTTACTGGTGTATTAAAAAATAGATTCGTAACTGTAATGCTAGTTCCAACAGGGCAACCTGTTTCTTCATTTTCTAATGTTTTTCCTGCTTCTACTACGATTCGATTCCCTATCTGACTATCTCTGGTTTTAGATACCATTTCTACATTTGCAACAGCTGCAATACTTGCTAAAGCCTCTCCACGGAACCCCATAGAACGAACATTTTCTAAGTCACCTGCTTCCCTAATCTTACTTGTTGCATGTCTTTCAAAAGCCATTTCCATATCATCCTTTGCAATTCCTTTTCCATTATCCGTAACACGAATATATGAAATACCTCCATTTCGAATTTCTATAGAAATATTAGTAGCACCTGCATCAATAGAGTTTTCTACCATTTCTTTTATAACAGAAGCTGGTCTTTCAATAACCTCTCCTGCTGCTATTTTGTTAATTGTTAAATCATCTAATAGAACGATATTTCCCATTTTTTGCTCCCTCTTTTTTACTTTCAAATAAATTCATTTGTTTGAATTATATCATTATATTTCGTTTTTTGTATAGTTTTTTCACTATTTTTTTACAAAAGAAAAAGAAGGATAAATTTACTTCTTTCTTCTTTTAAACTCCAAACTTTCAATATTATACCTCCGGGTTAAATCGCTTTTAGGCAGGATTCTCTATAGTTTTAACTGTTTTAGTCAATCTATTTTCTATACTTTTTTCTTTTTTATTTTAACACTTTTTCTTTTTTTCTCATACTATATCTTAGTATATGTTATTTCTTCTTAAAAAACTTTTTTTACTTACTTTTCCAGATGTAACACAATTCTATTTAACGGAATAATATATACCATACAAAGGAACAAAAATATTTCTATGGGGAGGTAGTATTTTAAATGGGATGTTGTTGTAATGACGAAATACTTTGGTTCATCATTCTATTCCTACTACTTTTCTGCGGATGCGGAAACAAAGGATGTTGCAACAATTGCAATACATGCAATACCGGTTGTGGATGCTAGTTTCTAATGTCAGTTTCGAGAGGTACTAGGACATTTGAAAGGGGGGAAAAGTAATGCAAGAAAACAGAGGATGTGGCTGCGGATGTGGCGGATTCGGCGGAGATTGCTGCTGCATTATAATTATTATTCTAGTTATCCTTTGCTGCTGTTGTGGAAACGGCTTCGGCGGAGGATGCGGTGGATGCTGCTAATTAAGCATTAACGTACTAACCAAAAGAAAAGTAGGGATCTCCCCTACTTTTTCTCGATTGTGTCAAAAAGAACTTTTCATTATCAAAAAGTTCTTTTTGTTTAAATTAATACATTCCACTCATTCCAGCGTCTGGAGTATCATGTCCACATCCACATTCTTTTGGTTCCTTTTTATCTGTAACAATGCTTTCTGTTGTAAGTACCATGGAAGCAATACTTGCTGCATTTTGAAGAGCACTTCTTGTTACTTTAGTTGGATCTACAATTCCCGCTTTCTTCATATCCACATATTGTTCTGTACTTGCATCAAAGCCCTTTCCTTTTTCTGCAGATTTTACATTTTCTAGAATAACAGCTGGTTCTAGTCCTGCATTAACTGCAATTTGTTTTACTGGTTCTTCTAATGCTTTTAACACAATTCTAGCACCTAGTTTTTCGTCTTCTTTTAACTGTTCTGCTAATTTTTCAACAGCTGGAATAATATTAACATAGGCAGTTCCTCCACCTGCTACAATTCCTTCTTCAACAGCAGCTCTTGTTGCAGATAAAGCATCTTCAATTCTTAATTTTCTATCTTTCATTTCAGTTTCCGTTGCAGCACCTACTCCAATAACAGCTACTCCTCCAGCCATTTTAGCTAGACGTTCTTGTAAGTTTTCTTTATCAAATTCACTTTGTGTTTCTTCAATTTGTACTTTGATTTGTTTTACTCTTTCTGCTATTTTATCTTTATCTCCCATACCGTCTACTACAATCGTATTTTCTTTTTGTACTTTAATTTGTCTTGCTCTACCTAATTGTTCGATTTGGGTATCTTTTAAATCTAGTCCTAAGTCACTCGTGATAACTTCTCCACCTGTAAGGATAGCTAAGTCTTGTAGCATTTCTTTTCTTCTATCCCCATATCCAGGAGCTTTTACTGCTACTACATTCAAAACACCTCTTAATTTATTTAATACTAAAGTAGATAAAGCTTCTCCTTCAATATCATCGCACACAATAACTAGTTTTCCAGATTGTTGCATTAAGTTTTCTAGTAGTGGTAATATTTCTTGAATGTTACTAATTTTTTTATCCGTAATTAAAATATATGGATTATCTACAATCGCTTCCATTTTATCGGTATCTGTTACCATGTATGGAGAAATATATCCTTTATCAAATTGCATACCTTCTACTACATTTAATTCTGTATTTGAAGTTTTGGATTCTTCAATTGTGATAACTCCATCTTTTGATACTTTTTCCATTGCTTCTGCAATTAGATTTCCTACTTCTTCATTGTTTGCAGAAATACTTGCAACTCTTGCAATGTCTTCTTTCCCATTAATTTCAGAACTAATTTCTTTTAAAGCTTCTACTGCCTTTGTAACTGCTTTATCCATTCCTCTTTTAATTGCCATTGGATCCCCACCAGCTGCTACGTTTTTAACACCTTCTTTAATCATGCTTTGTGCCAAAACAGTTGCTGTTGTTGTTCCATCTCCTGCAACATCATTTGTTTTAGTGGAAACTTCCTTTACTAATTGTGCTCCCATATTTTCAAAACTATCATCTAATTCAATTTCTTTTGCGATAGTAACACCATCATTTGTAATAAGAGGACTACCAAACTTTTTATCTAATACTACATTTCTTCCTTTTGGTCCTAATGTTACTTTTACAGTATCTGCTAATTTGTTTACACCATTTAATAATGATTTTCTGGCATCTTCACCATATTTAATTTCTTTTGCCATTTCTATTCCCTCCTAGTTTTTTATTTTGATTTTCTAGTTTTATTTTTAATCTATCGTTTATTCTGCAATAGCTAAAATATCGTTTTGTTTTACAATCATGTACTCTTCACCTTCATATTTTACTTCTGTACCTGCATATTTACTAACGATTACTTTGTCTCCTGCTTTTACATACATATCAATTTGTTTTCCTTCTACATTTCCACCAGGTCCTACTGCAATTACTTCTGCAATTTGTGGTTTTTCTTTGGCTGAACCTGCTAAAATAATGCCACTTTTTGTGGTTTCTTCACTTTCTATCATCTTGATAACAACTCTGTCTGCTAATGGTTTCAACATTCTTATTACCTCCTTTGATTTTAGCACTCTTTATCAGAGACTGCTAATACTTTATACCTTCTATTAGCAAATGTCAATACTGTTTGCTAATTTTTCACATAACATTCACAAAAGGAAATACACAGGCTATTCTGGTACTATTTCCTGTGTATTTTTCTTCTTTTATTTTATGCATTTTTTTCAATTTTAGAACTTTTTTATCCTTCAGAAGTAGAATGTCTTGGCTCACATGTTAAATTAATTCCTAAATTCTTTAATACGTTAAAATCTCCGTCTGTAATAATATATGAAGAATGCGCTTCTAATCCTCTTAACTCTCCTAAATGGTCAATAGCCTTTTCTATCATTGGATTTGTTCCCGCACAAATACTAAAAACAATTAATACTTCTGGCAAATTTAAATAATATGATTTTTTATATGAAGTCTTTTTCTTCATTTTATATACCCCTTCTATTACAGAAGGTGAGATTAAATATACATCATCTGGTATATGTGTTAACTCTTTAATAGCATTAATTAGCATAGCACTTGGCGCACTTAGTAATTCAGATTCTTTTCCTGTAATTATTCTTCCATCCTCTAATTCTATTGCTACTAAATTTCTTTTTTCTTTTTCCGCTATTTTCATTGCTTCTTGTACCACTTTTCTATCCTGTGCTGAAATTCCTAGCTTTGTCATTAGCTCTTCAATTCGTTCTACTGTTTCCTTTTTTCCTATTTCCTGCTTTACATCGCAAAGGCTTGAATAGTATCTGCGAATAATTTCGTTCTTTGATGCTTCTTTTACTACTTCATCATCTATAATACATTTCCCTATCATATTTACTCCCATATCTGTTGGAGATTGATATATATCTTTTCCTGTTATTTTGTGTAGAATATTTTTTAGAATAGGGAAAGTAGAAATATCTCGGTTATAGTTGACAGCCTTCTTTCCATAGGCTTCTAAATGGAATGGGTCTATCATATTAATATCCCCTAAATCTGCTGTTGCTGCCTCATAGGCTACATTTACAGGATGTATTAAGCTTAAATCCCATACCGGAAAGGTTTCAAATTTGGCATATCCGGCTTTTACTCCTTTTTTGTATTCATGATATAGCTGAGAAAGACAAGTTCCTAATTTTCCGCTATTAGGTCCTGGTGCTGTTACTACCACTATTTTCTTACTTGTTTCAATATATGGATTTTTTCCATACCCCTCTTCACTTACAATCGTCTCAATATCTTGTGGATATCCTTTTGTTGGTCTATGGGTATACGTTTTTATTTTTCTCTGTTTTAATATTTTCTTTAATTTTTCAATTCCTTGTGTTCCATCATACATAGTAATAACAACACTATTAACAGAGATATCTAGTTTTTGTAAATTATCAATTAAACGTAGTAACTCCATATCATAACTAATTCCATAATCTGCTCTTATCTTGTTTTTTTCAATATCGTTTGCATTGATACAGAAAACAATTTCCAAGTCTTCTTTAAACTTTTGTAATAATTGTATTTTTGCATCTGGCTTAAATCCTGGTAATACTCGCGAAGCATGATAATCATCAAAAAGTTTTCCTCCAAACTCTAGATATAGCTTATTATCAAACATCTCCATTCTTTTTCGAATATTTTCACTCTGTACTTTTAAGTATTGCTCATGGTCAAATCCTGTTTTCATAACTCCCCCTATTTCTTTTCTTAAAAAAATAGACTAAAAAAATCCCAAAAAATTGCTTTTTTAATCTAATTTTTCTTGTATTTTTCTTGTCTTCTTCTGTCTTATTCTTTAAAGATACTAACACTACATTATTATCAGTGCAATAGTTGTTACAAAAATGTCATATTTTTCTTTTCTCTTGTTTTTTCTTTCTTCTTTCATGTATAATGAAAAGGAATTTAGAAAAGAATAACAATAAAACAAAGGAGGAAAAAATATGCCAACACCACATAACGAAGCAAAGATAGGGGAAATTGCAAAAACGGTAATTATGCCAGGTGACCCCCTTCGTGCTAAATATATTGCAGATAATTTTTTAAAGGAGGCTAAACTCGTAAACCAAGTACGTAACATTTATGCCTATACTGGTAAATATAAAGGGAAAGAAGTAACTGTTATGGCATCTGGAATGGGTATGCCTAGTATTGGAATTTATTCTTATGAACTATATAAAGAATATAACGTGGAAAATATTATTCGTATTGGTTCTTGTGGAGGATATATTCCGGAATTAAAGATATTTGATACTATCTTAGTAGACAAAACTTATTCGGAAAGTAATTTTGCTCTTACTATGAATAATGAAGATGTTCATCTTGTAGATGCAGATAAGATGTTAAACAAAAAAATAGAAGAAACTGCAAAAGAGCAACATATTTCTTTTATGAAAGGTACTACTCTTTGTAGTGATTGTTTTGATTACTATATGGATGATATCCAAAAACTATTTGATAGAATGCCAAAAGGTATAGAAATAATTGGGGCAGAAATGGAGGCCTTTGCTCTTTTCTATACAGCTAAAGTTTTACAGAAAAAAGCAGCTTGCCTATTAACAGTTGTAGATTCTCATTTTTATAAAGAACAAGCTTCTAGTGAAGATAGAGAAAAGTCTTTAAATGATATGATAACATTAGCTTTAGAAACAAGTTTAAAGTTATAAAATAAAAGAAAAGAAGTTATAAAGAAGCAATAAAAAGAGAGTCATGCGACTCTCTTTTTATTGTTGACAAAGTAATTTGTTAATACTCTAAAAAGAATACTAATAAAAATAGTGTTCTTTTTATTTTATGCTCTTTTAATAGAAAGTACTTTATATTTTAAAATACCTGCTGGTGCATGTACTTCTACAACATCATTCTTTTTTGCTCCCATTAAAGCAGAACCAATAGGAGATTCATTTGAGATTTTATTATTTGCTAAATCAACTTCTGTTGAACCTACAATAGTATATTCTACTTCTTCATCAAAGTCTTCTGAATATATTTTTACTTTATTTCCTACTTGTACTGTTTTTGTATCAATTTCAGATTCATCGATAATTTTAGCATAACGAATTTTAGCTTGCAAAGTTGCTATTTTTTCTTCATTTGCAGCTTGCGCTGTTTTAGCTTCATCATATTCAGAATTTTCAGATAAATCTCCAAATCCTAATGCAACTTTTATACGATCTGCTATCTCTGCTCTTTTTTCTGTCTTTAGATACTCTAATTCTTTTTCTAATTTATCATAACCTTCTTGTGTTAATAATACTTCCTTATTTTCTTCCATTTTTGTCTACCTCCTTCAGGTAAAATAATCAAGATTAATACAATGTAAATACGTTTTTTTATTCTTGTATTTATAATCTTCATTATATTAAGATAATATTTCTATTTTGTCAAGTAAATTTGTACAAAATCGTAATGATTTTTGTATAAGTGTCAATGATGTGAAACAAAAATATATAAAAATTAAATATATAATTAAATTGCATAATTAATCATTCCAAATACTTCCAGTTCTGCTCGTTTTTCTTTTGGAGTCAAGTACTTTAATACAGCCATTGGAATGCTATTTGATCTTTTAAGATATCTTTTCCCTTGTTCCCTTAAATCTTCTAAGCTGTAAAACTTTAGATAACTATAAAATCTTTCATTATCATTTCTATGACTTCTTTCTACTTTTCCATTATGTTGTGGTGTTCTTGGTTGTATTTTATGGTGCTTTATTCCTAAATCCTTTAATATTGTTTCTAACGGATGTATTTTCTTTATATTTGATTTATTATATGTAAATTCTATTCCATTATCTGTTTGTATTTCTTTTGGTTTGTACCCTAAATAATTTATCAACCTTAATACAAAATCAACTGTATTTGCTGGTGTATGTTCTTCATACCAATATAAAAATCTTTCTCTTGTTGCTTCATCTATATATGTATATTGATAAAACTTCTTATCTTCTGGGAGATTCTTACATTTACATTCATTTGGTACATATTTTACATCCATTTGCCCTTTTTCTCCAACATTTTTTGGTGTTTCATAATGCTTGTTATGTTTTTTCTTTGATGTATCTTTTATATTCATTCCCTTATAAAATTTAATATTTAATCTTCTCATCACCCTATATAATGCTGTTATTGTTCTTGTATATCCTTTTTCTCTCTTTAATTTCATCCATAATTCACATAATGTTATTCTTGGATTTCTTCTAACATAATTTCTTATCCATCTTATTTCTTGATTTGTATGTGCATTCGGATGCTTACTATTTGGTTTATGAGATTTATCTGTTATGCTTTCTTTTGTTCCATCATATGCTTTATTCCATCTCCATAAAGAAATCCTTGAAATATGATACTTTCTACATACATAATTTATATCTCCACAATTTCTATACATTTCTACTGCATATTTTCTTGTATTAATATCGTGCGGAAGATATCTTTTTTTATCTTTTTCTGTTATAATATTATTCATAAGTGATTTAAATCTCCTTTATATAAATTGTTTTCGCAACTCAATTATATATGATTTAAATCACTTATTCAATTTTTATTTATTTTGTTTCACATCAATTGTAACACTACAATTTGTACAAAATCGTAATGATTTTAAAAAGCGTCAAGTGAAAAGTTAAAAGCAATTCTGTAAAGTAAATGCAATTTGTACGATTAAATGCAGTTTGAAAGCAATATTTTTATCTTAAAGTATTGCTTTTTTCTAGTTTATTCTGTAAAATTAAAGTATAAATTCAAAAAAATTTGCATAACAAACAAGCCAAATTGCATTTAATTTTTTTAGGGTAAAAGTAAAAGCTATTTGACTCTAGTTGTATAGATATTTGATTGTGCAAATGTTTTTGATTATTTGTTTATCTTTTTTCAATCATAAAGATATTAGAAAAGGCGAGGATTTGTAGTTATCTCGTCTTTTGCTATCTCTTGTATATTTAGCTTGTCTGCTAATTCTGTTCCGTAAATAAATGTAAATATCTCATATGGTGTTTTATTGCCTAATGATTGTCTTGGAGTAGAATTTATATGAGAAAACATTAAATCTACTTTATCCTGTGTTAAATTGTTCCAGTTTTGTCCATTGGGTAAAATTTCTCTTATGAAGTTATGATTATTCTCTACATGTGGCTTTTGACTTGATTGCATTGGATCACAATAGAAAATTTTACTTCTAATTTCTCCTGTTTCCATATTAATTTCAAATTGCTGTGGTTTGCCAAATTCAGTACCTCTATCTGTTAGCAGAAGAGAAAATAGTTTTCTATACTCTTCATCAGATAGTTTGTCCTGAAAGTCATTTAAAGTTTTTGACATAGAATCAGCTGTTTTATCTTTGTGTAGTATACCAATCATAAATGAAGTATTTTCAAATATGAAAGTTTGAATATATGGACCAGATTGATTGTTGTATACAGTATCCATTTCTGTTGTAGGAACATTAGGATTAAGAATTTTGTAATTGAGATAATCAGTATATGTTCTTCCTTCATAATTTTCTGGTTCCTTACGTTTTTTAAACTTCTTTTTAGACACTTTCCTTCTAACCTTTCTTTTAAGTGTTAAATTAGTAACATCCCAATCTTTAAATAATCCCATTTCTATGTAATTATATATTGTTTTTTCGCATAATTTTATTTCAGGATGGTTATTTAAGATTGTATAAATAGATTGACCTTTTTTAACAAGAGGACAGATGATATGAGCTAATTCAATTAATTCGGAAGTATTTAAATTAACACCTTGTCTAGAATCTTTTAATGTATATTCGTAATTCTTTTGTGCATCTTCAGCTTTGTAGAAATATTTATCTAAATTGCAAGATTTTAATTTATTACAATTATTGCAAACACCAATATTCCTGTCTCTATCTTTACAAGGAATAGGTTGAAATATTCTACATTTTCCTGTACATTTTTTGCAGTTAATGAAGTACTTACAGTTGTACAGATTATCATTGTTTAAAGGATTATGAGGTTTTAATTTTTTATGTTTGTTAATTTCTCTTGCAATAGTAGATTGGCTTTTATCTAATTCATTAGCAATTTCAAATTTTCTGTATCTTTGGTTCAACATTTCTTCTATTTTAATTCTTTGGCTTAATGTTAATTGTTTCCCTTTTTCGATCATATCTAATACTCCATTTCCACCAAAAACATTTGCATATATATTATACTAAAATTGCGTTAAGTTGTACATTAAAGACTTGTGTAAGACTAATTTCTACTTATATATTTGAGAATTGCTTTTACTTTTACAATTCACCTGATTTTAAAAAGCAGTACTTTTACTATATTTTCCTTTTAAATCAAAAATATTCATACAAATAATGTTATTAATATTTCTTGAATATTCATAACTATTTAAATTTATTGCACAACTACTACCGTACGAAAACCCAAATGATATATCTGTTACGTGTAATTACTTTGCTAAGCACAATCACAATGGTCCTAATATTCTTTTATGACTATTATTTTAATCTGCCAACTTTTTCTAAACTTTCATTCTTCATATTTAAAATATTGTTTCTTTATCTTGTGATATTTCTATTTTATCAACCAAAGATACAAGCATATTTCTTGTTATTTCTTTCATATTTACAAAGTCTTTTTCAAGTTTATTTATATATACTGCTGAATTTTCTTTTTCTTCTAACTCTTTTAATTGCTTTATTCTTTCTTCTATATCTTTTCTTGCTTGAATTTGTACTGAATAAACTCTTATAAAATCTTCATCTTCAAATAAGCCTTTGTATGTATCTTCAAATAACTTATCTATTCTTTTATTTATATCTTTAATTTTCTTTTCTAAAATAAGAATTTCATTTTTTACATTAAATGATTATCTTATCTTTTGATGTATCTGCTATTTTAGAATATTTTTCTTCATCTAAAAATTCTATACATTTATTTTTTATTTGTTCAATTATAAAGTTTGTTACTTTTTCTAAATTATTACTGTGTGGAGTACATAGTCCTAAATGTGTATTACAAGCATAAGTGTTACACCTTAAATAAAATGTTGTTTTGTTTGGATGTTTTTGTGGCACCCTTTTAGTAACCAATCATAGCTTTTTACTCTTGTTGATGTCCTACTTTTTATCATATCTTGTACTATATTAAAGGTTTCTTCATCAATTATTGGTGTGTGCATACCTTTTACAATCATTCTATCTTCTTTCGGCATCATTGTTTTTTTACTTTTATAGTTTATCTTTTTAGTATTCCCATTGGATGCCCAACCCAAGTAAGTTACATTTTGCAATATCTTTTTTACTGTATTTCTGTTCCAACCTCTTTTTATTCCATCTTTTCTTGTATGTGCATTTCCACATATTTCTGATGGCACTAATGTTCTTTCATCTGTTAACATTTTTCCTATTTCTGTTGGTGTTTTTCCATTTCTCGCTAACATAAATATTCTTCTTACAATTGGTGCTATATCTTGGTCAATTATGCATTACTGTTGTTGCACTTATTTCAATCCCTGGTGCTATCATTTTCCCTGATTTGTTATATGATTGGTCATTTGCTCTTTCAATTACTTCTGCTTTTACCTTTTTATCTATTCTTTCTCCTTTTTCTATTCCATTTTATCTGCTAAATATACATATTCTCGTTCTTCAAAGTTAGCCTTATTCTTTTTGTAAATTTTGTTGTTGCTATTATATTTATTATTTATATTTTTATCCTTAAACTTTTCTTCAATAGGTGTATTGAAGTTTTGTTGGAGAGGGTATTTAACTTTTGTTAAATAGGTATCATTATTTTTTACTATTGGTATTAGTTTTCTCATTTCTATTTGTTTACTATTTTCCTTTGTAAATCAATTCAATGCTAATATAATTCATATCTTTTAAAGAATTTACTAATTTTGATACTTGTGTTATTGATATATTCAATAATTCACTTATAGACTTATTAGTTAGATAACAATAATTGTTTTCTTTGCTTAAATATAAAATTATTGCATATATATTCTTTTCTTTATCACTTAACTTATTATCTGTTAATATCTCTATTGGTATCCATACACCTTTTAAATTTAAGTTAGACATTCCTCACCTTCTTCCGTTTATTCGCTTCATTTTCAATTTTTAGCCTTTTTTAATTGTTTTTGGTATAACTTTATATTTTTAAAATGTAGATAAAAAATTTCCATAAAAAAATCGCTTTAGAAATTTTTAATCTAAAACGATTTTTTTATTTTTTAATTGTCCAGACGTCTGGACGATTCAGAATATTTTATTCTTTTTTTTATTCTTTTTCTTCTTCATTTTCATTTATTACTTTTTCCACTTGTGCAATTAATTCTTCTTTATCTGGCATATAGTATGTATAATTTGACGCAAATAAATTATTGTTAATTCCACCTAAACTATATTCAGCTACTACATTATCCTTTTTAGCACATAGTATTATCCCAATTGGCTTATTATCTCCCTCATCATTAACTTCTGTTTCATAATAATTAAGATACATATTCATCTGTCCCATATTTTCTGGTTTCAATTTTCCCATTTTTAAATCTATTAAAACATAACATTTTAATATTTTGTTATAAAAGACCATATCCACATAATAATGAGTATTATCTATTGTTATTCTTTGTTGTGAACCCACAAACATAAATCCCTTTCCTAATTCCAACAAAAAATCTTCTAATTGTCTAATTAATTTATATTCAAGGTCTTTTTCTAATAAAGGTTTTTCTTCTTTTATTCCAAGAAATTCAAAAACATAAGGTTCTTTTATTATATCTTTTGGTTCTTCTATAATTTGACCTTCTTTAGCCAATTGTAATACTTTTTCTTTATTTGCTTTTCCATCTGATAGCAAAAGCCTTTGATAAAGTCCACTTTCTATTTGTCTGCTTAATTCTCTAGTTGACCACTTTGAATTTATTGTTTCTCTTTCATAAAATTTTCTTTCATTTTCGTCTTTAATTCCTATTAACTCGCAGAAGTGCGACCAAGTCAATTGTCCATACGTCTGGACAATTGGATATGTTATATAAAAGTTTCTCATATTGAAAAGGTTAGAACGTGAAAAACCTTTTCCCATTTTCTTTGTAAGTCTTTTGGCTAATTCTAAATATAATTTTCTCCCATATTCTGGAGTAATATCTCCTCCTTGTTCTTCTTCGACAATCATTCTTCCAACATTCCAATAATAATTTACCATTTCTTCTCTAACATTATTGTATACTTTTTCCCTTGTTTTAATTGTATAATCTATTATATTATTAGTTAATCTATCTAAAATTAAATCTTGATTCATAATTTTTTGCTCCTTTTTCGATTTTTTCTAATTATAACATTTATTTCCAGAAAATTCATTATAAAGATGACATTGTATTATTATTTTTTACAATTGGTGAATTGTAAAAGTAAAAGCAATTCTCAAATATATAAGTAGAAATTAGTCTTACACAAGTCTTTAATGTACAACTTAACGCAATTTTAGTATAATATATATGCAAATGTTTTTGGTGGAAATGGAGTATTAGATATGATCGAAAAAGGGAAACAATTAACATTAAGCCAAAGAATTAAAATAGAAGAAATGTTGAACCAAAGATACAGAAAATTTGAAATTGCTAATGAATTAGATAAAAGCCAATCTACTATTGCAAGAGAAATTAACAAACATAAAAAATTAAAACCTCATAATCCTTTAAACAATGATAATCTGTACAACTGTAAGTACTTCATTAACTGCAAAAAATGTACAGGAAAATGTAGAATATTTCAACCTATTCCTTGTAAAGATAGAGACAGGAATATTGGTGTTTGCAATAATTGTAATAAATTAAAATCTTGCAATTTAGATAAATATTTCTACAAAGCTGAAGATGCACAAAAGAATTACGAATATACATTAAAAGATTCTAGACAAGGTGTTAATTTAAATACTTCCGAATTAATTGAATTAGCTCATATCATCTGTCCTCTTGTTAAAAAAGGTCAATCTATTTATACAATCTTAAATAACCATCCTGAAATAAAATTATGCGAAAAAACAATATATAATTACATAGAAATGGGATTATTTAAAGATTGGGATGTTACTAATTTAACACTTAAAAGAAAGGTTAGAAGGAAAGTGTCTAAAAAGAAGTTTAAAAAACGTAAGGAACCAGAAAATTATGAAGGAAGAACATATACTGATTATCTCAATTACAAAATTCTTAATCCTAATGTTCCTACAACAGAAATGGATACTGTATACAACAATCAATCTGGTCCATATATTCAAACTTTCATATTTGAAAATACTTCATTTATGATTGGTATACTACACAAAGATAAAACAGCTGATTCTATGTCAAAAACTTTAAATGACTTTCAGGACAAACTATCTGATGAAGAGTATAGAAAACTATTTTCTCTTCTGCTAACAGATAGAGGTACTGAATTTGGCAAACCACAGCAATTTGAAATTAATATGGAAACAGGAGAAATTAGAAGTAAAATTTTCTATTGTGATCCAATGCAATCAAGTCAAAAGCCACATGTAGAGAATAATCATAACTTCATAAGAGAAATTTTACCCAATGGACAAAACTGGAACAATTTAACACAGGATAAAGTAGATTTAATGTTTTCTCATATAAATTCTACTCCAAGACAATCATTAGGCAATAAAACACCATATGAGATATTTACATTTATTTACGGAACAGAATTAGCAGACAAGCTAAATATACAAGAGATAGCAAAAGACGAGATAACTACAAATCCTCGCCTTTTCTAATATCTTTATGATTGAAAAAAGATAAACAAATAATCAAAAACATTTGCACAATCAAATATCTATACAACTAGAGTCAAATAGCTTTTACTTTTACCCTAAAAAAATTAAATGCAATTTGGCTTGTTTGTTATGCAAATTTTTTTGAATTTATACTTTAATTTTACAGAATAAACTAGAAAAAAGCAATACTTTAAGATAAAAATATTGCTTTCAAACTGCATTTAATCGTACAAATTGCATTTACTTTACAGAATTGCTTTTAACTTTTCACTTGACGATTTTTTACAATTCATCTTTTAAATATGTGAAAATTTTATTTTTACTAAATTGTTGTTAGGAGGAAACCTTTGCTATTACTACATTTTAATTTTTCGTCATAAGAGAACAAAATTGTAACGACTAATGCTACTAATATAATTCCATTTGTATTTTGTTTTCTATTTCTTATTAGCTATTATTTTCTGCCGCTTTCTTTTATTTTATTCTTTCAAAATCTTTCTTTTGTATATATCCATTTATTCCTTTTATTCTCTTTATTTTTATTTCATCTTGCTCCATATCTTTTTGGATGTTTTCATAGCTATCTTTTCGCATACGAATACTTTCATATAAAGTTAGCATATCAAAATTATCATCTAATCCCATATTTTTTAATGATGTTTCCAATTCTTCTTTCATTTGAATTTCATAAGAGTTTAAAATAATTCCATTAAATCTACTTGGTATTTCTAACATTGGATTTTCTAAATTAATAAAAAGGCTGTTGGGATTTACCCTATATTGGCGTATTAGTTCAATCGGGAAATCTACATTTAATATCCATTTTTCTTTTACTAAACATTTTCTTTTATTGTTTCCAACGGTTATCATAATTCCCAGCTTATCATCTAGATATTCTTCTAGTTTTCTAAATTGTTTGATATGGTTTGTTACAATATCTACTCTTTTCAATTTTCTAGCAAGTTCTATAATAATACTTTGATTTATACTTGTGTTATCATTTACTAATATATGAATACTTTGTGATTCTAGTGGTATTTCTTGCATATCTGCAATATATTCTAAAATATTATAAACCATATATTTTAGAATTCTTCTTCCATTTTGTATATCAATATTATTTCTTTCTATATAATTTCTTACCTCATTTTCCTTTTCTAGTTTTTTATCTAATACTACATTTTTTACTTCTTTATCTACTAATAGCTTCTCTATTTTTTGTATGGTTTTTCTCTTTCTTCCAGCTTGTCTTTTTATATTTTTTTCCTCTTTTTTTGTTATAACTTCTTGCTTATTGTGTTTGTTATCTCTACTTTTATGTATATCTTCATTTTCTAAATATAGATATATAATTTTTTTCCCTTGCTGTATTTCTATTTTATATGGCTTTCTTTTTAATAAATAAGGTAAATACATTCTTTTTAAAAACCTATTATTTTTATTAACTTGGAATCTCTTTTGGAATTCTTCCTTTGTTTCTATTCTTTTTAAATACCATACCTCTTCCATTTCTTCACCTTCTTTTCTTGTGTTACATTATATGGACTTCCTATTTGTTTTATGCTTTTCTTCCTCCTCTCATTTTTATATATAAACAGGCAGTCATAGATTGGCACTTCAAAGTATGATTTTCTATTACCAATGTAGAAAAGAAATAACCACCTAATAAATTATGGTATAATTTATTAGACAAAATTAAATTAAAGGAGCTGATTATTTATGCAGTATAAGAATATCGTTTTTGATATTGATGGAACGTTGTTAGATACAGAATATGCTGTTTTGCATTCTCTACAAGATACATTAAAGGAATTGTGCAATTATGATTTATCCCTAGAAGAGATGACATTTGCATTAGGGATTACAGGAGCAGACGCTTTAAAGAAATTAAATGTTCCAAACATTTCTCTTGCTCTTAAGGTTTGGGACGTAAAAATGCAAAAATATAAAGACAGCATTTCCCTTTTTGAAGGAATGAAGTATACCTTAGAAAAACTTGTTTCTAAGGGTTATACATTGGGAATTGTTACATCAAAAACAAAATCAGAATTTGAACATGACTTCAATCGTTTTCAAGTAACTGATTTATTTGATGTTATTATTTGTGCTGATGATACTGTAAATCATAAACCACACCCTGAACCTTTATATAAATATATGGAATTGTCTCACGCAAAGCATAATGAGATTTTGTACATAGGCGATAGTAAATATGATAAAGAATGTGCAAATAAAGCAAATATTGACTTTGCATTGGCACAATGGGGTGCAAAAAGTGAAATACAAGCTACCTACTATTTATCTGAACCAATTGATTTACTTTTATCCTTACAGAATAATACAGAATTGACAGAACCATGGTTAAAGTGGGCTATGGAAATTCAAAGTTTATCACAATGTGGTTTAACTTACTCAAAAGATGCATATGACATAGAGCGATACAAAAGATTGCGGGTTGATGTATTAGAAACTATCAAGAGTAACACTGAAAAAGAGGTCCGAGAAGAGTCTGGATTAGATGTAACAGCAAAAAAGATAATTGCGATACACGATAGAAACAAACACAATAAACCTAAATATGCCTATGGAGTATGCAAAGTATTTGTTCTTTGCGAAATAATTGGTGGTAGTTTTAGAGAAAATATCGAAACAGTTGGTTTTGACTTTTTTGAACTTAATGATTTACCAACGCTTGCTGAAGATAAGAATACAAAAGAACAAATAATAATGTGTTTTAAAGCCTTTCAAAATAAAGAATGGGAAGTTGAATTTGATTAGACCTTAAACATGGGTATTCGGATTAGCTTGCTAAGTGTAATCTTCCTGAAGAAAAAAGGTAGATATATCATACTATCTACCTTTTCCTTTTATTTTTTTCTATTGAAGAGCTTCTTTAATAGTTGGCCATACTTCCTCTGGTTCTCTATCTTTTGACCAAGAAGCAACACCCCCTAAGTTCTTTTCTTTTATTAATGATAATTTTGCTTTTAAAGAATCTATATCTTCTATCCACATGCGGTATATATCTGTTCCGTTTGTGTATTCTACATAATTTTGTTTTAACTCATCTTTCCATACTTTGTTTTTTATATTTTCTCCTAGTTTAGCATCAATATCTTTCATATTAACTACTGTTGAAGTTATCTTTCCTTCTTGTGTTTCTTTCCAAAGTCTGGTGTATAATGGAACACCTAATATGATTTTTTCAGATGGAATTACTTCTGTTTCTGTAAATTTTTTTAAGTTTGTTTGTACCCAATTGAACCCGGCCGTTGTTCCTATTTTATTAGTAGAAGAACCATACTGGTCATATGCCATAAATACAATATAGTCTGCCACATCTCCTATTACGTTTCTGTCAAAACATAAAGACCATGTTGGAGCTCCATCTGGTGCTGTTACATCTACTGTTAACACTTTTCCAATTTCTTTTAATCGTGGCTCTAGTTCAATGATAAAACGAGAGTACATATCTTTGTCTTCTTCTTTCATATTTTCAAAGTCAATATTGACACCATCTAGGTTATATTTTACAACATTACTTATAATGTTATTAATTAATTTTGTTCTTAGTTGATAATCATTCATAATTTTAGAAGTAGTATCCATCATTCCCGTTTCCTCTGTATTGGAAACCATAGCCCATACTTTATATCCTTTTGATTTTGCCCAATTGATATATTCTTCTCCTTGTAAGCCTATATTGTTTCGAATACTTCCATCTCCATCTTTTATTAATGAAAAGAAAGCTGGTGATACGACATTTACTCCATCAATAGAAGTTCCATTACGATTTGGTGCTTTTCCATAACGAGAGAAATAATCCCAAACAAGATTTACTTTTCCTGTTATTTGTTTTTCTTCTACTAGTTCATTTCGAATATACGTCTTATTAGCTAAATCTTTTGCTTTCACAAATCCCACAGTACCATCTAATGTTCTTACTTTAGCCCATCCATCTTTTGCATCTCCCGCAAAAACTAATTTTTCACCTTTATTTACTTTTGCTACTGTTCTAGATAAAGCTTTTGGCTTATATTTTATACTTAAATCTTGGGCAGCATCTACTTTTATTAAATCTTTTTCTAAAGAATCTACAATAACGGTGTTCTTTTCTTTTACATAAGTTAAATCCATATTATATACATCTTTTAATTCCGAGAAAGGTAAATATTTAACTTCATCTTTTTCAATTACTTTACCATTTATTGCATCCTCTGTTCCGTTAACACTCTTTTTATTTTCCGATAATGAAATAGTTGCCACCTTTTTTTCATATGTTGTTATCATTTGGTTATACTGCTCATCGTAATATAGATATTTATCAAAATAGTTTTCAATATCTTTTTCTGATAAATAAATAACATCATTATCATCTATATAAATATCATTTTTTAGATTTGCTGTTACATTTTTATTATTGATAACTAAGTTTGTTTTATCTTTAATGTCATCTCTTATATAATCTGGTGCAATCGATATGACAAACACAGCTAACACTACTAATACTATAATTGTGATGATTTTATATATTGTTTTATTTCTCTTTTTTTCTCTTTTTCTCATTTGAAATCTCCTTCTTTTTTTGTTCTTTTTTACTATATCATAAATCAATTTGATAGGGAATATTTATCGACAAAAATCTTTTTATTTTCTTTTTTTTCTTTTTAAAAAAAGAGAAAAGCTTATTGCTCTCCCCTTTTTTTATTATTTTCCGTTTTCTTTTTATATTTTATCTTTTTGTTTTTTTATCTGTTTTTGCTATTTTTTCTTTTTCTGTTAAATAATTTAATAATGCTAAAATAGTATCTTTATGGTCGGCAGATAAGTTATTTATCATAGAAGTTATTTTTTCCATCTCACTTGTCTGCTTTTCTTTTCCCTCCATAATTAAGTCTCCAATTAAGTCGCTAATAGAGACATGATAAATATTACATATCTTAATAAGATTATCCAAAGAGCAAGGATTTACTCCTCTTTCTAAAGTACCATAGTGTTGTGGTGATACACTTAACTGTTCTGCAATTTTATTCTGTGTATCTCCTTTTTTTATTCTTAATTGTCTAATTCTGTATCCGATAATAACATCTCTTTGTTTTTTATTTTTTTCCCTTTTTATCATTTCCTCACCTGCCTCTTATAGTCTAGCAAGCTTTTTAGTCAATTAGAACAAGATTTTGTATTATGCATACAAGATTATTTATATACCGCTGATTTCTTTACTTTCCAATTCTTTTCAGCTATAATGCTTTTGTCGTTTTATGATGTAAAATATTGGGAAATGATATTTTTTCAATTTTTTTGTCTATTTTAGTATAATTTCGTCTATTTTTTAAGATAGATGATTTTTTAGCAATATTTTTCCCATTCGTTATATCTTGGAGGTGTTATTATTTTGAGCAAATTATATACAAAATATACAGAATTAAAAAAGAAAGATTCAAAAAAAGTTTATTTATTCAAAAGTGGTATTTTTTATATCAGCCTAGCAGAAGATGCCGAATTATTATCCGAGGCTTTAGGTTTAAAATTAACCAATCTTAATGAGGAAGTTATAAAATGTGGCTTTCCTATTTCTCGTTTAGAACACTATATCTCCCTATTACAAGCAAATAATTTAGATTTTTATATTGTTGATACCAATTACGATAAAATTGAGAATTATTCTGATTATTTAAATAACCAAAAATTGAAACAAATTGTTGAAAAGATCATAACAATTGACTTTGATAATACTACTTTTAAAGAAGCTTTTGATTTACTCTATCAATATTCTAACCAACTAAAACAAATCTATCCTGCATTTTCAACAAAGGAGGAATAAAGGATGAATTCAGGAAATGTTCACGTTGGTTCTTCTAGTGTTAATTCTTCTGTAAGAAAAGAGGACCCAAAAGATAATCTTATTTTGTATCAAAAGTATCTTGATTTAATTTATTACACAAATGACTTATTAAAGAAATATCCCAAGTGTGAAAAATTTGCTTTAGTAAATGAAACGAAAAATAGTATGTATAGTGGACTTCGTAATTTAATGTATGCTTATAAGGAATATTATAAAAAGAATAAATTGGTATATTTGAATAATTTAGATGTAGATTTAAATTTACAAAAAATATTTCTGAGGCTTGCTTATAAATATCGCTATATTACGAAGCAAAACTATGAAACTTGGTCTCAAAAGATAACTGATATTTGTAATATGCTAGGAGGTTGGATTAAATCATGCCTCACAAAATAAAAAAAATTTTTTATGAGAATCTTACTTTTGAGAAATTATTAGCAGCTCATCAACGAGCTCGAAAAGGGAAAGCTACCAAGAATAATGTGATTCAATTTGAAATGAATTTAGAAAATAATTTAACTAATTTGTTGAATCAACTTCGAAATGGTACCTATCATATTGGAGCTTATCGTTCTTTTATTATTTTAGAACCTAAAAAAAGAGAAATTGAATCGCTTCCTTACGTAGATAGGATTGTACATCAATGGTATGTAGAAGAATTTATAAAACCATATATTCTTCCTAAATTTATTAAAGATACTTATGCATGTATTCCAGATAGAGGTACTCACCATGCTGTAGATGCCGTTCAGCACTATATGCAAATTTATCATCGAAAAAAAGAGGATTTTTGGGTTTTAAAATGTGATATTCGCAAATTTTTCTATAGTATTGACCGCTCTGTTTTATTTGAGATATTAAAAAAGCATATTGGAGATAAAGCATTACTTCGCTTTACTTATCATTTGTTAGAAGATAATCGAAATGGTAGAAGTCTAGGTATTCCTATTGGAAACTATACTTCTCAATTTTTTGCTAATATTTATCTAAATGAACTAGACCAATATATAAAACATGAATTGCGCATAAAATATTATGTACGTTATATGGATGATTTTATTTTGCTTTTAGA
>JBKXSZ010000015.1:0-37655 GCA_047017005.1 Clostridia bacterium | reverse complement strand
TCTTCTTCTTTTTGGTGGTCTACAACCATTGTGTGGTATTGGTGTTACATCTTTAATAACACTAATTTCAAGACCTGCTCCTTGTAGTGCTCTGATAGCAGCTTCACGTCCTGAACCTGGTCCCTTTACATATACTTCAATTGATTTTAAACCATGTTCCATTGCTACTTTAGCAGCTGTTTCTGCAGCTTGTTGTGCAGCAAATGGTGTGCTTTTTTTAGAACCTTTAAATCCAAGTTCTCCAGCACTTGCCCAAGATATTACATTACCTTGAGTATCTGTAATTGTAACTATTGTATTATTGAAACTAGAATGAATATGAGCAGCACCTTTTTCGATGTTTTTTCTATTTCTTCTAGGTGTTTTCTTTGTTACGTTTTTCGTAGCCATTTGGTTTTTTCCTCCCTTATTTATTTCTTACTTTTGCTTACAAGTTTTCTTGGTCCTTTTCTTGTACGAGCATTTGTCTTTGTTCTTTGACCTCTTACTGGTAGTCCTCTTCTATGTCTTAGTCCTCTGTAGCATCCGATTTCAGTAAGTCTTTTAATGTTTAAAGCGACTTCTCTTCTTAAGTCACCTTCTACTTTGTGTTCACTATCAATAATTTTTCTAATGTCGTTTACTTGATCATCTGTTAAGTCTTTTACTCTTGTATCTGGATTGATTCCAGCTTTTTTTAGTATGTTTTGAGAACTTGTTAGACCAATACCATAAATATAGGTAAGTCCGATTTCTACTCTTTTTTCCTTAGGTAAATCTACTCCTGCTATACGAGCCATAAATTTTTGCACCTCCAAATTTTTGTTTTTTTGCTTTTTTGTTTTTTATGATTGCCCTTTTCCATAAGTTAAAGGTGAAATGCACTGCTTTATTTAGCAGTCTTTAATTTATGTTAAAAGGCATATATATAAACACAAATATATTTTTATTAGAATTCATTTTTTTGAATTCTCAGCCGCTCTATACTTGTGTTAATATCGGATTTTTAAGACTAGCCTTGTCTTTGTTTGTGTTTAGGGTTTTCACAGATAACTCTGATAACACCTTTTCTTTTTATAATTTTGCATTTTTCACAAATTTTCTTTACTGATGGTCTTACTTTCACTTTTAACACCTCCTGATATGCTTTTTGTTTTTCTATTCGCACTTTTGAGCTATAAAAATACCATGATGTGTGAGATCAGATGTGCACTTTATTACAGGCTAAATGAAATAGACACATCTCACGTCGCACATCACACTTTTTGTATTTTCATCAAAAGCTAAAATTTCCTTATTTTGCTCTCCAAGTAATTCTTCCTCTTGTTAAGTCATAAGGTGAAAGTTCTACTTTTACCTTATCTCCTGGTAGTATTTTTATGTAGTTCATTCTAAGTTTTCCTGAAATATGAGCTAATATTTGATGTCCATTTTCAAGTTCCACTTTAAAGTTTGTGTTTGGTAATGTTTCTACTACAACTCCCTCTACCTCAATAACATCCTCTTTTGCCATAGCTTGGTTTTCCCTCCTAATTTAAGAGTTTTCGTTAATTTTCAAATCGGTATTTTATATTAACGTACAAAATACGCCAATTTTTACAATTAGCATATATAAGTATATACTAATTTTCTAGAAGTGTCAACACTTCTAGGTTATTTTTATGCGATTTTTTAATAAATATTTAGTAACTGTTTTTAAATTCCTTTTTTAACTTTTCTACTGTCTCTACAATCTCCATTTTTTCTTCGTCTGACGCATTCTTTTTAGCATATTCACACATTTCTTTTAGATGAAAAACACCTTTTCCTATCTTTTCTTCCATCCAAGAATGTGTTGGAAAAATCCAGACATGATAATGTTTGCTACGTTCCTCTTGTATAATTGTAACTTCGTTTGTAATATTCAAGTTCTTTAAAGCATTTACTGCTGTTGTAAGCAATTGTCCCAAGGCGTTTCTTTCTTCTTCTGATAATTCAGTAATCGAATGAACATGTCTTTTTATATTAATAATAAGAAAACCCTTAATTGGTATTTCTGGGTCTTGTTGCAGTGTAAAGTTCTTATCTTCATATATAAGTCCTCCTGGTGGAATAAGAGCATGTTTAGCAATTGCACACCCCATACAATCATACTTCCATTCTTTTCCTAAAAAGTCAATTGCTGATTTTGAGTTTCCTGTTAATTGATTTTCATTCATCCTAACACACTCCTCTTTATAACATAGTTAATATCTCTGGTTCCTGTTCTGTTATTAAAATAGTATTTTCATAATGAGCAGCTTTACTTCCATCTTGTGTTACAATCGTCCATCCGTCTTCTAATTCCATGATAGGCCAACTTCCTGCAATAACCATTGGTTCAATTGCAAGTGTCATACCAGGTTCTAGGCGAATTCCTCTACCTGCTTTTCCGTAATTGGGAATCCCCGGGTCTTCATGCATCTCTCTTCCTATTCCATGGCCTTGAAACTCTCTTACAACAGAAAATCCATTTTTCTCAACATATTCTCCAATAGCATGACAAACATCTCCTAATCGATTTCCTGCTTTAGCATATTGAATTCCCTCAAAAAAAGCCAACTTTGTAACATCAATTAATTTCTGTGTTGGTTGATCTATTTTTCCTACTGTATAGGTTCTACAGCAATCTCCATTAAATCCATTTTTATAGGCTACTAAATCTACACTTACAATATCGCCTTCTTTTAAAATATCACGAGAAGATGGAATTCCGTGAATTACTACATCATTAATAGAAGCACAAATACTTCCTGGAAAATCTGGTACACCCTTTACACCACTCGGATATCCCTTTTCTGCTGGAATAGCTCCATTATCACGCATTGTTTTTTCCGCAATAGCATCTAACTCTAATGTACTAATTCCTGGTCTTATTGCTTCTTCCACTGCTTTTTGTGCAAGAGCAGCTACACGACAAGCCTCTTTCATTAATTCAATTTCTCTTTTTGATTTAATTGTAACCAATTTTCTTCCTCTTTTCTTCTTAATTCTCTTGTTTGATATAACATGAACCAAGAACAAAAGAATAAATTCTTTTGTTCTCTTCTCCCTCTTTATTTTGTTTCGCCTTCTTCTAGTTTCTTTAAATATTGATTTACTTCTACTGCAACATCAGCTGTTGTTTTATCGGATTGATTATTTAATTTTACTGTATATAGAACATTTTCACGCTTATAGTAAGTAATTAATCCATCTGATGTTTTGTGATAGGTTTCTAATCTCTTTCTTACCGTTTCTTCGTTATCATCAATTCTTTGTACTAATGGACCACCACATTTGTCACATACATCTTCTTTCTTTGGTGGCTTGAAATCTAAGTTATAGATTTCTCTACAATCTTTATTAATACAAGTTCTTCTTTTTACAATTCTATCGACTATCTCATCATCGGAAAGCTCTAGTTCTACTGCTACATCTACTTTTTTGCCTTGTAATCTTAAGATATAGTCTAGAATAATAGCTTGATTTCTAGTTCTTGGAAAGCCATCTAAAATAACACCATTTTTTACATCTGGTTCGTTTAATCTTTTTTCTACAATTTGAATTGCAAGTTCATCTGGCACTAATAAACCATTTGAAATATAGTCTTCAATTTTTCTTCCTATTTCTCCTTGCTTTTTAATATAACTTCTAAATATTTCTCCACTTGATATATGTACTACACCTAAGGCTTCTGAAAGCAACTTTCCAACGGTTCCTTTTCCTGTTCCAGGTGCTCCTAGCATAATTACTACCATTTCTATCGCTCCTTATCTTATTTTTTCAAATTAACGGTAATAGTATACCATAAAATTATAAGAAAGTACATAACACAATGTATTTTTTCCATGTTTTTGCAAAAAACGTAAAAAGAACTTTCCAGATAGAAAGTTCTTTTTATTTATTATAGCTTATTTTACTCTAAAAATCCTTTATAGTGTCTCATAACAAGTTGTGATTCTAATTGTTGAATTGTCTCTAGCGCAACTCCTACTACGATTAGAATTGAAGTACCTCCAAAGGCAACATTTAATCCTGTAAATCGCATCATCATTGGTAGTATGGCAATAATTGCTAAGAAAACTCCACCAAACCATGTAAGTTTTGATATGATAGAAGATAAATAATCCGTTGTAGGCTTTCCAGCTCTAATTCCTGGTATAAATCCTCCATTTTTCTTAATATTATTGGATACTTCTGCTGGATTAAAAGTTGCATAGGTATAGAAGAATGTAAATCCAACAATTAATAGTAAGTAAACTAGTGCATTGGCTATTGTATACCCAACTGGAACATTTGATGTAGATGTTGCAATTGAGAATTTATAAACTCCTGCCCAGAATCCTGTTTGTGTTGCTATGTCTTTAATAAACATTTGAATAATCATAGCTGGAAATGTCATAAACGAGGAAGCAAAGATAATTGGCATAACACCAGCCATTGCTAGCTTAAGTGGAATATGCGTATTTTGTCCTCCATACATTTTTCTTCCTACTACTTTTTTAGCATATTGTACAGGAACTCTTCTTTCTGCAACTTGTACAAATACAACACCAGCAACTAATATTAATGCTCCTATTATAATTCCTAAAGCAGTTAATAGTCCGGTTGTACTAAATTCACCTGTTTGCATAATTAAATTCCATAGCATTGTTACTACACTTGGTAATCTCGAAATAATACCAATAAAGATGATAATAGAAATTCCATTTCCAATACCTTTACTTGTAATTTGTTCACCAAGCCACATTAATAATGCAGTACCTGCTACAAGGGAAACTACTACAATAGCTCCTGTTAAGAATCCTGGATTAATAAATACTCCAGAACCTTGGTAAGATAAATAAATTCCAACACCTTCTATTAGTGCAAGCACTAAAGTAAGAATTTTGGTATATTTATTAATTTTTTGTCTTCCTTGTTCTCCACCTTCTTTAGCTAATTTCTCTAAAGCAGGAATAACCATCGTTAATAATTGAATAACGATAGTTGCTGTAATATATGGACTAATTGTCATAGCAAAGATAGAGAATCGAGAGAAGGCTCCTCCTGAGATAATATCAATAAGCCCTCCCAATCCTTGTGCATTTGATGCCATGGCATTATTTAATCCTACTACATCAACTCCTGGTACTGTGATATAACATCCAAAGCGGAATACCACAATTAATAACAAGGTATATAATAGTTTCTTTCTAACTTCGGGTGTTTTTAAAGCATTTTTTATTGTTTTAAACAAAGCTAGATCACCTCAATCTTTCCACCTGCAGCTTCAATCTTTTCTGCAGCTGATTTTGTAAATCTTACGGCTTTTACTGTTAGCTTTTTGTCTAAAGAACCAGTTCCAAGTATTACGATTCCATCGTTTACTTTTCCAATAATTCCCTCAGCTAGAAGTGTCTCAGCACTTACTTCAGTAGCTTTTGATTTATTTAGCATAGTCAATGTTACTTCTGTATAATTTTTAGCGTGAATATTGGTGAATCCTCTTTTAGGTAATCTTCTATATAATGGTGTTTGACCACCTTCAAATCCTCTTCTTACACCGCCACCAGATCTTGCTTTTTGACCCTTGTGGCCTCTTCCAGAAGTTTTTCCAAGTCCAGAACCCATTCCACGTCCTACTCTTTTTTTGGTTTCTTTCTTAACAGCTGGTTTTAATTCGTCTAATTTCATTCTTGTTTTGCACCTCCTTAATTTTGGTTGTCTTTCCATCTTTCGCTTTTATAATTTTATTATAAAATATCTTCTACTTTTTTACCTCTTTTTTTCGCAATCTCTTCGATTGTTTTCATATTTTGAAGTCCGTTTATAGTAGCATATACAACGTTTCTTGGATTGTTTGTTCCAATAACTTTTGTTTTAATATCTTTATATCCAGCAAGTTCTAGTACAGGTCTTACACTTCCCCCTGCGATAACTCCAGAACCTTCATCTGCTGGTTTTATCATAACTTTTGCACTACCAAATTTTCCTACAAATTCATGAGGTACAGTTGTTCCAACTACTGGTACTGTTACTAAATTTTTCTTTGCTTCTTCGATTGCTTTTTTGATAGCATCAGGAACTTCGGCTGCTTTACCATTTCCAACACCAACGTGTCCTTGTCCATCTCCAACAACAACAACAGCACTAAATCTAAAAGTTCTACCACCTTTAACAACTTTAGCAACACGGTTAATCGCTACAACTTTTTCTTTTAATTCCACTGCGTTTTCTTCTTGCATTATTCTTTTACCCTCCTTTTTCTTAGAATTCAAGTCCTGCTTCTCTAGCAGCTTCTGCTAATTCTTTTACTACACCATGGTAGATATATCCGCCTCTATCAAATACAACTGTTTTGATTTTTTTATCTTGGGCTCTTTTTGCAATTAAAGTTCCTACTTCTTTTGCAGCTTCTTTATTTGCATGTTTTGTTTTTACTTCTTTATCTAAAGTTGAAGCACTAGCCAATGTTTTAGCTGCTACATCATCAATTACTTGTACATAAATGTTATTGTTACTTCTATATACACATAATCTTGGGCGTTCTGCATTTCCACTGATTTTATTACGTACTCTTGTATGTCTTCTAGTTCTTTCAAGCTTTCTATCTGTTTTCTTAATCATTTTCTTCTCCTTTCTATTTGTTTTAGAGATTTTTGATTCTTATTGGTCTATTTCTTACCAGCTTTACCTTCTTTACGTCTAATATGTTCTTCCGCATATTTGATACCTTTACCTCTATAAACTTCAGGTGGTCTCTTTGTTCTGATAACAGCTGCTGTTTGACCTACTAATTCTTTATCAATTCCTCTTACAATAATGGTATTTGGGTTTGGAACATCATATGTAATTCCTTCTGGAGCTTCCATAATAACAGGGTGTGAATAACCAAGTGTTAAATTTAAGTTATTTCCTTGTTTTTGTGCTCTATATCCTACACCATTGATTTGTAGCTCTCTTTTATATTCTTCCACAACACCAGTAATCATGTTGCTTATTAATGTTCTTGTTAAACCATGTAAACTTCTGCTTTCTGGTTCGTCATCTGGTCTTTTTACAATAATTTTTCCGTCTTCAAGAGTCACTTTCATATTTTTATGTAGTTCTCTTTCTAATGTACCTTTAGGTCCTTTTACAGTAATATGGTTTCCGTCTAATTTTACTTCTACGTTTTCTGGTACTGTAATAGGTGCGTTTCCTATTCTTGACATTTTAGATTTTCCCTCCTTCTTCTATTCTTTTTTAGAATACTCAATTTAACTTTTCGGGAGTATCTTTAGGGACATATATTATCCCTAAGGCTTTTCTTTAAGGATAAGATATATCCCCAAAGTTAAATGCTAACCTTCCTACTTTATCGTTAAATTAGTGCGCGATTTTTAATCGTATATTCTGATATCTTTTGGATTCTCGTATTACCAAACGTAAGCTAATACTTCTCCTCCTAAATTTTCTTTTCTTGCTTCTTTATCTGTTTTTATTCCTTTTGATGTAGATATTAAAGCAATTCCAAGTCCATTTAATACTTTTGGTAATTCTTCTTTAGATGCATATACTCTTAAACCTGGTTTACTAATTCTTTTTAATCCTGCAATTACGCGATTTCCTTTTTCATCATATTTTAAGGTAACTCGAATAATTCCTTGATTTTCATTTTCGATTGCTTCGAAAGATTTGATATATCCTTCTTTAAATAGTATTTCAGCAATTGCTTTTTTCATATTTGAAGCAGGAATGTCAACTGTTTTATGTTTTGAACTGTTTGCATTTCTAATTCTTGTTAACATATCTGCGATTGGATCCGTAGTGTTCAATTGTTTACCCTCCTTTTTTCTAATTTTTCTATTTCTTGCTATTTAATTACCAACTTGCTTTTTTTACACCCGGAATTTCACCTTTGTGTGCTAATTCTCTAAAGCATACACGGCAAATTCCGTATTTTCTAATATATGCATGTGGTCTTCCACAAATTTTGCATCTATTGTATTCTCTTGTTGAATATTTTTGTGGTCTAGCTTGTTTTATTTTCATTGATTTTTTAGCCATATTTTCTTGATTCCCTCCTTCTAATTTTGTTTAAAAGGCATTCCAAGAAGTGTTAATAATTCCCTAGCCTCTTCGTCTGTTTCAGCAGATGTTACAAATATAATATCCATACCTCTTAATTTATCAATTTTATCATATTCGATTTCTGGGAATATTAATTGTTCTTTAACACCCATTGAGTAATTTCCTCTACCATCAAATGAGTTTGTACTAACTCCTCTGAAATCTCTTACTCTAGGAAGTGCAACGTTAAATAATTTATAAGCAAAATCATACATTTTAGATGCTCTTAATGTTACTTTACATCCTACATTTACACCTTCTCTTAATTTGAAAGCAGCAATAGCTTTCTTAGCCTTTGTAATAACTGGCTTTTGTCCTGTTATAATGGTTAAATCGTTTACTGCATTTTCTAAAGATTTTGGATTATCTTTAACATCTCCTAAACCGATATTAATTACGATTTTTTCTAATCTTGGAACTTGCATTAAAGATTTATAATTGAATTTTTTCATCATTGCTGGGATTACTTCTTTTTCATATTGTTCTCTTAATGTTTCCATTCTGGATGAATCCTCCTTTCTTTTCCTTATTTGATTTTAGTACCGCATTTTTTACATACACGTACTTTTTCTTCTTTTTCTACTTGGTAACCTACTTTTGTAGCTTTACCACATTTAGGACATACCACACTTACTTTTGAACTATGAATAGCGCATTCTGTTGGTATGATTCCACCTTCTTCACCTTGTTTTCTAGGTTTTACGTGTTTTTTTCTGATATTAACACCTTTTACTACGATTTTTTCTGTTTTTGGTATTACTTCTAGAACTTCTCCTGTTTTTCCTTTATCATTTCCAGATAACACTTTAACAGTATCGCCTTTTTTAATTTTCATGAATATCTTCGCCTCCTTGCTTGGATAAGTCTTTTATTTTGTTTTTCTTCTTGCTTACTTTTTCTTTCCTATACTTTCGAAATTATAAAACTTCTGGAGCAAGAGAAAGAATTTTCATATATTCTTTATCTCTTAATTCTCTTGCAACTGGTCCAAAAATACGTGTTCCTTTTGGGTTTCCGTCTTCTTTAATAATAACAGCTGCATTTTCGTCGAATTTAACATAGGTTCCGTCTTGACGTCTTACGCCTTTTTTACTTCTTACCACAACAGCTTTTACTACGTCACCTTTTTTTACAACGCCACCTGGTGTTGCAGTTTTAACGGAAGCCACAATAACATCACCAATGTTTGCATATTTTCTATATGAACCACCTAAACATCTGATACACATAATCTCTTTTGCACCAGTGTTATCAGCTACTTTTAATATTGATTGTTGCTGTACCATTTTGATTAGTACCTCCTTCTTCGATATTTCTTGCTACTTCTCTTATTTGATGATAGCTTTTTCTAAAACTTCAACTACTCTCCATCTTTTATCTTTAGAAAGTGGTCTAGTTTCCATTACTTTTACTTTGTCTCCAACATGGCATTCATTGTTTTCATCATGTGCTTTTAAAGTATAAGTTCTTTTTACGAATTTTCCGTATGTTTTGTGTTTTTCACTTGTTTCTACGGCAACTACTACTGTTTTGTCCATTTTGTCTGACTTAACAATACCTACCATAGTTTTACGAAGATTTCTTTCTTCCATTAGACTTTCTCCTTTCTAAATCATTATTTGTTTGCAGTTTCTTTTAATTCTCTTTCTTTTAAAACTGTTTTTATTTTTGCAATTGTCTTCTTTACTTCTTTGATTTTCATTGGATTATCTAATCCGTTTGTAGCTAAACTAAATCTTAATTTGAATAATTCTGTTTTTAATTCAGCTAATTCTTTTTCTAGCTCTTCTGAAGACATTTCTCTAATTTTATTTATCTTCATTGCTATCACCTACCTCGTTTGCAGTTTCTCTTGCTACAAATTTAGTTTTTACAGATAATTTGTGCATAGCAAGTCTTAAAGCTTCTCTTGCTGTAGCTTCTGGAACACCAGCAATTTCAAACATAACTCTTCCTGGTTTTACAACAGCTACCCAATATTCAGGAGCTCCTTTACCTTTACCCATACGAGTTTCTGCTGGTTTCTTTGTAATTGGTTTGTCTGGGAAGACTTTAATCCAAACTTTACCACCTCTTTTGATGTAACGTGTCATCGCAATACGGGCAGCTTCAATTTGGTTTCCTGTAATTAATCCAGCTTCTGTTGCTTGTAGTCCATATTCTCCATCTGTAACTTTTGTTCCTCTTGTAGCTTTTCCTCTATTTCTACCTTTTTGCATTTTTCTAAATTTTGTTCTTTTTGGCATTAATGGCATTATTTGTCTCCTCCTTCCACTGTCTTTTTCGTTGGAAGAATTTCACCTTTATATATCCAAACTTTTACACCGATTTTTCCATAAGTAGTATCTGCTTCTGCAAATCCATAATCGATATCAGCTCTTAAGGTTTGTAGTGGAATGGTACCTTCTTTATAGAACTCTGTTCTAGCCATGTCTGCTCCACCTAATCTACCAGATACAGCTGTTTTTATTCCTAAAGCACCTGCTCTTATTGATTTTTGCATACATTGTTTCATTGCTCTTCTGAATGAAATTCTTCTTTCTAATTGTCCGGCAATGTTTTCAGCTACTAATTGTGCATCAGTATCAACATTTTTTACCTCAACAATATTTAGGTTTACTTCTTTACCTATCATTTTCTTTAATTCTTCTTTTAAGTTTTCAGCTAATTGTCCACCTTTTCCTATTACTAGTCCTGGTTTAGCTGTATATACATTAACTTTAACAAATTTAGCGGTTCTTTCAATTTCGATTTTTGAAATTCCACTTACATATAATTTTTTCTTAATATATTCACGGATTTTGTGGTCTTCTACTAGATATTCACTAAAGTGTTTAGAATCTGCATACCATTTTGAGTTCCAATCTTTAATAACACCTACTCTAATTCCATGTGGATGTACTTTTTGTCCCATTTTCTAAAAATCCTCCTTTCTTTTTTATACTCTTTCTTTAAATACGATTGTAATATTACTAGTTCTTTTTCTAATTCTAACAGCTGAACCTTTTGCAGCAGGTCTAATTCTTTTTAAAGTTGGACCTTGGTTTGCATATATTTCAGCAATGTATAAATTATCTCTATTTAAACCATTGTTATTTTCAGCATTTGCAATAGCTGATTTTAATAATTTTTCAATTATTTCTGAAGAAGCTTTTGGTGTAAATTTAACAATTGCTAAAGCTTCTGCTACATTCTTACCACGAATTAAGTCTGCTACGATTTTTACTTTACGAGCAGAGATTCTTGCATAATTCAAAGTAGCTTTTACACTTTGTTCTTGTACTTGCTCTTTTTCCACGGTTTTCTTTCCCTCCTTACTAACTTGTTTTATGTTCGGTTAGTTTATTTCTATTTATTAACTTTTGATGTTTTTTCTCCAGCATGACCTCTGTATGTTCTAGTAGGAGCAAATTCACCTAATTTATGTCCTATCATTTCTTCGGTAATATATACTGGTACATGTTTTCTACCATCATGGATAGCGATTGTGTGTCCTACCATTTGAGGGTAGATTGTAGAAGCTCTTGACCATGTTTTTAAAACATCTTTCTTTCCGCTTTCATTCATAGCTTCTACTCTCTTTAATAGCTCTGGAGCTACGAAAGGTTTTTTCTTGCTTGATCTTGACATTTCTAAATTTTCCTCCTTTCAGGATTAATTATTTTCTTCTCTTAACAATAAATTTATTAGATTGTTTATTCTTTTTTCTTGTCTTATATCCTAGAGCTGGTTTACCCCAAGGCGTCATTGGTCCTGCATGACCTACTGGAGCTCTACCTTCACCACCACCATGTGGATGGTCTACTGGGTTCATTACAGAACCTCTAACTTCAGGTCTCTTGCCCATATGTCTTGAACGTCCTGCTTTACCAATTTTAATATTTTCATGGTCTGTATTTCCTACTGTTCCGATAGTAGCTCTGCATCTTGCTAATATTAATCTCATTTCTCCTGATGGAAGTCTTACGTGTGCATAAGTTCCTTCTTTTGCCATAAGTTGTGCTTCTTGTCCTGCACTTCTTACTAATTTTCCACCTTGTCCTGGATTTAATTCGATGTTATGAATCATGGTACCTACCGGAATGTTTTCAATTGGCATACAGTTTCCTGGTTTAATATCCACATTTGTTCCAGATACTACAACATCACCATCTTTTAATCCTACTGGTGCCAAGATATATGCTAATGTTCCATCTTCATATTTAATTAACGCAATGTTAGCACTTCTGTTAGGGTCATATTCGATTCCTACTACTTGTGCCTTCATGTCATCTTTCTTTCTTTTAAAATCAATGATTCTATATTTTTGTCTATTTCCTCCACCTTGATGACGAACAGTGATTCTTCCATATGAGTTTCTTCCTGCATTTTTAGATTTTTTAGCTAATAATGATTTTTCAGGAGTTTTCTTTGTAATTTCAGAAAAATCAGAACCTGTCATATTTCTTAATGATGGAGTTGTTGGATTATAATGTTTAATTCCCATTTTTATTTCTCTCCTTAATTATTTATTTTCCTAGTTTTTTCTAGATAATTTGTAAAACTTTTTGTTTTACTCTTTTATTTTAAGTAGTCTTAAAATTAAGCTCCCATAAATTCATCAATTGAATCTTTGTATTTTTTGCTTATTTTAACTTCTTTTCCACCTTTTGATAAATACTTCATATCCGCTGGATTTGTATCAATTGTTACAATTGCTTTTTTCCAATCTGAAGTTTTACCTAAATGTGCTCCTACTCTTTTTTCTTTTCCTTTTACGGTTATTGTATTTACTTTTAATACTTTTACTTCAAATAGTTTTTCTACTGCTTTTGCAATATCAACTTTTGTTGCTTTTCTATTTACTTTAAAAGTGTACTTACCTTCTTGGATACTATCATTACTTTTTTCTGTGATGATAGGTTTTATAATTACATCTTCTGGTCTCATTATGCGTACACCTCCTCTAATTTTTTAACAGTATCTACTGTTAATACTAAGTTGTTGTATTTTAATAAATCAAATATATTGATATTGTTTGCTGCAATTGTTTTAACATTTGCTAAGTTTTTAGCACTTCTTAATACTGTTTCATTGTTTTCTGGTAAAACTATTAATGTTTTGCCTTCTACCTTTAATTTTGTTAGAGCATTTTGCATGTTCTTTGTTTTGATTTCTTTAAAAGGGAATCCCTCTACTACTGTTAGTTCTTTTTCTAATACTTTTGAACTTAAAACAGAACGAATTGCAAGTCTCTTTTCTTTTTTATTAACAGTGTATTTATAAGATCTTGGTTTTGGTCCTAATGCGATACCACCATGTATCCATTGTGGAGCTCTTGTACTACCTTGTCTTGCTCTACCTGTTCCTTTTTGTCTCCATGGTTTTCTTCCACCACCAGAAACTTCTGCTCTTGTTTTTGTACTTTGTGTTCCTTGTCTTTGATTTGCTAAATAATTAACAAGTACACTATGTACGATAGTTTCATTTGGTTCAATTCCAAATACTTCGTCTTTTAGCTCTAAATCGCTAACTTTTTTACCTTCTATATTATATACGTCTACTTTAGGCATTTTAATTTCGTCCTCCTTCCTTCTCTTACGCTTTAATAGCTGATTTTATTTTTAATACTGCACCTTTAGCTCCTGGTACACTACCTTTTACTAAAATTACATTTTTATCTAAATCAACTCTAACTACATCTAAGTTTTGTATTGTTACCGTTTGCGCTCCCATATGTCCTGGAAGTTTCTTTCCTTTAAATACTCTACCTGGTGTAGATGTCGAACCCATTGAACCTGGTCTTCTATGATACATAGAACCATGTCCCATTGGTCCTCTGTGTTGTCCATGACGTTTAATAACACCCTGGAACCCTTTTCCTTTTGTTTTTCCTTGGATGTCTACTTTTTCTCCAGCTTCGAAAATATCAGCTTTGATTTCATCTCCAACTTTAATTCCTTCAACAGAATCTAATCTAAATTCTCTTAGATGTTTAACTGGTTTTAAGTTAACTTTTGAAAAATGTCCTTTTTCTGGTTTGTTAACTTTACTTTCTTTTACTGCACCATATCCTAATTGTACTGCTTCATATCCATCAACATCAGTTGATTTTACTTGAGCAACAACACATGGTCCAGCTTCTATAACTGTTACTGGAATAACATTTCCTTTTTCATCAAAAATTTGTGTCATTCCTAGTTTTTTTCCTATGATCGCTTTTTTCATTTTTTCTTTCCTCCTAACTATTGGCTGATAGCTTTTACCAGCTTGGTCATTTTGAAGTTTCCTTCTTAATAATTATAATTTGATTTCAATATCAACACCAGCTGGTAATTCTAATTTCATTAGATTGTCAACTGTTTTTTGTGTTGGGTAAAGAATATCGATTACTCTTTTATGTGTTCTCATTTCAAATTGTTCTCTTGAATCTTTATATTTGTGTGGAGAACGTAAGATTGTAACGATTTCCTTTTGTGTTGGTAGTGGAATAGGACCCGAAACTTTTGCTCCTGTTCTCTTAGCAGTATCTACTATTTTTTCAGCAGACTGGTCTAAAACAACATGATCATAAGCTTTTAATCTTATTCTGATTTTTTCGCTTCCTACCATTTGATTTGTTTTTGCCATAGTAATTTTCCCTCCTTAAAAATTTAATTGTGTTACCTAGGCAAGTTTAAACGCACCCTGGTGTTTCTTTTTTCACCAATATATAAACCCAAGAAATGCATGATGAACTTGGGATAAGTATGCGTATATATTTAAAACTTACCGCCCGGTCTAAGCCAAGACATACTCCACTGAAGTTCCCTCCATCCTTACGGATGTAGCCACATTCAGCTTCACCGCTAAAGCTCATGCCTAATTATTATACAACGTGAAATAGCCTATGTCAACAGTTTTCTTGGTATTTTTTGCTTTTTTCAGCTTGGTCAATTAAAAAAGTAAAAGCAATTCTCAAATATATAAGTAGAAATTAGTCTTACACAAGTCTTTAATGTACAACTTAACGCAATTTTAGTATAATATATATGCAAATGTTTTTGGTGGAAATGGAGTATTAGATATGATCGAAAAAGGGAAACAATTAACATTAAGCCAAAGAATTAAAATAGAAGAAATGTTGAACCAAAGATACAGAAAATTTGAAATTGCTAATGAATTAGATAAAAGCCAATCTACTATTGCAAGAGAAATTAACAAACATAAAAAATTAAAACCTCATAATCCTTTAAACAATGATAATCTGTACAACTGTAAGTACTTCATTAACTGCAAAAAATGTACAGGAAAATGTAGAATATTTCAACCTATTCCTTGTAAAGATAGAGACAGGAATATTGGTGTTTGCAATAATTGTAATAAATTAAAATCTTGCAATTTAGATAAATATTTCTACAAAGCTGAAGATGCACAAAAGAATTACGAATATACATTAAAAGATTCTAGACAAGGTGTTAATTTAAATACTTCCGAATTAATTGAATTAGCTCATATCATCTGTCCTCTTGTTAAAAAAGGTCAATCTATTTATACAATCTTAAATAACCATCCTGAAATAAAATTATGCGAAAAAACAATATATAATTACATAGAAATGGGATTATTTAAAGATTGGGATGTTACTAATTTAACACTTAAAAGAAAGGTTAGAAGGAAAGTGTCTAAAAAGAAGTTTAAAAAACGTAAGGAACCAGAAAATTATGAAGGAAGAACATATACTGATTATCTCAATTACAAAATTCTTAATCCTAATGTTCCTACAACAGAAATGGATACTGTATACAACAATCAATCTGGTCCATATATTCAAACTTTCATATTTGAAAATACTTCATTTATGATTGGTATACTACACAAAGATAAAACAGCTGATTCTATGTCAAAAACTTTAAATGACTTTCAGGACAAACTATCTGATGAAGAGTATAGAAAACTATTTTCTCTTCTGCTAACAGATAGAGGTACTGAATTTGGCAAACCACAGCAATTTGAAATTAATATGGAAACAGGAGAAATTAGAAGTAAAATTTTCTATTGTGATCCAATGCAATCAAGTCAAAAGCCACATGTAGAGAATAATCATAACTTCATAAGAGAAATTTTACCCAATGGACAAAACTGGAACAATTTAACACAGGATAAAGTAGATTTAATGTTTTCTCATATAAATTCTACTCCAAGACAATCATTAGGCAATAAAACACCATATGAGATATTTACATTTATTTACGGAACAGAATTAGCAGACAAGCTAAATATACAAGAGATAGCAAAAGACGAGATAACTACAAATCCTCGCCTTTTCTAATATCTTTATGATTGAAAAAAGATAAACAAATAATCAAAAACATTTGCACAATCAAATATCTATACAACTAGAGTCAAATAGCTTTTACTTTTACCCTAAAAAAATTAAATGCAATTTGGCTTGTTTGTTATGCAAATTTTTTTGAATTTATACTTTAATTTTACAGAATAAACTAGAAAAAAGCAATACTTTAAGATAAAAATATTGCTTTCAAACTGCATTTAATCGTACAAATTGCATTTACTTTACAGAATTGCTTTTAACTTTTCACTTGACGCTTTTTTCAGCTTTCTTATTTTAAAATATTTATTCATAAAAAATAAGAGAGAATCCTCTCCCTTATTCATAAATTAAAACATCTTCCTCTTGCGCATTAAATAATGTGTTGATATAACCGCTACCTTCATATACTGCAGCCTTAATCATTGCAAAGTCATTCGACTCCATATTCTTACGTCCGAATACAATTTCTGCATTTGGTATCTGAATTCGTATAATGTTTGCTTCTTTTTTCAAACTTAAATCTTCGAGATTTAAGACTAATTCATTTAACTCCTCTTCTGAATTATAAAGCTCCGTATTTTCCATTTGATAAAGGCCATTTGCCTGTTGCTTATACACTAAAGTAGCTGTTCCTTCTGTCTTTCGTATAATAATAGACTTTTCAACTTTTATCTGTGCCGCTTCCTTTCTTCTTGCTCTTCCTACTAGTTTTACTAAGTCTCCTTTGTAAATAGTAGCTTTAGAACCTTTCAAATAATTCTTTGCAATTTCTTTAATGCTTAAATCGGTAATGTCTACTTCTTTCATGTTTTTACCTCCTCAGAAAGTCTTCTACCAAGATGCCCATTTCTCAATGTTAAGTTCAGGAGAAATATGCCATTATATTAGAAGTGTTTATATTATATCTCCATTCTGGCATTATGTCAATTCTATTTTCTCTGTTTGTAACTATTGTGTGATTTTTTATTTTCGCTCTTCTACTTCTTCTTTCCTTTTAATAGAATTTAGTATATACTATAGATACAAAATAGAGAAAAATTTATTTTGTATAAGAAAGGATGGATTACATGTTTGATGATAAAATAGAAAATTTAAAGCAAGATATGATAAAAACTTGCTCTAAGCTTATTACTTTCCCTAGCATATCCGAATATAACCCAAAATCAAAAGAAGCTCCTTTTGGAGTCCCCTGTAAAGAAGCCTTAGAATATTTCTTATCTTTAGCTTCTGGACTAGGATTTCGTACCAAAAATATTGATGGATATTGCGGATATGCAGAATTTGGGGAAGGCAAAGAATTAGTAGGAATTATTGGCCATTTAGATGTTGTTCCTGCTATTAGAGAAGATTGGGAATACCCTCCTTTTCAACCAACAATAGAAGATAGTCGTATCTATGGTCGTGGTGCCATTGATGATAAAGGACCTGTTATTGCTGCTCTATATGCTATGAAAGCAGTAGCCGATACTGTAAAAGTCCAAAAGCGTATCCGTCTTATTGTCGGCTTAAATGAAGAAAAAGACTGGAAATGCATCAACTACTATAAAGAACATGAAGAAGCTCCAACTGTTGGTTTTAGTCCAGATGCAGACTTTCCTTGTATTTATGCAGAAAAAGGAATTTTAACGACTTATTTAAAACAAGACTACACCAATCACAATACCGATATTATTCGTATAAAATCTATTGATTGTGGAAATAACGCTATTAATGTTGTCCCTAAAATGTGTAGCGTTATCTTAAAAATTAATAAAGAAAAAATAAAAATGGGAAATTGCATTCAAGTAATAAAGGAAATTGTAGCAAAGCATAAATACGAAATTGATATTTATCGCTCTACGGATGAACATGTAAAAATTACTGCTCATGGAATAGCTGCTCACAGTGCTCATCCAGATTTAGGAGTAAATGCCATTTCCCACCTTCTTATTGTTCTTCGCGATTTATTCTATACATACAATGTAAAACTAGATATTATTGATACTTTTTATCAATATATTGGAGATGACTATTCTGGAAAAAAACTCGGTATTAGTTATACAGATGAATCTGGGAAATTAACTTTAAATGTAGGAAAATTTAACTTTTACGAAAACTTTATTCAAATTGGTATGAACCTACGAATCCCAGTTACCATTCCTTTTGATAAAATAGAAAATCGTTTTGAAGAAATAATAAAAAACAAGAAAGAGATGTCTATTTGGACTCCTGAAAAAAAAGCTCCATTATATATTCCTAAAGACAATAGCTTAGTTACTACTCTTTGCAATATTTTCAATGAAGTAACAGGACAAAATGCAGAACCTATTGCTATTGGTGGAGCAACTTATGCAAGAGCTTTCCAAAATTGTATTTCTTTTGGTGCTAATATGCCAGGTCATGTTGATATGTGTCATCAAGCAGATGAATATATTAAAATTGATAATTTGATAGCAGCAAGTAAAGTATATGCTAGAGCTATTTATGAACTTGCAAAATAAGATGAAAAAAACTCCCTTTCTAGGAGTTTTTTTCATCTTATTAATTTATAATACTTCTTTCTTGGATTTTCATCATCTTGCTCTCACACTTGCCATACATACAAAAAGATACCTAGAAACTAAGTATCTTTTTATTTATCTATTTTTAATTATTCAGCTGATTCTTCTGAAGAAGCCTCTTCAGTTTCTGGAGCTTCATAAGCTTCTAAAATAGCTTTTTGAATCTTCTCTCTAGTGTCAGCATTGATTGGATGAGCTATATCCTTGAATTCTCCGTTTGGAGTTTTTCTGCTAGGCATAGCAATAAATAATCCATTTTGACTTTCGATAACTTTGATATCATGAACTACGAATTCATTATCGAATGTTACAGAAGCAACAGCTTTCATTCTGTTTTCTGAATTTACTTTTCTTAAACGTACATCTGTTATTTGCATTTGAGCACCGCCTTCCAAAGTTATAATATTTTGTACATAGGTATAATATAACCAAAATTATATTTTTTATGTACAAGTATATTATTCGTCATAAATATATTTTTTCCTTCTCTTTTTTTCAAAAAAAATAAATTCGTTTATTTTTCACGAATTTATTTTCTTTTTCATATAATAAGTTATCAGATTCTTATTGAAATATAGCCCAAATAAGTGTATAATCTTACTGTTAATTTGTAATAGATTGCGGGTACTCTTAAATATAGAATAATAGTACAGATAAAAAAGCAAAAATACAAAAGCACATAAAACTAGAGGAGGCTTAACTTTGGCTAATATAGATAATATAAAAAAATATAAACATATACATATGATTGGTATTGGTGGTATCAGTATGAGTGGTATTGCTGAGATATTAAAAAATTGGGGCTTTGAAGTAACAGGTTCTGACTTATATCCATCTGAGGTAACAGATAAATTAATCGAACATCATATTCCCGTTACTATCGGTCATGATTTAGATAGTCTTTCAAAAGCAGATGCTGTTGTTTATACTGCTGCTATCAAAGAAGATGATATTGAAATGCAAAAAGCAAAGGAATTAAATATTCCATTAATTGAAAGAGCTACTTTTTTAGGAGAACTAACGAAGTCTTATCAAGATACCATAGGTATTTCAGGAACACATGGAAAAACAACCACTACTTCCATGATTTCTTTATGTTTTCTAGAAGGAAATTTAGACCCTTCTATTCAAGTTGGTGCTTTCTTAAAACAAATTGATGGTAATTATCGTGTTGGAAATAGTGAACATTTTATTATCGAAGCTTGTGAATATGTAGAAAGTTTTTTAAAATTTAGACCGAAGGCAGAAGTTATTTTAAATATTGATAATGACCATTTAGACTATTTTAAAACATTTGATAATATCGTTAATGCCTTTGTTAAATATGTAAAATTAATTCCAGACGATGGATTATTGGTATTAAATGCAGATGATTCTAATTGTATTGCTTTAGGGAAACAAACTACTGCAAGAAAAGTAACATATGGCATTAAAAATAGTAAAGCTAATTTTACTGCTAAATCTATTGTTTTTAATGATAATGGTTTTGCTAGTTATGATGCTTACCATAATGATACTTTTTATAAACATATCATATTATCTGTTCCGGGTATGCATAATGTTTTAAATAGTTTAGCTTGTATTGCTCTTTGCCATGAATACGGAATTTCAAAAGACCACATTGCAGCAGGTTTAAAGAAATTCACAGGAGCACATCGCCGTTTTGAATATGTTGGTTCATTTCATAATGTAAATGTATATGATGATTATGGACATCATCCAACTGAGATACAAGCAACAGCCCTTGCTTTGAAGAATAAAAAATACAATAAATCTTGGGTTGTTTTCCAACCACATACCTATAGCAGAACTAAAAACTTATTAAATGAGTTTGCAAATGCTTTACTTTCTTATGACCATGTTATTGTAACAGATATTTATGCAGCTAGAGAAACAAATACTTATGCTATTTCTTCAAAAGATTTAGTAGATAAATTACATTCTCTTGGAAAATCTGCTCTTTATATGCCAAAGTTTGATGAAATTGTTTCTTACTTAAAAGATCATACTCTTCCTGGTGATATTGTTCTTACTTTAGGTGCTGGTACTGTTACGAATATTGGTCCTAGATTAATGAAAAATAAATAGTATAAAATGTAAAGTAAAAGATAATACCTAAAGCATAGGTATTATCTTTCTATTTTATATTATATTTTAAGTTCTGAATTTACACATTTTCATTGTCTTATTTATGGTTTATAATTCGTGTTACTCAAGGTTGGATATTCGAATATCATTCCTGCTCCTGATATATTTCCATCTGGTGTATGCGATTTTGCAAAAGCATCACTTCCCTTTAAGAAATATTTATATCGCATTTGTTTCGTTAACTTTCCTCCCCCTTCGATAATTGGATCGTCCCATGTAGTGTCTGTGCCATACCAATTTTGTTCTAATCGAACATAATTCCATGCATGGCTTTCTGACTTTCCATCTGAGTCAGTAGCATTTCCACTTACAATAATACATGGAATTTTCAATCCATCTAATAAGTATTTAAACGATTTAGCATATCCTTCACATACCACCGTTTTATTAATAAAAGATCCATATATATTATAGATGTTTGGCTTTTGTAAACTAATATCATATTCCAAAGAATCTACTAAATAATCATGTACTGCTAAGATTTGGGAATACGTATCTTTTCGTTGTATTTTTCCTATAATTTCATTACGCATTCCTTCGATTTGACTAATTGCTTGATTTACTTGATCTTCTGAAGTAAATCCATCTGCTAAATAAGAGGCACCCTCCTTTGGTCCCATTGTTACTTCATAATGTACACTATTTCCTCTTGTAATACTGATAATGGATAAATTAACTCTGGATGCGTCAATATAAAATACTTCTGGATGGTCTAATAAAAATGCATCCCAAGCTGACTGAAAAGCTTTCCCTAATTTTTCTTCTCCACCTTGTTGTTTTAGTAAAAAATCAAAACTTCTTTTATAATCTACCGTATGAGTTCCTGATTTCATTTGCTCTATACTCTGATTAATCCCATTATAAACTACTTTTCCAGTATCATCTAATTGCATATAATAATATTGATTTTCTGTATATGTATTCTGTACTACTTCTTGACCTTGTTGTACTTTACTATATGGATTTTCTGCATTTCCTATCTCTGTTTTTGAAATCGTATTTGTTTCTTCCAAATCAAATGGATTTAATTCCATACTTCCTACTTCTTCATCTAAAAACTGTGTTTTTATCCATTGATACATACGAATGCTCATAAATGCACAAGCAAAAATAAATCCAATTGTTAATATTGCTAATAAAATCTTAGATACATTACTTCTTTTATTTTTCTGATTTTCTCCCATATTTTTTCTCCTTTTATTATATTTATTATACCATATTCTCTTTATTCTTTTATAGTATTTTCTTACATTTTCTTTTTCCTTTTTTAAGAAAAAACAGAAGATAAAAAAATCTTCTGTCTTTTCTATTTGCTTCTATTTTGACTCAACTTCTCGAAGCTGTTTTATCATTAAATCTCCAAATATTCCATAACCAGTAGTCGGGTCATTAACTAAAACATGTGTTACCGCTCCTATTAGTTTTCCATTTTGTATAATTGGACTTCCGCTCATTCCTTGTATAATTCCTCCTGTACTTTCTAATAGTTTTGGGTCGATTACTTTTAATAACATACTTTTATTATTTTCATTATTATTTAAATATAATTTTTCAATTTCAACTTCATATTCTTTTTTCTGATTATTTTCTAATGTACATAAAATAGTTGCTTTTCCTAATTTAATTTCTTCTCTAGGAGCTACTTCTAAAGCATCCCTCTTTTGGATGTTTAATGGTAAACTATTGGTTAATTTCCCATATACTCCTAAATTTGTATTTTTATATACTTCTCCTAGTTTGGTTTGATTTTCAATACTTCCTTGTATTTTTCCGGGTTCTCCTTTTTTTCCTTTTATTATATCTTGAATGCTAGCTGTTACAAACTCACCTTTTGCAATATCAATTAATTTTTCGGTATCAATATCAACAATTCCATGTCCCAATGCAGCAAACATTCCTGTATCTGGTTCATAAAAAGTCATTGTCCCTACTCCAGCAGCAGCATCTCTCACCCATAATCCTAACTTGTATTCATTCTTTCCTGTCTTTGCTGGTGTTATTTGGCTTTCTTTTATTGAACCTTCTCGTACTAATTTTAAATCTATCGTATGTCCTTTAGAATCATTTACTGCTTCAATTAAATCTGCTGTACAGGTAATTTCATTTTTATTCATTTCTACAATCATATCCCCTTCTTTTATGTCTGTATTTTCATATGGTTTGTATGAAATATTGTTTTCTCCTTCGATTTCTGTCATTCCCACTACTAATACCCCACTTGTATAGAGTTTCAATCCAACAATATCACCTACTGGGATTACTGTTGTTTTGGGAATTACGTTAACATTTACATCCTTAACTGGTATTTTTCCAAAAAGAGTGAGTTCTAGATCGACATTTCCTATTTCAGTGCTGACATCACTTTCTCCTTGTGAACTTGTTTGAACTGCCTGATAATTCTCTACCTTTTCCCCTCTTTTCTTATCTTTTAACTGTAAACCTACTATGGTTCCAATATTTATTTTTTCTCCTTGAAATAAAATGAGATTATTCGGAAAAGTTTGAATTGCTAATGTATAGATAAGTAATAGAATACAAAAGAGTAATAAAGGCATTATGATTAAAATTTTTTTATTCTTCATGATGAACCTTCTTTTCCTTTTTATTTTTTCTTTCCTCGTTCTCTTTTTAGGATAACCAATTTTTATAAATTTAGACAAAAAAGAAAGAATCCCAAAAGATTCTTTCTTCCTATTCTGTTTTTATTTTTAATTTGTATTTTCATTTTTTAAATTATTTCTAATTATTAAACTTCAATTAATTCCAAATGCATTTGTTTTATATAGTCCATATTTTATTCTTCCAAGTGCTGTATAATAAGCATTCTTCACATTCTGGCTCAATGCATCTATCTGCTTATTTTGCAGTTTATTAGAAGATACAATACATTCATAGTCCCCTGTATTATCATGTGGACAATAATAATTATATATCTGTTCTCCGCTTGCATCTTTACTAGGAATGGACCTTCTTTCAAAGTCTATATTAGAGTATCCAATTATATTTTTTCCTGCAATGTCCGTACAATTAATGTCATGATATTCACCATCATCTGAAACAAAATAAATAGAACTACTATTTACTACTTCTTTATTTTTATTATTTGGGACTATTGTATATCCGTTATAGTATTTACTTCCAATTGGAATACCTTGCATAAAACTAATAACGCAAATATTGTCTAATAGTTTGTCCCAGTCTGACTCTGTTAAAATTGGCATTTTAAAATTATAGGTTGAATTATTTCCTTGTGAATTGTTGTTATAATTCGCAATTGCGTTATTTAAATTATCTTGTATACATCTTTTTATAACTCTTCTTCTGTGTTCGTTAAATTGTGATGCTTTATCGTCTGGGTCATTACTATTATTCATTGCAAATATTTTAGCATTATTTCCTTTAAATTCTTCTATTGTCTGCCCTCCAATTTCTTTGGCATCCGATGCTGAAATATTAGATAAATTTGCATTTACCCATTGGCTAAATTCTTTTGCTTCTTGGTAATAGGATAGGGCACTAGTATCTTCGACTCCTGCTGGCACTCCTTTAATTTCATTTTTGTTTTCTGCTTTATAGGTAAACCAACTTGCTCCATTATTTTCCGTATATACTTTTTGTCCATTATAGTATTTATATCGTAATGTTGTAGTTTGATATGTATTTCCATTTCTCATAATCATATTTTCTGATAAATTTTCTTTTGAAATAGTATTTCCCTTATATGTACTTCCGTTAAAATTATCGGGATTAATTAAAAAACCGGATTTTGTAACATATTGACCATTTACTGTTCCGTATATGATGATGTAATTATCTAATGTATAATTTACAATAAAGTCATTATTACCGTTTACATATCGACAAGTATAATATACATATGGTTTTATTCCACTTTCTAATTTGTTTCCATTCTCTGTGTTTCGGTATGGTGCATAAATATAATACCCATCATACAATGTATATACTAGTGCTGGCACATAGGTTTTTAATACATCTTCGTTATATCCTCCTACTCCTAAGTTATTTGCTAGAGTAGTAAAGAAGATACTTGCAGATGCTTCTATATCATCCAGCTTTGCATTTTGTACAGTGGAAAATTCGCTGTTTATTGTATTTAATTGAAATGCTTTTACAGCATCATAGGTAGCATTACTTAATTTTGTATCATATGAAGTTTGCATATTAATGGTATCAATATTACTTTGTATAACAGCGGACATAATAAGAGATATTGGTATTACTATGATAGCAAAAATAACAGCTAAATTTTGGAACTTCATTTGTGTATCACCTTTTTCTATAGAAGGAAAGTACAAAATGCACTTTCCTCCTTATTTTTTGTTTATTTACTTTTGTAACTATTTTCCGTTAACAGTAACAATACCAGTATGTTGAGCAGATACTTGGTAAGTATCATTTCCCGATACTTTATAGAAGAAGTTTCTAAGTAGTTGAGAAATTGTTGTATTGGTATTTTTTACATTAACCGTAAAAATGTCCCCTTCTTTTAAAGCTTTTTTCTTATTAGATTCTAACTCATCTAATATCTGTGAAGTATACATCGTATAGTATACATTTTCTCCAATCTTATCAACAGAGCCTTGTGCTGCTTTCTTTCCTGGGTTTTCATCCAATACTTTTATTTCCATTTCTACATCGTAACTATTTCCTGTAGATGAAATGGTTTGTACAAATTTTGAATAATCATCCATTGTTAGTTTTCCCGTTGTTCTTACTTTATCTACAAATTCTACTGTAGATGCTTGTACTGATAATTGTGATATGTCATCGCTCCTATCTGATACAGACATTAGTGGAAAAACAAACATTAGAATAGCCGCTAAGAATATTGCTACTACAGTTATTAATGTATCTCCCATATTATTTTCCTCCTCTACTTCTTCTAGTAGATTAATTACTTTTCCCTCTTATCTCTCGATTAAGGTATAAGTGATTACTCTTTTTTTGTTTTGTTTCACTAGTTCAAATACTTCTCCATCAATTTCAATGGAGGTTTCTGTTTTTTCTCCTGTTCCAGATTTATATGCATATTCGCCTATTTCTTCTTTGAATTTTGCGTTTTTATAGTATTCTTTGAAACTTAATCCATTAAAAATACCTGCATAATCGCCTGTTCCATTGATAAAATTATCTAAATTTGCTTTTGTATTTGCAATAGAACCTTTCCAAGCTTCTCCTCTTGCGCCTTCTTTTGAAGAGTCAAAAGAATGTATTTTGGTACTTGTTCCATATGTTTGACGATAAGACTCAGTCCATGCGGCTGGTTTTGTCTTAGTTTCATATAAATAATCTCGACTGCCTAAATTAAAGACAATTTCAATATTATCTCTATAGTAACGATACAGAGTAGGAATCACTGTTTCTAAGCCAACTTCTCTATTTATACTCTTATTTTCGCTATCCACATAAGAGTAATAATTGGTATCGTCTTTTGTATATATAATTGCTTGTGAAGCTGCTCTTGCTTGTGATAACGTCATTACAGCTAAGGAAATTGCCATCACGAAGATAAGAACAGCGGCAGCCATTTTTAAAGCATCTGCAGCATTTTCCATACTCTACTCATTCCTTCTATTATTGAGCTGTTATTCCAATAGCTCTTACTAAACCTGTTTTTGCATTATATCCTATTGTAACTTTATATTGTTTTCCATCTAATAATGTATTTTTAAAAGATTGAATTGTAGATGCCTTTACTTCTGTTGTATTCTCAGATGTTACACTAGAAGCATCTGTTGCTTGTATTGTAATTTGTTTTGCAACATCTTCGCTGTATGCGTTATTATTAGTTCTTACTAAGTCACATAAAGCTTTTGCGTTTGCTCCTGATTGTGTTCCTTGATATGCCTCAAATTTTGAGTTGTATGCTTGAATTTTGGTTTCATCCATGCTTATCCCTTCTGTTGCGCTTTTTGCATTATTGAAAATAAAAATTCCTAATGCAATAATTAAAATTGCTAGTAAAATTGCTCCCGCGATAATTAATGCTTTTGATGCATTCTCCATAATAAACTCCTCCTTGTTTATCCTTTCGGATATTTTCCTTTGTTTTTATTTTATATTTTTAATTAGATTATTGTAAAGCAAATGCTTATCATAATCTAAATATGAAAAACTATGTATTCGTTTCTGGTAAGACTTCTTCAAACAACATATACTTTATCTTACCTGTTTTTTCATGATATTTGATTTTCTTACATTCAAATTGAACGTCTCCAAAATTTTTCATAAATTCTTTTATTTGTGCTTGATAAATACTTTCCATTGGATATGTTTTTTTTACTTCTACAATATCTAAATCGATTTGTATAGAATTTTCTTCGTTATTGATATAGTTTCCCTTAGAATCTTTCTGTACTTGATTCTTCTCATTATTATCTACTGCCTTATTAATCAAAGTTGCTACATCAGAACCATACACTCGTTTTCCTAAATAGTATTCATATTGTTTATTTTCTTCCTTAGCTTGCTTTACCTGTATGGTATAATTAGAATAAATAAATCCTATTCCTAGGATAATACAGAAAAGTATTATCATCATCACAATAAATGGCTTTTTCACTTTATTGTTACCTACCTTAAATTATAGCATTTTATTCACTTTTATGCAAATATTTTACATGCTTTTTTGATAAATTCTATGTTTTTTTGTATTATTTTGTTCGAAATATAACATAATTGACTCTTCCTGTTCCACTTGCAAATCGAATTTCGCATTTAAACTTTTGTCCAGCATCTATATATTTTTTCAAAAAATTAGTGTAATCTGTTTCTGTTTTCGTCTCCATATTATACATTCCTGGAGCATCTACACGGATATAATAAGAATTATCATCTGGTACCCTCATGTTCGTTAAGTTATATCTTTCATTATTATCTTTTGCTTCATTCGCTGCTGTAACAATTTCATGTGCAGTAACATCTTTTCCTTCATATTTTGTATATGAGCTATTAAATTCTGCTAAAGCTTTTTGTGCATTTTTTTGTTCTATTTCTGCAGTAAAAGCTCCAAAGTTTTGGAATAGAAATACAGCTAATGCAATAATCATTACACCAACTAAAACGCCACCTGCCATAATTAATGCTTTTGATGCATTCTCCATTTAGCAGCCCCCTTTATCCTATCGTAGATGGTATTACAACCTCTACAAATGTCATTTTCTTTAATATTTCTCCATCATACTCTGTACCTGTACATTTAAATATTTTCCTTTTAAATTCGGTAATATCTTCTTTTGTCGCACTATCTACATTTTCTTTTCCATTTTTATAGGTATTGGAAATTGCTTCTAATTGTGTATGGTTCATTGTACCAGAAAATTTGTTGTTCGTTGTCTTCGTCTTAATTGTTACTTGCATTGTCATAATATAGCTATTGTCGATTTCTTGATATTTAGCATTATTACTAATAATCTTATTTGCTAACGACAAAATATCTGCTCCAGATACTTTCTTCTGATTATATGATTCGTACTGTCTATTATAATCTGTAATTTGTTCAATTCTTTTTGATTCTTCTTGTTCTCGAGGAGTTTGCTTCATTTGGTTATACCCCCAAATAGCAAGAGAAATAATCATAATAGCAAGTAAAACACTTCCTGCCATAACTAGCGCTTTTGATGCATTTTCCAATTTTTTCACCTCTTTTTAAGAAAGGATAGGGAACTATCTGGCAAGCTCCCTATTCCCCCTTATTTCATTTTTGACATTGTTTTGAAAGTAGAAGACATACTGGTTAATCCAATAACAACAAGTGGGACAATCAGATATCCTACAAATAAACATACCATTGGTGCAAATCCTATCACTCTTCCTATCATTCCCTTTTTGGAAATTAATCTATCGTTGGATTCTTTTCTCTTTTCTTGATAGTATGCTCTTTCTGTATCTAATTCATCAAAAGCATCTGCAATTGGTATTTTTTCTACTGCTACTTGTAAACTTTCTACAATTCGAATCATTGGCTGATAAGAAACATCTTCTTTTAGTTCTTCCAAAGCTTCCCAAGCACCACTTTCGTAGTTATTCATACATTTGGTTATTGGTTCTCTGAATATATTAGAATACCTTTCTAGCCATTCTAATATCATTTCAACATTTACTCTTTCAATTCTCATTAGCATTAAAATAATTGTCTGGAATTGCATTACTTCATTTTCCATTTCCATTTGTCTCATTTTCACTTGGAATTTTAATAATAGAACTGGAGACATATATGCTACTAATGAAAATACAACTGCCAGTAATAATTCAAACCAACCCATATATTCGCCATTAACAGTTTTAACTTTTGTTAAAATTCTTTGTGCTGCTGTTTCAATTTCTTCATCAGTTGCCTCTGCATAATAAGTAGAATATTTTAACGCAAACTTAACATCATCAATATCAGTATCTAATTTTCCCCTAAATTTATTAATAAAGTAATTATCTTGTTTGGTTAATTCTTCTGCTTTTTTCGTATCTGCTTCTGACATTTCACCTAGAATATCATAATCTGATGTTGGCTGCGTATATACATAGTCAATTGCTACTTTATGTAAGTATTGGAATAATATTAAGGATATGATAAATGTAGCTATTGCTAATAATATACGATTAATATATAGCCATTCTATTTTTTGTTTGGAAGCAGCATCTTTTAATAAATCTTTTATCTTTCGATAATCTTTAGTTCCTTCTTTTGGCATAAATAAATCCACAACTTTTTTAATAATTGGATTTTTATATAATTTTGCTTGCCATGGATTTTCTGTATTCTTTGTATTGATATTCGTAGAACCATTATCCTTTAATTTTCTTGTTAAAATATAACAAATAAAAGTTAATAACACTAATACGATTTGTGCAATCATTCCGCCTTTTCCACTGTAAAATTTTTGTGTAAATGCAAATTGCGAAATAGACCAATTTTTAATCGGTTCAATAAATAATATTGGAATAATAGCGATTACAGATAAACTTTGAAATACATAATCTAATTTATCTCTTTTTAGGATTTCTAATTGCATTTCTTGTGTAATATTATTTAAATTTTTTAAGTATAGAGAAGCACCATTTACTTTTCTATCTCCAAATTCCTTGGTTAGATAAGAAATTCCTGCAAATTCTTTCAAATAACTATTTGGTGCTATATCATAATATTTTTCTAGCTCAGATTCTGGATCATCTGAAATTAACACTTCATATATTTTTTCAGCTTGACGAGATACTTCTAATTCATCATCTTGTGCAGTTTGGTAAATTGCTTCTTCTACCATGTTAAATTCATGATAAGCGTGTCTGATTTCTCCAAAGAAATCAATCTGTTGTTTTAGTAATTTATTATCAATTTTATCTGCCATTCCATCGATTGTTGTTTCAATAAAGAAAGCTTCAAAAATTAAGATAATTGACATTAATAAAAAGTTTCCACTAGTCATAAGGATAACTAATATTGTAATTGGAATTATAATTAGTAACGTAGTAGAAAGAATTTTGGCAGATTGTTTTCTTGTTAAATATTCATCATCTACATTGACAATTTCTAATCTTCTTCTTAATTTTAAAACATAACGTCTTAAAAAAGGAATTTTTATATAGGTTAGATATAGTTTTTGAAATAATATATCTGCTGAAAAGGTTTTCGCTTTCGTTCCTTCACGTAGCTGTTGTATCTTTACGACTTCGGATTTAGACATTTTATTTTTCAAAATTAAGTAAGCTACAACGATAACTCCAAATAAAACTATGATTCCTATCATAAGATACGTTAACATTTGGTTTGACATAGGAAAAGTGACACCTCCTTATTCTTTCTTTCGTTTTCTATTTTTCTTCTTTTGGCTTTCTTCCGCGCTTTTTTGTTCCTATTGTTACTGGTTCTTTTGTCTTTCCCCAGTTTTCTTCTATGAATTTTCTAAATGCTTCTGCATCTGCATCATCCATATTTCGAAGCATTTCTTTTATGTTTTGGTCTGATATTTTATTTGTAAGTACATATTCATCATCTACAAATTCTAATACGTTTACATATTTATACATTTCTCTATTGGTTACTTTCGTAAAATACTTTGTTGCATTGTCTAGGAACTTATCTAATTTCCCCTCTAATGTTTTTTCTTTTTGATGGTCATATGTATAATCATTTGCATCTTTTACTGGTACACATTCTGTTACTCTTTCAATATATCTTCTTCCTCTAAAGTCTTTTACAAGGTGAATATCAAAGTTTAATACTTTTACAACTTGCTCTTCTGCAATCTTTTCATCATTGAACATTCCTGTTTTTAAAAGTGAGTTTCTTAATGCAGATACTAAGTCAGGGAATGTTTTTGCATGGTGGGTAAATAAAGTAAATTTACTTGCTACCTGTGCAGCTTGAATCATCCATGCAGCAACTGGGTCTGTTGCAACCTCTCCGATGATGTTAACACTACCGTCAGTTTTCTTTTGAACGTCTAGACCTTCTTGTCCAGAAATGGTATCTGTCTCACGGAAAGTAAGAATATTTCTAGTTGGATATATTTTTCTTAAATGAAGCTCGAATGCTGTTTCTTGAACACGGATGTTCATGGTATCATAAATATTTTCAATCATACCCATTAACATAGTGGTTTTACCAGAACCCTGCTCACCTGTTAAGGATACAATTCTTGCACCTTTTACTAAGAATTTTAGTAAGTCTATTGCCTTATCTGCCCCTGGTAAAGTAATTAACTGTTCTAGTGTTGCTCTCTTAACATCGAATTTTCTTACGAAGAATGCCCATGTCTCCGAGAAGCTAGGTCTTACAACAACGACACGAGAACCGTCTTTCATTTCATTAATCTTATATCCGTTAGTATCGGATAATTGTCCTGGGTTATTGTATTTATATATATTTTGACAAACTCTTTTTAATTCAGCTTCTGTTCCAAAAGATAAGAATGCTAAACGAATAGATTTACCTTGGAAGAATATCCAAATACTATCGCAAGCTCTTGGTACTCTACGTTCTACTACTTGTTCTAGATAGTCTCCATCTGTTTGAGCAACTTGGCTTAAGAAACTTTCTGGAAGTCCAGACACTCCTCCAGATACACCATCAATGTTCATGTCTCTGATTTCATCAATAGAACTATATCCTTTATAGTGCTGATAAATTCTTTGTACTACTACATTTAATTTATCAGAAAAAGATAATACGATATTTTCTCTTGCATAAATTTGTTCTATTTCCTCAGCTGTAATAACATAGCATGGTTTTGTTTCTCCAGATACATATTTTAAATCTGCCAAATTATATTTCTTTATTAATTGTGTCAACGCTTCGTAAGCAAATTCTTTCTTATATACATAAATTAAGATATCAAATTTATCTTGTGCTGTTAATAGAGATGGTACGTCAAAAGGAATTGCTTTTGATATATTTGTTTCGTCTACTCCATATTCTTTATTTAATAAATCATAAATCAATTCTTTTACATACTTTTTATCATTAACGTCACCATAAGTACATCCCTTTAAAGCTTTTTTTAGTTCGTATTTTTTGTTCTTTCTTCTTTTTAATTCTTCTTCGGAAAGACCAATATCATAAAGGTTTACTTTTGTGATTTCGTCTAATCTTTTTTTAACAAAAGCAGTCATCTTATCTAAAGTATATGTTTTATCATCTACATTGACAGTTTCTTCTACCTTCTCATTCTTTCTCTTTTTAATAAAGAATATAATTCCTGTTATAGTTCCTGCTATTATAACTAGCATAAGAAGTATGTTTACTATATTCATGCTTTAAGGCTCCTTCCCTTAAATTTACATTTTCATTTGTGCCTCTTGTATTTTGTATATAATTTCATCGGATAATCGCTTTATCTCATCCATGAACAACTTGTTTCTGTCGTTTTCATCTATTTTTCTTAGTTTTAAGAAAAAATCTACGATTTTACCTTCACCACATGCCTCAAAGAACAAAGTATTATATGGTATGGTGCAAAATCCTTCTTTTCTTTTTACATATCTTGCTACATTTTTAGCACTATATTTTGAAAATCTATCATAACGTCCAATAGCTAATATTAGATTTCCTCTCCTTAATAAAGGTTCTTTTTCTAACAGTGCTATTAATTGATTAATTGTTTTCATCTTTTGTGTAATACTATCTACAATAACATCTGACATTTCTAAAATTTTTCTTGCATCAGGGTCTTCCAGCCCTTTATTTAAATCTACCAATACTATGTCATAATATTGGTTTGCATTTTTTATTACATCTGGATATAGAGGTTTCACTCTCTCATACTCTTCTCTATTTTTTTCTAAAAATCCAAATAAAACATCTAGTCGATTTTTAAATACAGTTTTTGTATAGTCTTTTAAAGTTTCTGGCGTTACTCTGTTTGTTACCATTGCTTTTGCTAACCCCTCAATTCCAGAACTTAGTGCAGTAGTGATTGGTTTCTTTTTTGTAAACAATCCAATTTTAGCTTGTGCTGTGTTATTTAAATCCCAAAAGCAAGATTCTAAAGTATCATCACAAAAGCTGGTAGAAACCAGTAGGATTTTATAATTATGTTCAATTGCTAAATGAGTTGCCACTGCCGCAATGGACAATGTCTTACCAGTTTCTTCTTGGTTGTTACTCCAAAATGTTACTACTGCCATTTATAGCACTCCTTTTTCTATATTTCTCATTGCTTTTTTTATATTCGATGGGCTTATATCATTTGTAAGTTCCTCTGTTACAAATTCTAATGCCTCTTTATAACCCTGTGTTAATTTTCTGAATTTTATTTTTGCTACTCTTTGGTTTTCGATAATAGCAGTTTGGTCTCCTTCTTCAAATGGTACATATATTTTATTTTCTTCCCATTCAATTAGGCTTTCCTTTGATAGATAATTTAAATATTCATCATCTTCAATTAGGACATCTTTTTCATATAGTATTTTCGTTACTGGCATTTTAGCCTTTAAAACACTAAATATTTGTAGTCCTCTTTTAATACTATAGGTATCAAAAGATGTAACAAAATAAATTTTATCTGCTGCTGCCATATCAAAGTTATCAAAAGAATAATCTGAATCAATATCTAATAATAGATAATCATATTCTAATCCATGTTCTTGTTTTTGTCCTAATTCTTCTTCTATTGAATACATATCTTCATATCCAACTGCAACATCAATTTCTTCAAATTCTGTGATATATCGTACAGTAGGATTTAAGGCAGGTACTACGTACCTGGCCTTTTGATTAATTGTTGCATCAATTACCAATATTTTCTTTCCTAATGCTGTTAAGATTTTTGCAACATATAGAACAAAATCAAATTTATCAAATGCTCCTATAAATCCTATTTTTCTCAAAGATTTTTCCTCCCTATTGTTCTGTTGTTACTCCTGCTAAAGAATCTAAATATTTCTTTCTTAATTCTTGTGCTGTCTTGCTTTCTGTTTCTATATTACTTTCTATATTGTCTTTTGCTGTTTCAGAGTATTGATTTAATGCTGCATTAATTTGGTTATTTCTTTGGTCTACACCACCGCTGTTATAAACTCTAAATAATGCTTCTTTAGCTGTTTGTGTAATGTTAGGATCTTTATCAATCAAATCAACAACGCCTTTGCTTGGAGTATAGGTTGGGGTTGAATCTGCTTGTAATCCTGGTTCTACATATTTATTTACATATATTTTAGAACCTTTCATGATATAAGCTTCTACGATAGCATTACTCATTGCTAATGTTTCTTCTTCTTTTAATTTAATTTTGATAGTATTCGCATCAATAGCTCCTGTAGAATCTTTAACAAGTGCTACTTTCTTTTTGGATACTACAATGTAGTCTTCTCCAGAAGGTAATGTTAAACGAACATCAATATAGTCTCCATCTGCTAAATCACTAGGTAACATTAACATGTTATATTCTTGTTCTCTTAAGTCATCTGTTGTTTTTTCATTATTCTTTGCTACCATTTCTAGGGTAAGTACTGTATTTTCTTTTAGTGCTACTTTTGCTACTAATGGAGATTCTTTTAATTGTACTTGAACATTTTGTCCATTTTCTTCTTTATAATAATTTCCATTAGCATCTTGTTTTATCAAGGTCTTTGTTCCATTTACTTCAATATACATTCCATTATTGTCTCTTTTTATTTGATTTCCATTTGTATCTTCTAATTGGTAATTAGAAAAAACAGAAATATCTGAGAAAGCATTAGATGGAACATTATTTTTATTCACAGTTTTCATTTCTAACATGTCCTTTGTTATAGTTTCTCCTGAAGCTATATCCTTTGTTAATACATAAACTTGAACTGAATTTTGTATCTGTTCCTTCTCTTTCTTTTTCATATTCATTAATTGCATAAATAATAATCCAATGATAATAGCTGCTATTAGTAGAGTTATTAACATTCCTAATAAAAATGAATTTCTTGCTTTTCTTTGCATAGGGTTTGTTGCCATCGTATAATTCCTCCTTATAATATATCTCATAAAAATTAAATTGACAAAATACAACTATTTATTTAATTGTACAACAAAAAATAAAGGAAAACAACGAATTTCTTGAAGTGTCATTCAAAGTTCATATAGTTGTAACACTTTTGTAATATTCCTTTATTTCCCTAATATATAGCGAGTTATAGCCTCTGCCACTCCATTGGAGTTGTTGTCAGAAACTACCATATTGGCTATTTCTGTTAATTGAGGGGTACTTCCTCCCATCGCAATACCTAATCCTGCTTCTTCTATCATTTTTTTGTCATTAATATTATCTCCAATTGCCATTACATCTTCTTTTTGAATTTTTAATTTCTGCATCAAAAATTCTATTGCATACCATTTATCTACATTTTTGCTTGTTATTTCTGTATAGTAATACTCAACTGGAATTTCCTCTGTTCCAGATTTTATTGTTTTTCTAGACATATGGGCAACTTCTAGTACATCAATATCTGAAATAGATTTAAGTTTTCGCATAATCCCCTGAAAAATAATAGGATTATCATCACATATTGTGATTTTTAAAAAATTATTTTTTTTGCTTTCTTTTACATATTGATAACAATCTTTCACTATATTAATAATCGTTTTCTTTTCTTCTGCTTTCTTACTATTTTCTTTATGATAAACTAATACACTATAATTTAAAGATTTTGTAAGGATAGCATCTTCTGTATAAATACTATAATAGATACTATTTTCTTCACAAATTTGAATAATTTCTAATATCTTTTCTTTTTTTATATATTTGTTATATAAAATTTCTTTTTGCTCTGTATCATATACAAGTGAACCATTTCCGGAAATAATATATTTACTTGTCCCAATTTCTTTTGCTATATTTTCAACAGAACTTGTCACTCTTCCAGATGCAATAACAATTTTTACACTTCTTCGCATTGCTTCTTCAATTGCTTTTTTATTTTCTATCGATACTTCTCCATTTGAGTTTAGTAGTGTTCCGTCCAAATCAATTGCAACTAATTTATACATTTCATCTTCTCCTTTGTTTTAACAAAGTTATTATATCATGAATCCATTTTTATACAAGATTCTACATTTATTTTCTTGTTTTTTATTTTTACTATTTATTTTTTGTTTTTTTGCATTTTACTTTTTTTAATTTATTTTTATTTTAAAGTTTCCATTTTATTTTTTTCTTAAAGGATTTTCATGATTTTTTTGTAATTTTTTTAATTTTTATAGAACGATTTGCCTAAAAATTACCAGGATAAAAAACTTTTAATTACACATTCTATAATTAGAAAAAGCAATTATGTTTTTTTCAAAAAAGGAACCAAATAAACAAACAACGAATCCTATAGGAGGTGAAAAAATAATGAGTACAGAATCTAGTAACAGAAAAGTAGTTCCAGAAGCTAGAGAAGCTTTAAACAAATTTAAGTATGAAGTAGCTAGTGAAGTTGGAGTTAACTTAAAACAAGGATACAACGGTGATATATCTTCTAAAGATGCTGGTAAAATTGGTGGAAACATGACAAGAAAATTAATTCAACAAGCTGAAAACCAAATGATCAACAAATAGTTATATCCTAAAAAATAAAGGACTTTTTTAAAGCTTTTTTTGTTTTAAATAAGTCCTTTTCTTTATAATTATCCCTCATTACAAGCTACTGCTTAAGCAGTTATATGCATGTTATCTTCTGCTAATCTACATTCTTTAATCTAGTTATTATGTTCTTATCATCATAACTATAAGTTTTCTTTTTTCTAGCTGGAAGCTTAAAAATAAAAAAATTTGGAGCATTCCGCTCCAAACTCTTGAGAAATTACTTTTCTTTCATCGCTTTTTTCTTGGCTATACGAACTGAGTTCTCCATCTGTAGATATCCTCTCAAACCAATTGAAGACACTCTTCCTCTCTCAACCTTTACATGTTTTGTCCGATCTGAGCGATAAGTTGGTGATACTACTGGGCTGTCATACATATTTAATTTCTCCTTTCTATACCTACCTTTGTAGGTTGATTACCAATCGTAATCTTATTTATATTATAGCATACTCTTAATTTTATTTCAAGTTTTAAAAAAGCTAAGCATTTTAGCGTATGAATGAAATATGATAATGTCTTAAGTAATGAAATAGGAAAATGTCCCAACAA
>JBKXSZ010000014.1:0-40056 GCA_047017005.1 Clostridia bacterium | reverse complement strand
GAAAAAATTAATGTAGACAAGTTTTTTATTTTGCCTACATTAATTTTACACTAACTTAAGAAAACAAGAAAAAAATGGAAAAGCAAATAACGGGGAGCTTGTTTATTACTCTCCGTTATAATAACATCAGAAAACCTATATGTGTTTACACTGCTATAAACACATATCATCCTATTTAAATGGTTTCAAAATGCGTTTTCCATTTTACTACATATTTACGTAAAATGCGGCAAAAAAAGCGGATAATAGTAACAAAGAAATAAACGAGAGAATAGAATATAGTAGTAGAAAAATATACAGTAGGAAATGGGAGGCACATATGAATAGGAAATCATTAAATGAAATAAAAATAGGAGAGAAGGTCAAAGTTGAAGAATTAAAATGTGATAATACAATTCGAAGACGTATGTTAGATTTGGGAATTGTAAAAGGAACAGATATGTTACCCGTATTAAAAAGTCCATCTGGAGACCCCACAGCATATGAAGTTAGAGGAAGTATTATTGCCCTTAGAAAAGAAGATGCACAGCAAATTAAAGTAAAAAGAAAATGAATGAGAAAACATACAAGAGAAATAGCACGCTATTTCTCTTTTTTTCATATGATGAGATAGGAAGAAAATGACAAATTAGGGGGAGAGTGTATGGGATTAACAGCGAGGTCTACAGGAAGTAGAGTACTAGAAGAGGAATTTAAAGAAGAATTAGCTGATTATACAGTAGCAATTGCAGGAAACCCCAATGTGGGAAAAAGTACAGTGTTTAATGGATTAACAGGAATGCATCAGCATACAGGGAATTGGCCAGGAAAAACTGTCAGTAATGCAACAGGTATTTGCGAATATGAGAAAAAGACGATCCGTTTAGTCGATATTCCAGGTACTTATTCCCTTATGTCTAATTCTCAAGAAGAAGAGATAGCAAGAGATTACATATGCTTTGGAAATCCAGACTGTACTGTGGTAATTGTAGATGCTACCTGTTTAGAAAGAAATTTAAACCTTGTATATCAAGTTATGGAGATAACTCCTAAAGTAGTAGTTTGCGTTAATTTATTAGATGAAGCAAAGAAAAAAGGGATACAAATTAATTTACAAAAACTATCAGAAAATTTAGGAATACCAGTAGTAGGGACAATGGCAAGAAAGAAAAAAACTTTAAAGGAATTAATAAAAACCGTTAAACTTGTGTGTGAGCGGAAAGATCCAAGCCAATCCTAAAGTAATAACCTATTCAGTAAAAATCGAAGAACAGATAGGACAAATACAACAAATATTAGAAAAAGAATATCCAAAGGAAAATTGCTACATAAAAAGATGGATGGCTATCAAGCTATTAGATTATGAACCTGCGATATTAGAATCTATTGATAGAAACTTAAAATGGAATTTGATGAAAAATCAGAAGATAAAGGAAGTAGTGGAAAAGGCGCAAGAGAAACTACAGGAGAATGGGATTACAATATTAAACAAAAGGGACGAAATGGTAGGATGTATTATTAAACAGGCAGAAAAAGTAAGAAGAGAAGTATGTACCTATCAAAAACAAGAATATAACAGCAGAGATAGAAAAATAGATAAAATACTAACTTCAAAGAAATGTGGAATTCCTATCATGATTTTGTTTTTAGCAATAATCTTTTGGATTACTATAACAGGAGCGAACTATCCATCGCAGATATTATCGAATTTCTTTAATGGATTAGGGGATAAATTACTCCTTTTATTAGAACAAATGAATGCTCCAGATTGGGTAACAGGTGTCTTTATCCACGGTATGTATCGAACCTTAACATGGGTAATTAGTGTCATGCTACCACCAATGGCTATTTTTTTCCCAATCTTTACTTTGTTAGAAGATTTAGGATATTTACCAAGAATTGCATTTAATCTCGATAACTATTTTAAAAAAGCGTGTACCACAGGAAAACAGGCATTAACCATGTGCATGGGAGTGACAAAGTGGGTGATTTTTTAAATCAGCTTATTTCTTTGCTGACTTTTCTTAATTTATCTGGACTACCAGAGTAGATTAGGTTATTCTTTGTAAGAACAATTTGTAGCTCTACATTTTCGCCTTTTTCTACAACAATAATTTTTTCTAGTAACCCTTCTATGTAATTTTCTAAATTGGTATCATTAATTTCTAATTCTTTTAGGATGTTTTCCTTTAAGATTTTTTCTTGTTGTTTTTGCTCTTTTGATTTTGTCTTTATATTTTCTAGTTCTTTTAATCTAACTTGTTTTTGTTTTATTTCTATTTCGATGGATACTTTCTTTGATGCTAGATCTTCTTTGCTTAAAAGTCCTTCTAAAGCTAAATCCAATAAATTGTCTTTTTTTCTATGAAGTTTAGCTAAATCATTTTGTAATTTTATTGCTTGTTCTAATAACTCATCTGTCTTAGAAGCCTCTAAGTAGAAGGAAAGTAGTTCATTACAGATATCTTCTTTGTAGATTTCATAAGTTTGAAAAATAGAAAGCAACATAGTATAGATATCTTCTTCTTTGAAACAAGCAGGAACACAATTCTTTTTACCAGTATCATGGAAGTCTTTACAGTACCAATAGATAACATCTGGCTTATCTTTATAGTGCCTTACTTTTCTAACAAATCCACATTGATGCTTCTGACAATATAGCTTTCCAGATAAGGCATATTTATTTTGGTATTTACGATCTCCTTTTGCATTTTTACTTCTTTGCCATAGTTTCTGATTTGCTTTTTCCCATAATTCTTCGGATACAATAGGAGGTACTTTATCATAATCTTTAAATACTTTCCAATCTGTAGGTTCATTAAAGTTTCTTTTTTTACTTCGATAGTCCACAACAGTTGACAGTCCACCTGTGTAATACCCTTTGTATTTTGGATTTTGAATAATTCGTTTTAAAGTGTTTTGATGAATGGGGTTTCCATTACGATTACAATATCCTAGTCCTTTTAAAAGAGTTGATAACTTCTTTAACCCAATTTTACTGTCATTTGCATAAGTAGAGAAGATATCTCGAATGAGCAAAGCTTCTTCTTTATCAATGACAAGTTTTCCTTTATCTTTTTTGTAACCCCAGATATTATCTGTTCCTAAAACAGTTCCTTTTTCTAAGGCTCTTTTAAAACCAAACTTTGTTCTTTCTGAAATTTTACGAACTTCATCTTGTGCGATACTAGACATAATGGTAAGTCTTAATTCACCATCATTAGAGGCAGTGATAATATTATCCGATAGGAAATATACACAGACATCATATTCTAGCAATTTTCTAGTATAAAGTAAACTGTCAATAGTATCACGAGAAAACCTGGATACTTCTTTTGCTACAATTAAATCAAACTTTTTACGTTTTCCATCTTCAATCATTTTCATAAAGTTTTCACGTTTTAGAGAAGTAGTTCCACTTATACCTTCATCCACATATCCACCAACATAAATCCAATTACTGTTTTTCTTGATATAGTCTTCAAAAAAAGATACTTGATTTTCAAGAGAGTTAATTTGTTCTTCTTTTTCGGTAGAAACTCTGGCATAATAACTTACTTTTAAGGGTAATTCAAAAATTGTTTTTCCATTTGCTAAAGCTTGTTTCATTTCGTATAAGGTCAAACATTTCACTCTCCTTTCTGACTGTTTTAAAATTGTACTTATATAAGGTAATGCTGAAGCGAATTATTTTTTATTCTCTTCAAACAGCAATTTATCAAGTTTTGCAGCTGTTTGCTCATATAAATTTTTTTCAATTACTTTTTTCTTATATAGTAATTTATTTACAACAGATTCAATCTGCAATTTAATATATCTCTCATTCATATTTTTGCCTCTTTGTATATAGTTATTAGAGAAGAGCTTGTACTATTCCTATGTTTAGATTTCTTAATCCTCATTTGCTTAATTATATTTATTATTGTCCTATAAAAAATCTTCCCTAGATTTTTTATCTTGGAAAGATTTTTGCATAAAGTTATTTTTGAAAAGCTATTTTTTTTAACAGGAATTCAAAATTCGCTATAATACTTCTTATCTTGCGACTATAATCTAAAAATCCTTCCTCGATATTTTATCAAGAAAGGATTTCTACTTAGTCATCATTTTTTATGTTTTCTCCTAAATTCTCCATTTGTATCTTTCTGTTTTCTTGTCTTCTCTCCAGATTTCGTAAGTCTTCTTCATTCATATGATCTTTATTACTTGCAATATAGCCTTCTCCAAATTCATAATTTTGTTTTAAGTCTTCCATTTGTTCTTCTTTAGTTGGTGCATTTTTCTCATTTCCTGTTAATTGATTTTTTAATTCATCCATTTGTTTTTCTCTTAAATCTTGTTTATTTCTAGCTTGTTCTTTGTATTCAGGATCACCTATATCAGAATATTGTTCTAAATGCCTTTCTGTTCTTGTATGATTTTCAACAATATTGATTAGATTGTCTACTTTTCTATCCATTTTTTCCTGTTCTCCGTTAACACTTGAATTGTTTTGATTATCGTTTTTATCCATTTTTTTAAAACCTCCTATCATAATATAATACTATTATGTACAGGTTTTTAAAAAATTATAAATAAAATTATTTTGAAAAAGTAAAATTTTGCTATATTTTTTGATAATGTAAAAATTTATCAATACTTTTTAAACTACCATATTGTCATCACTGTGTGCATGGGATTTGGTTGTAATGCAGCAGGAGTAGTTGGTTGCAGAATTATTGATTCCCCAAGAGAAAGGATTATTGCAACAGTAACAAATGCTTTTGTACCTTGTAATGGAAGATTTCCTTTTTTAATAGCGATAGCTACTATATTTATAGGAGGAATGGTAAGTGGAGAAATGTCTTCTATCGTTTCAACACTTGTTGTATTAGCCGTTGTTCTATTGGGAATATGGATGACATTAATAATTTCTAAAATATTATCGAAAACAATATTAAAAGGTATACCATCTTCCTTTATTTTAGAATTGCCACCATACCGAAAACCACAAGTAGGAAAAGTAATAGTAAGGTCACTTTTAGATAGAACACTTTATGTATTATTACGTGCTATTGAAGTAGCAGCACCTGCTGGAATTGTTATTTGGATATTTGCGAATGTAACAATTGGAAATATGAGTATTTTAGCACACGTAGCAGGTTTTTTAGACCCTTTTGCTAGACTAATGGGATTAGATGGATATATTTTAACAGCTTTTATTTTAGGATTACCAGCAAATGAGATTGTTTTACCAATTATATTAATGTGCTATTTACAGACTGGAAATCTAGTTGATATGGAAAACTTAGCAAGCATTGGTCAAATATTAGTAGATAATGGCTGGACAATTCTAACTGCGATTAATGTTATGCTATTTACATTACTTCATTTTCCATGTAGTACGACATTGCTAACAATAAAAAAAGAAACAGGGAAATGGAAATGGGCTGTTTTATCTTTTTTACTTCCAACTATTTGTGGAGTACTCCTTTGTATGTTAACAACGGGAATCTATAATTTAGTCATATAAAGAGGGTTGCTATTTTAAATAAAACGTGTTACGATAAAACAATAGAGTAGGTATATTCCTATGTAGAAAGGAGAATGACAACATGGAAAAACCGAAAGAAGTTACACTAGCATTAGATGGATTGCTCAAAGATTTATCTCCTAAAGTTCCAGATGATATCCGGAATCAGGCTATTATGAATGCAACAATAGAGACAGAAAATGCATTTCATTTTGAAATGGAGAAAAAGCAAAATGAAGAAAATAATCAGAGAGAATGGTTATTGTGTTTTCACTCTATAAAAGAAAGAGACTTTTTCTTAAAAGTACTCCAAGCTATTGTTATTTTCCCTCGAAAAGCTCTGAAAAGCTCTAATAAGAATATTTCAGAAAGAATATTACAAAAAGCAATTGGTGCAGCTATCGAGGAAACAGAACGACATGAGTTTTGCCAAATCAAAGAGGAGGAAGACTATATTTGCGTTCGAACTATGCAAGCTAGTAAGCTTTTTAAAGATATTTTGAACTTGGTAGCTTCAAAACGTTAAAAAGGAAAAAAGGCCTAACATATAATTATGGGCCTTTTTCTTTTTGATGTTAACAAGACTTGACATAGAAAATCATTTTAAGATAGAATGAGTGAGGAAAAATTAATAGTTAAAATTTAAGGAGGAAGAAATGGAAAAAAGAAAAGTAAGAGGATTTGAGATCGCAAAAGGGTTTGAAGATAAGGAGATTCAATTGCCAATTCGTAAAACAAAATATTCTGCAGGTTATGATATAGAAGCGGCAGAAGATACTGTTGTACCAAGTTTTAAAAAAGGAATGAATCCTACTTTAATAAAAACAGGGATAAAAGCTTATATGCAAGATGACGAAGTTTTATATATCTATAATAGAAGTTCAAACCCGAAGAAAAAAGGTTTAGTTATGGCAAATAGTGTAGGTGTTATTGATAAAGACTATTATGGAAATCCTGATAACGATGGTCATATTATGTTTGCTTTCTATAACATAAGAGAAGAAGATATTGTTATTAAAAAAGGCGAAGCAATTGGACAGGGAATTTTTGCAAAATATTTTGTAACAGATGATGATATTGCAACAGGAGAAAGAACGGGAGGATTCGGTTCTACCAGTAAATAAAAAAGAAATAAAAAGAAAATTTAAAAGACTGGAAATTACGATAGCCGTAAGGAAAACACGGAAAAACTACATAAAAAATTAATGCCAAAAGCTTTGACTTTTGGTATTTTTTGTAGTATAATAAAGATGTTGTTAGAAGAGAAAAAGCAACTTTGAAAGGAGTGACTTACATGTTCAATGTAGGCGATAAAATTGTATACCCAATGCACGGGGCAGGCACAATTGATGCTATTGAAGAAAAAAATATACTAGGTGAAACCCAAAGCTATTATGTTTTAAAAATGCCAGGTGAAGTAAAAGTAATGGTACCAACCGAGAAAGCAGAACAAATTGGGGTTCGCAATATTATAGATAAAAGTGCAGCAGAAGAAGTATTAAAAGTTCTAGATAGAGACGAAACTGAAATGGCAATGAACTGGAACAAAAGATACAGAGATAATATGGATAAAATGAAGAGCGGAGATATATATGAAGTTGCTGATGTTGTTCGTAATTTAGCATTTAAACAAAAAGAAAAAGGACTATCAACAGGAGAAAAGAAAATGCTATCGAATGCAAGACAAATTCTAATTAGTGAACTAGTATTAGCAGAACATGCCACACAAACAGAAATAGAAGAAATGGTAGACAATAAAATCAATCATTCCTTTGCAGAGTTTAGATTAGACCCACAAGTAGAAATGGGAGAAAAGGAAAGTGCTGTTAATAAATTTATTCCATTTGATGGAACACAACAAGCATAGTAGAAAAGACAAAAAATTAAATACCTAGGTTACTAGGTATTTTTTGCACGATTTTTTTACTTAACATAATAAATGATAAAATAGAAAATATTTGTCATCTTGTGCGAAAACGAAGAAGGATTTGGAGCAATGTTGTCGAATAATATTATTATGTTATATGGTATTTATTTCAAGTTACTTTAAATAAAGAAAGGTTTGAAAAGGTTGTTACGATATAGTGATGAATTAATTGATGAAATTCGAAATGCAAATGATATTGTAGATGTCATTTCCCAATACGTTGTCTTAAAAAGAAGTGGTCGAAATTTCTTTGGGCTATGTCCATTTCATAAAGAGAAATCACCTTCTTTTTCTGTCTCACCAGATAAGCAGATTTTTCATTGCTTTGGGTGTGGTGTAGGAGGAAATGTCTTTCATTTTGTTAGTAAAATAGAAAATGTAGACTTTAGAGAAACGGTCGAAATCCTAGCAGAACGAGCTGGTATATCATTACCAACTTTAGACAGTTCTGTAGACAACAAAAAACAGGAATTAAAAGCAAAAGTCTATGAAGTAAATAAAGCAGCAGCGGAATTTTTTCAAGAAAATCTATACAAATCAACATCAAAACTAGCACAAGAATATGTAAAAAAAAGAAGACTTGATAATAATACATTAAAATCTTTTATGATAGGATACTCTACAAACTTTGATGAGCTATATAGGCATTTAAAAGCAAAAGGATTTACTGAAGAACAAATTCTAGCATCCAGCCTTGTAAATAAAGCAGAAAACGGAAAATTTATAGATCGATTCCGTAAAAGATTAATGTTTCCAATACAAGATATTAGAGGAAGATATATTGCATTTGGAGGAAGAGTGCTCGATGATAGTAAACCAAAATATATCAATTCTCCAGAAAATATCGTATATTCAAAAGGAAGACACTTATTTGGATTAAATGTGGCAAAACAGTATCATTTAGATAAAATCCTTATTGTAGAAGGATATATGGATGCCATTTCCTTACACCAAAGAGGAATTCATTATGCAGTTGCTTCTTTAGGAACTGCATTAACAGAAAATCAAGGAAGACTGTTAAGAAAACATGCTCCCCAGGTTATTATTGGTTATGATGCAGATGGAGCGGGACAAGCTGCAACTCAAAGGGGATTAGAAATCTTACGAGATTTAGGATGTGATGTTCGAATTTTACAAATAGAAGGAGCAAAGGACCCAGATGAATTTGTAGTCAAATATGGACCAGAAAGATTTCAAAAGTATGTGGATAATGCAATTTCTTTAGTGGAATTTAAAGTAAAAACACTGAAAAAGAATTTAAATATTGATAATGTAAATGACAAAATTAAGTTTTTAAATGAAATTGCGAAAATATTATCCAAAGTAGATAATAGTATAGAAAAGGAAGTCTATGTAGATAAAATAGCAAAAGAATATGGAATATCCAATGAAGCGATTTATGCAGAGATTGATAAACTAACTAGAACAAATGTAGCAAGTAAAAAAGTATTAGAAAAGCCAATTGCAGTAGTGGCAAGGAAAAAAGAGAAAGAACAGCAAGTGCCAAAACGAATTTTAAGAATTGAAGATACGGTAATTTCTCTTTTACTGAATCCGGAAGCAGAAGCATATAAAAAAATAAAAGATAATATACTACCAGAAGATTTTAAATCTGAAATTAATCAAAAAATTGTCACAAAATTGTATGAAGAATTCAAAAAGGGAAATAGTAATATTAATGCTATATTGGATTGTTTTACAGAAGAAGAAATTTTAAATCATATCACAGACATTATGGCAGACGATTTTGAAATAACAGATGTGAACAAGGGGATTGAAGATATTTTACATATATATGAAAAAGAAAAACTAACACGTAAAAAGAACGATGTTATAAAAAAGCTACAAGATACCAATTTGACCAAAGAGGAAATAGCTAATTTAGAAGAAGAACTTAGCACGATAATCATTACATTGGCTAAAATGAAATAGGAGGTAGATTATGGAAAAAGCAAAGAAGGAAGAGCTAGAAGAAATAAAAGAAGAAAAGAAAAAAGTTTCAACAAAGGTAAAGAAGATAGAAAGTAAAAAAGAGGTAGATGCAACTGAAAAGATAGATAAACATGCTAAAAATGCAAAGGCGAAAGAGGCAATTAAAGAATTAAATGAAGACCATAAGAAAGCAAAAACAGAAATAAAGGGTAAAGAAACGAAAAAGGAAGAGAACGAAGAAGAGAAGACAAAAAATGAAGAAATTAAAAATGCAAAAGTAGCTAATATATTAAAGAAAGCAAAAACACAAGGAAAAATCACATATGGAGAATTGGCTAGTGAGTTAGATGATATTAATCCAGAACAAATTGATAAAGTATTTGATGCTTTTGAAGAATTAGGTGTGGATATATTAAAAGATGACTTCGAGGAAGATGAGCCGGACATTGAAGACTTACAAGAAGTAGAAGATATTAAACTAGAGGACATTAACTTAAACAATTTCGATGGCGTTAATATTGATGACCCAGTACGTATGTATTTAAGAGAAATTGGAAGAATTCCTTTATTAAGTTATGAAGAAGAATTAGAGCTTGCTAATCGTGTATTGCAAGGAGATGAAGAGGCAAAACAAAAACTAGCAGAATCCAACCTAAGATTAGTTGTTAGTATTGCTAAAAAATATGTAGGAAGAGGAATGCTATTTTTAGATTTAATCCAAGAAGGAAATATGGGATTAATTAAAGCAGTTGAAAAGTTTGATTATACAAAAGGATTTAAGTTTAGTACCTATGCTACTTGGTGGATAAGACAAGCAATTACAAGAGCGATTGCAGACCAAGCAAGAACCATTCGTATTCCAGTTCATATGGTAGAAACAATCAATAAATTAATTCGTACTTCTAGACATCTATTGCAACAATTAGGTAGAGAGCCTACCCCAGAAGAAATCGCCAAAGAAATGGAAATACCAGTAGAAAAAGTAATGGAAATTCAAAAAATAGCACAAGACCCCGTATCCTTAGAAACACCAATAGGGGAAGAGGATGATAGCCATTTAGGCGATTTCATTCAAGATGAAGATAGTCCTGCACCACATGATTCTGCGGCATACACACTTTTAAAAGAACAATTAGAAGAAGTTATGAATACATTAACTCCAAGAGAAGCAAAAGTATTAAAATTGAGATTTGGACTAGAAGATGGAAAAGCAAGAACATTAGAAGAAGTAGGACGTGAATTCATGGTAACTCGTGAAAGAATTAGACAGATTGAAGCAAAGGCATTAAGGAAACTAAGGCACCCAAGTAGAAGCAAAAAATTAAGAGATTACATGAATTAAAGGAATAAAAGAGAAATAGAAAGAATAAAATAAAGGAAAAGAAAAAAGGAGAATAACAATTAAAAAGTTATTCTCTTTTTCAAAGGAAAGGTAAAAAAGAAGAACTTGACTTTATATAGGCATTTATGTTAAACTATAAATAGGTGTTTTTATAATACAACCAAAAGAGAGGTGAAAATCTTAAGGAAGCTTAAGAGAAGAAAATGTTAGAACAAGTAAAAGAAAGTGTAAGAGGATTAAGTGCTATTTTTTTAAAAGCAGATAATGAAATTGACACATCACTTAATGAAATACCAGAATTAAATAATCTTTCTAAAAAGGAGACTTTTAAAATTGGTGTCCGTGATTTAGTGATGCTTAAAAACACCAGGAATGCAGTAGATAAAGAAGGAAAAATAATGTTTGAAAGTAGGACAGGAAGAAAAAATCAAAAAGCAAATATAAATCATAAAAAAATACAAGTAGAATCCAAAAAAGAGAATAATAAAAATATAGTGATAGAAAAATCTGAAGAAATAGATAGAGAAGAAGAAAGATGAACAAATTAAGAAGAAAGCTAAAAACTTTCTTCTTTTTTCTTGACAAATAGAGCTTATCCTATTATAATTATACATGTTGTAACTGATTGTAACATGGCGACGTAGCTCAGTTGGCTAGAGCAAACGGTTCATACCCGTTAGGTCGGCGGTTCGAATCCACCCGTCGCTACCAATAGAAAAATTAATGTAAATAGCTAGTATCAACAGATACAGGCTATTTTACATTTTAAAACAAAGAAAAATTAAACTCTAAAACACTGATATATACTGAATGTTGAATTGATAAGAAATCAGGTAAAAACGAATAATTTAATAATGCACTAGAGCATCTTATCTTCGCTCAATAAAAAACAGTAGATACATTTGTATTTACTGTTTTTTGGGGGAAGGGGAGAAATTTAACTTTAAGAAATTTGCAAAAAAGCAAAATATTCGATATAATAAATATGAAAATACGAAATAGAAGGAAATGTGATAAAACGTGGCAAGTTATTGTATTCATATGGCGTTTGCAAAGAGGATAAATGAAGAGTTGAAGATGGATGAAGACCAGATAATATTAGGAGCAGTAGCACCTGATGTTTGTGCAATAGAGCGAAATAAGGAATTATCACACTTTGGAGATGCATATGAAAAAGCAGATTATGTGAAATTTCTAATAAAATATAAAAAGAATTTAAACAATCCTTTTGTAATGGGATATCTGACTCATATTTATTTAGACCAATATTTTTATAATGAATTTATGGCAAAATATTATAAAATAGTATCTGGTACGAGCTATACTAATCACAATACGATATATCGTGACAAAAGAACAGGAAACTTAGTTGAATTCAAAGATATTTATAATGAAAATGGAATTTATCGTGATTATTCTATTATTAATAGTCAATTGCGTAAAGAGTATGATTTAAGGGAAAAATATAATATTTCTTTGATTGTAAACCCAATTAAAGAGATTGATAATAAGAAAATATCAAAGATGTTGGCTAAGATTAAACAATATGTGGGACAAGAGTTAGATGGAGAGTTAACTTGTTTTAATTATGAAGAGTTAAAAGAATTTCTAGAAGTTAAAAAGAAAGAATTTTTGAAACTATTAAAGACGCTATAAAGCGTCTTTTTTGCCATAAAAATAGAAGAAATTAATCTTTCTTTTTCTCTTTTTTCTTATCTACTTTTCCAGTTTTAGGAACAATGATACCTTTACGTTCTTTTAATTTTGGTTTTGCAACATTTAAATGGTCATATACAGGAGATATCTCTAAATTAGAACTATCACCAGAGATAATCTCTAGTTTCTTTTTCTCATCTGCCATAAAATCAACCCCTTGTTAAAAACTATATTTATCTTAACACATGGAGGAAAAAAAGGCAATACCATTTGACACGAGAGGAAATACGTGGCATAATATAACATAGGTTTTAAAGAGAAATCAAAGAAAAGGGTAAGATAAAAAATGGAAATTGAAAAAGCAAAAGCTGTGATAGAAGCCATTCTATTTGCTGCAGGAAGGGATGTAAAGATTACAGAATTTATGTCTGCTTTAGAATTAACACAAGAGGATGTTATTTCTATCATGGATAGTATGAAAACAGAATATGATGCAGAAAATAGAGGAATAACCATCTTAAGAATTAACGATGGTTATCAATTATGCACAAAAAAGGAATATTATGAATATATCTACCCAATTTTAGATAAAAGAAATAAACCTAATTTATCTAATGCAGCTATGGAAACATTAGCTATCATTGCATATAACCCAAAAGTAACAAGAGCAGAAATAGAGGCAATTCGAGGAGTTAATTCAGATGGTACTATATATAAGCTATTAGAATATGGTTTAATTGAAGAAGCTGGAAGAATAGATGCTCCAGGAAGACCAACAACTTATCAAACAACAGATGAATTTTTACGTATGTTTGGATATTCTTCTTTAGAGGAACTACCAGAATTACCAAGATATAAATTAGACGAAAATGAACAAATTGTAATTGATGATTTAGTAGAAAAAAGAGACGAAGATAGAGAAGATAAACTACCTGAAGAAAGAGAAGAAAATTTTGAGAAAGAAGAGAATTTATCACAAGAAATACTAGTGGAGGCTCCTACTCCCGCAAAGGGTGAAGACGAGATTAAAAAATAAGAAAAACAAGAATAACAATAAAAATAAAGGAGAGAAAAATGGGAAATAAAGATAATTTTGTAAAAGAAATCACCAATATTGAAGAAGATTTTGCGAAATGGTATACCGATATTGTTATAAAGGCAGAACTAGCAGACTATACGGATACAAAAGGATGTATTGCAATTCGACCATATGGATATGCAATTTGGGAAAATATCAAAAAGTATGCAGATGCTAAATTCAAAAAAGAAGGAGTAAAGAATGTATACTTTCCAGTGCTAATTCCAGAAAGTTTACTACAAAAAGAAAAAGACCATGTAGAAGGATTTGCACCAGAGGTAGCGTGGGTTACAGAAGGAGGAGAACAAAAGTTAGAGGAGAGATTATGTGTAAGACCAACTTCAGAAACGATGTTTTCAACGCAGTTTTCAAAATGGCTTAGTTCATGGAGAGATTTACCAATGAAAACAAATCAATGGTGTAATGTTTTAAGATGGGAAAAAGAAACAAGACCATTCCTTCGTTCTAGAGAGTTTTTATGGCAAGAAGGTCATACAATTCATGAAACAGCAGAAGAAGCAGAAAAATTTACACATCGTATATTAGATATATATGGAGAAATTATAGAGGAACTTTTAGCAATTCCAGTACTTAAGGGAAGAAAAACACCAAAAGAACAATTTGCAGGTGCAGTTGCAACCTATACAGTAGAAAACTTAATGCATGATGGAAAAGCTCTTCAAGCAGGAACCTCTCACTATTTTGGACAAAACTTTACAAAACCATTTAATATTAAATTTCAAAATAGAGAAGGAAAAGAAGAATATGCATATCAAACTTCATGGGGAATCAGTACTAGATTAATTGGTGCTGTTATCATGGCACATGGAGATAATAGAGGATTAAAACTTCCTCCAAGAGTAGCTCCTATTCAAGCGGTTATTGTACCAGTTGCAATGCATAAAGAAGGTGTAAAAGAAAAAGCACAAGAAGTGTTTGAATCCTTAGAAGCAACATATCGCATGGAATTAGATGTAAGAGATAACTATACTCCAGGGTATAAGTTTAATGACTGGGAAATGAGAGGAGTACCAGTTCGTATTGAACTTGGACCAAGAGATATCGAAAATGGTGTGTGCGTTGTTGTAAGACGTGATACACAAGAAAAAATAACGGTTGAATTAGCAGAGTTAAAAGAAAAATTAGGTGAAATATTAGAAGAAATTCAAAAGAATATGTTTGAAGAAGCAAAACAAAACCAAGTAAAAAGAACATCAATTGCTTTGAACATGGAAGAATTTGAAAAAATATTAAATGAAAACCAAGGATATATTAAAGCAATGTGGTGTGGAGATGAAGAATGTGAGAATAAGATAAAAGAACAAACAGGAGCACATTCTAGATGTATTCCATATGATGAAGAACATTTATCCGATACTTGTGTATATTGTGGTAAACCTGCAAAACACATGGTAGTATGGGGAAGACAATATTAGAAAAAAAATAGAATAAAAATAAAGAGAAAAAACAGACTGAATTTCCAATCTGTTTTTCTTTTTTGTTAATAATTAATTCGACAACTAGCTGCTAATTCTTCATAAGCCTCATTATAGATGTCTTCGTATGGATCATCATCCTCCTCTTCGTATTTTTCCTCTTCTTCGAAGTCCGTTTGACTTTCTTCTTTAAAATCACTATTTGCGAAAGTCCGTATTACTTCTTGTTTACTATCACTTCTATCTATTTTTTTTCCAAATATAGCTAAAAAAGTAGCATCATCTAAAATAGAAAAATCAGATAAAGTATCCAGATTAATCGTTTTAGGAACTTGTGTATGTTCCTTTTCTGTAATTCTTTTTGTATCTACAAGAAGACTAGTTTTACAAGAAATATTAACATAATGACCAATCTCAGCTGTATCTGAATTAATATCAAGGATGATACAACCAGAAGCCTTAAAATCTTTTAAAGAAAATTTAGATTGGCCTGAAGCTTCAGGGTTTCCCAGAACGAATAAATCACGATAAATTCTTTTAAAATCTTTTCCTGAAATAGACCATTCTGGGAAGATGTCCATTGTTGAAGAAAAATAGCATATATCGTTATACACGACAAGAACATCACTGTAGTAACGCAAATCTTTTAAATATACCTCAGTCTTTGAGCTCTGTAACCGTTTATAAAACTTCTTGGCTTGTTTTTCACTCCGGCTTCTTTTGGAAAGCACAAAAGGACTTCTTAATGGTATACCCCGGTATAAAGTGAATGAATTCATACAAATATTACCTCCTACTTAGTCATTTGACATATGTAATAAATTCAAAATATGTAAAAAATTTACATAATATAAGTATACAACATAATTTTAAAAACGTCAAATATATCATAAATTGACATAAAACTAAAGAGAGGAGTATAATAGAAACATACTCTATGTAGTAGAAAGGAGAAATAGATATGGAAATTGACTATGTAGAAAGAATACGGCAAGAGGTATTAACTAATATCTATCCACCTGTTTTTGACAGAAGTAAATGGGAAGAAATTTACTCTTGTCGAAACTGTTTTGCTTATGCTCTTGATATTAAACAAGAAGAAATAATTCCGGTAGAATTTTTTCAGATACCAGGTAGGATGTTAGAAGAAGAAAAGAGACAACAGTTTTTGAAAAGGAAAGAACCTTTAGCTTTAAAAAGAATGAATGTAGATTCTAACATTCGCCTAGCACCAAATGTAATATGGGAATTAATCCTATTGGAGATAGAAGAGCTAGGAATGCAATTTCGGTATGTAGATATTAATGAAATTTTGGAAGAAGGAGAATATCGTATTGCTTTTTGTGTGGGTAACAGAGATTGTCATTTCTTAAGACAAGATAAAGATGGCACATGGTCACACAAAATGGGGGATAATAAACCAACTAGATTAGATTTTTCAGGGTATATTATTAATAATCCATATGAAGCGAATTTGGGAAGATATCAAGTTCAATTTATAGTAGCATTAAAGCAAAACAAAACATGAGAAAAGGCGGAAAATTTCCGTCTTTTTCTCATGTATTTAGCTAAATTGTCTAAAGTTCTGACAACATAAATTGTCATAATCATCATTATTAAAATAGCTATTAAAATTCACAATTGTTTGGTGTTCTAGGGAAAGGAATTACATCACGAATATTTTGCATACCAGTTAGATACATCATCATTCTTTCAAAGCCTAGACCAAAACCAGAATGAACAACACTACCAAATCTTCTTAAATCTAAGTACCACCAGTAATCTTTTTCATCCATATCTAATTCTTTTATCTTAGCTTCTAACTTGTTTAAATCTTCTTCTCTTTGGCTTCCACCAATAATTTCACCGATACCAGGAACTAGAAGGTCAGCAGCAGCTACTGTTTTGCCATCTGGATTTTGCTTCATATAGAAAGCTTTGATAGAAGATGGATAATCGGTTACAAAAACAGGTTTTTTAAATACTTGTTCACATAGATAACGTTCATGTTCTGTTTGAATATCAGTGCCCCATTCTACTTTAAATTGAAATTTATCGTTATTTTTTTCTAGTTCTTTAATAGCATCCGTATAGGTAATTCTTCCAAAGTCGGAATTTACAACGTGGTTTAGTCTTTCTAATAGTCCTTTATCAATAAAGTTATTAAAGAACTCCATTTCTTCTGGACATTGTTCTAATACATAGGAAATAATGTATTTAATCATTTCTTCTGCAACATCCATATCATCATTTAAATCTGCAAAACACATTTCTGGTTCTATCATCCAAAATTCAGAAGCATGTTTTACCGTATTTGAATTTTCTGCACGGAAAGTAGGTCCAAAGGTGTATACATTTCGGAAGGCATGAGCATACGTTTCTACATTTAATTGTCCACTTACGGTTAAATGTGCTGGCTTTCCAAAGAAATCTTGTGTATAGTCTACTTTTCCATCTTCTGTTTTTGGAATTTGGTTTAAGTCAAAAGAAGTTACATTAAACATTTCTCCAGCACCTTCTGCATCGCTTGAAGTGATGATAGGGGTATGAACATAAACAAACCCTTTCTCTTGAAAAAATTTATGAATAGCATATGACAAAACACTTCTTACACGAAATACTGCATTAAAAGTATTTGTTCTGGGACGTAAATGTGATATGGTTCTTAAATATTCAAAAGTATGTCTCTTCTTTTGAAGAGGATAGCTACTATCTGCTATTCCTTCTATTTGAATACTCGTAGCTTTAAGTTCAAATGGTTGCTTTGCTTCTGGTGTTAGTTCTAATATTCCTGTTACGGTAATGGATGAACTTATTGTTAGTTTACGTACTTCTTCAAAATTTTCTAAAGAGTCATTAAAAACAATTTGGATATTCTTAAAAAAGCTACCATCATTCAATTCAATAAAACCAAAAGTTTTAGAATCACGAACAGTTTTTACCCAACCAGAAAGGGTAGCTTCTTTTTGTGCGAATTTTTCTTTTTCTCTGTAAATTTCTTTTACTAAAGTTTTTTGCATAAAATCTCCTCCTAAAATAGACTAAAGATAAACCGGTTAGAAAACAAAAAAATCTTTCAATCTCCTAACAAACGGTTATTTTGTTAGGGACGAAAGACTACTTATCTTCGTGGTGCCACCCAAATTACTTCTCTATTTTGCTAGTAACGAAGCGACTCGGACTTACTTTGCATAAGTCAGCTATAAAGGTGTTATTTTCCATTATCCTTACGTAAAAGTGCTTCCAGCGCAATCACACTTTTTCTCTGTTTGAAGCTAATAATGTACTTGTCCTTTAATCCTTGCTTTTTTATATATTTCCCATTATACCAGAAAAATATTCTATTTTCAATAACTGTATCAAAAAAATAAAAATTGCTAAATATATAAATAAAAATTGATTTAGGTAACATAAAGTGATATACTAATAATAAGCATATATAAGCAGCATCCAAGAAAAGACAGGAGGAATAAAAATGCAATATGGAGCAAAGAAAGTTTGTATCACAACAGAATATGAGGAAGAGCTGATTCGGAAATTTTTTGAAGGGAAAGAAGAGTTAGTAGAGCAGTTATTACCACAAGAGAAGATTCAAGAATGTTGGGAAGAAGCCTTTCAAGATGTTCTTTTAAAGTATCAAAGAGAATTATTGTGCTATCAGGGAAGAATAAAAGGAAGGTTCGTTTGTGAAACAATAACTTGGGATTTGTTAGATAAAGAAATAGAGTGTGCCTATTTTATTTCTTTATTACTCTTCCATGAGCCAAATAAAACAATAAAAGAGATTTTTGAATGTATTATAGAAAATCCAGAACAGTTTTATGAACAAATGGAATATAATTTCTTTGATGAATTTGAAGAAAACGTAAATAATGTTTTAAAAGTACTAAGAGAAAACCCAGAAATAAAAGTTAAACTTTCTTATTAGGAAAACTAAATAGTGGGATGCAAAAAAATGGAAGATAGCAAGATTCTTGCTATCTTTTAGCATAAAAAAAGCAAGACCGTATAAAATAAAAAAGTAAGAGAGAAATTTAGAAAAGGAAAAAGAAAATATGAAGTATGATATTATTGTAGTTGGTGCAGGACCAGCAGGAATTTGTAGCGATATTTATGCGATGCGTGCAGGGAAAAAAGTGCTGATTTTGGAAAAAGAAGTAATTGGAGGAAAAGTTTCCTCTTCTGCTATAATTGAGAATTATCCAGGGATAGAGGAAATACGAGGAGCTGAGCTTTCCGATAAATTATGGGAACAGGTAAAAAAATTAGGTGGAGAGATAAAAATAGAAGAAGTAATCCATATTAAAGAAATAGGAGAAGAAAAAGAAGTTGTTACAAAAAAGAATAACTATATGTGTGATGTCGTTATTTTAGCTTTAGGTACAAAATATAGAAGATTAGGATTAGAAAATGAAGAGAAATTTATAGGCAAAGGTCTCTCTTTTTGTGCTGTTTGTGATGGTTTTTTCTATAAAGATAAAATAGTTGCTGTAGTAGGCGGTGGAAATAGTGCTATATCCAATGCAATAGAACTTTCGCAGGTTTGTAAAAAAGTATATGTATTACAAAATTTAAATTATCTTACAGGAGAAGCAATTTTGATTAAACAATTAGAAGAAAAAGAAAATGTGGAGATAAAGTATCATACAACAGTAAAAAGGCTATTAGGCGAGGAGAGATTAAATAGTATTGAAGTCGAAGAAAACGGAAAAATAGAAATTTTAGAAATTGATGGGATGTTTGTATCAATTGGGCAAATACCAGAGACAACTATGGTGAAAAATGAAGTAGAGATGGACATAGAAGAATATATTAAAATTGATGAAAAGGGAAGAACTAGTAAAGAAGGTATTTTTTCAGCAGGTGATTGTGTTGAAAAAGAGATTCGACAGCTAACGACAGCTGTAAGTGATGGAACGATAGCTGCTTTGAATGCAGTACGATATTTAGAAGACAAAGAGAAAAAGTAAATAGAAAAAAGAAACGAAAAAAGAAGCTAAAAAGTACCCAAAAAGAGTTTCTTTTTTTGTGCTTTCTAGCTTTTTAGTAGACTTTTTGCTAGAAAAGTTGTAAAATAATAAAGTAGTTCGGAAAAACCGAACTAGAATACAAAAACAGGGGGACAAATACATGCATGAATATCGAACACATAATTGTTCAGAATTAAGAATAGAAGATATAGGAAAACAAGTAAAACTTTCTGGTTGGATTCAAAAGATTCGTAACCTGGGAGGAATGCAATTTATTGACTTAAGGGACCAATTTGGAATTACCCAAATTGTCATCAATAATGAGGAAAAAATCCAAGCACAAACAAAAAATTTAACAACAGAATGTACGATTTGCGTTACTGGAAAAGTAGTAGAAAGAGCAAGTAAAAATTCAAAAATGCCAACAGGAGATATTGAAATTGTAGCAGAAAATATCAAATTACTTGGAAAGTGTAAAAATGTATTGCCTTTTGAAATAAACTCAGATAAGAATGATGCAAGAGAAGATTTAAGATTACAATATCGTTTTCTAGACCTAAGAAACGAGAAAATACATAACAGCATCTTACTTCGTAGTGAAATCATGAAAACCATACGTAACAAAATGGATGAATTGGGATTTAGTGAAATTCAAACACCAATTTTAGCAAATTCTTCTCCAGAGGGAGCAAGAGATTATCTAGTACCAAGTAGATTACATCCAGGAGAATTTTATGCTCTTCCACAAGCACCACAGCAATTTAAACAATTACTTATGGTTTCTGGGTTTGATAAATATTATCAAATTGCACCATGCTTCCGCGACGAAGACCCAAGAGCAGATAGAGCTCCAGGAGAATTCTATCAAGTAGATTTTGAAATGAGTTTCGCAACACAAGAAGATGTTTTTGCAGTATTAGAAGATTTAATACCAACGGTATTCAAAAAACATACAAAAGGTTGCCAGGTAGATGAAGGACCATTTCTTCGCATTCCTTATCGTGAAGCTATGGAAAAATACGGAATTGATAAGCCAGACCTTCGAAATCCACTTATTATACAAGATGTTACTATGCTATTTAAAGATACTGAATTTAATGCTTTTAAGGAAAAGACAATTAAGGCCATTGTAGTAGAAAATGGAGCAGAACAAGGAAGAAAATTCTTCGACGCTATGACCGAATTTGCTGTTCAAGAAGCGGGAGCAAAAGGATTAGCTTGGGTAAAAGTAAATGCAGAGGAAAGCTATACAGGAGGTATTGCTAAATTCATTACAGATGATGTAAAACAAGGCTTAAAAGAAAGCATAGGAGTAAAACCAAATAGTAGTATATTCTTTATTGCAGATGAATTTAAAACAGCACAAAAAATAGCAGGACTTGTTCGTATTGAACTTGGAAAAAGACTAGATTTAATTGAAAAAAATAGCTATCGCTTCTGCTTTATTGTGGATTTCCCAATGTATGAATCATCAGACGAAGGAACAATAGATTTTAACCATAATCCATTCTCTATGCCACAAGGTGGTATGGAAGCATTACTACATAAAGACCCATTAGATATTTTAGCTTATCAATATGATGTCGTATGTAATGGCTATGAAATGGCATCAGGGGCAGTGAGAAATCATGACCCAGAACTAATGATAAAAGCTTTTGAAATCGCAGGATATTCAGAAGAAGATGTAAAAGCAAGATTTGGTGCTATGTATGATGCTTTCCAATATGGAACACCACCACATGCCGGAGCAGCACCAGGACTAGATAGAATGGTAATGTTAATTGCTGGTACAGATAATATTCGTGAAGTCATTGCTTTCCCTAAGAATAAAAAGGCAAGAGACTTAATGATGAGAGCACCAAGTAGAGTAGATGAGAAGCAATTAAAAGATGTTCACATTAAAATTGAAGAAGAAATATAAAGAAAAGAGAAAGAGTCAAGAAAGAGGAAAAACTTGTAGTTTTTCTTCTTTTTTTGTATAATGAGGAAAATAGAAAGAAAAGACTAAGAAAGGAAAAATAGATGAAGGAAAAAGTGTTATTAGGAATGAGTGGTGGAGTGGATAGTTCTGCTGCTGCAACTGTTTTAATAGAGCAAGGATATGAAGTAATAGGTGCTACTATGAAAATGTTACCTTGTGAAAATGATTTAGCAATTCAAGATGCTAAAAAAGTATGTGAGGTATTAGGAATTAAACATTATGTGTTTGATTGTAGACAAGAATTTAAAAGGTATGTTATTGATAACTTTGTTGAAACTTATCAAAAAGCTAAAACACCAAATCCTTGTATAGAATGTAATCGTTATTTAAAATTTGGGTTTTTCTATGAGAAAGCTAAAGAATTAGGATGTAAGTATATTTCGACAGGGCATTATGCTAAAATAGAGTATTCTGAAAAATATGGAAAAATAGTACTTAGAAAATCACAAGCAGATAAAAAAGACCAGACCTATTTTCTATATAATATTCCGAAAGAAGTATTAGAAAAAATGTTGTTTCCTTTAAAAGATTTTAAAGATAAGGATGAAATACGAAAATTAGCAGAAAAATATCATTTACCAGTAGCAAAGAAAAAAGATAGTCAAGAGATTTGCTTTATACCAAACGATAATTATGCAGACTATTTGATAAATTGTGGAAACCTAAAGCCAAAACCGGGAAATATTGTGACAAGAGAAGGAAAAGTATTAGGAAAACATAAAGGCCTTATCTATTACACAATAGGACAAAGAAAAGGATTAGGAATTTCTCATCCAACTCCTCTTTATGTATTAGCACTAGACATAAAGAAAAATGAGGTTATTGTAGGAGGAGAGGATGAGTTATATACGAAAGAGCTAATGGCAATAGATTTAAATTATCTATTGGTAGATACTTTAGAAGAAAAAATGGAGGTTTTAGCAAAAGTAAGATATCGTGCAAAAGAGGCGAAAGCAACTATTTATCCATTAGAAGATAAAGTAAAAGTTGTATTTGAAGAACCACAAAGAGCAGTTACCCAAGGCCAATCTGTTGTATTCTATACCGAAGATGGAGTTGTGATTGGGGGAGGAAAAATAGCAGAATAAAGAAAGACATAAAGAAAAGGAGACTATTAAATAATGAGTAGTAAACTATTAAGGAAAATCATAGAGGAAAGATAAAAGAATATCAGAAAATAACTACGATTCTAAAGAAAGATGAGAAAAGAGAATTTTCATGGAAATTCAATCTGAGTAAAGGTGCAAAAGTAGATATTCAAATAGAAGAAATGTTTAAAGAAAAACTATATACTTTAGTAAAAAATGCAATAAAAATACTTCCTGCACAATATGCTTCTGTTGATATTGCAGAAGAGGTAAATGGAAATTAAGAATAATGGAGATAAATTCTGGAATTGTTGTTAGTAAGTTTATTGAACAAATTCCAGGCGGATACCAGATTGCAAAACCGATATATCAAAAAGCTATTCTGGATTTTATAGGGAGAAATAAAGATAGTTAGGGGAAAGAAGGCGTAATTGGCTTTCTTTTTTTCTACAAATTGAAACAAAATAAGTTGCCCAAAAAACTTTGGTTTGATATAATCAAATTAAAGTTTTAACATATATATGATGTAGGGGGGAAAGGCAAATGGAAGAAAAGAAAAAATGTGAGTGTGGATGCAATCGGAAAAGATGAATATATGGAAGAAATGATGCATCAATATACACAAGATAAAGATAATTTAATTCAAATTTTAAATGAAGTGCAAGAACATTATGGATATATTCCAAAAACAGCACAAATTGCTATCTCAGAATATTTAAATATCCCAATGGCCGAAATTTATGGCGTTATAACATTCTATTCTCGATTTACCCTAAAACCAAAAGGAAAATATCATGTAGCAGTATGTCTAGGAACGGCATGCTTTGTAAAAGGCTCTGAAAAAATTTTAGATAGACTAAAGCAACGTTTAGGAATAGAAGAAGGTGGTACAACACCAGATGGAAAATTTTCTATCGAGGCAACTAGATGTGTAGGAGCGTGTGGCTTAGCACCTGTTTTTACCGTAAATGGGGAAGTATATGGGAGAGCAACGGTGAAGAAATTAGATGAAGTATTAGATGAATACATGAAAAAATAAAAAATGGGAGGAACAAAAATGAAATCCTTAGAAGAAATTGCGCAAATTCGTAAAGAAAAAAGAGCACAGTTAGATTTACGTGTGAACCGAAAAGCAAATACAAGAGAAAAGCATATTTTAGTATGTCATGGAACGGGCTGTACTTCTTCTAAATCACCGAAGATTATTGAAAATTTTCGAAAGATTCTGGAAGAGAAAAAAATAGAAAACGTAAGAGTTATTCAAACAGGCTGTTTTGGACTATGTGCCAAAGGCCCTATTGTTATTATTCGACCAGAGGATACTTTTTATGCAATGGTAACTCCAGAGGACTGTGAGGAGATTATAAATACTCATATCATAGAAGGAAAATTAGTAGATAGACTATTATGTAAGGATGTTAATGATTCTTTTGTAAAACGTTTAGATGAACTTACCTTCTATAAAAAGCAAAAACGAATAGCTCTTCAAAATTGTGGGGTAATTGACCCAGAAAACATTGATGAATATATTGCATTTGACGGATATTGTGCCTTAGAAAAAGCATTGAAAGAAATGACACCAGAAGAGGTAATTAAAGAAGTTACCGATTCTGGACTTCGTGGTCGTGGGGGAGCTGGGTTCCCAACAGGAAAGAAATGGGAACTTACTCGTATTGCAAAAGGAGAACAAAAGTATGTCGTATGTAATGCAGATGAAGGAGACCCAGGAGCTTTTATGGACCGTAGTATTCTAGAAGGAGACCCACACTGCGTACTAGAAGCAATGGCAATAGCAGGATATGCTATTGGAGCTAATAAAGGATATATCTATGTAAGAGCGGAATATCCAATTGCAGTAGAACGTTTTGGAGTAGCCATTAAACAAGCAAGAGAATATGGACTTTTAGGAAAGAAAATTTTCGGTAGTAATTTTGACTTTGACGTTGAAATTCGATTAGGAGCCGGTGCTTTTGTTTGTGGAGAAGAAACCGCGCTATTAGAATCTATCGAAGGAAGAAGAGGACAGCCTAGAGTAAAACCGCCATATCCAGCAAATAGCGGATTATGGGGAAAACCAACCTTAATTAATAACGTAGAAACTTATGCTAATATTACGAAAATTATTTTAAAAGGTGCGAATTGGTATAACCAAATCGGAACCGAACACTCCAAGGGAACTAAAGTATTTGCACTTGGAGGAAATGTAGTTAATATTGGACTTGTAGAAGTGCCAATGGGAACAACATTACGTGAAATTGTTTATGATATCGGAGGAGGAATCCCAAATGGTAAGGATTTTAAAGCAGCACAAACAGGAGGTCCTTCTGGTGGCTGTATTCCCAAAGAACATCTAGATACTCCTATTGATTATGAATCCTTAAAAGAAATCGGCTCTATGATGGGGTCTGGTGGACTTATTGTTATGGATGATAGTAAATGTATGGTAAACTTAGCTAGATTCTATTTAGACTTTACCGTAAGTGAATCTTGTGGAAAATGTACGCCTTGTAGAATTGGGACAAAGAGAATGTTAGAAATATTAGAGAAAATGTGTAAAGGAGAAGCGGAAGCAGAAGACTTAGTAAAACTAGAAACTTTAGCATTAAACATTCAAAGAAGTGCTATCTGTGGATTAGGCCAAACAGCACCAAATCCTGTACTTAGTACCCTAAAATATTTTAGAGAAGAATATATGGAACATATCAAATACAAAAAATGTCCAGCAGGAGAATGTAAAGCATTAGCCAATATTGAGATAGACCCAGAAAAATGTAGGGGGTGTGGAATATGTAAAAGAAATTGTCCTGTTAATGCCATTACAGGAGAAGTGAAAATGCCACATAAAATAGACCCAGATATTTGCATCAAATGTGGAACTTGTGTGGATAAGTGTCCTTTTAAAGCCATCCATAAGTGAATAAAAGGATAAAAAAAGGAGGATTCTAGGAAATGGAAAAAGAAAAATTAATTACCCTTTCGATAGATGGAGAAAAAGTGACAGTGCCAGAAGGTACTACCATATTAGATGCAGCTAGAAAAGTAAATATTGATATTCCCACTCTTTGCTATTTAAAAGATATTAATGAGATGGGCGATTGTAGAATGTGTATAGTAGAAGTAGAAGGAAGACGTGGATTTGCTACTTCTTGTATTCAAAAGGTAGAAGAGGGAATGAGTGTTAAGACACATTCACCTGCTGTTATGGAATCAAGGAGAACGACATTAGATTTAATCCTTTCGAATCACCATCGTGATTGCTTAATATGTTCTCGCTCTGGTAATTGTGAACTACAAGCATTAACGGTTAAATTTAATGTACAACATATTGAATATCCAGGAGAAATGACAGAACATAAAGTAGATGATGTATCTCCAGCAATTGTAAGAGATTTTAATAAATGTATTTTATGCCGTAGATGTGTAGCAGCTTGTAAGAATGTACAAAAAATTGGTGCCATTGATTGTATTAACAGAGGATTTGAATCTTGTATTTCAACAGTAGGAGATAATAGTTTAAATGATGTTAATTGTACTTTCTGTGGACAATGTATTGAAGCATGTCCAACAGGAGCACTAAAAGAAAAAGAATCCATAAAAGAGGTATGGGCAAAATTAAAAGACCCAGATACTACCGTTATTGTTCAAACAGCGCCAGCAGTTCGTGTGGCTTTAGGAGAAGAATTCGGAATGCCAATTGGAACAAATGTGACGGGGAAAATGGTAGCTTCCTTAAAAAGATTGGGATTTGATAAAGTGTTTGATACCAATACAGGAGCGGATTTAACCATTATGGAAGAAGCAAATGAGTTTATTGAAAGATTTCAAAAACAAGAAACTCTTCCAATGATAACTTCTTGTAGTCCAGGATGGGTTAAATTTATTGAGATGAATTACCCAGAATTATTAGGTCATTTATCAAGTTGTAAGTCACCACATGAAATGTTTGGAGCAATTATTAAAACATATTATGCAGAAAAGGAGCACATAGATGCTAGTAAAATATATACAGTATCCATTATGCCATGTATTGCGAAAAAGTTTGAAAGACAAAGAACCGAAATGCAAAATAACGGAATGTATGATGTAGATGCTGTATTAACAACACGTGAACTTGCCAGAATGATTAAACAAGCTAATATTGAATTTGCAAACTTAAAAGATGAGAATTTTGATGATCCAATGGGAGAGGCAACTGGAGCAGGAGCTATCTTTGGAACAACTGGTGGTGTTATGGAGGCAGCTTTAAGAACAGCCCAAGATACCTTAACAGGAAAAGACTTAGAAAAAGTCGACTTTAAAGCAGTACGTGGAGGAGACGGAATTAAAAGAGCAACGGTTAACATTGCAGGAAAAGAAATAAAAGTAGTAGCAGCAAGTGGCTTAGCAAATGCGAGAGAAATATTAGAAGAAATAAAAAATGGAAAAGCAGACTATCAATTTGTCGAAATCATGGCGTGTCCTGGCGGATGTATCATGGGAGGAGGACAACCAATTAAGAGCTCCAAGATTAGAAGCACAGTAGATGTACGTAAATTAAGAGCCGATAGCCTTTATACGATTGATGAAAAAAGTACGATTCGTAAATCACACGAAAGTCCAGTGATGAAAAAACTATACCAAGATTTCTTACAAAAACCAGGAAGTCATATTGCACATGATTTATTACATACTACTTACGAAAAAAGAGAAAAATATAGGCTAGAAAAATAGGAGTAAAACTAACTAAAAAACTAACATAAAAATAGAATAATAAAGAAATAAAAAGACAAAATAAAAACAAAAATGAATAAAAAGGGAGGAAACATGATAAAAGCAGTTGTATTAGATGTAGACGGTACACTATTTGATACGGAAAATTTAGATGTAATTGCATACGGAGAAGTAGGAAAAAGATATGGATATGACATAACAAAAGAAATATTAACAAAAGCAATTGGAATGAATCATGAGGATTCTGCTAAATGTATTAGTAGCCATTTTGATGAGAACTTTAATTTTTCTAAAATAGTAAAAGAGGCAGATGAATATAAAAAAGAATATATGCAACTAAATGGAATTCCTTTAAAGAAAGGCGCAAGAGAATTATTAGACTTTTTACAAGAAAAAGAATATAAAATAGGAGTAGCAACTTCTACAAGAAGAAATTTAACAGAAGAACGTTTTGATCAAGTTGGATTTATGCCATATTTTGATGAAATTGTATGTGGTGATGATTTAGAAAAAGGAAAACCAAATCCAGAGATATATTTAAAAGCTTGCGAAAAATTAGAGGTTAAACCAGAAGAAGCGGTAGCAATAGAGGATTCTAAAAATGGAATTTTAGCTGCTGAAAGTGCTGGAATGCAAGTAATTATGGTTCCAGATTTAGTAGAACCGACAGAAGAGTTATTAACACATGTAGATGTCAAACTTCCAGATTTATTAGAGGTGATTTTATGGCTAAAGAATAGAGAGAAAAATGTAAGAAGATAAAAATATAAAAGTAAAATATTAAAAATGAAATGTGTATATGAATTTATTAAAGGGATTTTTATGAGAAGGTTTAATTTAATAAAAATAGGTTAAAAATAAAGAGAATAACAAAACTAATAAAAACAGTAAGGAGTATTATAGAAAGAAAAAAGAAATGAGAAATTTTAATCTCATTTCTTTTACTTGTTTATAATATCAGCAAAAGTTTTAAAAGTATAACCTTGTTCCTTTAAATACAAGATGGAGTCTTCCAGTACATTATAAGTCTTATTTACAAAAGCAGCATCATGCATTAATATAACTAAGGTATTTTTTCCTTGGCTACTCTTTTTTAAATTTTTTAATAATTGTACATCCGAATATTTTTTTACACCATCATTATTAAGAACATTCCAATCTACATAGGTATAATTGATTTCATTTAAATATTCAATACAATCATCTTTAGAAAGGTGATGTTTCCTACTAGAACCACCTGGGAAACGGAATAAATGGGAGCTATAGTTTTCTATCCCAATGGCGTTTCCGAATAACTTTGTCTGTTTTTAAGACTTCTAAAAGGAAAGAGTTTTTATTTTTATATAAAAGATTATCTTTATGAGAGTAAGTATGATTTGCAATGTAGTGACCTTCTTCATATTCTCTTTTTACTAGTTCTGGATATTTTTCAACATTGGAGCCCACAACGAAAAAGGTTGCTTTTACTTCTTGTTTTTTTAATATATCTAACACTTTTTCAGTAGATTTTCGATAGATGGTAGGACCATCATCGAAGGTTAGATAAACTACTTTTTCCTTTTCACTATAAATATTTTTTATTTTTTCTTTCTTTTCTTGGCTTAATACAAGATTCGGAGAATTAAAAAAATCAGCAAGGAGAGCATGTGCATAGTTAGTATCATAGCCAAGTCCTGTTAAAATAGAAACTGTTAATAGCAAAATCAAACTGGTAGCAAGGAGAAACTGTTTTTTCTTCTTTTTTCCAAGAAAAATATATATCATGCCGAAAAACCTCCTAAAACTACTATATGATAGAAATTGAAAGTTATGAAATGAAATCAAGAGAAATGGCGAAGAAAAAACAAGAAAAGGTAGCATTAAGAATGATTGACAAATAAAGAAGTTCGCGATATACTCTTGCAAGAAATAAAGAAAAAAAGGAGAGAGATAGAATTTAATGGAAAGTGACGCGGAATATAACTCGTGTACGGGAGATAAGCTGTATGGAAAAGTATGGAAAGATGAAGAAAGAGAAAACTATAAAGGACTAATACAACTTGTTCATGGAATGCAGGAGCATATTGGAAGATATAGCGAGTTTGCTAATTTTTTAGCGAATAACGGATATATCGTAGTTGGTCATGACCATTTAGGACATGGGAAAACTGCTAAAACAGAAAGAGATCTAGGACATTTTGCAGATGAAGATGGATGGGATAAATTAGTAGAAGACATTCGTATAATATATAAAGAAACAAAAAGAAAATATCCAGATATTCCTTATATTATAATGGGACATAGTATGGGGTCTTTATTAGTTAGAACATATATTGCAAATTATCCAGATAAGTTAGATGGTGTTATTTTATCAGGAACAAGTGGTCAAAGATTTGGCTTTATATCAGGAAAAATTTTAATAAAGGCTATCATGTTCTTTAAAGGAAAACATTATCGAAGTCCTTTTGTAAAAAAATTAATAACCGGTCATTTTGCCAGAAAAATTGATGTTAGAAGAACTGAGGATGACTGGATATCAAGAGATAATGAAGTCGTAGATAAATATCAAAAAGATGAAAAATGTGGGGGAACTTTTACTTTACAAGCATACTATGATTTAGTAAGAGGAAATCAGAAGTTAGCTAAACAAAAAAATATAAAGAATACGCCAAGAGACTTACCAATTCTTCTGTTTTCAGGAGATAAAGACCCAGTTGGAAAAGAGGGAAAAGGCGTATTACGTGTATATAAAATGCTAAAAAAGATAGGAAAAGAAAATGTAAGAATTCGCCTGTTCAAAGAAGGGCGTCATGAGATGCTAAATGAAATTAATAAAACAGAAGTTTATGATTTTGTTTTAAATTGGTTAGATGATGTAATAGAATAAAAAAGGATAAAAGTGCTAAAAAAAGCACTTTTATTTTATCTCCGAAGGAGCAAACCAAAAGTTTCGTTCTAATACAAACCTACCTTGAATACAATTTTAGAAAGTAGCAAAGCAAGGGGGTTTTTCATTTGGGTAAAAATATTTCAATTGAGGAGAGAGCAGTGAAATTAGCACATTATATTATAGAGAATAAAGATACTGTTCGAGGTGCTGCTGCTAAATATGGAATATCCAAAAGTACAGTACACACCGAAGTAACATTCCAGAACGGTAAAAATAAATCACCTATAATCCCAGAAAGTATTGAAATTAAAAAGGTTTTCTTAGCAGAGAAGAATCCAGTTGTAAAATTAGGATTAGTAATAAAATAATTAGGAGGTTTATTATGGATTGTAAAGAATTGAAAAAGGAAATTGTAGATGAAAAAACAGGAATAAGTTATACTTTGGTAGGAGATTATTATATGCCTAACTTATATTTAAAGCCAGAAGAAAAAATCACATTAAATAAATATGGGTTATTAAGATTAAATTTTTTGAAGAAACATAAAAAAGCAGAATATACTATATTGTTTATGAATAAAGAATTAAATAAGCACTTGAAAGAAATTCAAGAGCAAGCACAAAAAGAAATTGATTTTATAATAAAAGATTTAAAGTCAAAAAGTAATTTAACAGAAGATATGAAAAACACTAACCCTTTATATTGGGTTGGTACAATGAACGCAATAAAAAATCAAACAGAAGAAATTGTTTTAAAAGAATTAATTTATGTATGATAAATTAGTTTGCTTTAAAATAAAAATGCCTTAAAAACGATTTTGAGGCTTAATTGAATAAAGAAAATAACTAACTACTTGTAGTTTATAAACTATGAGTAGTTTTTTGTTTTCAAAAAGAGAATATGCCTCAAACTCTATAAAAGTGATAGGTGTGATGAGCCGATGCTATAAAGTTTATCCGTATTTGTATAAGTAGTCTAATTATACAAGGTGCGTAAGTGAGATTTTAGAACAAAAACTCACAATAAAAAAAGAGTATTCGGTGGCAAAACTTGGGTGTGAATTTATAATTGTAAAAAGTTTGGACAAGTATGAACAAAGATATTTAAAAGTATCGGCAATTATAGTAGCAAATGCTACTTACTAGACTACCTATGAAACGAGGCGAACGACTGACGGTTTCAGTTTGTATAGGTGTAATAATTCCTTTTATAGCAAATGGAATATTACACCTAATTCTACTTCAAGCTCACTCCTTCTGGTTTCTGTAAAATGTAGCCATAAAGCGTGGAAGTTTGAAACCGAGCAAGGTTTCAAAGAGTAAGAAAAATTTACTTTTTCTTGCTCTTTTTTCAATAAATGCAGATATGCAATTTATTGAAAGCATAACAAATGAACTTGTCATTTGTTATGAAAAAACTAAAAAATGCTAGTAGCAATTTTTAGTTTTGGGTTGTAGGGTTTACCCTGCCACACGAACACTTTTGCCTAAAAAGTGTTGTAGTGTGTTACAACACATCTTAAATAAGTGCCGTTTTTAAGTTTAGTTTGTGTTAGTTTATTTAGCTATTCAAGGAGGTGGATATTATATGAGTTATGCTATAATAAGAAATCAAAAATACAAAAGAGAAAATCTAAAAGGCATATTTAGACATAATGAAAGGAAAAATGAAAATTATTCTAATAAAAATATTGATAAAGAAAAATCGTACTTAAATTATTCATTGAAAGATCCAAAATATAGTTATGAAAAAGATTTTGAAAGAATAAGAAAAGAATATAATTTAAAAGGTCAAATAAAAACAGTTAGTAACATTGCTTGTGAATATATTATCACATCTGACAATGAATTTTTTAATAAAATTGGAGAAAAAGAAACAAGAAGATTTTTTGAAACTGCATATAAGTTTGTGTGTGAATATAAAAATTTAGGAGAACAATATATTCTTTCTGCAAAAGTGCATAATGATGAAGATACACCACATATGCACTTAGTTTTTTTACCAGTTGTTCATACAAAAGATAAAAAAGGAAATGATATTGATAAATTGGCTTGTAGTGAATTTTGGAAAGAAAAAGACAGTTACAGGCGATTACAAAATGCCTTTTACGAATATATTATTTTACACAATTTTGAGCTAGAAAGAGGATTACCAAAAGAAGAAACTAATAGAACACATTTGAGTATTGAAGAATATAAAAAAATTACAAATTATGAAAAAACTAAAGAAATATTGCAAGATATTACATTAGAACTTCCAGAAGTACCAAGTATTGAAGATTTTAATAAGGTTGTTTTCAAAAGAAATGAAAAAATACAAAAAGAAATTATTGAGCCAAAAGATAAACTTATTGAAAAATTATACTCTGAAAACAAACAATTACACAGAGAAATAGAAAGACAAGTAAATGTAATTGATGAGGCAGAAAAATATCAAAAAGAAAGAGATAAAATACTTGAAGATAATGAAAATTTGCATAATAAAGTATATCAAATGGAACACGATTATAAAGTAAAAAGCAACTCACTTGATTTTAGATATAACAACAGAAAAGAAGAACTAGAAAAAGAATTTGAGGAAAAGGCATTTAATTTGGAATATGAATATAAGTATAAAATAAACAAACTAGAAAAGGAAAATAATAAACTTCATAAAATCATTAAAACTTTTGAGGAAACAGTTAAAAAATTTATAAAATGGCTCTGTAAAAAATTCGACTTACTTTCTGGGGATGAAATTGTTAGAGATTTTGAGAAAGAAACAGGAAATTCTTTAAATGCTGAAAAACAATTTACTAAACAAGAAAAATTTAGAGATTTTGAAAAAGAACTATAAAATAGAGGGTTTATGCCCTCTATTTAGATAACAAATTGTAATTTTAGTGAATAGTAACTTAATTTTCTTTTTTATTAAACATATGGCGTACTTTATCTATTCGATTATTTGGTCTACGTGATTGAATAACTGGTTCACAAGTAGCAATTTGATAACCTTTTAATTCTGTCAAAAAAACTGCTTGCCCATTTGTATATAGAGTTAAAGTATTACGATATTCATTAATACAACGTACAGGAATATGTCCTGTAAAAATAACTTCATCATTTTTTGATTGACTTGTTTCAATTATTGCACAATGTTTTTGTGCATCTTTATATGCACGAGAAAAGTATCCCTCTGGTGTAAAAAGTATAAACGAAAGATATGGCTCTAATAATTGCGTTCCCGCTTTTTTCAATGTTTGTTCAAGTACAATTGGGGCAAGAAAGCGAAAATCCGAGGGAGTACTAACAGGGCTATAATAAACACCATATTCAAAACATATTTTACAATCTGTCACTTTCCAACCATACAATCCTTGCTCCAGTCCATAATTAATACCTTCTCTTACTGCATTTTGAAAACTTTGATTTAAATAACCGAGTGAAACTTTGCTTTCGTACTGTATTCCAGTGCCAATTGGAAGTGGAGTTATTGATAATCCAATTGATGCCCAAAATGGATTTGGTGGTACTTCAATATGAATAGTATAATCTGCCTTTTGTAATGGCTTTTCCAAATAAATTACGGTTGGATCTTCGATTCTTATGTTTATGTGATATTTTTCAATCAACAGAGAACAGATAACTTCTAACTGCACTGTTCCTAAAAAAGAAATGATGATTTCATGTGTTATCGTATCAACATAATAACGTAAAAGAGGATCAGTATCTGCAATTTCTGTAAGAGCATCCAATAATTTTTCTCTCTCTTCTATTTTTATCGGTTCAATTCTTGTTCGTAGTATTGGTACAGTCTTGTCATTCCATACATTGCATGGCAAAATCTTTTCATTTCCTATAATATCGTTCAATCTTAATGTATTGTTAGGTATAATAAAAATATCTCCAGAACAAACTATTTTTGTCTGTATCATTTCCCCATTTGAAGGAATATATATTTCTGTAAGTTTCATTTTCTTTTTTTCTGGCAACATAATTGTATCTCGTAAGTGTAATGTTCCACTATAAAGACGCAAATAAACTAATCTTTGCTTATGGTCTGTATATTCAATTTTAAAAACTCTTCCACATAGTTCTGAATCATTCTCATTCATTTCAGAACAAAAAAGATTTGAAATAGCTTCGATAAGTTGTTGAGTCCCTATATTATTTCTAGCACTTCCATGGTATATAGGAAACAACGAACCTTTTTTAACACACCTATATTCTTCATACATTAATTCTTGTATAGTCAATTTTTCTCCTACAATATATTTTTCTAAAAGTTTATCATTTTTGGAAATTACAGGATCCCAATCATCTAAATCAATGATATTTTTAATTGATATTTCTGGAGTTAATGTTACATTTTGCATAACAATAATATCATTTGAAAGTTTTTCTTTGATATTTTGATAAATATTATTTAAGTTAATTCCATCCTGATCTATTTTATTTATAAAAATAATTGTTGGTATATTCATTTTTTGAAGTGCATGGAATAGTATTCGGGTTTGTGCTTGTACACCATCTTTAGCAGAAATTACTAAAATTGCTCCATCAAGAACAGATAAGGAACGATACACTTCTGTTATAAAATCTGTATGTCCAGGAGTATCTACAATATTGATTTTGTAGTCATTCCAATTAAAAGAAGTAACTGCTGCCTGAATTGTGATTCCACGCTGACGTTCTAAAAACATAGTATCTGTCCTTGTTGTTCCCTTATCTACACTGCCTAATTCTAAAATTGCTCCACTTGTATAAAGCAGACTTTCCGTTAAGGTCGTCTTTCCTGCATCTACATGAGCAAGAATACCAATGTTGATTATTTTCATAGAATTTCCCTCCCTACAAATTTATCTTTTAACTTAAAATCAATATTTGCTAATTTTGTTCTTTTAAACTATTCTCAAAATCAATTATCCACTTTTCTAATGTTTCTACTAATGCTAATTGTTGTTTGAACATTTGTTTTCCAACATTAGGAATATGTTGTCTATGAGAACGTCTTTCATTTAGTAATTCTTTTAATTCTAATATCTTTGATTTTATATTAGAAACAAGAATCTGTTTTTGTTCATCATCTACTAAATCTAAATTCGTGATAATAACATTAAAATCCAAATATAGACTAACATCAGAATTTGAAATATCATTCATAAGTTTATTAAAATAATCATTACCTTTGTTAGTAATAGTATATATTGCTTTATCTGGCATATTTCCCTCTTTCTCTTTATGGCTAACAATATATTCTTTTGATTCTAATTGTAATACTTTCTTATAAATAGACTGTTCACTAATTTTTACCCATCTTGGTATATTACGATATTCTATATTTTTTTTAATATCATAAGCACTTTGTGATTTTTGTTTAATAAGTCCTAATAATACCAAATCTATATTTGACATAATCTCTACTCCTTACTTAATATAATCTGTAACGCCAAGTCTATTTCCAAATGGATCTTCAAACTCGACTGCATTACCAGTTCCAATTTTAAAAGGCTCACTCAAAAATTTTATATCATTATTCAACATTTCTTTATAGAAGATTGCAACATCTTCTACTTCAAACCATATTGTAGGCTTTAAATTCTCAAATTTATTTTTGTCTTTTAAAATTATTGCAGGTTCTTCATTTCCAATATTATAAGCAACCATTCCCTTATCAGAGAAATCAAATTTCTTTTTTAACCCCAATATTTCCTCATAGTATCTTTTTGCTTCTTCCATATTATCTACAGGAAGAAAATAATTGTCATAATTTTTCATATATTTAATGTCCTCCTTTCTACTATAAACTACACTACTATATTTTATAATAGTTATCGTTAAAAGTCAATATATAATAAAAAAATAGATTAGTTGCACTGAACTAATTTATTTGTATAACTGCCTGTCGTACAAAAAAGACTGTCATTACTGACAATCTTTTTGGTAAATTACTATTTATCATCTTAATTTTACCAGTAATTTTTACAAGAATATTATATCATTTTATTCTATTTTTTTATATAGTTCTACAAAAATTATTTTTATTTATCTGGACGGAGATATTTGTTTTTCATATCAACTATTAGTTCATCTAATTTATCCATATTTCCATTGAAATTTAATAATAATTCATATATAATATTCTTAGAAAGAGAACATAGTTCGTAACTTGTATGCTATTCGCTCCATAAGGTAAAATCGTCGCACCAATGTGACGTTAATGATTAAATCAATCTGAAAAGATTGATTTTTTTGTGCGTTATTGCAAAGAAAGGTGTGATGTGATATGATTAAAATAATTAAGAAGAAAATCAATATGAGTGATGAACTTAGGAGTAAAATTAATTGGTCTTGCAAATTTAATAATAGACCCTACCAGATTATTGAGGGTCACCTAAGAATTGTGGAACATACAAATTTAGCATATGTTGAGCCACATAAAGTAATTATTGGAGATACACTATATTTATTCTTCAATGAACAAAAACATTTTTATATTGGGAATTTAAAGAAGAAAATCCCTATTGCTGATTTATCAGAATACATAGCAAGGCATTAATTAATTGAGAGTTTATATACTCCCATAATATTGGTTTATTTTGTCGTGTAAATAATCAATATAAAGTATAAGGTGTCTTGTTATGTGACACCTTTTTTGGTGCCTTTCATTAAAAGAAAAGGAGGAAAAATTATGAATAATGAAAGGATGATTGCAGCAGTTTATATTCGTGTTGATTATTCGCATGTAAAAGCACTGGTAGTCGCAGACATCTGCACCACCTCAATCGCATAAAGTGCACCGTAAGCGTAAAATGAAAAAGCCCTATTATCAATCAACGACATTGATTATAATTAGAGCTGTAATAAATTGACAATTTATATATGTATGATTTAAAGGACACGACTAAAAGATCGTATCTCTACGATTTTTTAGTCAGATATGTATTATCAGGCAATTCTTTTGACCATGGCATATAATTATCAAGGGCTTCTTCATCATTGATATCTATTTCTGTCAATGATGACAAAAGATAGTTAAAATATTCATAGGGATTGAGATTGTTTAGCTTTGCAGTTTCTATAAGTGAATATAAGGCAGCGCTTGTCTGTGCTCCCTGAACCGTATTGGTAAACAGCCAGTTGCGTCTGCCTACACAGAATGGGCGTATCGCATTTTCTGCTCGGTTGTTTGATATCTCTATTCTCCCATCTTCAAGGTAGACTCTTAGTTTTTCTTCCTGGTTGATGCTGTATTTGAGTGCTTCACTTAACTTTGTTTTATCCACTGCAACTTTTGCACATTCCCTGACATCTTCAAAGAAATCATCAACCAGTGGTTTTGACTGAACCTGTCGAATTTGCCTGATTTCTTTATAGCTTCTGTCCGCGTTTTCCTTTTCAATTTGAAAAAGCTTGTTGATCTTATGAAAAAGCCTATAGCTGGCAGTTTGTTTGAGATCTACCCCAGCAGGCGCACTGTCTAGTGCTTCCTTATATTTTCTACGACAATGAGCCCAGCATCCCATGTGTGTAATGCCTTCAAGTTTCTCATAGGCCTGATAGCCATCCGTCTGAAGTATATGATGATAGCCCTCCAGATGCTTCTGGGCATGCTCGTGTCCTCTTGTATTTTCGTATATGAAAACAACTATCTGCTTCTCCTCGCTGCCTCCTGTCTTGTATACCCACATATAGGATTTTGTGGTTGCCTTTTGATGCGGTGCCTTTAAAACCTGAACAGACGTTTCATCTCCGTGCAGGTATTGACTTTTTAACAGAACCTTATGCATATGACTAGCGATTGTCCTGAAATATTCATCATGCAGTTTGATCATCCAGTTGGCCATCGTCTGTCTTGACAGCTTCAGCCCCATCTGATTGAACATGACTTCCTGTCTATACAGAGGCAGTGCTTTGTTGAACTTGTTATCAATGATATATGACAGAAGTGATGGCGATGCAAAGCTCTTGTATATGACCGGTTCCTTCATGGGTGCCTTGTATATTGGCGATTGAACAGCTTCCCTGTTACATCGATCGCACGTATAGACATATTGAATATGTTCAATGACTTCATATCGTGCAGGATGATAGACAAGCTCCTTTCTTTTGTTTTCGCCTATCTTTCTAAGCAGTGCACCACATTCTGGGCAGCTTTTATTGTCAATATCATGAATGACCTTCTTTACTGGCAGTGATGAAATATCTATTCCTCTCTGTCTGCTTTTTCTTTTTCTTCTGTATGTGATTTCTTCAAGTTCCGGTTCCTGCTTGATTGGTGTGGATTCTAGTTCAATTTCATCAAAAAGAGAAATCTGATCAGGAAGAACAGTCTTTTCTGAAGATGAACCAAAAAGCTTCTTCTGCTGAAGCTTGATCTGCTGACTGTACCAGTTCAGCTGCTCAGTCAATGCTTCAATCTTTTTATCCTTTTCATTGATCATCTTGATCAGTTCTTCCTGACTTAGATTTCTCAAGTTCATGACATCTTCACACCCCACATTACATGATTTCAGCTGTTTCGTATTATACCATAAAACAAACTGCTTTGTTAGATGAGAAGCTGCTTTTCTTTCAATTTTTCATCATATTCAAGACCCTCCAGAAGCCAACTGAGCTGACGGGAAGTGATGGCTCTTGTCAATGATTCCTGCGATTCCTGGATTTTGAATTTTCCATGTTCAAGTCTCTTGATGAACAGCCAGAAGCCGTTGCTTTCATAATAGAGAATCTTGATGCGATTTCTTGATCGGTTGGTAAAGATAAAAAGGCTGTGATCAAGGACATTCATCTGGAATTGGGAATGCACAATGAGTGTCAGCCCATCTATCGACTTGCGCATATCCACGAAATGCGTTGAAACGTAGATATTCTTGACTTCATCAGCGTTGATGATCATTTGAGAGCACCAATGATTCTGTCAAGAAGTGCAGGATCAAATTCAATACAATGACCATCAATGGTCATTGATACATTGGGGTGGGCATCATCCACAACCTCGACAGGAACAAATAAATCACTTTGAAGTTCATCATTTTCCAGTCGTCTTTTTGACTTATAGAAAGAAGACACACAGATATTGTTCTGTCTGCAGAATTCCTTGACAGTCAAAGTGCTTTCCTTTTGACTATTTATGATTTTTTTCCAATCATATTGCATATAGTAAGTACCTCCTTTTTTATTGTACTTACATTTTAAATGAATATCCGCAGTCTTGTTAGTGCCTTTTCATTTGTCGCTTACATAACATTATCAAAAATTTTGATATTTATTTCATAACAATACTATTTCTTATATCCCTTAGCTACTACATACATTCCAATATAAATTATCTCAGATACAAACATGAATGTAATCATAATTACGACAAATGATGCTAATGGTCCATATACAGTAGTATAATCACTAATACTAAAATAATATTTCAAACCTAAGATTAATAATAATAACAAAATACTTGCTATAGCTGTTCCTTTTATAGTATCAATCCAAGCTACTTTTACTCCCGGTATTATTTTATATATTAATGATAATGAGATAAATAGTACTAAAAACAAATATGTATTATCAAAAATAATTATATCACTAAGATTAATAA
>JBKXSZ010000013.1:0-40506 GCA_047017005.1 Clostridia bacterium | reverse complement strand
GTTGGGACATTTTCCTATTTCATTACTTAAGACATTATCATATTTCATTCATATTATATCAAAACATTTTTAAGTTAGAATTGTAAAAAAAGGAAATTCGAGATATAATCAGAAAAGAAAAAGGAGGAATTTTTCGCATGGCATATATTGAATTTAAAAATGTAGTAAAAGAATATAAAATGGGTGAAGTTAGAATTCGTGCATTAGATAATACAAATTTCCAAATTGAAAAGGGAGAATTAGTGGTTATTGTTGGTCCAAGTGGAGCGGGAAAAACTACAGCACTAAATATATTAGGAGGCATGGATAGTGTTACAGAAGGAGAAGTTATCATTGATGGAAAACGTATTGACCAATATTCTGCTAAAGAGTTAACTACATATCGAAGAGACGATATTGGTTTCGTTTTCCAATTCTACAACTTAGTGCAAAACTTAACAGCTATTGAAAATGTAGAACTAGCGACAGAAATATGTAAAGATTCTTTAGACCCAGCTACTATTTTAGAGAAAGTAGGACTAAAAGAAAGAATGCGAAATTTTCCATCCCAGCTATCAGGAGGAGAACAACAAAGAGTAGCTATTGCAAGAGCAATCGCCAAAAATCCAAAGTTATTACTTTGTGATGAACCAACAGGAGCTCTAGACTATAACACAGGAAAACAGATTTTAAAGCTATTACAAGATACTGCCAAAAAAGAAAAAATGACAGTACTTATTATTACCCATAATGGTGCAATTACGCCAATGGCAGATAAAGTAATTCATTTTAAAAATGGAACAGCCTATGATATTGTAAAAAATGAAAACCCAGTACCAGTAGAAAGGATTGAGTGGTAAATTTGAAAAAAGCCCTTGTAAAAGATGGAATTATTGAAATCAAAAAAACATTCAAACGATTTTTATCGATACTACTAATTGTATTATTAGGAGTGGGCTTTTTTGCTGGAATAAAAGCAGCAAGTCCAGATATGGAAAAGACAGCAGATACCTATTTTGATGAGCAAAATCTAATGGATATAGAAGTGTTATCCACGTTAGGCTTAACAGGAGAAGATGTCAACAGGATAAAACAGATAGAAGGAGTAGAAGCTGTTTATCCCACCTATAGTACAGATGCCATTGTAGAAATAGAAGAAAAAGATACGGTCGTAAAAGTACATTCGTTACCAAAAGAAAATACAGAAAACGCAATGAACCAAGTAAAACTAGTAGAAGGAAGAATGCCTGAAAAAGAAAATGAATGTTTAGTAGAAACTTCTTTTTTAACATTAGAAAATCATCATATTGGTGATACGATTAAAATTAACGCAGAAAATAACACAAAACAAGAGGAGAAAAATGAAAGTAAAGAAGAAAGTAGGTCTTTCTTAAAAGTAGATACCATGACAATAGTAGGAACCATAGAATCACCTCTATATATTTCAAGAGAAAGAGGCTCTAGTAAATTAGGGGCCGGAAAGATTTTATATTATCTATATGTCCCAGAAGAAGCGATTGATTCCGATATTTATACAGAAATTTATGTAACAGTAAAAGGAGCAAAAGAAGAAAATTCATTCCAGGACAGCTATACTGATAAAATAAAAGAAGTAAAAGATAAAATTGGGGAAATAAAAGAAGAAAGAAGACAGGCAAGATATGAAGAAGTAGTTGGAGAAGCTAATCGTAAACTAGAAGAGGCACAAGAAGAATATGCTGAGAAAAAAGAAGATGCATTAAATGAAATTGAAGAAGGTAAACAAGCATTAGAAGAAGCAAAGATAACAATAAAAAAAGCAGAAACAGAATACGAAAAAGGAAAAAAAGAGTTAGAAAAACAAATAAAACAGGGACAAGAACAATTAAAAAAAGCAGAAAGACAAATACAAGAAAAGGAAAAAGAGCTGGCACAAGCGGAAGAGCAATGGAATGCACAAAGTAGTACAGTAAAGGAAAAACAAAAAGAATTAGAAGAAAATAGAAAAGCGTTAGAGTCAGGAATTAATACCTTACAAACGCAAAAAGATGCTCTTACAGCACAAATAAAAACAGTACAGAAAAATATAACAAACTTGGAAGAAAAACTAGAAGCTGCAACGGAAGCAGAAAAAAAAGAATTACAAAAACAGATAGAGACACAAAAATCAACCCTTTCTGCACTTCAATTAACAGAAAAACAAGTTTCTACTAAATTATTAGGATTACAGACAAACTTAAAGCAAGTAGAAGAGGGGATTAGCCAAATCAGAGAAGTCTTGAAAACAGAAAATCAATTAGTAGAAGGAAGAAAGAAAATAGAAAAAGGAAAAGCACAGCTTACATCACAAAAAAACAAATTAGAACAGGCAAAGAAACAAGGAAATGTAAAATTAGAACAAGCAAAGAAGCAAATAGAAGAGGGAAAAGCACAAATTGCAGAAAACGAAAGTAAATTAAAAGAGGGACAAAAAGAAACAGAAGCAAAATTACAAGAGGCTCAAAATGAATTAGATGATGCCAAAGACAAAATAAAAGAAATTCAAAAACCGGATTGGTATATTTTAGATAGAGAACAAAATGCAGGAATTGCAGGATATAAACAAGATTGCCAAAGAATTGCAAATATTGGAAAAGTATTTCCAGTAGTATTCTTCGTAGTAGCTGCTCTAATTAGTTTAACCTCTATGACAAGAATGGTAGAAGAACAAAGAGTACAAATAGGAACATTAAAAGCACTAGGATATAATAAAGTACAAATTGCAAGTAAATATATGCTATATGCATTTTTAGCAACTATTATAGGAGGTCTTATTGGAACAATAATTGGATTAAAAGTACTTCCTAATATTATCTTCACTATGTATAGAATGATGTATACACTACCACCATTAATAGCAGAATTTAATATGTACTATACGACATTAGGCATTGGAATTGCACTACTATGTACTTGTGGAGCAACAATTTTTTCTTGTATCTTTGAATTAACCTCTACTCCTGCTGAACTAATGAGGCCAAAAGCACCAAAACCAGGAAAACGAGTGTTATTAGAAAGAATCCCTTTTATTTGGAAGAGAATGAAATTCACACAAAAAGTAACAGCCAGAAATTTATTCCGATATAAGAAGAGATTCCTAATGACCATTATTGGAATATGCGGTTGTACTTCTCTTATTGTAGCAGGTTTTGGATTAAAGGATTCTATTACAGAAATGGTACCAATCCAATACAACGATGTTTTACATTATGACATGCAAGTAATGTATAAAGAGGATGCAAAAAGAGAGGAAATACAACAACAATCAGAGGAAATTAAGCAAAGACCAGAAATAAAACAAAGTATGTTATATAATAAACAAGCAGGAAAACTAAGTAAAGATGGTAAACAAGAAGAAATACAAATTATGATACCTAAAGAAAAAGAACAAATGGCAGAATATATCACATTACAATCAAGACTAAAAAAACAGCAATATCAGTTAGATAATGAAACTGTTATTATAACAGAAAAAGTAGCAAAATTACTTGGAATAAAAGAAGGAGATACTATTTATTTACAGAATGCAGACGATAAACAAGTAGAGGCAAAAGTTTCCCATATTACAGAAAATTATCTATGGCATTATGTGTATATGTCACCAGATTTATATCAAAAGCTTTATGGAGAAAATGTAAAATTTAATATGGTATTAGCTAAGACGGAAGAACTAACGTCAGAGCAACAAGACGAAGTAAGTAAAGAAATATTAGGAAGCAATACAAATACCATAGCCTCTGTAGAATTTATCAAAGCCTCTATGTCTATGATTGATGACATGATGAGTAATATGAATTATGTAGTATGGATATTGATAGGAGCAGCTGGATTATTAGCTTTTGTTGTACTATATAATTTATCGAATGTAAATATTAGTGAAAGGATACGAGAATTAGCAACCATTAAGGTCTTAGGATTTTATGATAAAGAGGTATATCGCTATGTAACTAAAGAAACAATTATTTTAACGATATTAGGGATTATCTTTGGAATATTAGGTGGAATTTTATTAAATACTTTTATTATCAATACTTGTGAATTAGATATGTTAATGTTTAATAAACGTATAGAACCAATTAGTTTTATATATGGAGCACTTATTACCTTGATATTTGCAAGCTTTGTAAATATAGCAACATACTTTAGACTAAAGAAAATAGACATGATAGAATCTTTAAAAAGTATAGAATAAAAACAATCTGGATAGCCTAAAATTAATTTAATTGAGATTCTTTTTTCTTTTTAATTTCTGTACTCATGTTGTATTTCACCTTTCTACTATTTTCTTGTATATCTTAATAAATATAGAAAAACACCTTAAAGTCAATAAGGTGTTTTCATTTTTTTAAATATTTCTTTAACATTACTTTCACGTAAGCATAGGGCGAATGTTACAATTTGGAATGCTAATGTAAAAGTAATACTAAATAATGTAGAGACGATATTAGATGTTATACAGATTAAAGTTAAATCAAAGATAACGGCAAAAACATAAGAAACTATTTCGGTTTTATCACCATTTTGCCGTATCATATGAATTCCTATTTGTCCAACAAAGGCAAGGGCTAGATACAAGTAAACAAAAGCATCACCCTGGTCAAAGGTAAGTTGGACAAGTGGTGTAAGAAAATAATACACAACAATCCAATAAATAAAACTCAATACCATCCGCAACATAATAATTCCTCCTATCTTTCATGCTGTCTTAGTTGCTAAAGTTAAAGTCCTAAAAGTAGGAATATTTCATTTCACTAATTAGTGAAGTGAAATATACAATAACTATTCTAATAGTATAGCATAATCTACATAATATTTCAATCCTATTTTTTTGTAAAATCTTCTGGTGTAACAAAAATAGTTTTGTAATCTACATAAACTACCATACCTGGTTTGCTGCCAGACGGCTTCTTCACATTTTGGATAAAGGTATAGTCAACAGGAACGTTAGTGGAGTTCTTTCCTTTACTATGATATGCTGCAAGTTTGGCACAAGTAAGAAGAATGGATTCTGGAATATCTTCTTGACGGTTTTCTATTTTTAAGACAACATGACTACCATGTATCTTTTGTGTATGGAACCATAAATCTTGCTTTCTAGCTACTTTTAAAGTTAAATAATCATTTTGTTTATTATTCTTTCCAACTAAAATAGTATAACCATCTATATGATAGGTAAGAGGAGTTAGTATCCTTTCTTTCTTTTTACTTTCAGATTTCTTTTTGTTATTTTTCTTTTTTAAAAAATTAAATTTGTCCTGAAAAAGAGTACTTTCTTCAAGCTCGTTATATATTTCATCTAAGTCTGCTATTGTTTTAGCAGATTCTAATTCATATACAAGACTTTCTAAATAGGAAAGTTCTTGTTTGGTTTCTTCTTTTTGCTTTCCAACAATAACAAGTGCATTTTTTAATTTTGTATATTTCTTGAAAAATAATTTAGCATTATAGGAAGGCGAGTGACGTTTATCTAGAGGTATAGTTATTTCTTTGTTATTCTCATAATAATTTTCTAAGGTAACTGAAGCTACGTTTTCTTGAAAACGATATAGGTTAGAGGTGAGAAGTTCACCGTAGATACGGTAAGTATCCATTTTGTCGCATTCTGCTAATTTTTGATTAATGTGTGCTAAACGATTGGTATATTTCTTTAGACTATCTAAAATAATGCGTAACATGTTATTACGATATGTTAGAAAAGCTTCATTTTGCTCTTTTTGAGTATAGTAGTCATCTAACTTCCAATTGAGTTGAAGTAACTCTTCTTTTGTTCCTATTGTTAATACATAATCTTGATGAATTTTTTGCCTACGTACTTGTTCGTAGGTAGTAAAGCAAACATTTTGATTGTCTAATTCTTGCATGAATAAAACAAGATAATCATATAGCTTTTTTAAATCCGTGTCTAGTATATTGTTTAAAGAAATTGCTAATTGGTTACAAGTATATTGGATAAAAGATTTACTAAATCCTGTGAAACAATTAGAAATCAATGAATCTAAAGGGATATCTTTTACTTCTTGATTCTCCATATATTGCAAAAGAGTATCCTTAAAATCAGTAAAAGATGAAAGATTCGTAAAATCTACTTTATGCGAAACAGGAAAAACATACTTTCTAGCAGGTAAAAGGTCACGATACGAATGAGAGGCAATATCTAGATGACGTAAACAGTCAATAATAGTATCGTTCTCATTTAGTAAAAGAATATTACTATGTTTTCCCATCAGCTCAATCATTAATTTTTTTTGCGTTTTGTCTTTTAACTCGTTGTATCCTTCCATTTCTATCTCTATAATACGCTCTAATCCAAAGGTGCGAATAGCTTGAATACGGTTTCCAATAAGATGTTTACGTAACAACATACAAAAATTAGGTGCAGAAAGTGGGTTGGGTTTTGTTGAAGTGGTTAAATGGATACGGCAATGATTTGAATCAATGCAAATTGTGAGAGCATAATTTTTTCCACTAGAATAAATACCTAATAGAATTTCATTTCGATTGGGTTGATATATTTTATTAATTTTTCCTCCAATTAAAACAGATTGTAATTCCAATACAACGGATTTCGTTACAAGTCCATCAAATGCCATGTTCATAATCTCCTTTTTAAATACGTATCCATATTATACTACAAAACAGAAGAAAAACAAAGTAAAATAAGGAGTGAGAAAAAAGCGTATATTGACTTCTTTTCCTTTTGTGATAGAATGAGACAATAACAGATAAAGGAGAAGCAAAATAGGAAAGGAGAAAGAAGAGATGACAAACCAATTAAAGAATCTTGGGATTTTTAAAAATGTAGATGATGAAAGAATTGAATCGGTATATGAAGATGGAGATAAAGTAATAGAGATTACGCTATTTACAGAAGATGAAGAGAGTGATATTATCTGTATTCCAACCTATTACTATCGTTATAAAAAGGAAGATAATTTAGAGGAGATACCAATCTCTAACCTATATGAAGCGATAATAAAAAGCGTTTGTAAAGTTAGTTATGAGGGTGGAACAGGAACAATAGAGGAGAAAGACTTGGTAAGAAGAACAGCAAAGAGAAATTTAGCGATTCTTTTTGAAAATGATGATGCAGCACCAAGTGTGAAAGTGATTAAAGAAGTACATGAGAAAGAAAGAAAATTAAAAGATTTATTAGGATATGATACGGTATCTTATGGAATTCCAAAACAAACAGATAAGGACAAAGAGGATATTAAGGAAAAAGTAAAAGAAGAGATTGCCAATATCCAAGTAAAAAACTATACAGCACAAAAGAAAGCAATGGATTTATCTTTGTTAATTAAGAGTAAATATACAAAATTAGAAGAAGAGGAGAAAGAAAAATTAAAAAAATGGAAATTAGAACATCAGATTTATGAGAAAAATAGAAAAAACTATTTGTCTTGGGATGAATATTTTATGGCTATTGCACAGCTTTCAGCAATGCGTAGTAAAGACCCTTCCACACAAGTTGGTGCTTGTATTGTAAGTAATGATAATCGAATTTTATCCATCGGATATAATGGAGCACCAAATGGATTTCGAGATGTAGCATTTCCTTGGGAAAGAGAAGGTGATGAACTGTATACAAAATATTTTTATGTATGTCATGCAGAGATGAATGCCATATTAAATTATAGAGGAAGTAAAAAAGATTTAGAAAATGCTAAAATATATGTGGATTTATTCCCTTGCAATGAATGTGCGAAATTAATTATACAATCAGGAATTAAAGAAGTTATCTATTTATCTGATAAATATAATGGAACTGATAGCAATTTGGCATCGAAGCATTTGTTTGATGTTTGTGGAGTAAAATATAAAAAATTACAATTAAAAGAAAGCCACACAATTGAAATTACATTAGGAGAAGGAAAATTAAATAAAAAGGGTAACTAAAAGGTTATTCCTGACCATTTACTTTCTTTTTTACTACTCGTAACAATTTTGTCCTTTGAGTTCTCCCAATAAAGTTCCCCCTTTTTGGGGAGAAAAAAACAAGATGTGACAAAATAGGACAAAGCAATTTACATAAAGAAACAAAAGAGCTAAAAATACTGAAAAATAAACAAAAAATGTATCTTTTTCTATTGACATGAAAGAAAAAAATCAATTATAATACAATCATACAAAGACCAGAGTAGGAGGTAATCATAGAGAATGAAAAACAGCAATGCGTTTTTTTCTACGAATCATGAATATAATCAGATGACAGATGAAGATTTAATAGAAGTTATTAAATCTGGAGACAAAAACGCTCTAGAATATTTGATTACCAAATACAAAGAATTGGTTAATATGAAAGTGGGAAAATATTTTATCATCGGAGCAGAAAAAGAAGATATTATACAAGAAGGAATGATAGGACTATATAAAGCAATAAAGGGATTTAACAAAGAAAAGCAAAACAGTTTCAAAACTTTTGCTAACTTATGTATTGAAAGACAATTAATAACAGCTATTAAAACATCCAATAGACAAAAACATATGCCACTAAATTCTTATTTATCTTTAAATACATCTGCCTACGAAGAAGATGATACAACCTTAATTGATATTTTTGATTCACATTCGATAGAAGACCCTCTAGATACGATTACGAAAAAAGAATATTATAAAATGGTAGAAGACACGATAGATAAATCGTTAAGTGATTTTGAAAAACAGGTATTAGTAAGGTATGTACAAGGAGAAAGTTATGTAGATATTGCGGCAAGACTAGATTCACCTGTTAAATCCATTGATAATGCTATTCAAAGAATTCGCAAAAAAGCAATTCGTAATATTATGGATAATCAAAAAGAAAACTAAGAAGATAAAAATCAAAGAAAATATTAATTAAAAAACAAAAAAGTGTATTAATAAAATAGAATAAAAATATTTACATTCATAAAAATTTATCGTATAATATAAAAGCTTTCAAAAAAGCAACATACGATAATTATGCTTCTATAGCTCAGTAGGTAGAGCGCAGCCATGGTAAGGCTGAGGTCGCCGGTTCGATCCCGGCTGGAAGCTCCAAATCAATACAACTTACGAACTATACAGTTTCGTAAGTTTTTTGTTATATATATAACTAAAAAGTTCCCCTTCTAGGAAGGAGGACATATGCTTGAATTTAAAATATTAGAAGAGTTACAGCCCGATACTAAAATACTAGAAATATCCAGAATTGTACTTAAAAGGCAAAGTTTAAAAAAATTTACAATTTATTGAAACAAATGAATATTTAATATATCATTATGGAAAGTTTTTTTATGTAAGCAAATACCGATATTTAATCAGTATTCATTGACAAAATTTATTAAGTTGAAGGGAGACTAGTAAAAACAAATGAAAGTTTTAAGCTTGATTGAACCATGGGCAACACTTATTAAGGAAGGAAAGAAGGTAATAGAAACAAGGAGCTGGAAGACATCTTATAGAGGTGAACTTTATATTCATGCTAGTGGCAAGAAAATTAAAAGAAGTGATCCTCACACCCAAGAACTATTGAACTTGATTCCAAATGTTAATATGGGATATGGACATATTATATGTAAATGTAAATTGGTAGATTGCATTTACATGGATCAAGAGTTTTTAGACAAAATCCAAAAAGATACACAGGAATTTCTATGTGGCGAATATAACATAGGAAGATATGCTTGGATTTTGGAAGATATTGAACCTCTTGAAAAACCTATTCCTGCTAGAGGACACTTAAATATTTGGAACTACGAAATTAGCGATTAACTGAAAGAAACTTTCAAAAATGGTAGTAGAGTTGTCTACGAATTGTTTAATAAAGGTAAAACTGTTGGATACATGTTGTCCCTCTGCAAGATGTGCAAAGATTAATGGTATCTATGTGTTTCCTGACTGCTAGAAGAGGGGTTATTCCAAAGAAGCATTGCTTCAGATTTCTTAAAGAACTCAAAGACAAAGAATATGATTATGTATAGACTGCATAATAAAATTGTAGTTCATATGTTTGAATCTTTGCAATTCGATGTTATCGGTAAAAACTACCATAACATTGAAAAAAAATACAATTGGGTTGCAGTATATGACTTAAAGAAGAAACTTCAATGAAATGAAGATTATTGCAAAGCAGTTATACCATGGATTTGAAACAATTTAATAAATTTTGGAGACTCAAAAGATATTAAATACAATTTACATTTTAGGTAAAATGAGATATAATACTTAAATGTAAAAATATTAGAAAATATACCATAAAGGAGAAAGATAAGATGAAAATAGGAATTGTAGGACTTCCTAATGTAGGAAAAAGTACAATGTTTAATGCCATTACAAATGCAGGTGCAGAATGTGCTAATTATCCATTTTGTACAATAGAACCTAATGTAGGAGTTGTTCCTGTACCAGATGAAAGATTGGACAAGTTAGCACAATTATATCATCCAGAAAAGGTGACACATGCTGTAATCGAATTTGTAGACATAGCAGGATTGGTAAAAGGAGCAAGCAAAGGAGAAGGACTAGGAAATAAATTCTTATCACATATCCGTGAGGTGGATGCAATTTGTGAAGTAGTAAGATGTTTTGAAGACCCGGATATTGTTCATGTAGATGGGAATATAGATCCAATACGTGATATTGAAACCATTAATTTAGAATTAATATTTGCAGATATCGAGACAGTAGATAAACGTCTTGAAAAAGCAAAAAAAATGTTAAAAGCTAACAAAAAATATCAAGAAGAAATTAATGTATTAGAAAAAATCAAAAAAACATTAGAAGAAGGCAAGCCAGCAAGAATTGTAGCATTAACACAAGAAGAAAAAGATTGTATAAAAGATACATATTTATTGACAGCAAAACCAATACTATATATAGCAAATGTTTCAGAAGAAGAACTTAGTAATCAAGAAACAGATGTAAATGTAAATAAAGTAAAAGAATATGCTAAAAAGGAAAATGCAGCAGTTATCCCTTTATGTGTAAAAATAGAAGAAGAATTAGCAAGTTTGGAAGAAACAGATAAGAAAGAGATGTTAGAAGCATTAGGATTAGAGGAATCTGGACTAGATAAAGTAATTAAAGCAAGTTATGACTTATTAGGACTAATGAGTTTCTTAACGGCAGGAGAGCCAGAAGTAAGAGCATGGACAATAAAGAAACAAACGAAAGCTCCAGAAGCGGCAGGAAAAATACATACAGACATACAAAGAGGATTTATTCGAGCCGAAGTAGTATCGTATGATGACCTAATAAGAGAGGGCTCTTTAAATGCAGCAAAAGAAAAAGGTTTAGTAAGGTCAGAAGGCAAGGAATACATCATGCAAGATGGCGACGTTGTCTTATTTAGATTTAATGTTTAAATAAAAAATACAACGACATTAATATATTTTTAAATTATTACAAACAAATTACAATTTTGTAAATTTAAAAAAAGTATTGCAATATGAAAAAAAATGTAGTATAAATATTAATATAGATAAGATAATAATATTAAAATATATTTAAGGTAAGGAGAATTCATATGAAAAAAGTAAGTAAATTAAGTTTAGTAGTTTTAATGTTTGCAGTAATCGTTTTAATAGGAACACAAGTTTTTGCAACAAATAATCCTATTGATATTAGTGACCCAAATGCAGTTGTAACAAGTAATAATACAACAGATACTAATGCAGTAGCAAATACAACTGGGAACACAACAAATAATACACTTCCAGCAGTAAATAATACAACTAGCATTAACAATACAAATAGTGCATATAACAACACAAGTTTACCAAAAACAGGAGCTGCTAGCGATTTTACAATTATCGCTTTAGTTGTCGTTTGTGCAGTAGCAGCTGTATATGCATATAAGAAGATAAAAGATTACAACATCAAATAAAATGAAAAACAAAGATTAGTAAGTAGAGGTATAAAGATACCTCTACTTTTGCGTTTTTTTCTCTACTGCTTTTATAATCACACGGTTATTATTTAAATTGTTACAAGTTACCAAAGTAATCTCTCTTTTTCCATTTGTATTTTGATTTGTACAACTAATATCATCCGAATTTACTTCTTTGTTCTCATATACTTCATAAGAAATAATATTACCAGAAACATCATGAATTTTAATTGTATCACCATTTTTTAATTTATGAATTTTGCTGAAAAATTTATAATTATCATAATTATGACCAGCAATACAAAGATTACCTGCTTCATTTGGATTAGGTCCATAAAATTTACAAGGAGATATTTTTAATAATTCATCTGACATATTAGAGAGTATAGGATAATTTAATTTGATTGTTGGAATTTCAATTAAACCAATAACTTGAGGAGAGGAATTTTCAGAAGTTTTATTTGTTTGATAATCACTTGTTTGCGAATACAAAGAAGAGATATTAAAATTACTTACTAATCTACGAGCAATTTTTTCACTTTCTTGATTTCGATAAGATAAAAAGAAAAAGGTACTAATAAGAAGAAGTAATAAAGTAGAAGAGAAGATAAACAATATTTTAAAAAAGTTAGGTCGATTCCAACTGGAAACTTTTTTCTTTACTTTATTAAAAAATATACCAATTTCATTAGAGAATTCATTATCTTGCTTAGAAAAGGATGAATAAAAAGAATCATCAAGTAATATTTCTTCTTTATATAATTTTTTAGGAGGATAGGAATAGATTTTTCCTAATTTGTTATTTACATAGACAACGGGTTTTGTCTTTAAAATCTGATTCATAAATAAAATTACTCCTTTATTCTTTATCTCATAATATATATTTTACTTGTATATATTGTTTGCAAAAAAAGAAAAAATATATAAAAAAAGAAAAAAGAATTAAAAAGAAAAACAAAACATAGAAAAAAACTTTTTAAAAAACAAAAAAATTGTAAAAAAGCTTGCAATTCTTGGAAAAAGAGGGTATAATATAAACAGCTTAAAGAGAAAACAGAAGAGTGGGAACCAATCCCACTCTTCACTTATGTTTAGGAGGAATGAAATTTGGCAAGTATAGAAGAAAAAGTAGAGGCGTTTGTAGCTAAGCCAATAGAAAAGTTAGGCTATGAGCTATATGATGTAGAATATGCCAAAGAAGGAAAAGACTATTTTCTTCGTATCTATATTAATAAACCAGAGGGAATTGATTTAAATGACTGCGAAAAAGTAAATAATGCAATCAACGAAATGTTAGATACCCAAGATTATTTAAAAGAGGCATATTTCCTAGAAGTATCTTCACCAGGAATAGAAAGAACCTTGCGTAAAGATAAGCATTTAGAAGGGGCGCTAGGAGAAAAAATTTTAATAAAGCTATTTAAACCATTTGATGGAAAGAGAGAACTGGAAGGAATATTAGAAGCATATAACCAAGATGAAATTACCATTCAAGAAGAAAATGAAAAAGAAGAAAAAATAGCAAGAAAAGATATTTCATTAATGAAAATAAAATGCGATTGGTAATAAAAGGAGGAGTTTAGAAAAATGAAGGAATCAAAAGAAACAATTGATAACAAAGAGTTAATTTTAGCATTAGAAGAGTTAGAAAAAGAAAAAGGAATTGCTAAAGACTATTTATTAGAATCCATAGAAACTGCATTAGTAACAGCATATAAAAGGAACTTTGATGCAGAAGAAAATGTAAAGGTAACAATGGATGATAAAACAGGTGCTACTCACATTTACTCTGTAAAAGAAGTAGTAGAGAATGTAGAAGATCCATTTCTACAAATAAGTGAAACAGATGCTCATAAAATCAATAAAAAACTTGAGATAGGAGATACTGTAGATATTGAACTTGCACCAAAAAACTTTGGAAGAATTGCGGCACAAACAGCAAAACAAGTTATTATCCAAAAATTAAGAGAAGCAGAAAGAGATATTATTTTTTCTGAATATAATGACAGAAAGGGAGAAATTATTTCCGGAATTGTACAAAAAGCAGATGGTGGAGTTGTTGTCATTGATTTAGGAAGATTAGAAGGGGTAATGCCAGTAAAAGAACAAATACCAACAGAAAAATATCATGTTAACCAAAAGATAAAAGGATATGTATTAGAAGTAGAAAGAGGAAGTAAAGGAGCACCACAAGTTATTGTATCGAGGGCAGCAGCTGATTTTGTTAGAAAACTATTTGAATTTGAGATTCCAGAAATATATGAGGGAGTTATTGAAATAAAAAGTGTTTCTCGTGATCCTGGAAGTAGAAGTAAAGTAGCGGTATATTCTGCTAATGAAAATATTGACCCAGTTGGTTCTTGTGTTGGGCAAAAGGGAGTTCGAATACAAAATATAATCAATGAACTAAATGGAGAGAAAATAGATGTAATTGAATGGAATGAAGATCCCTCTATCTTTATTTCAGCAGCACTATTACCAGCAAAAGTATTAGCTGTTGATATAAAAGAGGAAGAGAGATTTGCACAAGTTATTGTTCCAGATGACCAATTATCTTTAGCAATTGGAAAAGCAGGACAAAATGCTAGACTAGCAGCAAAACTAACAAATTGGAAGATTGATATTAAATCCGAATCTCAATTTAGAGAAATGTTAGCAAAAATGCAAGAAGAGCAAGGAACAGTAGACGAAAGCCAAGAAATAGAAAAAAGCGAAGAACAAGAAATGCCAGAAATAGACGAATAAGATACATAAAAGGTAGATGCTTTTCGTAGAATAGAGGTAAAGGAAGTGAGCTTTGAAGAGTGAAAAAAAAGGTCGAAAGAACATGTGTAGGTTGTAATACAAAAAAAGAAAAAAAAGAATTAATTCGTATTGTCAAATCAAAAGAAGGAAAATTAGATGTAGATAAAACAGGAAAACTACCAGGAAGAGGAGCTTATCTATGTGACAATCCAGAATGCCTTGAAAAAGCAAAAAAAAGTAAAAGACTAGAAAGAACATTAGAATGTCAAATTACAGATGAAATCTATGAGAAAATAAGAGGTGGATGGAGTGACAAATAAAGAAAAAATATTAGGACTACTTCGGAATTGCTACTAAAGCAGGTAAAATTGTATTTGGGACAGATGCTTGTATAGAAGCTTTAGATAAAAGGAAAATAAAGTTAGTGATAGTTGCAGAAAATAGTTCAGAAAGAACAAAAAATAATTTTCAATTTTTGTGTGACAAAAAGAATACTCCATGCTATACATTTGGTTCAATCGATGAACTTAGCAAAGCAATCGGAAAGAAAAATAAAGCAGTTATAGGGATAAAAGACATTCATTTTGCAGAGGAAATGGAGAAAAAATTAAACGGGGGTGATACGATTGGGTAAGATTAAAGTACATGAATTAGCCAAAGAGTTAGATTTAAGCAGTAAAGAAATAATAGAAAAAGCAACAGCTTTAAATATTGAGATAAAAAGTCATTTAAGTTCTTTAGAAGATAGTGAGGTAGAAAAAATCAAAAAAAGTCTTCAAAAAACAGAGAAAAAAGAAAAAGAAGCTAAGGACACGGAAAATAAGAAACAAGCAAAAAAAGAAAAGAAAGATGAACCAGTTATTATTCGAAGAGAAGTAATTGTGTCAGAGGAAGAGTTAGCAAAAAGAGAAGAAGAAGAAAAAAAGAAAAAACTAGAAGCTAAAAGCAAAAACGTAGGTTTTGTACAAAGAAATCAAAACAAGGATTTTAATATTGTATATAGAAATAAAGTAACAAAACCATTAACGGTAGATGAACTATTTGGGTTAAAACCAAAAGAAGAAAAAAAGAAACCGGAAGAGAAGAAAGTAGTAGAAGAAATTCCTCCGGTAATAGAAGAAAAAGTAGAAAAAGCAGAAATAAAAACAGAAAAGAAAAATGAAAGTGAGACTATGATAGAGACAAGACAAAAAATAGAAAAAAAGCCAGAATTTAATAAACAAAATAACGATTTCTCCAGAACACGTAACAACTATAACAATGAGCAAAGAGGAAATAACCGTAATAATTTCCAAAGAAATAATGGCTATAACAATAATAATGGTGGTTATCGTGGAAACAATAACAATAATGGAAATAATGGATTTCGTAATAATACAAACAAAAATAGCTACCATAATAACAATCAAGGAGGCTACCGTAACAATCATCAAAACAATGATGGATATAACCGTGGTAGAAGGCCTTTAGATGAAAAGGGTATTGAAAAGAATATCAAAAACATTATGGCTACGGAAATTGTTGAAAAAGAGAATGTAAGAGAATACGGTAATAAACAAATTGATAAACAAAAAAATAACCGTTATGAAGAAGCAAAGGCAAAACGTGGTACAAAGAGAAAAAGCGGTAGATTTAGTGAAGAAATTAATGAAAAGAAATTAAATAGCTTAAAACAAGAAAGTAGCTTATCCAATATGTTCTCCGACCAAGAAGGCGGAATGTTAGATTATTATGATTTAACAACAGAAAGAGGAAGAAAAGGAAAGAGAAAAGTAAAACAAAACGAAGAAAGAAACAAACAAAAAATCTTCGAATTAAAAGAAATTACAATTCCAGAGACTATATCTGTAAAAGATTTAGCGGCTGAACTTAAAAAAACAAGTGGAGAAGTTATTAAAAAACTTCTTGGATACGGTATTATGGCTACTATTAACAACGAATTAGATTTTGATACGGCATTCTTAGTAGCTGGTGAATTTGGTGTTACTGCTAATAAAAAAGAAACAGTAACAGAGGAAGATATTCTGTTTGATGATTCTGAAGATAAGGAAGAAGATTTAAAACCAAGACCACCAGTTGTTGTAGTTATGGGACACGTAGACCATGGTAAAACTTCTCTATTAGATGCCGTAAGAAGTACAAATGTTATCGAAGGAGAAGCAGGTGGTATTACACAACACATTGGTGCATATAAAGTAAATGTTAATGGAAGAGAAATTACTTTCTTAGATACACCAGGACACGAAGCCTTTACATCAATGAGAGCTAGAGGAGCTCAAATCACAGATATCGCTATTTTAGTAGTAGCAGCAGATGATGGTGTTATGCCTCAAACAATTGAAGCGATTAACCATGCAAAAGCAGCTGAAATTCCAATTATCGTAGCTGTTAATAAAATGGATTTACCAGATGCAAATGTGGATAAGATAAAACAAGAATTGATGAAATATGAACTAGTACCAGAAGAATGGGGTGGAGATACTATCTTTGTTCCAATCTCTGCTAAGAAACATCAAAACATTGACCAACTTTTAGAAATGGTTCTTTTAGTAGCGGATATGAAAGAATTAAAAGCAAATCCAAATAAACAAGCTAAAGGCGTTGTAATCGAAGCAAGACTAGATAAGGCAAAAGGACCAATTGCATCTATGTTAGTACAGCGTGGTACTTTAGATGTAGGAGATACCATTATTGTAGGATCTGCAATGGGTAGAATTCGTGCAATGAAAAATGATAAAGGTCAAAGAGTAAAAAAAGCCGGACCATCTACTCCAGTTGAAGTAATGGGGTTAACAGAAGTACCAGAAGCTGGTGAAACTTTCTATGAAGTAAAAGATGAGAAGACCGCAAAACATTTAATGGAAAAGAGAAAACGTCAAGAAAGAGAAAAAGCAATAAATGCTACAACAAAAGTAACATTAGATAATCTATTTAGCCAAATGGAAAAAGGTAATTTAAAACAATTAAACTTAATTGTAAAAGCTGATGTACAAGGAACAGTAGAAGCGGTAAAACAATCTTTAGAGAAGTTATCAAACGAAGAAGTTGTAGTAAAAGTAATTCATTCAGCAGCCGGTTCTGTTACAGAATCTGACGTTACTCTTGCTAAAGTATCAAATGCTATTATCATTGCATTCAATGTAAGACCTGGAGCAATCGCAAAAGATATGGCAAAGAAGGAAGAAGTAGAAATCAAACAATACTCAGTTATTTACCAAGCAATTGAAGATGTAGAATCTGCAATGAAAGGAATGCTTGACCCTACTTTCGAAGAAAAAGTAATAGGAACAGCAGAAGTAAGACAGACATTCAAAGTAAGTGGAGTAGGAACAATAGCAGGAGGATATGTATTAGATGGAAAACTAGAAAGAAACGCAGGAGTCCGTGTAATACGTGAGAATGTTGTTATACATGAAGGAAAATTAGCATCTCTAAAAAGATTTAAAGACGATGTAAAAGAAGTAGCAAAAGGATATGAATGTGGACTTCAAATTGAGAACTATAATGATATTAAGGAAATGGATATCATTGAAGCCTTCGTGATGGAAGAAGTAAAAAAATAAAATAAACAGTATGAAAAAATAACCACAAAACAGAAAAGTAAAAGACAAAAAGATAAAAACAAAACATAGAAAAGCAAGGATAAAGTATTTTATCCTTGCCCTCTAGTTAAAAAGGAGAAGAACAATGCCAAGTAATAATAATAGACTAGGAAGAATTGATGAGGAATTAAGAAAAGAGATTAGTCATATTATAGGTTATGAGCTAAAAAATCCAAATGTAACGGGATTAATTAGTGTAACTAAGGTAAAGACAACACCAGACCTTAAATTTGCTAAAGTATATATTAGTATCCTGAATTCAAAAAACATAAAAGAAACTTTAGCAGGTTTAAAGAAATCTTCTGGATTTATTCGTAGTGAAGTAGCTAAAAGAGTGAATTTAAGATTAACACCGGAGTTAATATTTGAATTAGATGAATCAATTGAATATGGGGCGAAAATTGATAATATCTTAAAAGACATTATGAAAGATGTCAAACAAGAAGAACAAGAACCAAAAGAATAATGAAGGAAAATAAAAAGAGGAATAAGGGGAAAGAAAGTATGACATTAGACAATATATTAGAAGAAATAAAAAAAGCAAATACCATTGCAATACTAACACATGAAAACCCGGATGGGGATGCTATTGGTAGTAGTTTAGCAATGAATTTAGCATTAAAAAAGATGGGGAAAAATCCAGACCTTATCATACCAGAATATTCTAGAACCTATAAATTTTTACCAGGAATAGAAGATATTAAGGAAAAGGGACAAGAGGAAAAATACGATTTAGCAATTGCAGTAGATTGTAGTGATATAAAACGTTTAAATGGATGGGCAAATTATTTTGAAAATGCCAAAAATACGGTTTCTATTGATCATCATGAAGTTAACACGATGTTTGCAGACTATAATTATGTGGATATGGCAGCACCAGCTTGTTGTCAAATTTTAGTAATGGTATTAGAATATTTGGGAATTGAAATAAATAAAGAAATAGGCACTTGTTTGCTTACAGGAATTATAACCGATACAGGTGGTTTCAAATACGAGGGCGTTACAGCAGAAACATTTGAGTTTGCTGCATCATTATTAGGAAAAGGAATAAATGTATCTAGCATTTATCAGAAAGTATTACAAGTACGTTCTAGAGCACATTATGAATTAAGCAAAATGGTAATGGATAGAATGGAATTTTTACAAAATGATAAAATAACCTTCACCTATATCACAGAAGCAGACGAAGAAAAAGTACATTCAGAAGTAGGAGATCATGAAGGATTAGTAGAAATAGGAAGAGACATTGAAGGAGTAGAAGTATCTATTTTCTTAAGACAAAAAGAAAATGGTTTTAAAGTTTCTCTTCGTTCAAATGGAAAAGTAAATGTATCTGATGTATGTTTAATGTTTGGTGGCGGAGGTCATGCAAGAGCTGCTGGAGCATATGTTCAAGGAGACTTAGAACAAGCCAAAGCAAAAGTGTTAGCAGAAGTAGAAAAAGCGATAAAGTAAATTGAAACACATCATAGTAACGGAGTAGATATTTTGAGTATAATATAAAGATTAAGAAAAAAGAACAGACTCTAATAGTTTGTTCTTTTCTATAAATAATGATAAGATAATCAGAAGAAAAAGAAGAGAATTGGAGATATGAAATGGATGGAATAATAATTATAAAAAAAGAAAAAGAATATACTTCTCATGATGTTGTAGCAATTGTGAAAAAGACATTAGGAGAAAAGGTAGGACATACGGGAACATTAGACCCAAATGCAACAGGAGTATTACCTTTATTAATTGGGAAAGGAACAAAACTATCTAAATATTTAATTAATCATGATAAAACCTACGAAGTAACACTAAAACTAGGAGAAAAAACAAACACTGCAGATAGTGAAGGAAAAGTAATAGAAGAAAAGAAAGTAAATGAAAGTTGCTTTGTAAAAGAAAACTTAGAAAGAGTTTTACAATTCTTTGTAGGAAAGCAAGAGCAAATACCTCCAATGTACTCTGCTATTAAGGTAAAGGGGAAAAAGCTATATGAATATGCAAGAGAAGGAAAAACAGTAGAGATAAAACCAAGGAAAATAGAGATTTACAAAATAGAATTAATAAAAATAGATAAAAAAGAAAGACTAATTGTATTTAGAGTAGACTGTTCAAAAGGAACATATATCCGTTCTCTATGTGAGAATATAGCAGAGAAACTAGGAACAGTAGGATATATGAAGGAATTAAATCGAACAAGAGTTGGCCAATTTAGAATAGAAAACAGTATTACATTAGAAGAGTTAAAACAAAATAAAGATGAGGAAGAGTATATTAAACAATACATTATTACATTAGAAGACCTACTAAAAGAAAAGAAAAAAATACAACTAAATACAAAACAAAAAGAACTTTTTTTAAATGGAGTTGTCTTGAGCTTTGATGAGTTAGATGGCATTTATCGAATTTATACACAAAAAAATACCTTTTTAGGAACAGGGACGATAAAAGAAAAAAGATTAAAGAGAGATGTAATTATATAAAAAAGAAAGTCAAGGAATACAAAACTTATTGTATTAAACTTCATTTTACTTTTCTTTTTTATTTACTATTGCATTTTTCTCTACTTTGTAGTAAAATAAAAAAGCGTTAAGAAATAAACCTTATACTTAGTTTGAGGATTAACACACCAAACTCTAACTCAGTTTAAGGAGAAAAGAAAAATAGGAGGTGTAAATATGACAAAAGAAAGAAAACAAGAAATCATTAATACATTTAAAAGAGACGAAAAAGATACTGGTTCACCAGAAGTTCAAGTAGCTCTTTTAACAGAAAGAATTAATGAATTAACAGAACACTTAAAAGTTCACAAAAAAGATAATCACTCTAGAAGAGGTCTTTTAAAAATGGTAGGTAAAAGAAGAAATTTACTAAACTACTTAGCTAAAAAAGACGTTCAAAGATATAGAGATATCATTGAAAAATTAGGATTAAGAAAATAATTATCAAACAAGGGACGTTTAGCAGCTAGCAAAACGTCCCATCTTGTTGTATAAGAGGTGTGTAAAAAACAAGATAGAAAACTAGCATAAAAATGAAAGAAAAAGGGAAACTAATTTAAAAGCAAAAATAGAAGTAGCTTGTATCATATATAAAATACTAAGCGAAAAAGATAATTTTATACATGATAGAGGTTACCCTATTTTGTTTTAAATAGTTTCAAAAACGAAGGAGAGAAAAATTTATGTTTAAAAGTTATGAAATGGAACTTGCCGGAAGAAAGTTAATAATCGAAACAGGAAAAATGGCAGGTTTAGCAAATGGAAATGTATTAGTAAAATATGGAGATACTACTGTAATGGTAAATGTAACAGCTTCAAAAGCTCCAAGAGATGGAATTGATTTCTTCCCATTATCAGTAGATTATGAAGAGAAACTATATGCGGTAGGAAAAATACCAGGAAGTTTCCAAAAAAGAGAAGGAAAACCAGCAGAAAAGGCAATTTTAACCTCAAGAGCAATTGATAGACCATTAAGACCATTATTCCCAAAAGATTTTAGAAATGATGTATGTGTAGTAGCTACTGTATTATCTGTAGAACAAGATAATTCTCCAGAAGTATGTGCCATGATAGGTGCTTCAGCTGCTCTCTCTATATCTGATATTCCTTTTGGAGGACCAACAGCTGCAGTTAGTGTAGGATATGTAGATGGGCAAATTATTATAAACCCAACACAAGAACAAAGAGAAAAATCAAGACTTAATTTAACTGTAGCAGCAACAGAAGAAAAAGTAACCATGATAGAAGCTGGAGCAGATGAAATACCAGATGATACAATGCTTGAAGCAATCAAAGAAGCGCATACAGAAATTAAAAAAGTGTGCAACTTTATATCCAAGATGAAAGCAGAAATTGGAAAACCAAAATTTGAATACATTTCATTTGGAGTAGAGAAAGAATTCTACAATGATATTGAAAAAACATTCCATGATAGAATGTATCAAGATGTACAAGCTAAAGAAAAAGAAACAAGAGATGCTAATATCGATAAAATAACAGAAGATATAACAGCATATGTAGTAGAAAAATATGGAGAAGAAGCAGAAGAAGAAAGAAAGACAGATATCGCAGACAGTATACATGACTTAGAGAAGAAATGCGTTAGAGAAATGATATATAATGAACATAAAAGACCAGACGGAAGAAAAATTGATGAAATCAGACCGCTTTCTTGTGAAGTTGGATTAATTCCAAGAGTACATGGTAGTGCACTATTTACAAGAGGACAAACACAGGTATTGTCAATTGCAACTTTAGGAATGGTATCAGAAGAACAAATGTTAGATGGTATTGATGAAGAGGAATCTAAAAGATATATGCATCAATATAACTTCCCAAGCTACAGCGTAGGAGAAGCAAGACCTTCTCGTGGACCAGGAAGAAGAGAAATAGGACATGGAGCATTAGCAGAAAAAGCACTAGTTCCTGTTATTCCATCAAAAGAAGAATTTCCATATGCAATTCGTGTTGTATCTGAAGTGCTTTCTTCTAATGGTTCTACTTCACAAGCAAGTATTTGCGGAAGTACACTTGCATTAATGGATGCAGGTGTACCAATAAAAGAACCAGTAGCTGGTATTTCAACGGGATTAGTAACAGATCCAGAGGGCTCTGGAAAATATATTATGCTAACAGACATTCAAGGAATTGAGGACTTCTTTGGAGATATGGACTTTAAAGTAGGAGGAACGAAAAACGGTATTACAGCTATACAAGTAGATATCAAAAATGACGGTTTAACCTATGAGATTATACAAGAAGCATTTGCAAGAACAAGAGTAGCAAGACAATATATTTTAGACGAAATTATGTTAAAACAAATAGCAGAGCCAAGAAAAGAAATTTCACCATATGCACCTAAAATTATTAACACAACGATTGATGTAGATAAAATTAAAGATGTTATTGGGCCTGGTGGAAAAATGATTAACAAAATTATTGGAGAAACTGGTGTTAAAATAGATATCGAAGAAGATGGAACTGTATTTATTTACTCTACTGACACAGAAGCAGCTAAAAAAGCATTAAAGATGATAGAAGTAATAGCAAGAGATATTCAAGTAGGAGAAGTATACGAAGGAACCGTTACTAAAATAATGCCATTTGGAGCTTTTGTAGATTTAGGCGGAGGAAGAGAAGGACTATTACACATTTCTAAGATTTCTCATAAGAGAGTAGAAAATGTAGAAGATGTGTTAAAAATAGGAGATACAATTGATGTTAAAGTATCTGAAATCGACTCACAAGGAAGAATCAATTTAAATCATAAAGATTTAGAAGTAAAAGATGAAGATATCAAAGAATAACCAATTAGAGAAAAGGTGAATATATATTTGCCTTTTTTCTTGCTCATAAAAATAGAATTAAAAATAAAAAAAGGAAAAAGGGAGAATATAATGGAAAAAAGTAGAGTAGAAATAGCAAAACAAAAACATTTGAATGGATATAATTGCTGCCAAGCAGTGGTATGTACTTATTGTGATTTGTTAGGAATGGATGAAAAAACAGCGTTTCGTGCATCAGAAGGATTTGGATTGGGAATAGCAGGCATGCAAGAAACTTGTGGTAGCGTATGTGGTATGATTTTCTTAGCAGGATTAAAAAATAGTGATGGTAATATGGAACAACCAAAAAGTAAATTAGAAACCTTTAAATTAGGAAAAAAAATGATAGAGGCATTTACCGAAATGAATACATCAGTAAAATGTAACATTTTAAGAGGAACAGATGGAGCGACAGATAGAATTAGAAGTTGCAATGGATGTGTAGAAGATTGTGCTAAAATTGTAGAAGAATATTTATTCCCAGAAGAATTTGAAAAATAAAAAAACTAATTTCTTAAGAATTTATGATTTTTATGAAAAATAAATAAAAATAATTGACATTTTTTCTAGGAACTATATAATAACATTAACACAAAATTAATCCTAAACAAATAATGAAAAAAGATACTAAAATGTAGAAAAAAGTATAAAATAATAGATAAGGACAAAAGAATTCTTGAATATCAACTAAAAAGTTGAAAAAATCTAAAAAAAATAGTATAATAATAAGTGTGTGCAAATAAGATGAACTAACGGAAAAAGAAAAAATAGAGAGAGGTAAGAAAGATGGAGTATTTATATATACTACAACAATCATTAGTATGGATTATCACCATATTTTGGTTATATCAAATAACAGTTAGTATATGTTCCTTAGTAAAATTAAAAGATAAACCGATGTTAGAAAATAAACAAAATAGATTTATGGCAATTATTCCAGCTCATAATGAAGCAGGTGTAATTGCAAACCTAATTGAAAGTTTAAAGAAACAAGATTATCCCAAAGAGCTGTATGATATTTATGTAATAGCAGATAACTGCACAGATAACACCGCTAAAATTGCAAGAGATGCAGGAGCTATTGTATATGAAAGATTTGATAGTACAAAGAAAACAAAAGGATATGCTTTAAACTGGTTTTTACAACAAAAGATAGAAGAAGATGCACCATATGATGCATTCTGTATCTTTGATGCAGATAACATCGTAGATGTTAACTTTATTAAAAACATGAATAAAAAACTTTGCCAAGGAGAAGAAGTAGTACAAGGATATCGTGATATCAAAAATCCTACCGATAGTTGGGTAGCTTCTGGATATGCCATATTCTACTGGATGATGAATCGTTTCTATCATTTAGCAAGATATAATTTAGGACTATCTCCTCTTATCAATGGTACAGGATTCATGGTAAAATTTGATGTTATCAAACCAGATGGATGGCAAACTAAAACATTAACAGAAGATATTGAATTTTCATTAAAACACATTATCAAAGGAAAAAAATTAGGTTGGGCAACAGATGCCATTGTATATGACGAACAACCAGTAGGATTTAAACAAAGCTGGACACAACGTTCAAGATGGACAGTTGGACATATTCAATGTATGAAAGAATATACAAAAGATTTAGCTGTTGGAGTAAAGAAAAATAAAACACTTGCAAGTGTAGACGGACTTTTATATATTTTAGGAAGTATTCCGATGTTTATTTTGACAATTTCTTTATTGCTATTGAACTTTGTAATGTATTTAGGAAATGGTATGACAACAACAGAATTAATAATAAACTGTTTAAGATATTTAATACCAACTTTTATTTTACCAATTGGCATTGCACTAGTTATTATGATCTTAGATAAAAAACCAATTAAACCAATGGTGAAAGGACTACTATGTTATCCATTATTCTTAGGTTCTTGGCTACTAATTAACTTTAAATGTTTATTTAAACGTGATACAAAATGGGAGAAAATTGAACACGTTCGTGACATTAAGATAGATGAAGTACAAGAAGCTGTAGAAAAAGTAAATGTATAAAAAATGTATTGAAAAGAATAAAAAAGAAAAAGTAACTTAGAGGTAGACTTTAAGTTACTTTTTTTGGTACAATAGGAAAGAAATATAGAGCACTGTATTAAGTTAAAAAATTAATAAAATAGAAAATAATAGTAGAAGGGGAAATACAAATGGAAAGAGAAAACAAGAAAAAGAAACAAAAAAAGACTAGTAAATTAAAACAAAATGCATGGATAATAGGACTTGTTCTCATACTTATATTACAAGTGGGAGTTCGTATTTATGCAGGAACAAAGAAAAACTATATCCATATTGATGAAGGATATTCTTATGGACTTATGAACTATAACAAAGTAGAAATTATGCAAAATGAAGACTTTTACGACCATTGGCATGAGGGAAGCTACTATAAAGATTACTTAACAATTTCTAAAGAAGAAGCAAAAGATTTAACTCCCGTGTATGAAAACCAAAAAAATGATGTACATCCACCGCTTTTCTATTTATTATTAAGAATTGCAGCTTCTTTTACAATCGGAGAGTTTTCTATTTGGACAGGCATTACGTTAAATATCTTTATATTTATATTATCTTCTCTTTTGGTATATGCTATCACATACCAATTAACGAAAAATAGAAAAATGTCATTACTAACCACATTAATTAGTGGACTTACAATGGCATCTATAGATACTACTATGTTTATTCGAATGTATGCTTTAAATGCACTAAATTTATTGATATTAGCATATTGGCATGTAAAACATTATGAAGACGAAAAATTAACATGGAAAGAATTACTGCCATTAGGAATTGCTGCTGTTATTGGTTCGCTAACACACTATTATTATTTAATCTTTTTAGGAATTATATATATCTTATATATGATTAGATATATAAGTAAGAAAAACTGGAAAAACGTAATATCCTATACAATTACTATGATATTAGCCGCGGTAGTTTCTCTTCTTATCTTTCCATATTCCTTTGCACATATGTTTATGGGATATAGAGGACAAGGAGCCATGGATAACTTAAAACATATAGAAACCATGTGGCGTTCGCTAGGAGGATATTTAGGGATTTTAAACAATTCTGCATTTAATGGCGTTTTAGTATTTCTTATAATAGGAATACTAGGAATAGTAGCCTATAAACTGATAAAAAATAGAAAGATAACAATCCAAATCCAAAACAAGAAGATATGGTACATTGCAATACCTACTATAATTTATTTCCTTTTAGTAGCACTTGTATCTCCATACATTGAAGTAAGATATATTATACCAGTATGTCCATTATTTATTATCCTAGTATTTTATTTAGTAAAAGTAGTATTAGAAAAAATAGCAAATACTAAAATAGCAATGCGAATTCTTGTGGGCATATTTGTTGTTATGCTTATATTACCACATGTGCTTCATTTACCAATTAAATATCTATATACAGAATGGGGAGCTGTTGTAAATAGAGTTAGTACACAAGATAATTTGCCAACTATTTATCTATTAAATATGAATGATAATCGTTTTATGGATGATTTATACCTATTTTCTATGATAAACAAATCTTATCAAGTAGATGTGGAAAAATGTAGTGTAGAATATTTAAAACAAATCTTCTCACAAGTAGATACCAAAGATGGCGTATTAGTATTCATAGGGGCTAACATAGATAATGATAAATACATTGAGAGAGTGAAACAAGCTACGAATTTAAAGAATAGTGAATTTGTAGAAAAAATGAATGCTTGTTTTATCTATAAAGTATATTGATCCAAAATTTGAAAAAGAAGATAAATAAAAAAGAAGAAAGCCAAAAGAGTATCTTTACTTCCTTTTTTGTTTGTGAAATCACTAACGTATAAATTACAAAGATATGTTATAATAAAAAGGGTGATTGTATGTCGAAACTATTAATTGTAGAAGATGATAAAAAGTTACGAAAAGAACTAAAAGTATTTTTAGAGAAAAATGGATATGAAACAGTAATATTAGAAAAATTTGATAATACAGTAAAGGATATTTTAAATAGTAATACAGACTTAATATTATTAGATATAAATTTACCATATTTAGATGGAGAATATATTTGTAAGGAAATAAGAAAAGAATCTGATGTCCCAATTATAATGGTAACAAGCAGAGATAGTGAAATAGATGAATTAATAAGCTTAAATAATGGGGCAGATCAATATGTAACAAAACCATATAATATTCAAATTCTACTTGCTAAAATATCAGGGCTTTTAAAAAGAACAAAGAATTTAGAAATAAATCAAAACAAATTAAATTGTGATAAATTTGTATTAAATATTTCTAAGAGCATAATTGAAAAAGAAGATAGAAGAATGGAATTAACAAAAAATGAATTAAAAATATTACATTTTTTAGCATTAAATAGAGGAAAAATAGTATCAAGAGACGAAATCATTAATTATTTATGGGATAGTGAAAGTTTTATAGATGATAATACTTTAACTGTAAATATGGCAAGATTAAGAACAAAATTAGATGAATTAGGAGTACGTGATTCTATAGAGACTAAAAGAGGACAGGGGTATATGTTAAAATGAGTTTTAGAGATTATATAAAAGATAAATTAATTTATATAATATTGATTTTATTTGGAACGATAACATCAGAAATATTATTATTAGCATCAGATATTACATTATATATACGTGTATATGTTGGAATAATTCCTATTCTTATGCTTTTTATTTGTCTAGGAATAGAATATTATAAAAAGAATAGATATTATAAAAATTTAAAAGAAAATATGGAAGAATTAGATGAAAAATATTTAATATCAGAGATTATAAAAACTCCTAACTTTTTAGAAGGAGGAATATTAAAGGAAATATTACAAGATACTGGAAAGTCAATGATTGAAAATGTAGATAAATACAAGTATTTACAAGAGGACTATAAAGAATATATAGAACTATGGATTCACGAGATAAAAATGCCAATTGCAACAAGTAAAATGATAATAGAAAATAATAAAACAGAAATAACACAAAGTATTAATGATGAATTAGATAAAATAGAAAATTATATAGAGCAAGCATTATTTTATGCTAGAAGTAATGCTGTTGAAAAAGATTATTATATAAGGGAATCAGATTTAAAAGAGATTGTAAATACAGCAATATTAAAAAATAAAAGAGATTTAATTGAAAATAAAATAAATATAGATACACATGATTTAGAAAAGATAGTATTAACAGATAGTAAGTGGTGTATATTTATTTTAAATCAAATTATACAAAATGCAATTAAATATTCAAAAGATGAAAATAAAACAATACAGATATATGGAAAAGAGCAAAAAGAAAATGTAATTTTATATATCAAAGATAATGGAATAGGAATAAAAAAGGGAGAAATAACCAGAGTATTTGAAAAAGGCTTTACAGGGGAAAATGGAAGAAGAAGTGGACAAAAATCTACTGGAATTGGATTATATTTATGTAAAAAGTTATGTGATAAATTAGGGATGGCGATAGAATTAAATTCAGAAAAAGGCATTGGAACAGAAGTAAGAATAGTATTCCCTAAAAGTAGTTATATGAGAATGGAAATAATCTAATTTAACAAAAGCGATTAACAATATTAGTTCGTTGGAATAATGGGTGCATCTGAATCTCGCGAAAACCACGCTTTTAAATTGCATATTAACAATAGATAGAATAATAGAGCAGGAAAGATAATAGTAAATGGAAAAGATATTACAAAATTAAAAGGAAATCATCTAAATGAATTGAGAAGAATAAAATGTAATAAATGTTGTTGATTTAAGATAATTTTAACATATGAAAGTAAAATATTTTAGGCGAATATTTTACTTTCTTTCTTTTTTGCGATATAATTACACACAGTAAATTAGTACATGAGAAAAGGAGAAAAAGATGCTATTTGACCAATTACAACGTAATAAGATGAAAGTATATGCATTTGTGGGTCCATCTGGTACAGGGAAAAGCTATCGTGCACAGATGGTAGCAAGTGAAAATAATATCAGCTATATTATTGATGATGGTTTGTTAATTAAAGATAATGAGGTAATTGCAGGGGAATCGGCTAAGAAAGCTCCTACTAAAATAGAAACCGTAAAACATGCTTTATTTTTGACACCTGCAGAAAAAGTAGAAATAAAAAAGGCTCTTCGTAAATATAAGCCAGAATCTATTTTGATTTTAGGTACTTCAGATAATATGGTAAAGAAAATTGCAGAAAACTTAGAGTTACCACCTATTGAAAAGATTATATATATTACGGATATTGCAACACCGGAGGAAATGGCAACCGCTAAACGAATTCGTACAACAGAGGGAAAACATGTTATACCGGTACCTACTTTTGAGATAAAGAAAGATTTTTCAGGCTATATTTTAGACCCACTACAAATCTTTAAATCCAAGGGGAAAGGAAGTAAACCATATATTTCCGAAAAATCGATTATTAGACCAACATTTAGTTATTTAGGAAAGTTTACCATATCCGATACAGTATTTAGACAGATATTAGAATATTTAGCAACTAGGTCAGATGCTATTTATCGAGTAGTAAAAACAAGAATTGAAAATTATGGAGAAGGTCCATATATCTATATGGAAGTTATTGTTATATATGGATTTAACGTAGTAGAAGCTTTACAAGAATTTAAAAAACGTTCGATAAAAGAAATTGAAAAACTAACAGCCATGAATGTTCAAAAAATTGAAGTAGTGGCAAAGGGAATGCAAATGCCAGAAAAAAAAGAAAAAACGGAGGAATAGAAAATGTCATTTATTGTTGCTATTGATGGACCTGCAGGAAGCGGGAAAAGTACCTTAACAAAATTAGTTGCTAAATCTATGAATTTAGTAAATATTGATACAGGAGCAATGTATCGTTGTGTTGCATTAGAGATGTTAAATAAAGGAATTACATTAGAAGAAAAAGATAAAATTATTGGATTATTAGAGAATCTAGAAATTACTTTTAAAAATAAACCAGAGGGACAATTAGTGTTTTTAAATGGAAAAGATGTAACAAAAGAAATCCGTAATAAAAAAGTAACAAATGTTGTATCACAGGTTTCCTCTATAACAGAAGTACGTTTAAAATTAGTTGAAATGCAAAGAGAATTAGCAAAAGGAAAAGATGTCATAATGGAAGGCAGAGATATTGGAAGTTATGTGTTTCCAAACGCAGATGTCAAAATTTATATAGATGCAACTCTAGAAGAAAGAGCAAGAAGAAGAGTGGAAGAGAACAAACAAAAAGGAATTGAAATGTCTTATGAAGAAGTATTAGAAAATATTAAGATGCGTGATGAAAATGATAAACATAAAGAAATTGGCTCTTTAGTACAAACACCAGATGCTATCTATGTAGATACAACAGAGCCAGATATTAAGAAAAATCAAGAAAAATTAGAAGCGATTATATTAGCAAAAAGAAAAGAAATAGAGGAAGAAGAAAAAACTAAAAAAAAGCTAGAACATAATAAAAGAAGGACAGAAGATACAAGAGGGAAATTAATTTGTAGAAAGATAATAAAAGGATTTTTACATTTTCTATATATCGTTGTATATCGTATTAAAGTTGTAGGTCAAGAAAATATTCCGGAAACAGGAGCTTATATTGTTTGCGGCAATCATGTTCATGCACTAGATGCACCGGCAGTTGTGCTTTGTATTAAAAGACATTTAAACTTTATTGCAAAAGAAGAGTTGTATCAAAATCCATATATTGCGTGGTTAGGTAGATTATTTAATGTTATTCCAATAAAAAGGGGAAAACAGGATATTGAAGCAATGAAAAGGTCATTAAAAGTATTATCTTCAGGAGAAATGCTAGGACTATTCCCAGAAGGAACGAGAAATGGAATGGGAAAAGGTGAAGATGTAAAAAATGGAGCTGCATTTATGGCAGCAAGAACAGGAAAGCCAGTTATTCCAATTGGAATTCAGGGAGATTTTAAACCTTTTCATAAAATTATTTTAAATATCGGAAAACCATTAGACTTTAGTGATTATCAATCCAAAACACCAGATAAAGAAACTTTAAACCATATCAGTAAAGCAATCATGGACAATATCGTTATGTTGACAAATGAGAAGGTTTAAGATATAATAAAACAGATTTTAAATGGGACGTTTTTCAAATCAAATAGGCTATTTGAAAGGCGTCTCTTAGACCGCAATAAGAAAAGAAAATAAGACAAGAACAAAAGACTTGAAAAACACAAAGGCAATTAGAAATTAGGATGGTGAAAAAATGGAAGAAATGAGTTTTGAAGAGTTATTTAATAATTCGGTAAAAGATGTAAAAATAGGAAAGACGGTAACCGGTACTATTATTGATATTAATGAAAAAGGAGAAATTTTTGTTGATTTGGGATACAAGGCAGATGGAATTATTCCAAGAAAAGAATATTCCCTTGACGAAACAGCAGACCCAAAGAAAGAATTAAAAAAGGGAGATATCATTACAGCTGATGTTTTAAAGATCAATGATGGATTAGGAAATGTACTTTTATCCTATAAAAAGGCAAAGCAAAGAGCAGATAAAAAAGAGTTAGAAGAAAAGATAAAAAATAAAGAGATAATAGAAGAACCAATCTCAGAAGTATTAGAAAAAGGTTTTGTTGTAAATTATAAAGGAACAAGAATCTTTATTCCTATTTCTCTTTCAGGTATTACAAGAGAAGAACAAATGGACTCCTATAAAGGTAAAATAGTAAAATTCAAAATAATAGAATATAATCCAAGACAAAGAAAAATTATTGGTTCCGTAAAAGAAGTAAAACAAGAAGAAAAAGAAAAAGAATTAGAAGCTTTCTGGAATGAAATAGAAGAGGGAAAAGAGTATACAGGAACAGTAACAAGTATGAGTTCTTATGGAGCTTTTGTAAGCTTAGGACCAGTACAAGGATTACTACATATTAGCGAAATAACATGGGCTCGTAATGCAGTACCAAGTGAGATTTTATCTGTTGGGCAAGAGATAAAAGTCATGGTAAAACAATTGGACAAAGAAAACAGAAGGATTATGCTTACCTATAAAGAAAAAGGACCAGACCCATGGAAAAAGACTGAAGAGAAATATCACATCAATGACGTAGTAAGAGTAACCATTACAAAATTAATGCCATTTGGAGCATTTGCAGAATTAGAACAAGGTATTGAGGGCTTAATTCATATTTCTCAAATTTGTGAAAAAAGAATTGCAAAACCAGAGGAAGAATTAAAAATAGGAACAGAAGTAAATGCTAAAATCATCGAAATGGATACGGAAAATAAAAAGATTGAACTATCTATGAAAGAATTAGAAGGAACTAGCAATGAATATCGTTCTGATAAAGTAGAAGAAAAATGAAGATAGAAAAAATAATAAATAAAGGGATAAATTATGGAAAAGATAAAAAAACAAATTGAAATATATTGGGAAAAATATAAAGAAGTAATTAAGTATCTATTTTTTGGAGTGTTAACAACAGTTGTCAATTTTATTGTATACTATCTATTAATATGGATAATAGGAACGGAAGAAGGAATAGCTGGACTTGCTTCTAATATCATTGCAACAATTGTAGCAATTCTTTTTGCTTATGTTACAAACAAACTATTTGTATTTGAAAGTAAAACCAATAATAGAAAAGAACTAATAACAGAAATGATCTCTTTCTTTGCATGTAGAGTATTTTCACTATTAGTAGACAATGGAATCTATTTTATTGGATGTACATGGCTAAAATTCCCAAGCTTTATTGTAAAGACCATTACACAAGTAATTGTTGTAGTACTAAATTATGTGTTTAGTAAATTAATTATTTTCAAAAACAATAAAGCAGAAAAGAAAATAGAAAACAAAAAAGTGGAAGAATAAATTAAGAATCTTAGAAGAGAATAAAAACAGGAAATGAGAAAAAAGAGGAAGAAAAATGGAAAAACTATCAATTGTAGTACCTTGCTATAACGAAGAAGAGGTTTTAGAACTTTTCTATACTACAACGATAAAAGTTGTAGAACAATTGCAAGAAAAATATGATTATGAATTTGTCTTTATTGATGATGGAAGTAAAGATAAGACATTAGAGATATTAAAAAAGTTAAGAGAAGAAGATTCTCATATTCATATTATTAGCTTTTCACGAAACTTTGGAAAAGAAGCTGCTATTTATGCAGGATTAAGTAATTGCATAGGAGATTTAGTTGTAGTAATGGATGCGGATTTACAACATCCACCAGCGGTATTACCAGAAATGCTAAAAGGAATAGAAGATGGATATGATACAGTAACAACAAAACGAATGAATCGAAAAGGAGAAGGCAGGATAAAAAGCGCTTTTTCTAGATGTTTTTACTCTTTAATGAAAAAGTTAACCAAAACTGAAATTGTAAATGGAGCACAAGACTTTCGTATGATGAAAAGAATTGTGGTAGATGCTATCTTATCTTTGAAAGAATATAACCGATTCTCAAAAGGAATTTTTAGCTGGGTTGGATTTAAAGTAAAATACATTGAAATAGAAAATGTAGAAAGAGCAGCAGGAGAAACGAAATGGAGCTTAAAGTCACTATTCCGATATGCAATTGAGGGAATATTAGCATTCTCTACATCTCCTCTTCGTATTTCTACGGTAGTAGGTGCTATCATTTCTTTATTTGCTATCATTTTAGGAATATGCATTTTGGGACAAACCTTAATATATGGAAAAGATGTACCAGGATATGCTTCTACTATAACTACTATTTTATTCATGGGTGGAATTCAGTTATTAAGTATTGGTATCATAGGAGAATATATTGCAAAAATGTATATGGAAATTAAAGATAGACCGAAATATTTGATAAGAGAAGATATAAAATCAGAAAATGAAGATAAAAAGAATAAAAATGAAAAAAATGAAACAACTTAAATAAAAAATAAATAGATAAAAATAGAAAATAAAAAGGAGAAATGAAAGAAAATGAACAACAAAAATATTCGTAATATTGCAATTATTGCACACGTAGACCATGGAAAGACAACATTGGTAGATGCTATGTTAAAACAAAGTCATGTATTTAGAGAGAATGAACAAGTGCAAGAAAGAGTAATGGATTCAAATGACCTAGAAAAGGAAAGAGGAATTACCATTCTTTCTAAAAACACATCTGTTATGTACAATGATGTAAAAATTAATATTGTAGACACACCAGGACATGCTGATTTTGGAGGAGAAGTAGAAAGAGTTTTAAAAACAGTAGATGGAGTACTTCTTTTAGTAGATGCTTTTGAAGGAGCGATGCCACAAACAAGAGAAGTGTTAAAAAAATCATTAGCACTAAACCTAAAACCAATTGTTGTTATTAATAAAATTGATAGACCAGGGGCAAATCCATTAAAAGTAGTAGATGAAGTATTAGAACTATTTATTGAATTAGATGCAAATAATGACCAATTAGAATTCCCTGTTGTATATGCGTCTGCTAAATCTGGAATTGCTAAGATGAATTTAGAAGACGATAGTGATAATTTGCATTGTTTATTTGAAACAATCGTAAACTATATTAATCCACCAGCATGTGACGAAGAAGGACCAGCACAAATGCTAGTATCTAACATTGATTATGATGATTATGTAGGAAGAATTGCGGTAGGAAGAATTGAAAGAGGAACTATTAAATCAGGAATGCCAGTAGTAGTATGCCAAAAAGAAGATAAAACAATCAATGGAAGAATTGCAAAAGTATATACACATGTAGGATTAAAGAAAGTAGAAGTAGAAGAAGCAAAAGCAGGAGATATTATTGAACTATCTGGAATTGCAGATATTAATATAGGAGATACTATTTGTGACCCAGCAAAAGTCGAAAAAATACCATTTGTAGATATTGATGAGCCAACAGTATCTATGACATTTAGCGTAAATAATGGGCCATTTGCAGGAAGAGAAGGTCAATTTATTACTTCTCGTCATATTCGTGATAGACTATTTAAAGAATTAGAGAGGAATGTTAGTTTACGTGTAAGAGAAACTGATAGTGCTGATTCTTTTGAGGTATCGGGAAGAGGTGAATTACATTTATCCGTACTAATTGAAACTATGAGAAGAGAAGGATTTGAACTATTAGTTTCCCGTCCAAAAGTTATATTCAAAGAAATCAATGGTGTAAAATGTGAACCAATTGAAAGATTAGTCGTAAATGTACCAGATGATTGCATTGGAAATGTTATTGAAAAGCTAGGAAAAAGAAAAGCAGAAATGATAAACATGGAACCAGCAGAGGAAGGTCATACTAAAGTAGAATTCAAAATTCCAGCAAGAGGATTGATTGGATACAGAACAGAGTTTATGACAGATACAAAAGGAAATGGAACAATGAACCATATCTTTGATAGTTATGAGCCATATAAAGGGGAAATTACATCTCGTGTTAGAGGTACAATTGTAGCATTTGAGAAGGGAAAAGCAGTAACATATGGACTATACAATGCACAAGAAAGAGGAGAACTATTCATAGGACCAGGAACAGAAGTATACGAAGGAATGATTGTAGGATTAAACTCTAGAGGAGAAGATATTTCAGTAAATGTATGTAAAGAAAAACATTTAACAAATACAAGAGCATCTGGTTCAGATGATGCCCTTCGTTTAGTACCACCAATTCAATTCTCTCTTGAAAAAGCAATTGAATTCATTCAAGACGATGAACTAGTAGAAGTTACACCAAAAAATATTCGCCTAAGAAAGAAGATACTAGATAGTAAAACAAGAGAAAGAGAAGCTAGAAGAGCAGCACAAGACTAATATAAACACAAAGAAGAATGCGATCAAGAAATTGGTCGCTCTTCTTCTAAAAAGAGGTGAAAATATTGACAAAACAAGAACAATTTAAAACGAGACTTAAAGTGAAAACAGAAATACCGAAAGTAGAAGAATTAGATAACCAAAAGAAATATATCTACACAAAAAAATTAGAAAGTTTGATAGGGAAAATCCAAGAAGAAGATATGCCAGAAATAGAAAATAAAATGCTATCTTCCAAATATCAAGTCGAAGCCTTGGAAATATTAGCAAATATGTATTTACGACTAGGAAGAAACGCCGATAAAGCAAGAGTTTTAGAAAAAGTATTAAATAGTGATGAAATGAAAGCACTTCGTGGGGGAAATACATATTTTAAAAAAAGCCAATATCAAAAAATGGCAGATGTACAAACAAGAGTGAATGCAAAAGCAAATAAACAAAAGCAAAAACATATTTTTTATACTAATAAAATTATTCAAGAAAAAGGTATTAATTCTCAAACGGTGGGACAGTTAAGAAATGCCATGAGCCAATTAAATGAAAAAGACTGGGATATACAATTAATGAATTATCGAATTTATCAAATCTTAGGATGGAAAGAAACGGCAAAAGTAGAGTTGAATAAGATAGGAAAAGGATGCCAGACTCCAGAAAAAAGATATATGAAAAAAGAATTAATAAAAATAGTAGAAAGGGAAAAACACATCCCCAAAGAGAACATTGAGCAAGAAATAGAATTAAATGAAGATGAGAGATAGAGAGGAAGAAAATGAAAGAAGAAACATTAAAAAGGATAAAACAAAAAGCATTAGAAGAACACATCCCTATATTAATGGATGATACCTTAGAGGTAATAGAAAATATATTAACAGAAAATACACCTAAAAAAATACTAGAAATAGGAACTGCAGTAGGATATTCCGCCATTTGCTTTTCAAAATTTTTAGCCAAGGATGGAAAAATAGACACAATCGAAAGAGATGAAGAAAGAGCAAAAGAAGCAAAAGAAAATATAAAAAAAGTAGGCTTGGAAAATAAAATAACCATTTATAAAGGCGATGCAGTAGAGATATTACCTACATTGGATAATATTTATGATGTCGTATTTATTGATGCTGCAAAAGGCAAATACCCATTTTTCTTACAACAAGCAATACGAATGGCAGAACCAGGGACTATTATTTTAGCAGATAATATTTTGTATAAAGGGTATGTAATGAGCAACTATAACAAACACAAACAAAGAACAGCAGTAACCCATTTAAGAGAATACATAAAAGAAACAACAGAAAATCCGAAACTAGATACACAGATTTTGGAAGTAGGAGATGGATTAGCAATTAGTATTGTAAAATAAATAAAAGTAAATACACTATTAACAATATTATTTTTACGATTTAATTTCTGAATAAAGAGGGTTCCTATTTCAGGACACCCTCTATTCTTTTCCTTTTTGTTCTTTTTGAGATGTAAAAGTTACATCTTTTCCAGTATAATAATCTTCTAATTTTTGATTAAAGTCTTTAAAGTCGTTACTTCTATAATAATCTTCTAAAAAGTGCTTTAAGATATAGTGGTCGCTATGTCTTTTTTCCTCATTTTTATTGGCGTAAGGACTATCGAAAAAATTAGTTTTATCATATAGGTCAAATAGATTTTCTTTTAGAACAATATTACTAATACCATTATTATTTGTGACATATTCAACATAATTTTTATCTTCTGAAATACCATATTTACCTTTAGGGTGAAAAGTATGGCCATTATATAAATAACTTTGTACAATAAAAGATGGAATAGAACATTGATTACTATCTTTATATAAATATCCATATACAGGAGTAATTTTTCTTTGATTTAATAACTGTTTAGAAGTGAACTTTCCCTTTTTTGCTTTTTTTAAAGGAGGGAGCTTTCTTGCTTTTCCTGCTCTAGTATCATGAGCAGCAAGGCCATATTTCGCGATTTCATAGCGATAAGAGGATTTAGCTTGGATTTCAGCAAAATAATCTGGATTTTTTTCTGATTGAATAGTAGCATGTTCTGCAATATACCCATTTTTCTTGGCATGAGATTTTCTTTTAGATGGTAAGTTGCTCATTCCATATTTTTTTAGCAAGCCATCTGATTTCAACAAGTCATCCAATACCACTTTACTAGCTTCCTTATAGCATTCATCTTCTGCGAAAGTAACCGTTAATTCTGTAGCTTTTTGAGCATTATTATATAAATTACTCATAGGAGTATATAAAGATAGTAAAATTTCTTTTTGAAAAGGATTACTTTTTACTTGATTTACTTTTTGGTATAAATCTTCCGAATCACGCTCGATATCCATATATTGTTTTTGAAAATCAAGAATATCACCTATATATTCCATTATTTGAGGATGATAAGCAAATACAAAATCTTGCTTCTTTTTAGGAAGTTCCATATCTTTAACAGCAATCTTTAATAATTTATTTCCCATTTTATCATATAAAAAAGAACAATTCTTTTTATCTAATTCCTCAGAAGAAGGAAGAGTTCTGGTTGTTAATTCAATAGAAGTAGTAATACCGGGGATAAGAACGAGATAGATAGTTTTTGATCTGACTTAAATAATCTAACTTTTCTTCCTCAGAAGTTAAGGATTCAAAGATATCCTCTTGATAAAATTTCTCTTTAATATGATTTAGAATCTCTTCACTCATTTGATGATAACACTCTAATTTGGCAAAATTAATATTTTTTATTGAAGCTCTTTTGGCGACATTTTCTAATATTACAAAGGAATCTTGAAGTTTCTTTAAATTTCTAGAAATATCTTTTGCAGTATAATTCAGAGCAGTATTTTCTCTTAAAGCATCAATACTATGAGTTATTTCTTGAAAAATAGTTGGTAATTTACTTAATATACTGTGACCTAATTCTTTTTGTATCATATATTTTTCGATTTTGGTATTGGATTTAAAAGAAAAAGTATTTCTATCTTTTGGTGGTTTTATATCATGAATAATAATAGTCATTCCAATTAAATCATAGAGAATAGGAAGAGTAAGAGAAGAGTGTGTTTGTTTTACTTCCTCTATTTTATTTGCTATTTTTTGAAGCGTACTTCTTCTTGATTTAATACGAAATTCAATATCAAAATCAACCTCAGGAAAATGATGTATCATTTCATTACGAAGAATAGCAATGATGTTGGCTGTTTCCGAAATTGCCTCAGGTTTATCAAATATTTGATTATATCTTTTTAATTCTTCTTTACGTTTTTGTGCCAGCATTTGTTCATAAGAAGGTGTATATTGTAATGTTTTTTTAAACTTATTTTCCGACATGCTGAATCATCTCCTTATAGTTAAAAATTAAATTGCCTACAACAAATCTATTATACTAAAAAATAGGTCAAAAGTCTATTTTATAAAAAACTAGAAATGACAGACAAAAAAGTAGAAATGAAGGAATATCATTTCTACTTTTAATATATGTACGAGCCTATTTAGATATGATTTATTTTATGTTGATAAATGTATAATACCGGAACAAACAATATCAAGGAACAATACAAGAGTAAAAATTTGTAAGAAAGTAGTTTGTATCCAATAAGGTATTTTATTAGAGATTTTTTCTAAAATACGGTTCATAAAAGGTTGAAGATGATTAATAAATAAGATTGCAATAATTCCCCATACAAAAGAGAAGAAAATGCTGATTCTACCATTTAGATTCATGAACTCGCTTGTATAATCCCACCAACGAGCAGAAAATAAAGCATCTAATGCAAATCCTGCTATATATTCAAAAAGAGAAAAGACAATCGCTGCAGTAAAAAAAAGTTTAACAGAGTGTCCTTTATAATTACTTAAAAAAGCAATTATTATAACAGCACCACAACCATATATTGGACAAATTGGACCAAGTAAGAAACCTCTTTTTACAAAATGTCCATATACATAGAAGGCATAGGCAGTTTCTAATAGCCAGCCAATGAATGCATATAAAAAGAAAAAGAGTAAAAGTGTTTGTATATATGATAAAGTTTTCTTTTTTGGTACTAATGCTAAACTAGTATCTTTCTCCATAATTTTCCTCCTAAATGATATGTTAAATCATATCAAAAAACAAAGAAAAAGTAAATGTTTCAAACTAAGAATCAGTAAAAAAGAGTAAATTTTATTTCGTATATAGCTTTTTCAATATTTGATGGT
>JBKXSZ010000012.1:0-42516 GCA_047017005.1 Clostridia bacterium | reverse complement strand
TGCTACAAAGCTAAAGCTTATGCTACTACCGGCATAGCCGGAAGATTACTTACATAAAAAACAAGAAAGGAATTCCTTTCTTGTTAATAAGAGAACATTCTAATTATTTTTCATATTGTCGCCATAGCGTTTGATTTTTTTTGTCGTTGTTTTTTCGAATTCTTCCTCTCGTACTTTATAACTTTTAATATGCTTGTAGTTTGGAAGTTTTTTATTAATACTTGCAATAACATCTCCTACGGTAGCGTAAATTTCTTCTTTTGTTGGTGTATTTACTTTTAAAATCTCTTTAATAGCTTCCATATTAGGGAAGATTTGCGCATTTACATAAGTATCATCATCATTTTCATGTTGAATACCTGTTACTAATGCTTCTTCGATTATAGGATTATCATTTAAATAGTACTCAATTTCTTCTGGATAAATATTCTTACCGTTTTTGGTAACAATAACACTTTTACATCTTCCTGTAATATATAGCCAACCACCTTCATCGATTCTACCAAGATCTCCGGTATGGAACCATCCGTCCTGAATTACTTTTTTTGTAGCCTCTTCATCTTGGTAATATCCAAGCATTACATTAGGCCCTTTTACTAAAATTTCTCCGACTCCAGTATTATCTGGGTTCTTTATTTTATATTCTACATTTGGAATTGGTAATCCGGCAGCAGCGTAATTAATATAGTAGTCATTATTACCAGCAACAAGAGGAGAACATTCTGTTAGTCCATATCCTTGTAAAGCTTTTACACCTACTTGGTCAAATGTTTTGACGATGTTTGGATTACAAGCAGCTGCACCTACAATAAAAGCACGTAGTCTTCCACCGAGGGAGTTTTTAATCCTTCTTTTTACGACGAATCGCATAATACCAGGTAAGCTTTCTAATATTTTGTCTTCCTCTTTGGTATATTTTTCAGGTAGGTTATCTTTTAGTGTTTTCATTATTTTTTTATGAACATTTTCTAATAAAAGAGGAACACATAAAACAACAGTTGGATGATATTCACTAATATTTTTAGTAATATATCGTAATCCATCACAATAAGCAATACAACCACCAGCATAGATAACAAGTAGAAAACCTAAAGTACATTCGTAAGTATGATGAATTGGTAGAATAGATAATACTTGGTCACTACTTTTTACTTTTACAATACCATAAGTAGACATGATATTGGAAGTAATGTTTTTATGGGATAGACAGACACCTTTTGCAGTTCCTGTTGTACCAGAAGTAAATAATAAAATGTGCATTTCGTCTGGGTCAATTTGGATTTCATCAAAACTATGATTTCCCTCTTCATAGGCTTTCTTTCCAGTACTCTTTAATAGAGAGTATGATTTGCTATATTCTTTGTCACAATTACTATCAAAATCAATAAAAATAGTTTTTGTATTTTTTATTTTATCTTTAGCTTCTAGAATTTTGGAAAGGAGTTTTTCATCAGTAAGCAATACACTAGCTTCAGATACATTTAAAAAGTTAATAACATCATCGGGATGTAATTCTTTATCAATAGGAACAACTACTCCTACAATAGAAGCGGCAAGATAGGATGTTGCCCAAGTATAACTGTTCTTTCCCATTACAGCTATTTTTTTACCAGCAAGCCCTAGATTTAAGAAAGCGGTTCCTAACGATACAACATCTTCTTTGAATTGTTGATAACTTACAGAGTAAATATTTTTATTTTTATCTTTTAGTTTAAAGGCACTTCTTTTGGCATAACGGTCTGCACTACGATATAGTAAATCTTTTAAGTTAGCAACAAAAGGTGCTTTATGATATTTTCCTTTTAATATTTCTGCTGCATTTTTTTGTTTTTCCATTTTTATATTCTCTCCTTGCTTTATAGTCTTTTATCTTTATTTTTACTTTTTTATTTTTATATAATCTATTAAAAACAAAATATATTACATTATATTTCCGATACTATTAAGATGATATCTTATAGAAGTGATAAAAATTACTATCTTGTATTTCTTTTGTAAGATAACCATCATAAATAGAAGTTGAGCCCTCAACATTTTCTTTATCTTCTAGAGGAATTTCTATATTCATACTACATACATATTGTTCATTCATGTTTGTAGTAAGATGAAGTTTTAAATGCAATGTTGTTTTGATGGAAGAAAGAGGAATATTGGCTCTTTTCAATAAGTTTCCATCAAATGTTAAAGGATTACTCGTATCAGAAATGATAGCATGTTCCTTTATATTGGAATTAATATAAGAAAGTGTAATTGGATTTCCTAAGTCATTATATACCGATGGTTTTGAATAATCAATATTTTCGTTATAGTTTATGATGTTAAAAGAATAGGAGGAATTTTCTATTCTATTTTCTTCTTTTTTCTCAAAAGTACCAAATTGATGAATATTTTTGTAATAAAGAGATGGAGTACCTAGCTCTGGTGCTGTTACAAAAGAAGTTTCATCAATAGTAAGGCTGGAAATAGTATTTCTAGCACTTACGCCGTTTTCTTTTTGATTATCGATGTAAATGGCTATATCAGTATATTGGGATATATCCAAATCCCAAATTGCTTTTTTGGATACTTCATGTTGTTCAGCATTAGCACTGCTGAATAGGACAACTTTACTAACAGTAAATAGCTTATTCGCATTTTCCTCTGAAGCAGAAACTACATCCGTTTCGAATTTTATTTTATTCAGATAATTACCATATACATACCCTGATAAAATACAAAGAATAAAGGTAAGGGGAATAAGAGTAATAATCTTAATCAGAAATTTAGAATTTAACTTATCTAGTTTAAAGTGAGATGCCATAAAATACCTCCTGAAAAGTAAAGTAATTCTTTCTTATTAATATATTACAAGAAAAAGGTTTAAGCAAGAAAAACAGTAGTAAATCTCAAAAAATTCTTAACAAAAAGAGAGAATAAAGTAGAAAAACAGACAAGAAAAAGGAATATAATGAAAAATGTGACAAAATACAAAATATACTTGACTTAAAAGTTGAAAATTAATGCGACAGCTGTAAGAAGAAAGTTATCATTTAAACCTATTAATTATGCGGAAGACCCTTGGCAATAATTTCTAGCTATTTTATCGTTAAGATAATTTTGTAAAAAATGTAAGAATTTCCAAAAAATAAAAATTGACAAAATATGACTTTCATAATAGAATAAAGCTAGAATATAAAAGGTGAAAACAAATGAAAAAAGAAAGTACAAAGGAAACCAGAAACAATTTCATAAGAACACCTAAAAATAGCAAAAAAATGAAGAAAAAGAAGCAAGTAAAAATGCAAAAGGAAACTCTTCTATTTATTCTTTTATCTGCTATTTTTGTTTTCGTGTGCCTAGGTATTGTTTTCAATAGCTTAAAGGGAAATGTATCTTTTGCTTCTTCGAATATAGGGCCAAAAGTATATGAAGCAAGTAAAATTGAAGAAATTAATTTAGATGAAAAGATAAAAGAGAAAAAAGAGAATACGCAAAGAGAAGAAATTACAGTGGAGGAAGCAGATTTAGAATATATTACAAAATATCGTAATAACAATAAACTTCCTAAAGGTAAGATGCAGGTAGTCCAAGAAGGACGTGTTGGAAAACAAGAAATTATTACAAAGAAGATATATCAAGGAGAAGAATTAGTCAGAGAAGAAGAATTAGGTACAAAAGTAACAAAGGGTGCTGTTACGAAAATTGTGGAAATAGGAACAGCAAACTACACTAGTAACTATACCCCTAAAGTGGGAGATACATTATTTGTTACTTCAGACCGTTTAGCTATTCAGGTTGAGCCAGATGAGAATGCAACGAAAATTAATACAATAAATCAAGGAAGTAGTGTTCAACTAGTCGAGATAGGGAATGGATGGTATAAAATAAAATATCAAACCTATATCGGATGGGCTAAGGCGGATTGTTTAACCTATTTTGAACAAAATGTAAAACAAGAAGAGAAAAAAGAAGAAAAAAGCAAGACGAACTTAACTGCAAGTCTAAGCAAAGATATGGTACTGAATAAACCGAGTGGCTTAACATTGGAACAGTTTAAAAAGATCCTAACCGGAGATAGCAATGATAAAAATAAAATATTTGAACAAAATGCAGAATATTTTTATTATATAGAACAACAATACAATATTAATGGCATATTTGTAGCTGCAGTAGGAATTCATGAAAGTGCTTGGGGAACATCTAAAATAGCACAAGATAAAAAGAATTTATTTGGTTATGGTGCTTATGATAATAGTGCTTATACCAGTGCCTATACTTTTACCAATTATTCGGAAGGTATTGATTTGATTGCAAGAGTATTTACAAAGTACTATATTAATCCAGCAGGTACAAAGATATATGATAATCAGGAGGCTAGTGGTAAGTACTATAATGGTTCTACTTTAGAAGCTGTGAACAAAAAATATGCAACGGATAAAAAATGGAACAATAGTGTATATAAATGGATGAGCTATTTATACAATAAATTATAAAAGTTGTATAAGAAAAAACAGGAGGAATAAAAATTTAGAACATAAAAATAAAAATATAAAAGAAGTAGATTGCTAAAATACCGAGTGATAAACTCGGTATTTTTATATAAAATGAAATAAATAGCAAGAGGAAATAGAAATGAGAGCCTTTACGGAAATAGCAAGTTTTTCGAAAAACTTCCGAGGAAATTCTTGCTATTTTTGGGATAGTATTGTATGATATTATAAGTAAAAAATGAATCTATGATACATATAGAAATATATGGTGAAAGGGGTAAAAAAACCAGATGAAAAAGATACTTGTTAGTGTTTGTATGCTTCTTACAGTATTAGCAGCATTTTGCATTCCGACAGTAGTACAAGCAACATCTACGGCGGAAAGCATTTTAAATGATAAAGCGACAAGCACAATTATAGAAATAAAGGAGAAATCAAAGAAAGAATTAAAAGACTTTGAAGATAGTTATGGATCTAAAACATATGGATTAGTAGCATACATTTTAGACAAAGTGAGAATCTATAGTATACCTTTTTGCTTTATTGGAATTGTAATAGGCGCAGTATATAAATATGTATTAGGTATTCGAAAGTTAGACGTACAAGATAGGGGGTTATTCCTATTAGTAGGATTTGTCACTGTACTTGTTATATGTCAAGTATTACCACTAGTATTTGCGATTATCGTAAAAGGTTGGAGGGGTTAACGAATGAAAATATTATTTGCGGTAAGTAATGAAAAGATATCCGATGCTGTTATTAAAAAGTATCAGAGAGAATATAAAGAAATTGTATCTTATAAAAATGTTTATTACTTTAATGCAATATTGAAAGAGTTACAAAAGGACAAAACATATGATAGAGTTGTTATTAGTGAGGACTTAGAACCCGCTGTTGACAATAATTATGAGAGAGTTGATAAAAATTTATTTGAAAGATTAGATGCTATTTCAGACGAAGCATCCGATAGTAGTGGGAATGATATCCCTATTATTTTAATTTGTACAGATAGAAGAGTAAAATCAGAACCTCTTCTTGTTAAACTATTTGGAATCGGTATTTATAGTGCATTATTAGGACAAGACAGAAGTATTGACCAGGTTTGTAAATTGATTGCAAAACCAAGGACAAAAAAAGAAGCAAAAATGTATTATCGAATTGATTCTGAGGATGTTACCTATCAGTCTGAAAATGAAAGTGATGTTAGTGAAATCGAAATTCAAAATATCCTAACACACTATAAAAGATTAGGGAAAAATGAAGATAAATATATTGAAAGCTTTAATAATATAGCAGCACAATATACCGATTCACAATTAAGGGTAATTTCCAAATTCTTACCACTTAATGTAAGGGCGGTATTGGAAGCAAAATCTCCTAAATATCAATCAATTATGACTTTTAAAACAGCACCTGCTAGTACATATACTCCAAATAATTATCAAGGAAAAGAAGAAAAAACAGGAGTAAAAGTTAATTTTATTGATAATGGAGAATCAAAACAAAGATTAACAAGACCAGTTGTTATTCCATCTTCTGTTAATTCTAATAATGTTCGTAAATTAAGTTCTGTAAAAAAACAAGAGGAGGATTTAACAGAAAAAGAGATAAAAGAAGATATGATAGAACCAGAAGATGAAATTAACAACATCTTAAATAGTATGCCAGGAATTAATCAAGAGCCAAAGTCAATGGTTACATCGACAGAAGAGCCAATGGCAGCAGCTCCAAAAAGAAGAGGAAGACCTAAAAAGGTATTAACACCGGAAGAACAAGCAAGAAAAGAACAAGAAGAACAAAAACCAAAAAGAAGAGGAAGACCAAGAAAAAATCCAGTACCATCGGAACCTGCTATAGAAGAAGAGAAAACAGAAGAACCAATTAATTTATTCAATATGGTTGAAGAAGAACCAATGGTATTACCAGGAATTGAAGAAGAACCAACTCCAGTAGAAAAAGTAAGGCGAACCGTTATTCCAAGTGCACCTACTTATGGAAATGAACCAATTATACCTAAAAAAGAAACAATAACATCTTTTCAAAATGAGATACCAAATGTTAACTATTCAAAAAATATGCAGACAGAAGAGGTAGGAACAACGGCTATCAAACAAACCAACTATCAACCAGTTAAGGATATAGATAATTTATTAACAAGAGATAAAAAGTTAGTATCCTTCGTAGGAACATCAAAGAATGGAACTTCTTTCTTAGTAAATAACGTAGCAGAATTATTAGCATCTTCTGGAATCAAAACCGCAATTCTAGACATGACACAAAATCGAAATTCTTACTATATTTATACAAAAAACGAAGAACAATTAAGAAAAGTAGCCTTTAATTGTTTTGAAGGCTTGAGAAATGGAATTGCGGAGGGAATACGTGTTAATAAAAACTTAACTGTATATACAGCATTGCCAGAAGAAGAGAAAAACACACAGGACTATAGTAATATATTAGCTACATTAGTACAAAACTACTCACTAGTATTAATAGATTGTGATTTTACAACTCCAGTTGAATATTTTAAAGAAGCACAAGAAATTTATTTAGTACAAAGTATGGATGTGCTAACAATTCAACCATTAACAGCATTTTTAAGAGAATTAAAAGCAAAAGATGCATTAGCATCAGAAAAAATAAGGATTGTAATTAATAAAGAATTAAAAGTAAGAAGTTTAACAGAGAAAACAATTATTGGAGGAATGGCATTCTATAACGATCCAGCAATGTCTTTCATGACAGAACTATTTGACAGAGAAACTGTAAAACATTGTATCATTCCATTTGAGATGCAAACCTATTCCAAATATTTAGAAGGACTTGTAAATTGTGAAATTTCTTTAAAAGGATATTCAAAAGCGTTTATGTCAAACCTAAAAGAATTAGGAAATATGGTATATCCATTAATCACCGGTAAACCAACGATGCAAAAAAAAGAAAAACAATATAAACCAGTAGACACATATGGAAAAACAACAACATTTGACTCCGATATGAACAGAACATTACAACAGATGAAAAACAGATACTAAAAATGGAAAAACAAAAACAGTAGAGGTGATATTTTTTGATAATCATAATAACAATAGTGGTGTTAGTATTTATTATTCTAACACTCATGATATATAACATCATTATTCATAAAAAATTGGACAAGTTTAATAATATTAATCAAAAAATTATTGGACTAAATATCCTACAAGACTTTATGAATACCATCGGAGAATATTCTTCTGCTGATGAAAAAATAAAGAAGATTAATGAAATCGTTATTGAACGATATGATATAAAATATTCCACCATCGTAGTATTTGATGGTTCAGAATATATATTAAAAGCTTCCAATGTAGACCCTAAACATTGGGAAACATTGAGAAACTTACATAACCAAGAAATATTTAAGGATAGTATTAGTACAGCAAGACCTAAATATATTACAGTAGAGAATGAATCAGAACGATTAACCTATCAAAAAATGGAGTTTAAAAGAGCAAAATCAGCTATGTTTTTCCCATTATACATTGATAATGTCTATATTGGTTACTGGATTATTGAAAGTGGAGTACCACATGCTTTTGACAATATCGATACTGTAATTTTAGAAGCTGTAAAAGATAATATTGTAGGTGTATTAAAAACAGTAGAAAAACAAAATACATTAGAAAATATCGTAAGAAAAGATATGTTTACAGGATTATATTCAGCAGAATATTTATATGGAAAAGGAAAAGCGATAATAGACCAAAATACTATTTCTACTATATGTATGTTCCGTATTACCAATATAGAAGAAATTAACGAAGGATATGGAAGAAAAACAGGAAATGAAGTTATTATTCAGACAAGTAAAGTAATGAAAGAGAATATATCAGAAGACTATATTCTAGTTCGATATATGGGACCAAAATTTGTTATTGTATTCTGTGGAGCAGAACCAGAAGGCGTAGTAGAATTTATGGCAGATGTAAAGAAAAAGGTAGAATCCTTAAAGATTAAGAGAGTAAAAACCAGTATAGAAATCGAAGAAGAAGAGGAAAATAAAAAGAAAAAAACAAAATCAAAACAAAAAGAAGAAAAACAATATGTAACACCAAAATTAAACTTCGTTCTTTCCACTTACTATAAAGGAACTGGAATAGAAGAAGTAACTAAGAAGCTAGAAGAATATTTAGATACAGCAGATAAACAAGAAAGTGATATCAACTATATTTAGTTCAAGAATAATTTGTGGCAAATGTAGTTAAAATATATATTTAGGAGGGATAAAAAATGGCAACAGACAAGACTGTTAGTTTTAAAGTAGAAAAAGACAACAATGGAAAAGCAAAAGAAATATTAAAGCAAGTATATCAAGCTTTAGTAGAAAAAGGATATAATCCAATTAATCAAATTGTAGGATATATCTTATCTGGAGACCCAACCTATATTACAAGTCATAACGATGCAAGAACTTTAATCCGAATGATAGAAAGAGACGAATTATTAGAAAAAATGGTAAAAAACTATATTGGATTAGAGGATTAATATGAGAGCATTGGGAATTGATTATGGAGATGCAAGAGTAGGAATCGCTATTACAGATGCATTAGGATTTACAGCACAAGGATTAGAAACTATTCATCACCATGGGAATGATAAGTTAGTCTTAAAAAGATTAGATGAAATATTAGAAAAATATGATATAGACACCATTGTACTAGGTATGCCATTTAACATGAATGGAACTGCAGCAGAAAGAGTAGAAGTGACAAAACAATTTAGGCACAAATTAGAATGCAAATATAACAAAATAAAGATAGAAACAATTGACGAAAGATTAACTACAGTTGCTGCTCATAAAACAATGAATTTTCTAGAAGTAGACAAACATAAAAAAAGAAATATTGTTGATACTATTTCAGCTGTATATATATTAGAAACTTATATGGCAAAAAAGGAAAATCAAAAAAAACAAGAACTTAGAAACAAAAAGAATGATTAAAAACAAATATTAAGAAAATAGTATAGGATAATAAAAATCGAAAATACTAATAAGTAGAAAAAAAGATATTAATGTTGCAAAGCAATTTAATATATATTGAAAGGAGAAAAGAAAAAATGAGTGAAGATTTAAACAATGTTCCAGAAACAGGAGAGGAATTAGATAATATAATCGTATTAAATGATGAAGAAGGAAATGAAGTGAAATTTGAATTCTTAGATTTAATCCAATTAGATGATGAAGAATATGTTATTTTACTTCCAACTGATATGGATGAAGACTCAGAAGGAGAAGTTGTTATTCTTAAAGTAGAAGATTCTGAAGATGAAGAAGAAGAATCTTATGTTAGTGTAGAAGATGAAGATGTTCTAAATAAAGTATTTAATATGTTCAAAGACAAATTTAAAGATGAATTTAATTTTGTAGATGAAGACTAATATAAAAAAGCATTGTTTATACAATGCTTTTTGCTTTTCTTAGATTGCTAAAATTCGACTTTTGTGGTACAATAAAAATAACTTAATCCAAAAAGGGAGGATTTGCAAAAGATGAAAAATTTATCGACTTGGCTATTAGCCTGTTTTATGATTATGTTTTGGTTGTTTCGTTTGGTAGTGGCTTTTACTACTTCATTAGGAATTGATATTGGATTTGCACCACTTAACATGAATATTGAAATTGTTTTACTATTTGTTACATTAGTTGCAGTGGTATTAGTAGTAAAAAGAAAACTATTAGGAGCTATTATTTATCTAGTATCTTATGGAGCATACTTTGGTGTGGATTTATTTAACAGAGTAATGGCAATGGTGAATAATACAGCAGTATTTAATGATTACACAAGTATGTTTGTATCTTTTATAGCGATGATTATACCAATTGCAGTACTATTTGACATTTTGGTTGACAAGCAGAGAAAACTTCACCCAGTCGACAAAAAGACGGACTGGTTTTATAAAAATGAAGAATATGATAGAAAACTAGATGAAAGAGCAGATAAGAATAATTATAAAACATTATGATTTATAATATAGAAAGTAAATCCCTTTTATAACCTAAAAGGGATTTTTAGGTAGTGTAAAATAAAATATGAAAAAATGGTAGACATAAGTTGATTAAGACTTATCCTCATAACTTATTATAATATGCTTTATAAAATTTTATAAAGGCTGAAATGAATAGGTTTTGCCTAGCCTTTACAAAATTTTAAAAGCACATAGATTTTAGTTAAGAGGATACATAATTAATTTAGTCTAAGGGGGGTAGAACATATTTTGGCAGAAATGCTTTAATATCAATACTTCAAGCCATTTTTTATATATAAACTTTACACAACCGATTTTTAGATAGGAGTGAAAATATGAATATTAATTGGTATCCAGGTCATATGGCAAAAACAAAAAAGCAAATTATAGAGGACTTAAAATTAATTGATGTTGTTGTAGAACTATTAGATGCAAGAATACCATTATCTAGTCAAAATCCGGATATTGCAAAGATGATAGGGGATAAAAAAAGAGTTGTAGTACTAAATAAGTGTGATTTAGCAGATAGTATAGAAAATGATAAATGGATTAATCATTTTAGAAAACAAGGAATCCCAGCAGTATTAACAGATGCTAACTCTGGAAAAGGAATTGCAAATGTTGTTAAAGAAATTGAAAAGATAATGGAAGAAGATTTAAAAAAACAAGTAGAAAAAGGAAGAGTTGGAAAGCGAATTCGCGTTATGATAATGGGAATTCCGAATGTTGGAAAATCTTCTTTTATTAATCGTATTACAAAGAAAAATAGTTTAGAAGTAGGAAATAGACCTGGAGTTACCAAGAAAAAACAGTGGATTCGTTTGTCTAGTAATATTGAATTATTAGATACACCGGGTGTACTTTGGCCTAAGTTTGAAAGTGAAGAAGTGGCACTTCATTTATCCTATATTGGAAGTATTAAAGATGAAATATTAGATAAAATGGAAGTTGCATTTTTTCTAACAAAGTTTTTATTGCAAAATTATAGAAACCTTTTTTGCAACCGTTATCAACTAGATGAGACAGAAGTACAACAGGAATTAGAAAAAAATCAAAATGAAAATAGTAATATTTTAGATGTTATGCATATGGTAGGGAGAAAAAGAGGAGCTATTGTATCTGGAGGAAGAATTGACGAAGAAAAGGTAGCAAGATTACTACTAGATGAATTTAGAAGTGGAAAGATTGGAAAAATAACTTTAGAGAAAGAAGGATAAGATGGATTTTATTGTACCAGAAAAATCAGAATTAGAAGTAAAACAGATGTCTCCTTTAGTATGGGCATATATTGGAGATAGTGTTTATGAACAATATATTAGAACCTATTTAGTTAATACGACAAAATTAAAACCACATAAATTACATATGGCAGCAATTCAGTTTGTAAAAGCAAAAGCACAAGCGGAGATTGTAAAAGAGTTAAATGCCATCTTAACAGAAGAAGAAAGAGATATAGTAAGAAGAGGGAGAAATGCAGAAAATCACCATTTACCTAAAAATGCAGACTTAGTAGAATATAGTTATTCTACTGCTTTTGAAGCTTTGATTGGTTATTTGTATTTAACAAGGCAAGAAACAAGATTAAAAGAAATTCTAGAAAAGTGTATTGAAATAAAGAAGAATGAAACGGAAGGAAAAGAAAAATAAGAAACTGGGAAAGCCTTAAAGTAGAGATTAAAAAATACAAAAAGAATAATAAGAACTCCAAAAATAAAGAAGAGAATTAGAAAAGATATTGACGAAACAGCTATTTTTGTGATATAAATAAATAGCTGTGTAAATGGCCCCTTGGTCAAGCGGTTAAGACGCGGCCCTCTCAAGGCCGAATCATGGGTTCGATTCCCGTAGGGGTCACCAAATAAGAAAAAACAGGTCTATATTGAAAAAAACAATATAGACCTGTTTTTTAGATACTTTTTATAATAAATAAAACAAAAAGCGAAAGGACGAAAAAATGTTCCTGCTTTCTCTTGACAAAATTAAAGATAGCGATATAATAAATACGAACATAAATTTGCAAAACATGTGTGCGAATATCTTTAACAGGAGAGTGAAGAAATGATAACAACGTTACATATCAAAAATATTGGAATTATTGATGATTTAAGTGTAGACTTAAGAAAAGGGTTTAATGTATTAACAGGAGAAACAGGAGCAGGAAAAACCTTAATTATTGATTCTCTAGAGATCATAGCAGGAGGAAGATTTTCAAAAGAAATGATTCGAAAAGGAGAGAGCTATTCGTTTGTTGAGTTAAGTATGTATTTACCAGAACATGAAAAAGCAATGGATGGAAATATTATTGTGTCTCGAGAAATTTATACAAATGGAAGAAATGCTTGTAAAATAAATGGAAGACTTGTTACCGTAAATGAACTTAAAGAATTTATGCAAGAAATGATAGATATTCATGGTCAACACGATAATCAAACCTTATTAAATGTAGCCACACATAATAAATTGCTAGACGACTTTTCAGGTCTAAAGATGTTAGGAATAAAAACTAAATATAGAAAACGATACCAAGAATATCTAGAAATAGTAGAAGAACTAAAAAGAAATTATGGAGATGAGAAAGAAAAGCAAAGAAAACTAGATTTATTATCGTATCAAGTAAAAGAAATAGAAGAAGCAAACTTAAAAGATAAGGAAGATGAGATATTAGAAGAGAAAAGAAAGAAAATGCTAAATGCAGAAAAAATTGCAGAGAATTTAACAATTGCAGATGGAGAAATTAATCAGAATGGTATCGATTCTATTGGACAAGCAATTCGTGCATTAGAAAAAATAGAAGGAATCGATAAACAATATGATGCTACTTTAGAGAACTTAAGAAGCATATCCTATGAGCTAGAAGAAATAGCAAGAGACCTTGCTAGCATGACTCAAGAGAATGAGTTTAATGAAAGGGAGAGAGAAGAAATAGAAGCTAGATTAGACCTTATCTATTCTTTAAAAAGAAAATATGGAAATACAATTGAAGAAATAAAACAATATGCAGAAAATAGGAAACAAGAAATATATGAAATTGAAAATTTAGAAGAATATACCAAAGGATTAAAAGCAAAGTTAGAAAAGAAAAGAGAAGAAATGCTAGAACTTGCAAAACAGATGCATGAGATTCGTCAAACAAATGGAAAGATTTTAACTGAAAAAATAAATCAAGAATTAACAGAACTTCAAATGAAAAATGCAAATATATCAGTAGAAGTTTCTTGGAATGAGGATAAACAATTTCATAAAAATGGACTAGATAAAGTAGAATTTCTAATTCGCACGAATATAGGAGAGGAGGCAAAACCACTTACAAAAATAGCATCTGGAGGAGAGATGTCTCGTATTATGTTAGCGATAAAAACTGTTCTTGCAAATATTGATAAAGTTCCTGTACTTGTATTTGATGAAATTGATACAGGAATTAGTGGAAAAGCCGCCAATAGTGTAAGTGAAAAACTGCAAAAGATTGCGAAGAACCATCAAGTGTTATGTGTTACTCATTTAGCAACGATTGCAGCAAAAGGAGACCATAATTACTATATTAGTAAAGAAGTACAAGGAAACAAAACAAAAACGAAAATAAGGGCTTTACAAGAGGAAGAGATCATACAGGAAATAGCAAGAATAGCAAGTGGCGAGTTAACAGAAATTGCAATCGAACATGCAAAAGAATTAAGGAAAACAAAAGAAGTAGCATAAAAGAAAAAAACAGAGAGAACGAAAAATTTACATAAAATAAAAAATGTGGTATAATATAGGGTAGATAGTTAGAAACTATCCCCTTATCTTTTAGATAAGTTTGGTAATTAGACTGTTAATACAGTCTAGAGGAGGTAAGATGAAGCAAAAGAAAAACCAGAACAACTTAGTATTTGGCCTAAAATTAATCTGGCGGAGGAGAAGCTATTTAAGAAGAAAGGTATTACGACTTCTTAAATGGAAGATAGGTATACTCGCAATAAGAACAAATAACTTTATACATACCAAAAGAGGAGTGATAACATTCGGATGTATATTCTGCATTTGGTGTAGTGCATTGCAAGTAAGAGATGTCTTTGCGTTAAGCAAAGAAGGATGGGAAGAAATAACGAATGAAACCGAAGAACCAGCAATGCAAATTGTACCAGTTGTACAGCAAGTAAGTACATTACCAGATAAAGTAGAGACACAAATAAAGAAGGCAGAAAAACTTAAGGAAGAGGAAAAAAAGAAGCAAGAAGAGTTAAAACGTAAAAAAGAGAAGGAAAAAGCAGAGAGATTAAGGGCGTTAGAAGCTCAAAAGCAGAAAAATCACTTCTTAGGTTATTTTACTATTACCTACTATTGTTCTTGTCCATTATGCAATGAGCAGTATGGAAACAAAGATTCACAAGGAAATGTTTTGGTACCAAACCAAACAATCGCAGTTGACCCCAATATAATTCCTCAAAATGTGAAAATTAAAATTAAGGGTCATGCACCTACGTACATCGCATCCGATGTAGGAGGTGGAATAAATGGTAACCGTATTGATATTTACGTTTCCGACCATGAAACAGCAGAACAATTAGGGGTTCAATATAATGTACCAGTATACCAAGTAGAATAAGGTATCTAAGTGCGCTTAGATACCTTCCTCCTTTTATATAGAATAAATTAAAGATAGAAAATATGAGGAAAAAGGAAAGAAATTACAATAAATTAAAAACAGAAAAAGCAAAAAGAAAAATAAAAAATTAGAACCTCATATTTACTTTATGTCACTTCTAGTATATAATAGAAACGTTAAAATAGGAGAGATGAGGGGGAAAAACCAAAATGAGTGAAAACCAAAACAATATAGAATTAGACGAAAACCATTTAATTAAAATTAGAAAAGAAAAGTTAGAGGAGTTACAAGCAAAAGGTAAAAATCCATTTGCCATTACAAAATTTAATAGAACCCATACAAGTGGACAAGTGAAAGAAAATTATGAAGAATTAGAGAATAAAGATGTGACAGTGGCTGGGAGAATTATGGGAAAAAGAATTATGGGAAAAGCTTCTTTTTGCCATATTCAAGACCAAGATGGAAAATTACAAAGTTATGTAAGTATAAATGATTTAGGAGAAGACAGTTATAAAGAATTTAAAACTTATGATATTGGAGATATCATTGGAATAACTGGATTTGCATTTAAAACAAAAACAGGAGAAATATCTATTCATGCTAAAAAAATTACTTTGCTTTCTAAATCCTTAAGACCACTACCAGAGAAATTCCATGGACTTCAAGACACCGATTTAAGATATCGTCAAAGATATGTAGATTTAATAATGAATCCAGAAGTAAAAAAAGCATTTATTATGAGAAGTCAAATTATAAAAGAAATGCGAGCTATTTTAGATAAAAAAGGATATTTAGAAGTAGAGACTCCAATTTTAAATACAATAGCTGGTGGAGCAACAGCAAGACCATTTATAACCCATCATAATACTTTAGATATTGAAATGTATTTAAGAATTGCTTCTGAGCTATACTTAAAAAGATTAATTGTAGGTGGATTTGATAAAGTATATGAAATAGGAAGAATGTTCCGTAATGAAGGAATGGATATTAAACATAATCCGGAATTTACTACAATTGAACTATATGCAGCATATGAAAACTTAGAAGATATGATGAATATTACAGAAGAGTTATTCTCTAAGATTGCACAAAAAGTATGTGGAACAACTAAAATTAATTACCAAGGACAAGATATTGATTTAACGCCATCATGGAAAAGAATTACCATGATAGATTCTATAAAAGAAGTATGTGGCGTAGACTTTAATAAAATAGAAACTGATGAAGAAGCGGTAAAAGTAGCAAAAGAAGTTGGAATTGAAGTAGAGGAAGGAATGACAAGAGGAAAAATTATCTCTTTATTCTTTGATGAAAAGGTAGAAGAAACCTTAATTCAACCAACCTTCGTTTATGATTACCCTGTTGAAATATCACCACTTGCAAAAAGAAGACAAGACGACCCAAGACTTACCGAACGTTTTGAAATATTTATTGGCGGTAGAGAATATGGAAATGCATTTTCTGAATTAAACGATCCGATTGACCAATATGGAAGATTCTTAGAGCAAGTAAAAGAAAGAGAAGCAGGAGATGAAGAAGCAAATATGATGGACGAAGATTTCGTACATGCTCTTGAATACGGAATGCCTCCAACAGGTGGATTAGGAATTGGAATTGACCGTTTTGTTATGTTATTAACAGACTCTGCTTCTATTCGTGATGTTTTATTATTCCCAACAATGAAACCATTGAACTAGTTAATACATTTTAATGACTTCGAAAAGATACTAAAACAAAAGCGTTTTAATAAAAAAAGGAGGATCATTCAATAAGTTATCACTTGGGTGAAAAGACAAAAGAAGTCATATCCAAAAGCATTGGTATACCATATGAACAATTAATTATGAAGAAAAGTATATTGAAAAGAAACAGGAAAGAAAATTAGATGGTCTAAAGATGCTAAGATAGATGGATTATCAATCATAACGAGTCTCTAGGAGTTGGATATGAGATAGCTTGGGCAGAAAATTTAGGAAAAACAATTTATGCAATCTATGAAAAAGATGCAAATGTTTCAGGATTTCTTAGAGGAGATGAGACAATCAACTTTTTAGCTTATGACAATATAGAGGAAGTAATTGATGTAATTAATAAAATAATGAAGCATTAATATATTGTTAATAAATTTAATTACCTGATTATTAAATAATTACATTTCAGCAGGGGGTGGAAGATGATAGATTTTTCAAAAGCGACGGAAGAATTAAATAGTTATAAAGGATCTGAAAAAAAGAAAACACTAATTTATGATAATAAAAAATATTTAGTAAAATTCCCAGATCCAATTAGAGAAAAAAATAAAAATATATCTTATATAAATAATGCGTTTTCAGAATATGTTGGTAGCAATATATTTAAAATTACGGGATTTGAAACACAAAATACATTATTAGGCACATATACATATAATGGAAAAGAAAAAATAGTGTGCGCGTGTGAAGATTTTACGGACGCAAATTATGTTTTATATGAGTTTGAAACTTTAGCATTAAGTGCTAATCCAGATAAGAAAATTGAAACAGAGATATCGGATATTATGGAAGTTATAGAAGAAATAAAAAAGTTAACTCAAATAGATATTCTAATTATCGATAATATAAAAGAAAAATTTTGGGATATGTTTATAATTGATAGTTTAATAGGAAATACTGACAGACATAATGGTAACTGGGGACTTTTAGTAAATGCAAGAAGTAGCGGAGCGAAATTTTCTCCAATATATGATTGTGGTTCTTGCCTAAATCCTATGTTAGAAGATTGCCAAATTGAAAAAATAAATGAAATTGAATTAAAAAATTTAGCAATAAACTGTTACTCTTGTATAAAAGAAAATGGCAAGAAGATAAATTATATGGCATATATTAAAAGTACAAAAAATGATGAATGTAATAATGCTATTAAAAGAGTATTTGGAAAAATTGATATTGATAAAATTAATAATTTTATTGATGGAATATCTTGTATGTCAACTATTAGGAAGGATTTTTATAAAAGAATAATTTATTATAGATATGAAATTATAAAATGTGTTTATAACAAGTTAAATAAGTAATGTAATTGTACTAAATTGCGACAGCAGTTTAGTACAATTACATATTTATTGGATAAATTTATTTTGGGTTTATTGATTATAGTTATATGTTTAGAAATAATAGTTAGAAATAATAGTTAGAAATTTGTTGTTGACAAAATAATTTGATTGTGATATATAATATGCAATAAAAAATTAGTTTAGAAAGGAAGTGTATACAATGGACAGTGGTCGAAGTAGTGTTATCTTAAAACAAATATGGCTATGTGATGTTGTAAACACTTTATGTTGCAACTGATTTTTTGTGTGAAGATTTTTATATTATGTAGCCATCGTTTAAAGATAAAATTTTTAACGGTGGTATTTTTATGCCAATTTTTAAAATATAAAGCGAATCGAGGTGAGAAAACATGGACATAGGGAGTAGTGACGGTACAAAGCCTAAAGGGCGAAGTAGAAATAAAAAATTAAATATAGTGATGCAAAGACATGTATATGTTCATGTTTTCACTAATTGATATACATTTCTTCTTCTATGCACCGTACTTCCTGTAATAGAGTGTCAAAACACATTATAATTTAGGAGGTATTTTACAATGAAAAAAAATAAGACAAGAATGACAGCTGCAGCTATAGTAACAAACTATGTTAAAAATGAAAAAAACAATAGTGATATGATTTTTGCTGCGACTCATTCAAACGAAGAAATTTTAAATCGTTTAAACACAACAACTAATGGAATGAGCAAGGATAGAGTTACCCATTCAAGAGATAAATATGGTACTAATATCATCACACAAAATAAGCAAGACTCAACACTTAAAAAATTATTTGGCGCTTTTGTAAATCCTTTTACAATCATTCTATTTGTATTAGCAACATTATCCGCATTTACAGATATTATTTTTGTTTCTCCAGAGGAAAGAAACTATGTAACAGTTATGATAATTACAATAATGGTTATGATTAGCGGAATATTACGTTTTGTTCAAGAAACAAGAAGTGGTAATGCTGCAGAAAAACTTTCAAAAATGATACATACAACAGCTTGTATTGAAAGAATTGAAGATGGTAAAAATGAAATTGAAATTGACGAAATAGTTAAAGGTGATATTGTCTATTTAAGTGCTGGTGATATGATACCAGCAGACGTTCGCATTTTAGAATGTAAGGACTTGTTCGTTAGTCAATCATCATTAACTGGTGAAAGTGAACCGGTTGAAAAAACAAGCAACATCATTTATGTTGATAATAGTAAAATTGCAATTACAGAAATGAATAATCTTGCTTTTATGGGAAGTAATGTTATAAGCGGTAGTGCAAAGGCAGTAGTTATTTCCGTGGGAGATAATACATTACTTGGCACATTAGCAGGAGAATTAAATACCGAACCACCAAAGTCATCATTTGAAAAGGGGGTAAACTCAGTTTCTTGGGTTTTAATACGTTTTATGTTGGTTATGGTGCCAGTTGTTCTATTTATTAACGGATTTACAAAGGGCAATTGGATGGAAGCAACCTTATTCGCGATTTCAATCGCTGTTGGTCTTACTCCTGAAATGCTACCAATGATTGTTACGACAGGACTTGCTAAAGGTTCTGTTACTATGAGTAAGAAAAAGGTTATAGTTAAAAACCTAAATGCAATTCAAAATCTTGGTGCTATTGATATTTTATGTACTGATAAAACAGGAACATTAACACAGGATAAGATAGTGTTAGAATATCACTTGGATTTGAATGGTAATGAAAATGCAAGAGTTCTTCGCCACGCATATTTAAATAGCTATTTTCAAACAGGATTAAAGAACTTAATCGACTTAGCTATTATTGAAAAGCAAGACGAATATGGATCAAGTTCAATAAAAGAACAATACAATAAGGTTGACGAAATTCCATTTGATTTTAATCGAAGAAGAATGAGCGTTGTTGTTGCGGACAAAACAGGTAAAACACAAATGGTAACTAAGGGAGCAGTTGAAGAAATGCTTAAATGCTGTTCTTGGGCAGAGATTGATGGAGAGGTTTGCAGTCTTTCAGAAGAAAAGAAAAACTATATTTTAAAAAAATCTGATGAATTTAATGCAAAGGGTATGAGAGTAATAGCTGTTGCCCACAAAACTAATCCATCTCCTGTTGGTGAATTTTCAGTTGAGGATGAAACAGATATGGTTTTAATTGGATTCCTCGCTCTTTTAGATCCACCAAAGACATCAACACTAAGTGCCATTAAACAACTTAGTGATAATGGAGTTAGAGTTAAGATTTTAACTGGAGATAATGAAAAAGTAGCTTGCTGTATATGTAATCGAGTAGGGTTAGAGGCTGATGAAGTGCTTCTTGGTTCACAATTAGATGATTTAACAGATGATGAGTTGTATGAAAGAGCAGAAAAAACTACTGTACTTGCGAAACTTTCTCCATCTCAAAAATCACGAGTTGTTAGAGTATTAAGAGAACATAATCACATTGTTGGTTATATGGGCGATGGAATAAATGATGCAGCAGCAATGAAGGAAGCAGATGTTGGAATTTCTGTTGACACAGCTGTTGATATTGCAAAGGAATCATCTGATGTAATTTTACTTGAAAAAGATTTAAACGTTGTTAATGATGGTATTATAGAAGGAAGAAAAACATATGCTAATATGATAAAGTATATTAAAATGACTGCTTCATCCAATTTTGGAAATATGTTTTCTGTTCTTACAGCAAGTGCATTTTTACCATTTATACCAATGGCTTCAATTCAACTTATTTTATTGAATTTAATTTATGATATTTCTTGCACAGCAATTCCTTGGGATAATGTTGATAAGGAATATTTAAAATCTCCACGAAAATGGAATGCTGATGGTATAGGTAGGTTTATGATTTGGATTGGACCAACAAGCTCTGTGTTTGATATAATTACATATATACTTATGTATTTTGTGATTTGCCCTATGATTACTGGTGGTCAATTATATTCACAGCTTACTGATCCATCAATGAAAATGTTATACGTAGCATTATTTCAAACAGGTTGGTTTGTTGAATCAATGTGGAGTCAAACACTTGTTATACATATGATTAGGACTCCAAAAATACCATTTATTCAAAGCAGAGCATCACTTCCTGTAACCTTGCTAACATTTGCAGGAATTACAGTTTTAACTATTATTCCATTTACACCAATTGCTTCTATGCTTGGTTTAACAGTACTTCCTGCTGTGTATTTTCTATGGCTTTTTGGAATAATTATTGGCTATATGATTTTGGCAACTATTGCTAAAAAATTATACATTCGTAAATATGGTGAGTTATTGTAATCAAAACTCTTAAATAAAATATCTTTATGAACCAATTTTTAAACAGTGAAAAAGTAACTGGAAATTTGTTGATACTATAGATGATATTGACTTCAAGATTTCATCTAATACTATAGAGATTACAGGAGTAAAAGTTGGCATAAATGTAAAGGAAAAAAGATTTATGAATGTGATGTGAAAAAAAGTAGATTAAATTTACATATGTTAAGAAAAACTTTTGCAACTAGATGTATAGAAAATGGAGTTAGTCCTGTTGTATTACAAAGAAATGCGAGTTATTTCTTTTATAGATATTTGAAAAATAATTGATAAATTTTTAATATATGGTATAATAGATAAAGTTACAAAATGTTAATAGTTTTAAACAGTTTTAAAGAATTAAGTGGCGTAGGATTAAAAAGCTTTTTGATAAATAAATGCCACATATATTTGTTCAATAAGGTAATTAAACTAGAAAACACGAAGAAAGTAAGCAGGAAGAGATTCCTGTTTCTTTATTAGAAAATAAAGGAGAACACAAAAAGAAAAAGGTCTTAGGAGTAGAAGAGGATAATACCAAAAGAAAGGAAGTTAAAAATATGTTTGGATATGGATATAACAACACTTTTTTATATGTAATCCTAGTGATTATGGTAATTACTAATTTACTAAATGGAGGTTTTAATTTAGTAAGCTTACTATTAACACTTCCAGGAGTATTTATTGCATTAACATTTCACGAATTTGCACACGCATATGCAGCAGATAAATTAGGAGATGATACTCCAAGAAGACAAGGTAGATTAAATCTAAATCCTTTAAGTCATATTGACCCATTTGGATTTGTTATGTTGCTATTTGCTGGTATTGGATGGGGAAAACCGGTAGAAATTAATCCTAGAAATTTTGATAGAAAAGTATCAATGACAGCAGGAGAAGCTATAGTTGCTTTTGCAGGACCTTTAATGAATATGTTATTAGCACTTGTATTCACGATTATATTTTATGCAGTAGGAACTTTTGCACCAACTACATTTACCCTTTCTCAAGTGGGAATTATAGTGATGACAATCCTTCAAAGTATTGTATTTGTTAATATTGGATTAGGAGTATTTAATTTAATACCACTTCCACCATTAGATGGTTCTAAAATAGTAATGCATTTCTTACCATACAATGCAAAAGTATGGGTACAAGACCATATGCAGTTATTCTATATTATCTTTTTAATTATATGGATTACACCAATTGCAAGCATGATAATTTCACCAGCTATTCAGGGAATTGCAGCAGGTCTTAATGCTGTAGTGGGAGGAGTATTCCAATTATTCTAAAAGAAAAATATAGAGAAAGTAGAATCAAAGAAAACAGAATTAGAAATAAGAATGAAATGAAAAAAGAAAAAGGAGAAACATGGAAAAAGATATTTATACATTAGGAATTGAATCAAGTTGCGATGAAACAGCTGCATCGGTTGTAAAGAATGGAAGAGAGATATTTTCTAACATTGTAAATTCACAAATTAATATTCACGAACTATATGGAGGTGTTGTACCAGAAATTGCATCGAGATGTCATACCGAAGTAATTTCAGGAGTTGTAAAGGAAGCGTTAAAAGAAGCTAATATCTCGATAGAACAGATAGATGCCATCTGTCCAACTTATGGACCAGGATTAGTAGGAGCTCTTTTGGTAGGACTTTCATATGCAAAAGCATTAAGTTTTGCACAAAATATTCCTTTAGTAGGCACAAACCATATACAAGGGCATATTGCAGCTAACTATATTACATATCCAGAATTAAAACCGCCATTTCTTTGCGTTATGATGTCTGGAGGAAATACGCAACTAGTTCATGTAAAAGATTATACAGAATTTGAAGTATTAGGAAAAACACGTGATGACGCTATCGGAGAATCTTTTGATAAAGTAGCAAGAGTAGTAGGTCTTCGGATATCCAGGAGGACCAAAAGTAGACAATTTAGCCAAACAAGGACAACCTATTATTTCACTACCCAAAACGCATTTTAATGATGACACACTAGACTTTAGTTTTAGTGGAATTAAAACAGCTGTGATTAATTTACATCATAAGAACCCAGATATTAATAAAGCCGATTTATGTGCTAGTTTCCAAAAGACAGTAACCGAGACATTAATGGAAAATGTAGAAAAAGCAATTAAAAAAACAAATATAAAAACGATTACTTTAGCGGGAGGAGTATCAGCCAATAGCTATATCCGAGCAGAATTTTTAAAGTTAGAAGAAAACGGAATTAAGGTATATATGCCAGACCTAAAACTATGTACGGATAATGCAGCTATGATTGCCTCGGCAGGTTACTATAATTTTCTTGCAGGAAAAAGAGATGGACTAGATTTAAATGCAGTACCAAATTTAAAGCTATAGAAGTAAAAAATGAGAAGATACCATAATGATAGAGGAAAAGAAGTAGAAAGAGGAAGAATAGATGGCTATTTTTGCAATAGGAGACCTTCATTTATCTTTTGGAGAGAATAAACCAATGGATATTTTCGGAGAGAATTGGACGAAACATGATGAAAAGATAAAAAAAGACTGGGAAAAAAAGGTATCAAGTCAAGATACTGTACTTTTGCCAGGGGACTTTTCATGGGCAATGAACTTAGAAGATACAAATAAAGACTTTCAATATTTAACAAAGCTACCAGGCAGAAAAATACTATTAAAAGGAAACCATGACTATTGGTGGACTACGGTTACCAATATGCGAAATTTTTTAAGAGAGAATCATTTTGAAGAGATTAGTTTTCTATACAACAACAGCTATTTAATAGAAGGTACTATCATATGCGGTACAAGAGGATGGAATTTAAAAGATTTAGAAAATGATGCTAAAATCTTAAAAAGAGAACTGAACCGATTAGAATTATCCCTAAAAGATGGAATATCAAAATATGGAACGGAAAAAGAGATTATTGTTTGTATGCATTATCCACCAGTTTACCGAAATCATGAAGGTATATTACAGAAAAGTGATTTTATGGAATTGATGAAACAATATAACGTGAAAATTTGCTTATATGGGCACTTACATGGACAAGGGCATAAAGAAGCAATAGAAGGAGAAGTAGAGGGTATTGAGTTAAAATTAATAAGCTCGGATTATCTAGATTTTAAGTTAGAAAAAATAAAAGAATAATAACAGACGAACAAAGAATTGCAGAAAATGATTATGGATATTTCGAAAAAGTATAGTACCATAGAAAAAATTGTAGTATTGCCATTCTATTTATTTATATACTTGTGATAATAAAATGATTTTTATTAATAAAGAAAAGGAAATAAAATAGAAACATTTTAAGAACGAAAAATAAGAAAATGAGAAAGTAAAGAAGGACAAGAATCCTTCTTTTGCATTAAATAGAATATTTTTACAGGAAGAGAAGTATAAAAGCCTTAAAAAGGCTTGCAATATATCGAAAAGGTGATATAATATAAAAGCTAAATTATGTTTAGAGAAATAGCAATAAGAAAGGATGAAGAATTAAAATGAGTGTAAAAGTAGAAAAGACAGATAAAGCAAATGAAGTAAAATTAGAATTTACAGTAGAAGCTACTAAATTTGAAGAAGCGATGAAAAAAGTATATTTCAAAACAGCTAAATACTTTAATATACCAGGATTTAGAAAAGGAAAAGCTCCAATGCATATTGTAGAAAAGTTCTACGGAGATGAAATTTTCTATGAGGATACTTTTAATGAAATATTACAAGAAGTGTATCCAAAAGCAATAGAAGAGAATAAAATAGAAGCAGTAAGTATGCCAGATATCGAAATAAAAGAAATCGGAAAAGGAAAAGACTTAATATTTACTGCAGTTGTTCAAACAAAACCAGAAGTAAAACCAGGAAAATATAAAGGTATATCTTTAAAGAAAATTGAGTATACTGTATCTGATGAAGACATTGAACATGAACTTTCTCATATGGCAGAAAGGAATTCAAGATTAGTTAATGTAGAAGACAGACCAGCTCAAGAAGGAGATACTACTGTAATTGATTTTGAAGGTTCTGTTGATGGAGTTAAATTTGAAGGTGGAACAGCAGAAAATCATGAATTAGTATTAGGTTCTAAAACTTTCATACCAGGATTTGAAGAACAAGTAGTAGGAATGAAAATAGATGAAGTAAAAGATATTAAAGTAACTTTCCCAGAGGAATACTTTTCAAAAGATTTAGCTGGAAAAGACGCAAACTTCAAAGTAACAGTTCATGAAATTAAGAAAAAAGAATTACCAGAAATTGATGACGAATTTGCAAAAGATGTTAGTGAATTTGATTCTTTAAAAGAATTAAAAGCTAGCATTAAAGAAAAATTAGAAACAGAAAACACATCAAGAGCAAAATATGAAACAGAAGAAGCTGCAATCAAAGCAGTAACAGATGCAACAGAATTAGAAATTCCATCTGGAATGGTAGATACAGAAATTGATAACATGTTAAAAGATATTGAACAAAGATTAAGTTATCAAGGATTAACATTAGATGCTTACTTAAAAATGATGGGAAAAACAGAAGCAGATGTTAGAAAAGAATATGAAGAACAAGCTAAAAATAGTGTAAAATCAAGACTTGTATTAGAAGCTATTGTAAAGGCAGAAGACATTAAAGTAGACGAAAAAGAAGTGAAAGAAAAATTAGAAGAAGTGGCAAAAGGATACGGTAAGAATGCAGATGAATTAATAAAAAACGAAAACATTAAAAACTATATTGAAAACAACATGAAAACAGAAAAAGCAATTCAATTTATCGTAGACAATGCTAAAATAAAATAGAAGAAAAGGTATAAAAGTTGGAGGTAGGAAGTTTTTTAAAATTAAATACATAAAAACCTCTGACTTTTTACCGTTTATTCGATAGATAATAAAAGCATATGATTAAATCAAAGGAGGAAAAAAGAAATGAAAGAAAAGAACAGTTTAGTACCATACGTAATTGAACAAACAAGTAAAGGAGAAAGATCTTACGACATCTTTTCAAGACTATTAAAAGACAGAATTATTTTTTTAGGGGAACAAGTAGATGCATCATCTGCAGGAGTTGTTATTGCACAACTATTATTCCTAGAATCTGAAGACCCAGATAGAGAAATCAGTCTATATATCAACAGCCCAGGTGGGTCTATTACAGATGGTATGGCAATTGTAGATACGATGAACTATATAAAATGCCCAGTTTCTACTATCTGTGTAGGAATGGCAGCAAGTATGGGAGCAGTACTTCTTGCATGTGGAGAAAAAGGAAAAAGATTTGCAACACCAAATTCTGAAATACTAATTCACCAACCATTAATCGGTGGTGGCGGAATTTCTGGACAGACAACAGAAATAAAGATACATGCAGACCACATGGTAAGAACAAGAGAAAAATTAAACAAGTTATTAAGTGAAAGAACAGGCCAACCATTAGAAATTATCAATAGGGATACAGAAAGAGACAATTACATGACAGCAGAAGAAGCATTAAAATATGGATTAATTGATGGTATTATGGATAAAAGAGCATAAGAAAAGATAAAGTAGGAAAAAATATATTAGCAAAAGAAGAGAAAAATATAGGAGAGGTGTTAACACATGGCAAAATTTGAAAATAACAACGTAAAGTGCTCTTTTTGTGGAAAATCACAAGAAGCGGTAAAAAGAATCGTAGCAGGACCTGGAGTATATATTTGTGATGAATGTATTAATCTATGTGCCAATATCTTAGAAGATGAATACTACGAAGAAGATGAAAAGGGATATACCATACCTGAACAAGAAAAGATACCAACACCAGCAGAAATAAAGAAAATATTAGATGAATATGTTATCGGACAAGAAGATGCAAAAAAGACATTATCCGTAGCGGTATATAACCACTATAAAAGAATCAACCATAAAGAAGAACAAGAAGAAAATGAGAAAAAAGAGGATGTTGAAATCCAAAAAAGTAATGTCTTATTACTAGGACCTACAGGATGTGGAAAAACATATCTAGCGAAAACCTTAGCAAGAATCTTAAAAGTACCATTTGCAATAGCAGATGCTACAACATTAACAGAAGCGGGATATGTAGGAGAAGATGTAGAAAATATACTATTAAAACTAATCCAAGCAGCAGATTATGATATCGAAAAAGCAGAAAAAGGAATTATCTATATCGACGAGATCGATAAAATAACAAGAAAATCTGAAAATCCATCTATTACAAGAGATGTTTCAGGAGAAGGAGTACAACAAGCACTTCTAAAAATTATAGAAGGAACAGTAGCTTCTGTACCACCACAAGGAGGAAGAAAACATCCACATCAAGAGTTTCTACAAATTAATACAGAAAACATCCTATTTATCTGTGGAGGAGCTTTTGAAGGACTAGAAAAAATCATTAATGATAGAACTGGTAAAAAATCAATGGGATTTGGAGCAAAAATTGAAAGTGTAAAAGAAGTGGATAAATACAAGATATTTGAACAACTTTTACCAGAAGATTTATTAAAGTTTGGATTAATTCCAGAATTCATAGGAAGATTACCAATTGTTGCAACTTTAAGAGAATTAGATAGAGAAGCACTAATTGATATTCTAACAAAACCTAAAAACGCATTAATAAAACAATATAAAAAATTACTGGAATTAGATGATGTGGAATTAGAATTTGATGAAGAAGCACTAAATCTAATTGTAGATAAAGCAATTGAAAGAAAAACAGGTGCGAGAGGTTTACGTTCTATTCTAGAAGAAATAATGAGAGATGTTATGTTTGACGTACCATCCAATCCAAAGATAGAAAAATGTATTATCACCAAAGATACTGTTGTAGAAGGAAAAGAGCCAAAATTAGTTATGAATGAAAATAAGCAAGCACAAAAAAAACAAGTAAGAAAAAAGAAAATAACAGCTGCTCCAAAAAATGAAACAGCGTCATAAAGAAGGAAGTGTAATACTGAAGTGCACCTCAAATGTTAGACAAAAGGTTAACATTTGGAGGTGTATTTTTTATTAGAAAAAGGAGATTTTACTTTTAGAAGAAATATGTAACAGCAAGAATACCAACAGAATTAATATTTTTCTATTTTCTCAAAAATAGAAAAAGGATAAAACAAGAGTATAATTTGCTCTTGTTTTTTTTTTTTTATTAATAAAAACAAATGTCGAAAAAGCTCGAAAACAGTCGTACGAAAGTATTTGACTTATTTCGACAATTACCCTATGATGAATTTGAACATAAATAAAATACCAGAAGGAGTAGAAAATAAAAGGGGGGAATTTTATGTTGGAAGAAAAAAGGGGGATGCAAAGGAGATACTTTGTACAAAAGATGATTGCCATGCTATTAGTGTGCGTAATCATCTTTGATTTTTACCTATGCCCAGTAACAACATATGCAAAAGAGGAATTCGACAATAATAAAAATAACAACAATGGAATAACACTAGATGACAGTAAACCACCATTGGAGGAACCAAAAAAGGAACCTAAAATACTGTATGAAGAGGTAGAAAAAAGGACAGAAACGCAGAAGTTTTTTCGTATGGAAGATGGAACCACGAGAGTAGCAACTTATGAATATCCAGTTCATTATGAGAAGAATGGAAAATTAGAAGAAATTAATAATGATTTAAAAACCGAAATTGATACAGAAGCAATGCAGGAAGATGTAAAAGAGACAAAGGCACAAGAAGAGGAACTTAAAAAAGAAACTCAAAAAGAGCAACAAGTAGAAGAAAATACCAAACAGATCGAAGAAAGAATCGAAAATGAAATAGGTAACAAAATAGTTTATGTGGGAAGAACAAAGGATACTAAAAAAAGAAAAAAGGCACATGAAAGAGACCCAATAAAAAGAAATTATGAATTTGAACCGATAGAAGAAAATATGACACTTCAAGAAGCAAGAGCAGTAGAACAAATGTATATGATAGAGTACAATACAAAGAACTACTTAAATAAAATAAACGGAATAAGTCCTAAAAATCCAAAACTAAATATATATATGGATGCAGGAAGAGAATTTTTATTTAATTATGGAAAGAATGATTTGTCAAATGAAGCTTTATATTGGACAAGACAATAGAAAGGAGAGAGAAATATGGGAGCATGGGGACCAAAGCTATTTCAAGACGATATAGCAGAAGACGTAAAAGACACCTATATAGATTTATTAAAACAAGGAGAAGATAATGAAGAAATAACAAAGAAATTAATAGAAGAATATGAAGAGTATGATGAAGATGAAATATCTGTATTTTGGTTTGCATTAGCAAGTATACAATGGGACTATGGAAGATTAAAAGAAGAAGTAAAAGAAAAGGCATTATGGTATTTGAAAAATGGAGACGACTTAAAAAGATGGAAAGAAGAAGCAACAGAAAAAGAATATGAAAAAAGAAAAGAAGTATTAAAAGAGCTAGAGGAAAAAATAAAATCCCCAGTACCAGCAGAGAAAAAAGTAAGGAAATACCGAAATTATATATGTCCATGGAAAATAGGAGATGTGTATGCATACAAAATAGAAGAGAATGAAAGATATAAAGGAAGATACATAGTGTGCATAAAAGTGGGAGAAGAAGATTACTATCCGCATAATATATGCCCGCTAGTCTATATATACAATAGAATGTTTGATAAGATACCTAATATAAAAGAATTAGAATCTATTAAATATTTGCCACAATCTTATAAGCCAGAAACATACAATAAAAAATATGAAAATATTTTATATAAATGCATGATAGGGATAGAAAACTATACTAAGAAAAAGGTTCAAAGATTTCAATATATAGGGACTATAAACAAATACAAAATACCCGAAAATGAAGTTCATCATAAAATTGAAATGGGTAATAACATTTTGTGTTCAATAAATAGATTTGAAGAGAAAGAAATAAAAAATTATGAAAAATGGAGGGGTATAGAATATTAAGAAATAGAAACTAGAGAGAAATTCTCTCTGGTTTAGTATAATAGGAAAAATTTAAGGAGGTATGATATATTAATACATCACTAAATATATCATAAGGAAAAATGAAAAAAGAATAATAATTACTTCTTTCACTGTAAAAACGGAAGAGAATTAGCAGGAATGTCCAATCCAAATGGATTTAATGTGACATACAAATATAACGACAGTGGAATAAGAACACAAAAGACAGTAAATGGAGTAACCACAGACTACTACTTAGAAGGAGATAAAGTAGTATATGAAAAAACAGGAAACAACATCCTAACATACAGCTATGATGACCAAGGAGAATTAATAGGATTTAAATATAACAATGACCAATACTACTACATCCGAAATGCACAAACAGATATTATAGGAATACTAAACAACAACTTAGAGCAAGTAGCAAGTTATACATATGATAGTTGGGGAAATCTAATTAGCATAAAAGATAAAGATGGAAAAGATGTAATAACTAACCAAGAGCATATTGGAAATATAAATCCATATCGCTATAGAGGTTATTGATACGATAAAGAGACTGGTTTATATTACCTACAATCCAGATACTATCACCCTACATGGGGAAGATTTATTAGTTTAGATGGTATGATAAGTACAGGGAATGGATTACTTTCTCATAATATGTATATATATTGCGAAAATGATTCAATTAGTAGAATTGATCCAACAGGCTATGGATTTTTTAGTAATTTTATTAGTAAAATTTGTGGATTGTTTAGTGTATTTGGAAAATTAAAACTTGCCGAAAAAGTAAATGCAGTAAGATATCCTATAACATCAGTAATTGGATATCAGTCAAAAAGAAGGACAGATAAATATACAATGAAAACACAGAAGGTAACAACATTAGAAGGTCACGATGGAACAACAATAAATGCATATTATCATGCAACATGGAATGCTTTTATGACTTACGATATAGGACCAATACGTGCAACTCAATTTGCAAATGCACATGAACAAGGAGAAACGGGAAAACATACAGAAATGGATAAAAAAAATAATGAATTAGGAAGAGCAATAGGAAAAATATATTTGTCTGCTGAAGATGCTTTTAAAAGGGAGAAGGAACAAGGACAATTTACTTCAGAAATAGCGGGAAGTAGAGATACGTATAGTTTTTCATATTTAAATAAAACATTTACTATATCTAATAGTTCAAATCCATATGATATTATGTCAGATATGGTAATGCATGCAATAGCACAAAATAGGCATAGTATGCCATGAGAAATATAAAAGTAAGAAAGGAGTGATGATATATTAAAATATCATACAGTAGAATGAAAAAAAGAATAATAATTACTGCTTTTACTGTAGTTGTTATATTAATGATAATAATAGGAATTATAATAATTAAAGCAAATGAAGTTAAAGATGAATGGGATATAAATGCAAAAGAACTAGTAAAAACACTTTCTAAAATAGAAAAAACAGAAATAGAAGATTTAAGAGAATATATTCCATTTGAATGGGATACGATATATAGTTTTAGCCCATATGTTTCGGAAGAATATATTTATAATGTTGTAGGCTATAAATGGGATGAAATCACATCAACAATTAGTGAAACGGCAAATCAAATTGTATTTTTAAAAGATGGAAAAGTGGTATGTTATCTATATGGATATCCACAAGACACAAAAATATATTTTGATTTAGGCTATGCAGAAAAAGGAAGTGGATATATTAAATTTACAAATGAATATAAATTGCCATTTAAAATAGAAATTAAAAAGAAAATACCATATTTTGTTTATACAGGAGAAGATAGAATTAATATAATTGCAGTAAGAGGAGAAGTAACCAATATAAATATAGAAGAGAAAACAATAACAGTAGAAGGGAAAAAAGAATATGATACCAGATATGAAAGGGTAATTGTAAAAATAGATGAAAACACAGATGGAAATTTTAATGAAAAGAAGTCAAAATTTGAAACTTTTGATATTACAAAAATGACAATAGGAACAAAAGTAGAAGTCTTATTAAGAGATTCATTTGCTACAAGAACACCAAATGAAGAAGGCTACTATTTTGGTGAAGGAAATATAATTGAAACGTTATAATTATAAGGAAAAGTGTTATTGCTATAGAACCAAATGCAATTACTCTTTCTATGACAGCATTGCTGCATTATTTGCTGTAGCTACATTTTTGGTTTATGCTTCAACACCACAAGGACAAGCAACAATGCAATGAGCTAACGATGCTTTAGTAAGTATTGCTAGCAATATAAGAGATTCCATATCAAGAAAAAAACGAGAAAAAAGGGAAAATACAGTATACAAATTAGTTGATGGAAACAAAATAGTTTATGTGGGAAGAACAAAGGATACTAAAAAAAGAAAAAAGGCACATGAAAGAGACCCAATAAAAAGAAATTATGAATTTGAACCGATAGAAGAAAATATGACACTTCAAGAAGCAAGAGCAGTAGAACAAATGTATATGATAGAGTACAATACAAAGAACTACTTAAATAAAATAAACGGAATAAGTCCTAAAAATCCAAAACTAAAAAATATATATGGAAGCAGGTAATTTTTATTCAATTATGGAAAGAATGTTTTGTCAAATGAAGCTTTATATTGGACAAGACAAAAGAAAGGAGAGAGAAATATGGGAGCATGGGGACCAAAGCTATTTCAAGACGATATAGCAGAAGACGTAAAAGACACCTATATAGATTTATTAAAACAAGGAGAAGATAATGAAGAAATAACAAAGAAATTAATAGAAGAATATGAAGAGTATGATGAAGATGAAATATCTGTATTTTGGTTTGCATTAGCAAGTATACAATGGGACTATGGAAGATTAAAAGAAGAAGTAAAAGAAAAGGCATTATGGTATTTGAAAAATGGAGACGACTTAAAAAGATGGAAAGAAGAAGCAACAGAAAAAGAATATGAAAAAAGAAAAGAAGTATTAAAAGAGCTAGAGGAAAAAATAAAATCCCCAGTACCAGCAGAGAAAAAAGTAAGGAAATACCGAAATTATATATGTCCATGGAAAATAGGAGATGTGTATGCATACAAAATAGAAGAGAATGAAAGATATAAAGGAAGATACATAGTGTGCATAAAAGTGGGAGAAGAAGATTACTATCCGCATAATATATGCCCGCTAGTCTATATATACAATAGAATGTTTGATAAGATACCTAATATAAAAGAATTAGAATCTATTAAATATTTACCACAATCTTATAAGCCAGAAACATACAATAAGAAATATGAAAATATTTTATATAAATGCATAATAGGGATAGAAAACTATACTAAGAAAAAGGTTCAAAACTTTGAATATATAGGAAATATAAACAAATACAAGATACCTGAAAATGAAATTCATGATAGATTTGAAATGAATAATAGAAGATTAACATTTATAGAAAACATTGAGGAAGAGCAAATAAAAAATTATGAAAAATGGAAGGACGTAGAATATTAAAAAATAGAAACCAGGGAGAAATTGAAATATTCTCTCTGGTTTAGTATAATATAGGGAGAAATGCTAGAAAAATATTTAAGGAGGTATGATATATTAATACATCACTAAATATATCATAAGGAACAGTGAAACAAGAATAATAATTACTTCTTTCACTGTAAAAACGGAAGAGAATTAGTAGGAATGTCCAATCCGAATGGATTTAATGTGGCATACAAATATAACGACAGTGTATAAGAACACAAAAAACAGTAAATGGAGTAACTACAGACTACTACTTAGAAGCCAAAACAGACATTATACAAATACCTAAACAGTAAGTAGTTGGGGAAAGCAAAAGCGCAAAAGTTAAACAAAGAATGTTAGTAAATAAAAACAATCTGTATAATCTTCAATGAGATAATGAAAAAAGAAATGATTATTAAAGGATTGCTATTAATAAGTTTTATTGGAATACTAATAATCGTAATTATACCTTTTGTATTGATTTTTATGGAAGGAGAAATTGAATTAATATTAGAAGGGGTCATGTTTTGTGGCATATTGATGGCAGGTATTGGAGGCGTTTTGTTCATTATATTAGCCATTACATGGGGAGGAATAAAGTTAAAACCTGTAACAGCAGAGTAAAAAAAGAAGAAATAGAGCAAATAGAAAAAATGGTATTAGATAAATTCATACAAGATTATCATTTAGTAGGAAGGGAAGTTGCACTAAAAATAATAGAATTCATTAGCGTGGAAAGAGTAACACCAGATTTTCAAAAATTAGTAAATAGCAATATAGATCAAAGATATAATTTATATTATTTACCTTGTGGAGTATCATGGGGAAGTAATACTCTTTATATAGCAAAGCAAAAAGACGGATTTGCTATTACAAAATACAAGAAATTGCGAAAGCAACTATTAGGAATATTAGAGTTGCTATGAATGAGATAAATTGTTAAAGGAGATACATTTGTTAACAGGACTCTAGATGAAAAAGAGAATTATTTCTGAAGAAAAGTTAGTTATAAATCATGATTTAATAAGAACTTGAATATAAAAGAAAAATTAACTGTTTAATTTTGTATTACTTCCTCTTTTCTTGTATAATTAGGAAAGACAAATAAGGAGAATTAATAGGATTTAAATATAACAATGAACAATATTACTACATTCGAAATGCACAAGCACATATGATTTCTAAATAATAACTTAGAACAAGTATTAAACTATACATATGATAGTTGGGGAAAACTAATTAGCATAAAAGATAAAAAAATATATAGATGCAGGAAGAGAATTTTTATTTAATTATGGAAAGAATGATTTGTCAAATGAAGCTTTATATTGGACAGGACAATAGAAAGGAGAGAGAAAGATGGGAGCATGGGGACCAAAGCTATATCAAGACGATATAGCAGAAGACGTAAAAGACACCTATATAGATTTATTAAAACAAGGAGAAGATAATGAAGAAATAACAAAGAAATTAATAGAAGAATATGAAGAGTATGATGAAGATGAAATATCTGTATTTTGGTTTGCATTAGCAAGTATACAATGGGACTATGGAAGATTAAAAGAAGAAGTAAAAGAAAAGGCATTATGGTATTTGAAAAATGGAGACGACTTAAAAAGATGGAAAGAAGAAGCAACAGAAAAAGAATATGAAAAAAGAAAAGAAGTATTAAAAGAGCTAGAGGAAAAAATAAAATCCCCAGTACCAGCAGAGAAAAAAGTAAGGAAATACCGAAATTATATATGTCCATGGAAAATAGGAGATGTGTATGCATACAAAATAGAAGAGAATGAAAGATATAAAGGAAGATATATAGTGTGCATAAAAGTGGGAGAAGAAGATTACTATCCGCATAATATATGTCCGCTAGTCTATATATACAATAGAATGTTTGATAAAACACCTAATATAGAAGAATTAAAAGGTATTAAGTATTTGCCTCAATTTTATGCGCCAGAAGTATATGAGAAAAAATATGAAAATATTTTATATAAATGCATGATAGGGATAGAAAACTATACTAAGAAAAAGGTTCAAAGATTTCAATATATAGGGACTATAAACAAATACAAAATACCCGAAAATGAAATTCATGATAGATTTGAAATGAATAATAATATTTTATATTCGATAAATAGATTTGAAGAGAGAGAAATAGAAAATTATGAAAAATGGAATGACGTAGATTATTAAAAAATACAGCCCAGAGAGAAATTGAAAATTTTGCTGATATTGCTATTAAAACTACTACTGTTGTAGGAACAGTGTATCTTATATATAGAGGAGTTAGAATGTTGCCATCTTTGTTACCTCCTCTATGGTGGACTATACCTGCAAATGTAGCAATACCTTAAATTAAAAAGATTAAACTATAAGATTTTATAAAGGAGAATATAATATAAAAATTTTGTTTTATTATAAAAAAAGGTGTAAGTAATGAATTGGATAGAATTAAAATTACAAGAAAATATTAATGATTTAATGGATAAATTTAATGAATTTCATGATAGCTGTATCATAGAATGTTCATACATAACAGGAATGTATGTTGATGAAAAAAAGAAAATGGGTCAAGATAGTAAAAATAGTATTATAAGACTAGTTTTTCAAAGCCAAATATGTGACCCAATAGAAATTTGTTTTGAAAGTATAAAAGAAATAAATATACATACCTATGATAATTATGAATATTTTAATAATATTTGTGACGCAACATTTTTTATTGAAAATGGTTTAATATATTGGGCCAATAGTTCAGAGTGGAGTATAAATAAAGAGAATAAAGAAATTTCATACATTATATGTAAAAAAGCCAAATATAGAAATATTTAATCATTATCAACTAGTATGAAGAGTAGCTTAAGGATATATGCCTTACTACTCTTTTTTTTAAGTGACTTCCAAAATTGATATTTCTTTATTGTCACTATGTACATAGTAGAAAAGATAGATATATAACCCAAATGTAGTACAAATTATCTTATCTGTTCCTGTTAATAAGATGTTCTAGGGCATTTTGAAAACGACCTAGTTAGCTAATAATGAAGTAAGAACTTTATTTGTTTAGCAACCAGAGTTATCATCACCACAAGTTAAAAACAGAAAATACGAATGGATTAAAGATAGTAAAAATGTAATGTTAATAGCAGTAAATATACTTTCAATAACTAGAATAATATGGTAAAATATAACTATGACAGAGATATCGTATTCATAGTGTTATACTAAATACAGATGCCCAAATACATACCAATTATAATGCTTTTTCTAGGTTACAAAATAAGGTAATCAAGGAGCTGTAACTGGAGTTACTAGGAAAATAGCAACAAAAATTGTAAAGACAGTAAAAACCATTTGAAAGTATCCAAAGTTGGAAAGGACGCAAATAAATGCTAATAAACTACAATATATTTGGAAAAAGCGGACATAAACTAGAGAGCTTAGTGAAGAAACTATTGCAGTATATGTAAAACGAAAAAGAGTAAATGTAAGAGTAAATGTGTATTGCTAATTGTTAATATTAGAACTATATTCATAAAGAAATAAGGAGGGGAATTATTATTGGAAAGTAAAACTGATATATATAGGATAAGATATAAAAATTTGAATAATAAATATGATCAATATCAAGGGATAATAGTAGAAAATACAAAACAATTACTAACAATTGGAGTAGTACAAGATAATAAAAGAAATGGGTATGCATTTTTAGAAAAAAAGTATATTGATAAAATAGAAATTAGTAGGAAAGTATGTATAAGTGAGGTAAGTGGAGAAGAGATAGAACAATATACAAAAGTGAAGTTAATAACAGCTAAAGTAATTTTAAAATACGCAAAAAGATTAGATAAAAATATTACACTAGTAAAAAATACCGGAGTAAAAATATTTGGGAAAATAGAAAAAATAGGTTGGAATTTTGTAATAATGAATATTAATAATAACATAGAAAAAATAACATTAAAAGATATTATATATATAAAGTATGAGACAGAAAATGAAGCTATTAGAAATTTATTTCCGGAATTAATAAGTCATCAAAAAAAGAAAATTGGAGATGTATATGAAGAAGCCATTCAAAAAATATTTGATATGAAAACAGAAACTACTAATATTATTAAAAATCAATATATTGAAATTGAAGGCAAAGATAAAAATAAAGAGTTTTATCAAATAAAAATAAATGAGAAAACTGAACCTTTAGAAGATAAATTGCTGAACATTCCAGGAGAAGCTAGTATTATAACAAAAGAGCTAAATTACCCAATTAATCTATATATATATGCAGATAAAGGCTATATAGAACATATTGATGTATTTGCAAATGGTGAAAAAATACCAAATTATATTGAAGACTATATAATAAAAGTAGTAGATGTTAATGATAGAGTTATTTAATAAAAAACTAGCAATATAAGAGATTCCATATCAAGAAAAAAACAAGAAAAAAGGGAAAATACAGTATACAAATTAGTGGATAGTAACAAAATAGTTTATGTGGGAAGAACAAAGTTAAAAAAAGAGCAGAAGCACACGGAAGAGATCCAATAAAGAGAAAATATAGATTTGAAAAGATAGAAGAAAATATGACACTTCAAGAAGCAAGAGCAGTAGAACAAATGTATATGATAGAGTACAATACAAAGAACTACTTAAATAAAATAAACGGAATAAGTCCTAAAAATCCAAAACTAAAAAATATATATGGAAGCAGGTAATTTTTATTCAATTATGGAAAGAATGTTTTGTCAAATGAAGCTTTATATTGGACAGGACAAAAGAAAGGAGAGAGAAATATGGGAGCATGGGGAACGGGATTATATCAAGATGATGTAACAGAAGATGTAAAAGATGCATACAAAGATAGGTTACATAGAGGAAAACAAGGAGAAGAGATAACGAAAGAATTAATAGAAGAAAATATAGATATATTAGAGGATGAAGAAGATGCTCCATTATTCTGGTTTGCTCTAGCAGATACACAATGGAATATGGGAAGGTTAGAACCATTTGTAAAAGAGAAGGCATTGGAATATTTAAGAACAGGAAAAGACTTAGAGAGATGGAAAAGAGAAGAACCTAAAGATTTGAAAAAGAGAAAAAAAGTATTAGAAAAGTTAGAGGAGAAGCTATTAACAGAACCACCAGAAAAAAAGAAAGTATCACAATATAGAATATATCATTGTCCATGGGAAAATGGAGATACTTTTGCATATTTATTAGAAAGTCAAAATGCAAAAGATAAAAACTTATATGGAAAATATTTAATTATACATAAAGTGAATGAAGATACTTGGTGGCCAGGACATACAATTCCTGTAGTTCATATAAAATTGACGAATGAGAATAGGATACCCACAACAAATAAAGAGATAGATGAGTTAGAATATATTCAAACTAGTAGTGTATTATATAAAGAGAGATTTTTTGGAGCAAGTGGATTATATTCACTAGAAGAACAGATAAAAGGGAAAAGTTTTGAAGTTGATGAATATGGGTATTTACCTGAGTATATGATAAGTATCATAACAACATCAAAAAGAGTTATTCCTAAAAAGTTGATATACTTAGGAAATTATACAGATATAAAACCACCTAAGCCAGAATTTATACCCTTAACATTAATGAGTTTGCCAACTGTGACTTGGAAAGAATTAGAGAAAAAAATAATAGATAGATATTTTTTATATAATAAGAGGGAGTTAAGTATTTATCATGATAAAAAATCTCAACAATAAAGAGTTAAGGCAAAAATACTACATTCAAAACGTATATTGAATAAGTCCTAAAAATCCAAAACTAAATATATATGGAGGCAGGAAGAGAATTCTTATTTAATTATGGAAAGAATGATTTGTCAAATGAAGCTTTATATTGGACAGGACAATAGAAAGGAGAGAGAAAGATGGGAGCATGGGGACCAAAGCTATATCAAGACGATATAGCAGAAGACGTAAAAGACACCTATATAGATTTATTAAAACAAGGAGAAGATAATGAAGAAATAACAAAGAAATTAATAGAAGAATATGAAGAGTATGATGAAGATGAAATATCTGTATTTTGGTTTGCATTAGCAAGTATACAATGGGACTATGGAAGATTAAAAGAAGAAGTAAAAGAAAAGGCATTATGGTATTTGAAAAATGGAGACGACTTAAAAAGATGGAAAGAAGAAGCAACAGAAAAAGAATATGAAAAAAGAAAAGAAGTATTAAAAGAGCTAGAGGAAAAAATAAAATCCCCAGTACCAGCAGAGAAAAAAGTAAGGAAATACCGAAATTATATATGTCCATGGAAAATAGGAGATGTGTATGCATACAAAATAGAAGAGAATGAAAGATATAAAGGAAGATACATAGTGTGCATAAAAGTGGGAGAAGAAGATTACTATCCGCATAATATATGCCCTGTAGTCTATATATATAATAAGTTATTTGAAGAAGTACCAACAATAGGAGAATTAGAAGGTATTAAGTATTTGCCTCAATTTTATGCGCCAGAAGTATATAAAGGGACATTTATAAATGTATTGTATAAATGTCTACTATATATAAAAAATAAAACGAAGAAAATTGCAGAAAAACTTATATATATAGGAAATATAAACAAATACAAGATACCTGAAAATGAAATTCATGATAGATTTGAAATGAACAATACACAATTAACTTTTATAGAAAGCATTGAGGAAGAGCAAATAGAAAATTATGAAAAATGGAAGGACGTAGATTATTAAAAAATACAGCCCAGGGAGAAATTGGAAATTTTGTTGATATTGCTATTAAAATTACTAATGTAGTAGGAACAGTGTATCTTATATATAGAGGAGTTAGAATGTTGGCATCTTTGTTACCTCCTCTATGGCAACTATACCTGCAAATGTAGCAATACTTTAAATTAAAAAGATTAAACTATAAGATTTTATAAAAGAACATATAATTTTGTTTTATTATAAAAAAAGGTGTAAGTAATAAATTATATAGAATTAAAATTACAAGAAAATATAATGATTTAATGGTTAAAATAGTTCAGGGTGGAGTATAAATAAAGAGAATAAAGAAATTTCATACATTATATGTAAAAAAGCCAAATATAGAAATATTTAATCATTATCAACTAGTATGAAGAGTAGCTTAAGGATATATGCCTTACTACTCTTTTTTAAAGTGACTTCCAAAATTGATATTTCTTTATTGCCACTATGTACATAGTAAGAAAAATTAATATCTTTGTTAATAAGCAATTAAATAAAGTGTTAGAAAATTAAATATAAATAAAATTGGCTTATTGCATATAAAAAATAATCTTATATAATATAGGCAGAAGTGGAATTTATTATGGCGAATGAAAGTAAAAAGGTAGAACTAATATTAGATACTATGTAAAAGATTATGAAAAAGTTATGTTTGCATTAGAATAAAAAATTATAATTTTAAAGTGAGTTGAGATTATGAATAATTTTAATATTAGAGAAATTAGAAAAGATGAATATAAATTACTTGATGATTTTTTATATGAAGCAATTTTTATTCCAAATGGATCAGAAAAGCCTTCAAAAGAAATTATTAAAAGTGAAGAATTGCAAGTTTATATTAAAGACTTTGGAATATATAAAGATGATTATTGCCTTATAGCAGAATGTGATAAAAAAATAGTTGGTGCTTGTTGGACTAGGATAATGAATGATTATGGACATATTGATAATGAAACACCATCTTTTGCAATATCCTTATTTGAAGAATATAGAGGAAAAGGCATAGGAACAAAGTTAATGCAAGAAATGCTAAAACTTTTAAAAGAAAAAGGTTATAAAAAAACATCTTTATCAGTTCAAAAAAGTAATTATGCTGTAAAAATGTATAAAAATGTTGGTTTTCAAATTATTGATGAAAACGAAGAAGAATATATAATGTTATGTAAGTTATAATTAAAAAATATAAGGTATAAGGAGATTATTATATGGAATGTAAAGATGTTATAGTTCTAATAATAGGAGTACACCTTTATTAGGTGCAAGAGAATGTTTAGAAAATCATTCTTGTGGTAGATGTATTTGATAAGTTTGCAGAGATGGAATTTTCCATTTAAAAGTTTAGGTAAACTATATTTAAAACAGCAGATTATACTGAAAAGAGGAATTGTGGAATATATGAGATAGAAAATATAAAAGGAAGAAAGTCTTATAAAATTTTCACAAATGATACAAACTTTAAAGAATATTTATCAAAAAAATAAAGACAAAGTATGCAAAAATAAAAAGGCGACTTTTTTAATGAACGAATATATAGAATATCCAAATACTAAAATTAAACATTTATCGAAACAAGAAGTTGAAAAATATTTAAGTGGAATGTAATAAAAAAATTACAATTTTGCAAGAACTAATAGAGTTTCGTGAGTTTTTTGGTTATGTATAAAACTAAAAAGTTTTCTTTCTAAGAAGGAGGACATTAGTTCAAAACGAATTATGAATAAATAAAAATTTAATTATACGATAATGGTGCGGTCTATAATGAATTTTTTAAAGACTAGGAAAAAGTAAAAATCAAGATAAAAGTAATACGATAAAGAAAATGTATTAAAATAAATCTGCAAAATAAATTTTACTATTCCTGAAGAAAAAATGTATTTTTTGACGAAAGGATATTGACTTATTGAAGTTTAAATTATATAGTTAAAA
>JBKXSZ010000011.1:0-43457 GCA_047017005.1 Clostridia bacterium | reverse complement strand
GTTTACTCTAAAGGTATTGTTATATTGTTTACTTTTCAATGTACTTTTTCGTTCCGCATATCTCGCGTGAACATTATTGATTTTAGCACACTCTATTGACTAATGTCAATAGGTTTTTTAAAATATTTTTAATATTTTAAAGTTTCTTTCATTTGCATTAAATATTAACTTATTTTTCTAAAATCAATGTGCTTTTTTGTCTCTTTTTGTCGAGACCGTATTCTATATTAGCACGAATATTTTCCCTTGTCAATAACTTTTTTTAAAATATTATCCAAAAGTTTTAAACGTCAAGTGAAAAGTTAAAAGCAATTCTGTAAAGTAAATGCAATTTGTACGATTAAATGCAGTTTGAAAGCAATATTTTTATCTTAAAGTATTGCTTTTTTCTAGTTTATTCTGTAAAATTAAAGTATAAATTCAAAAAAATTTGCATAACAAACAAGCCAAATTGCATTTAATTTTTTTAGAGTAAAAGTAAAAGCTATTTGACTCTAGTTTGTAAAATATTTAATTATACAAATGTTTTTTGGTTTAAAATTAATCTAATATTTAATTTTTAATGTTAGTTGTTTAAAAAAGTCGAGGAGTGGTAGTAACCTCGTCTTTTTCTATCTTCTGTATATTTAATTTATCAGCTAACTTCTTTCCATAAATAAATGTAAATATCTCATAAGGTGTTTTGTTGCCTAGAGATTCTCTAGGCACTGAATTAATGTGAGAGAACATTAAATCTACTTTATCCTGTGTTAAATTGTTCCAGTTTTGTCCATTGGGTAAAATTTCTCTTATGAAGTTATGATTATTCTCTACATGTGGCTTTTGACTTGATTGCATTGGATCACAATAGAAAATTTTACTTCTAATTTCTCCTGTTTCCATATTAATTTCAAATTGCTGTGGTTTGCCAAATTCAGTACCTCTATCTGTTAGCAGAAGAGAAAATAGTTTTCTATACTCTTCATCAGATAGTTTGTCCTGAAAGTCATTTAAAGTTTTTGACATAGAATCAGCTGTTTTATCTTTGTGTAGTATACCAATCATAAATGAAGTATTTTCAAATATGAAAGTTTGAATATATGGACCAGATTGATTGTTGTATACAGTATCCATTTCTGTTGTAGGAACATTAGGATTAAGAATTTTGTAATTGAGATAATCAGTATATGTTCTTCCTTCATAATTTTCTGGTTCCTTACGTTTTTTAAACTTCTTTTTAGACACTTTCCTTCTAACCTTTCTTTTAAGTGTTAAATTAGTAACATCCCAATCTTTAAATAATCCCATTTCTATGTAATTATATATTGTTTTTTCGCATAATTTTATTTCAGGATGGTTATTTAAGATTGTATAAATAGATTGACCTTTTTTAACAAGAGGACAGATGATATGAGCTAATTCAATTAATTCGGAAGTATTTAAATTAACACCTTGTCTAGAATCTTTTAATGTATATTCGTAATTCTTTTGTGCATCTTCAGCTTTGTAGAAATATTTATCTAAATTGCAAGATTTTAATTTATTACAATTATTGCAAACACCAATATTCCTGTCTCTATCTTTACAAGGAATAGGTTGAAATATTCTACATTTTCCTGTACATTTTTTGCAGTTAATGAAGTACTTACAGTTGTACAGATTATCATTGTTTAAAGGATTATGAGGTTTTAATTTTTTATGTTTGTTAATTTCTCTTGCAATAGTAGATTGGCTTTTATCTAATTCATTAGCAATTTCAAATTTTCTGTATCTTTGGTTCAACATTTCTTCTATTTTAATTCTTTGGCTTAATGTTAATTGTTTCCCTTTTTCGATCATATCTAATACTCCATTTCCACCAAAAACATTTGCATATATATTATACTAAAATTGCGTTAAGTTGTACATTAAAGACTTGTGTAAGACTAATTTCTACTTATATATTTGAGAATTGCTTTTACTTTTACAATTCACCCAAAAGTTTTAAATTCTTTTTTTCATTCAAAAAGAACTACTTAAAACAAAAAAGGATGCATCCTTTTAAGATAGACTAAGCATCCTTTTTTATTCACTTTTCTTGATTCATTTTTATTCGACTACTGTAATAATTGTAACATTGCTTACCATTCCTGTTTGATAATCATAAGATAATTCTACTTTATAATTCAAAGCATCTTGTATCTTTTCTTTCAATGTAGCAACTGCTTCTTTTGTAGCAGAAGTTTGATTTAATTCCGTATTATCTAGTTTTACTGCAATAATATTACTTTGATAGTTTTTATTGTTATCAGCAATTATATCTAGTAATTGTTTTACATCTGCAGCTTTTATAGAATTTCCTTGGAATTTCTCATAAGCCGAGTTATATAACTGTGCTGTATTATTACTACTTTGTTCATTATTTGTATTATTTGTATTTTCTACCGGATTATTTACAGTTGGAGTAATAGCAGAAGTTCCTAGCAATTGGCCTTTTAAACTATTTAAGTCTAATGCAATTGTTTGTAAATGCATATTTAATACTGCTTCCGTATTTGTTTTTATTGCATTCATCAAATTTGTTAAATAATCTTTTTGATAATTATTTACTTTTGCGCAATTAGTATCATCTAGATTTGCCACTTCCACTTGCTGTTGAAAAGTTATCTTCTTATTATAAGTGTAAGAAATAGTAGTACCTTCTGCTGTGATATCTAATAAGTAATTATGATTTATTTCATTTCCATTTATATCTCCGCTTCTTACATCCTCTAAATTTGCTTGATATACATTTTGATTATTTTTATTTACAACAAATTTAGTTGTATAACTTACATTCCCATTATTCTGTTCTTTTAAAATATCGATTGTATAAATTGTTTTATCTTGAATAGCTGCGTTGTTGTTTTCTGTTATATTTGTATTAGTATTATTAGCACCTATGATGGTATTATCTGCTGCATTATTTCCCTCTAATGTATTATTAGCATCCGTTGTTATGCTATTATTTACATTATTTCCAATACTATTGTCTACCGTTGTATTAGTTTCATTTGGTGTCATTTGAGTTTGGGTTGTTTGGTTTTGATTTGTCTGTGTCATTTGTGCTAAAGTATTTTGTTCTAATCTCGTAGCAGATATGGTTAATTTTGTTTTATCTGACGCTTGAATATAATCTAAAGTTAGTTTTTCTTCTCCCTTTGCAATTTCAGTTCGTAATGTTACCTTCTCAGAAGTATATACGGTAATTGTTATAACATCTTCCGTATATTCTTTACTTTGCAATGTCGCAATTTGCTTATCTACAGAATTTGCTAAAGCTGTTTTATCTGTTTCAATTCCTAATTTTTGCAACTTTGATAAAAGAATGGTATTCGTCAATTCATCTTGTTTTGCTGTTTCTAATACTTTAATAATGGTATTCACCATTTCTTTTTCTGTTAATGTTAAACGATAGCTAACTGTAGCCACTTCTTTTCCATTAATTGTAATAACATCATTTGCTTGTTTTGTAAATTTATCTTTACTAAGATTTGCATTTAAAGTATTTGAATACGTTTTTAATAACGATTGTTTATCTTCTTTACTAAGATATAGTAAATCCTCTATATTTACAGATTGTAATTTGTTCGTCATATAGGTAGTATCTTGCATTCCCATTTTTTGTGCAAATTCTTTTAAATTATTATTATCAATTGCTAAATACTTATTAATAATACCATCTAGTTTTACTCCATAAGCGTCATTTGCTTTTAGCAATTCTACCTTTGCCCAGTCTTGGTCCCCATATTTTAAAGTAAGATTATGATATTCTTTTTGATTTGGATTATCTACTGTATTCTTTATATTTAGTTTCAAATTGTTGATAGCAGGTTGTCCTATTGGCTGTGTTGGATTATTTTGACTTTCTGTTCCAGAAGAACTATTAGAAACATTTACAATAATGTCTCCTTCTGCTGTATATGGTGTTGTTTTGATTTTTTTCGTATAATCATTTCCACTCAATAAACTTGTGGCATTTAAATCTTGCATTGCATATTCATAGAATAAAGTTTGATTGGACTTGAAAATATCTGTAAAAAAATACATTCCTACTAGCACAATTGCTAGTACTAAAATCGTAGATATAATAGATATTATAATAATTTTCTTTTTATTGGATTTCATATTTCGTCCTCCTTTGTATATTTAAATTATAACTTTCCTATTTTATTTTTTCAATACTAGAAAAAGAAAAAAGCAACTTTTCGTCACTTTTTTCATAATACAATATTCTTTATTCTATATCTTATATGCTTTATTACGTTGTCGTACTACTTCATATAAAACAATACCAGCTGAAACAGAAGCATTTAATGATGTAATCTTTCCCTTCATTGGAATTTTCACTAAAAAGTCACAGTTTTCTTTTACTAATCGACTCATTCCGAAGCCTTCACTTCCTACTACAATAGCTAAAGGTCCCTTTAAATCTTGATTATAGTAGTAGGTATCGGTATCCATATCGGTACCACAAATCCAAATTCCTTGTTCTTTTAAATATCGAATTACATCTTTTAAATTATTTACTCTTGCTATTTTCATATGTTCTACAGCACCAGTTGAAACTTTATTAACAGTGCTATTAACACTTGCTGCTCTTCTCTTTGGAATAATAATGCCATGTACTCCTGCTGTTTCTGCGGTTCGAATCATAGAGCCCAAATTATGCGGGTCTTCTATTCCATCTAATAGTAAAATAAATGGGTCTTCCTGTTTTTCTTTTGCTTCTTTTAATATATCTTCTACTTCACAATAAGAATATGGAGGAACAATTGCAATTACGCCTTGATTATTTTCTGTTCTGGACATTTGATTTAATTTTGCTTTTTCTACTTCTACAGTAATTACTTTTCTTTCTTTTGCAATCGCTATTATTTTATAAATAGAACCATGCTTTTCTCCTTTTGCTATCAAAATCTTATTAATATCTTTTCCCGATTCTAATAATTCTAGTACTGCATTTCTTCCCTCTACTTGGTCTTCATACTCTTTTGGAATCATCACCTTTGTTCCCTCTTTTCTTTCATAAGAATATTTTTGTTTTTTGGCCTTTTTATTCCATTGTTTTTTATCCTCTCTTTTGGTCATGTATTTTCTCCTCTTTTCTTAACTACATTTTTATTATATCCCAAAAGTAAGAAAAAGAAAAGCCCCTCATTTGATTGACTTTTCTCTTGAAACATACATTACTTTTCTAATCTTTCTCTTACTTTTTTCCGTTGATTTTCTAGTTTTTGTTCATATGCTCTTCTTTGCATTTCTTGGTTCCACTGTCTATTTCCTTTTGAAATAGCTGGTAGGCATACAACCTCTTCCTCTTCTAGCATACTATTCGGAACATTTTTACTTGGAATATAGTTTTTTAGCATTTCTTGTACCTTATAATAAGCCAATCCAATAGAAGAACTTGTAAAATCAAATGCTGGTAGTTGTTTTCTTCTCTTTTTAGCACATTCCTGTAATAAGAATTTTTCCTTTTGGCTCGTCTGCATTAAGAAATATAGGTTATAGTCTCTATCACTTAATTTTTTAGAAAGAAAGTAAACTTCTTCAATATTTTCCTGTTCGCAGATTTTATTTTCATATTGCCAAATCTGCAATCTCTTTTCTTTCTGCAAAACTAATATAGGTTCTAAATATTCCCTATAATATACCAAAACATTTCTAAGTGTATATCCCTTCACGAGGAAAATTTCTTTACACTCTTCTATATCCTTATCCAAGATTTTCTTTAGGAAATTTCTCTCTTTTTCTGTATGCATATCCACATAATACCCTATCAAAGTATCTGCTTTTTGCATTACTAAAAGTAGCTCTCCTCGGTTCAAATACTCCCCTATATTCCAGATACTATATTGATCTGGTTGTACCTTATCCAGCAATAATCTGATTACCTCAATGTTCTGGAAGCGATGTTTCTCTTTCTCTGCTTTTAATCTCCGGAATTCCTCTAAGTCACATGTTATTTTCATATATATTTCTCCTTTTCAGCCTCTAGTACATAACTATCAAGCTTATTTCATAATATCATAATTTTCTTCTCTTCGCAAGTTCTCTATCCTTCATCGATAGCATAAATTTTTAGTAGGATTTATCTTCATTAAAATCTTGAACTAACTTTGTTTCTTGATTTTCGAGATTCCTATTTGATTTTATATTTTTATCTTTATTTTTCTATATTTTTAGGTTCACTTAATAAACCTATTCATAGGCTATTTTTATCATATTCTTATTTATTTTTCAATACTTACACTGCATTCCCATACCAAATATTTTTCAATTCATAATACAACTCGTCTCTTGCTTTTGATATCGGTATCTTTACTCCTGTTGTTCCAAATATTTTTTTATTTGCTTTTTTTCTTATCCTTTTTTCTAATTTTTCAGTAAAAAAGAGTAAAAATTTTTCGCAATAAAAAATATAGATATATCAACAAAAAACATCGTAAATTTGATAAAATAGAATAAATTTTATCTCAAAGGAGCGGTGTTTTTTGAATAGAAAAGAAAAAAGAGAAAGAAAAAAAGAATTAAATATACTAAATGACTTAATAACAGTATTAAATGAATATTTTCCAGAATTAATAAGCAAATTTAATGGGTTAACAGATTTGAGAAATCAATCTTATGTAAAATACCAAATGAAAGTAATATTCATAGTAAGATTAATGGGATTGATGTGTGAAATGAAAAGTATGCAAGGAATGACAAGAGAATTAAATACAGAAGAAGCCATAGAAAATATAGCAGAGATATGCGGATTAGAACTAGAAGAAATACCACATTGCGATACAATAAATGATGTATTTGAAAAAGTAAAAGTTGAAGAGATAGAAAGAATAAGAAAATACATGATAACAAAGATAATAAGAGGAAAAATGATACAGAAATATAAAATCAGAGATAAATATTATCATATAATTGTAGATGGTACAGGATTAGCAACAAGTAGAAAAAAGTATAATGAAAACTGTTTAGTAAAAAATAAAACAGATAAAAATGGAAAAGAATATCAGGAATATAGCACATATGTACTAGAAGGAAAATTGGTAGTAGGAGAAATGGTATTTAGCATAGGAAGTGAATTTGTAGAAAACGTAAATGAGGATGAAACAAAACAAGATTGTGAGACTAAAGCATTTAAGAGATTAGCAGAAAAAATAAAAAAGGAATATCCAAAGTTAAAAATAATAATATCAGGGGATGCGTTGTATGCAAATAAACCAGTATTAGAGATATGTAAAGAAAACGGATGGAAATATATGATAAGATTTAAAGAAGGTGCAATACCAAGTTTGTATAATGAATTTGAAACAGTAGTTGCAAAAGCAAATGAAAGTACAAATGAAAGTACAATAAAAGATTATGAGTATGTAACAGGACTAGATTATCAAGAGGAAAAGGTAAATATAATAAAATACACAGACAATAAAAAAGGGACAGAATTTGTATATATAACAGATTTACCCATAACAAACAAAAATATCAAAGCAACAATAAATATAGGAAGAAGAAGATGGAAAATTGAAAACGAAGGATTTAATATACAAAAAAATGGAACATTTGATATAGGGCATTTATATAGTAAAAATCAAGTAGCAATCAAAGTACATTATTTAATGATACAAATAGCCCATATACTTAGACAGTTATTAGAAAAAGGTGTAACAGATATAAAAGAGTTAAAGCTAAAATTAAAAGAGATAAGCCAAAAACTCAAAGAACAGCTTATCTCAACAATCATAAACTTAACGGTACATAGCAAAATACAGTTAAGGTTTGATTGAATTATATAACAATTAAATAAAAAGATAAATAGAAAAGCTCAAAAAAAAAATAAAATTTTGAACTTTTAATAAAAGTAATTCATGCCTGTGGATAACATACCCTCAAAAATCATCAAAATGTGGATGAATTCATAAATTGCCAATAATTACCATCAAATATTGAAAAAGCTATATACGAAATAAAATTTACTCTTTTTTACTGCTAATTTTTCTATTTTCTTTTCTCTTTTTTCTGCTTGTGATATATCTATTACTTTTTGGTAGATATCTCCTTTATTTTGTGTAAATGCTCTTAATTGGCTCATTTCATCTATTCCATTTTCACTCCATACCTTTGCATCTGTACTTAATCTTTCTGATAATGTATGATGTACTTGCCCTTCTTGGCAACATCCTGTTAATTTATCTTTGTATCTATCATGTGCCTCTATTCCGTCCCATTGATTCATTAGATATGTTTTTGTCTCTTTTACTTTCTTTAGTCTATTTTCTAATCTTTTTGTATCTCTTCCTAATCCTTCATCTTCTTTTATCTCTTGTTCTACTTTTTTTATTGCTTCATTCATTATATTTTCTGTACTTATCGGGTCATATTGGTCTATTGCTTCTTTTAATTTTGTTTTTAAATATTCATCGTAATTTAAATGGTTTATATATTTTTCTAAATGAAACGTATCTAGCACAAATACTGATTTTCCTATCCATTCTGTTCCTGATTTTATATATGATGCTCCATCTCCCATAACAAATACTGTCTCTATTTCTTCTTTTTTATATGTACATTCTATGTAGTACGCTACATCTTCCCACATTTCTTGGGTATCTTTGTATAGCCCTGAAAACGTGAATTTATCTACTAATTCTTTTCTTACTTGTTTTACTTCTGGTATTCTTTCTGGTTTCGTTAATGTCCTTTTTCGTGTATATATTGTTATTATTTTTGATATTGTACAACCCTTTTTATTTCTTTCTTTAACATGATCTTCGTCAACTTGTATGTATATATTTTTTGACCTTATTTTATCTTCTTCTTTTCGTTCTTCTATTTCCATTTTCCATTCATTTTTTCTTACATTTTTCATCACTGTCGTTGCACTTATTTCCATTTCTGGTACAACTAATTTTCCGGCTTTACTATATGATTGTTCACTTGCTTTGTGAATTAATTCTGCTTTTACCTTTTTATCTATTCTTTCTCCCTTATCTATACCTAATATCTTATCTGTTAAACATACATTTTCTCCTGTTTCATTATCTTTGTAATATCTTCTTTCAAACTTTGCTTTTCCATTTTTCGTTATTAAACTTTTTTCTGCAAATCTTACTGCTTCATATTCACTTTGTCTCTTAGAATCTTCAAATACTAAATTTTCTATTTGTGTTACAATTTCTGAAAAAAGTTCTTTTCCCAAAATATCGGTAAAGTCTTTGATTGCACTAGTTAAGGAACTTACATCTTCTCCATTTAAAACTTTTTTTACACCTTCTTTTAAAATTTTATTGTTTTTTTCATAAATCTTTTGTATAATTTGATACATAAGAGATACCTCCTTTTTGAATATTGTTTTGTTGATAAAATATTCTATCAAATTGGTATCTCTTATTCAATTTTTTTATCAAATTTTCCCTACTAAAAGTTTATACTAACATCCTTCATCCAATTTTAACACACTCAAGAAAGCCTCTTGTGGAATATCTACATTTCCTATCTGTCTCATTTTCTTCTTTCCCTTTTTCTGCTTTTCTAATAGTTTCTTTTTTCTTGTAATATCTCCCCCATAACATTTAGCAAGTACATCTTTTCGCATGGCTGAAATCGTTTCTCTTGCAATAATCTTACCACCGATAACCGCTTGTAGGGGAATAGCAAATAATTGTCTCGGAATTACTGTTTTAAGTTTCTCTATCATTTTCCTTCCCCTGTTATAAGCGGAATCTTTATGAACGATAAAAGATAAGGCATCTACCCCTTCTCCATTTACATGAATATCTAATTTTACAAGTTCTGATTTTCTATATTCTTTAAATTCATAATCAAAAGAAGCATATCCTTTTGTCTTTGATTTTAATGTATCAAAGAAGTCATAGATAATTTCATTTAATGGTAATTCATAAACAAGTGTTACTCTGTTTTGGTCTAAATAACGCATATCCACATGGATTCCTCTTCGTTCCTGACAGATTTGCATGATATTTCCAACATATTCTTTTGGCGTCAATATCTCTGCTTTTACAAAGGGTTCTTCTATATACGAAATCTCTTGTGGGACTGGTAGTTCAGAGGGATTATATAAGTCCAATATGGTTCCATCTGTTTTATGTACCTTATAGATAACAGATGGTGCTGTTGTAATTAAACTTAAATCAAATTCTCTATCCAATCTTTCTTCAATAATTTCTAAATGTAATAATCCTAAAAATCCACAACGGAACCCAAAACCTAATGCAGTAGATGTTTCCGGTTCATATTCTAGAGCAGCATCATTTAATTTTAACTTTTCTAAAGCTACCTTTAAGTTCTCATAATCACTTCCATCTAAAGGATATAGTCCACAATATACCATTGGATTTACTTTCTTGTACCCTGGTAATGGATCTTTAGCCGGATTCTCTTTTAATGTAATCGTATCTCCTACATGGATGTCAGATAAATTTTTAATACTTGCCGCAATATATCCAACTTCTCCTGCCTTTAGTTCTTTACTTGGTTGATAGGTACCTGGTTCAAAATATCCTAGTTCTGTTACCGTATAGGCCTTCCCTGTTGCCATTAGTGTAATTTCATCTCCTACTTTTACAGTACCATCTTTTACTCTTACATAACTAATAGCTCCTCGGTAATTATCATAAAAGGAATCAAAGATAAGACAAGTAAGAGGTGCATTTTCATCCCCCTCTGGGCAAGGAATATCAGTTACGATTCTCTCTAGAACCTCTTCTACATTTAAACCAGATTTTGCCGAAATACAAGGAGCATTCTGTGCTTCTATCCCAATAATATCTTCTATCTGCTCTTTTACTTCCTCTGGTCTTGCATTTGGCAAATCAATTTTATTAATAACAGGTAAAATCTCTAAATCGTTATCAATTGCTAAATATACATTAGCAAGTGTTTGTGCTTCTACTCCTTGACTACTGTCTACAACTAAAATAGCACCATCACATGCAGCCAAACTTCTTGAAACCTCATAATTAAAATCCACATGACCTGGTGTATCAATCAAGTTAAACACATATTCTTTACCGTCTTTAGCAGTATATCCCATACGAACCGCTTGAGATTTTATGGTAATTCCTCTTTCACGTTCAATTTCCATATTATCCAATACTTGACTTTCCATTTCTCTTTTCGATAATACGCCTGTCATTTCAATTAATCTATCAGCTAACGTTGATTTTCCATGGTCAATATGTGCAATAATACTAAAATTACGAATTCTTTCTTGTCTGTCGTTCAATTGTTTTCCTCCGTTTTCTCTTTCTATATTTCCGTGTTATTTTATCACAAAAGAGTACTATAAGCAACATTAACTAGTTCTTTAACTTTATATTTATTTAACCTCTATTTGGTACGACTACTAAACTAATTATAAAGTGTATTATTTAATTTTCTTCAATTTTCTTCTAAATATTAATTATCTTTAATTTCTTGTTCTATCTTTTTCAGTTTTATTTTTACTTCTATTTTTCTTTCTGTATTTTATGTAAATTATCCATTTTGTATTGAACTTTTTACTAAAATATGGGATAATAAAGATACTTTTGAAGGAGGATATTATGAAAGTTATATTGGCTTCTGGTTCACCAAGGAGAAAAGAATTATTAAGTAAATTATTACGTGATTTTGAAATCTATACCAGTGGATTTGACGAAAATAAATTAGATAAAAGTAAATATACAGCTGAAGAATTAGTAAAGAACCTTTCTTTTGCAAAAGCAGTGGATGTCTATCTTAAATTAGAAAAGCATTATGAAGAATTGGTTGTCATAGGTGCTGATACGGTAGTTTCTTTTAATGGAAAAATCTTAGGAAAGCCACATGATAAAGTAGATGCTATTAATACTCTTATTAAATTGCAATCAAACTCTAATGATGTTTATACCGGAATGACAGTATGTATTAAAAATAAAAGAAGTGCTATTTTTGATACTGTTGTTTCAAAATCTACTGTACATATGAAAGGTATGACACATGAACAAATTATGGAATATGTCAATACTGGCGAACCAATGGATAAAGCTGGTTCCTATGCCATTCAAGGAATCGGTAGAAACTATGTAAAAGGATATGATGGAAAATATAACACCATTGTTGGCTTAGACATCAATTCATTAAGAGATATCCTATTACAATACAAAGTATTTGAGGAGAACTAAAATGAAATATCCATATCAAGCAAAATTAGAATTGGATAAGATATTATATATCTTATCCGAATATGCCGTTACTTATCTCGGAAAAAAGGCTATCTTAGCTATTCATCCAAGTAATAAAAAAGAGGAAGTAGCTTTTATGCAGAAGCAGACAACAGAAGCTACTTCTCTTTTAATTCGCAAAGGAAATATTCCTCTTTCCGAAATAGCAGATATGACAATTAGTTTTAAAAAGTTAGAAAGTAATCAAATATTATCCCCTCGCATGCTATTAGATTTGGCTAACTTATTAAAGATCTCTCGAATTCTAGTTCAATATTTTCAAGCAGATGAAGATTTTGATACCTCTTCTTTTCCTGTGTTATCAACCTATTTTCAAGCACTTTATCAAAATATAGGGATAGAAAATCGTATTTTTTCTGATATTTTAGATGAAAATACCATAGACGACAAGGCTTCTTCTGTTCTTTCTTCTATTCGTAGAAAGAAAAACAAATTACAAGAACAAATTAAAGAAAAACTTAATTCTTTTATTCACTCTAGTACTTATGCTTCTGCTATTATGGAGCCTGTCATTACCATTCGTAATGATAGATTTGTTATTCCTGTTAAATCAGAAGCAAGAAGTCAGATAAAAGGATTTGTTCATGATATTTCATCTAGTGGCTCTACTGTCTTTATGGAACCTATTTCTATCTTTGAACTAAATAATGAAAAGAATAATTTACAAATAGAAGAAAACATAGAAATAGAAAAGATTTTAAAAGAGCTTACCAAACTATTCGAACCAATCCAACAAAATCTAGAAGAAAATATAAGAACAATTACACTTTTAGATACCATATTTGCCAAAGCTAAATATGGTATGACCATGGATGCTACAGAACCAGTTCTAAATTCCCAAAAAGAAATTAATCTAATACAAGCAAGACATCCTTTAATTTCAAAAGAAAAAGTAGTTCCTATTAACATATCTCTTGGAAGAGACTTTACTTCTCTTGTTATTACTGGTCCTAATACAGGTGGAAAAACAGTTACTTTAAAAACGGTTGGCCTACTTTGCCTAATGGCTTATATCGGACTTCATATACCAGTAAAAGAGCATAGCAGTCTCTATGTATTTGACCATATTTTTGCAGATATTGGTGATGAACAAAGTATTCAAGAATCCCTAAGTACTTTCTCTTCACATATGTTACATATTGTAGAAATTATTCAAAAAGCAACACCGGATAGTTTAATTCTATTGGATGAATTAGGCTCTGGTACAGACCCTATTGAAGGAGCAGCTCTTGCCATTAGCATATTAGAATACTTTTACAAAAAAAATTGTCTTACTTTATGTACCACACACTATTCTGAAGTCAAGAATCACTGTTTAGTAACCAAAGGATTTGAAAATGCTAGTTGTGAATTCGATATAAAATCTCTAAAACCTACCTATCGTCTTCTTATTGGAATACCTGGGAAAAGCAATGCCTTTGCTATCAGCCAACAACTAGGGCTAAATTCTTCTATTTTAGCTAATGCTAAATCTTATCTATCGGATTCTCATACCAATATTGAAGAAGTAATAAAACAAATTTATGATAATCGAATTATCATTGAAAGAGAAAAAGAAGAAATTGAGAAAAACAGAAGGCAAATTGAATTGCTTCGTAAATCTTTAGAAACAGAGAATACTAAGCAACATAAAAAAGAACAGGAATCAATAGAAAATGCAAAAAAACAAGCTCGCGAAATCATACTAGATGCCAAAGAAGAAGCAACAGCTGTTATCCGCCAACTAAATGAAATATATAACAATTCGGATATGGATTCTATCAAAAAAGCAAACCAATTGCGAAACAAATTAAACACTTCTCTTTCTCAAAAGCAATTTACTTCCTCCCTTTCTACTAATACCTCTACAAATACCTTAAAAGAAGAACAAGTAACCATAGGTATGTCTGTTTTCGTAACAACTCTAAACACTATTGGAACGGTATTATCCCTTCCTAATAAAGCAAAAGAAGTAGAAGTATCTGTTGGAAATGTAAAAATGAAATTACCGATTTTTTCTTTACTTCCTAGCAAAGAAAAAGAAAAGAAAGCCGTTATCCAAACAAGAAATCAAAATTCATTTAAATCCAAAACAGTTAACACTGAAATTAATGTCATTGGACTCAATGTAGAAGAAGCTATTTCTATTATTGATAAATATTTAGATGATGCTAGTATGGCTAAATTAGAAACAGTTCGTATTGTTCATGGAAAAGGAACAGGAAAATTACGAGAAGGAATTCACCATTATTTAAAGAAGCACCCTCATGTAAAAAGTTTCCGAATTGGTAGCTTTGGCGAAGGAGAAATGGGAGCAACCGTTGTTACTCTAAAATAGAAGAATAAAAAACATCATTTAGTAAAAGAAGAATATATACTTAATACTCTTCTTTTACTTCTTTTATTATAAACTTTCTTGATAAAAAGCTAAAATTTCTTCCATTATAGTTTCATCTAATTCGTTATTTTTCTCTTTATTTACTGATCTTTTAAATTTCTCTACCACTTCTTTTGGAACATCCGCTTCTTTTCCATACTTTTCTATTATTTGATTCCACTCTTGTTTCCTCTCTTCTTGATAAAGAATTGCCTCTTCAGACCTTGTTACATCATGTCCTTTGTATTTTAATAATATAGTTTTTATTCTTTTTGGATTCACAAACTCATCTTTATGAACAAGAAGACTATTTTCCAAGCTAATAACAGGGTCATCTTCACTATGTAATAATAGTACTCTTGTATCAGAAGAAGTATTAATTCCCTTTACTCCATTTAAATCAATGGCATCTCCAAATTTTATCTTTTCATATAGATACACATAAGGATCTAATACTTGAAGAGCCTCTCCATATAGATTACATCCATATTCAAATAACATATCTCTTGAATTGTTATATCCTGATTTTGATACTACTGCTTTTACATTATGACCATAATTTAAAACAGATGTAACTGCATATCCTCCCCAACTATGTCCATATAAAAATAGAAGTTTATCTTTTAATTCTGCATTATTTTCTACATAACGAAGCGCATAATCTAAGTCAATTGCAGATTGTCCTAATCCTATTAAACTCTTTCCATCACTTAAATTTGTTCCTGTATTATCATACCCCATTACTTCATAACCATGCATTGCAAAATAGTAAATTTGATTTAAGTATTCTTCATGTGTCCCTAAGTATCCATGTGCAATTACAATTAAAGCCTTTGGTTCATCTGTTGCCTTTCTTTTTGTATATACAAAACCTCTTAATGTTTGACCTTTGTTAGAAGAAAAAGAAATTTCTCTTCTTGTCATTTTTTCTTGATAGTCTTCATACTTCATTCTACCACTATTTTCTTCTAAAACAACCCTACTTCCAAAATTCATTTCATAGATAGTGGAAGTTACTGTCATCGGTAAAACAAGAAATAGGATTAATAATATAACAAGTATAATGCTAGCTTTCTTTTGCCATTTGATCTTTTTTTCTCTTTTATTTTGTTTCTTGTTTTTCCTATTCTGTTCTTTTATCTGTTTTTTCTTTACTTCCATAAAATAAATACCTCTTTCGTAAGAGGTATTGTATCAAATTTCCATTGTTTTTGCATTATACTAAATGGTCAAGTTCCAAATTAGTTATCTGCTTGTAAATTTTATCTTGTAATTCCTATTTCTCTTTTCTTCCTATTACATACTTAAATCAAAGTTTGGCACATATTCTTCTTCATGTTCTCCTAATTCTTGCATATATCCATTTACCAATCCAATTTCATCTATCCATTCCTTTACTCTATCATATTCTTCTTTAGTCAACTTTCTTCCCAACAGTTTATCCTCTCTTACCTGATAGGTTGGAAAATATTGTGCCATAATGCTCACCCATACGTCTTCTTTTATATTTTCTTGTATCCATTTTAAAATACCTTTAGTATTTAATAGATGGTTTGGTAAAACTAAATGGCGAATCATAACACCCTTTTTCATAATACCATTTTCATCTAATATTGGCTTTCCTACTTGTCTTATCATTTCTCGGATTGCTTTGGTTGCTATTTCAAAATAATTTGGTGCTTTTGAATATTTTTCAGCTAATGTATTAGAATAATATTTTAAATCTGGTAAATAAATATCAATATATCCCTCTAAATTTTTCAAAGCTGTAATACTTTCATATCCATTCGAGTTATATATAATTGGAATTCTTAACCCTTTTTCTTTTGCTATTCTTATCGCTTCTTTTATTTGAGTACTATACATAGTAGGAGTTACTAAATTAATATTTTGTGCACCTCTTTTTTGCTGATTTACCATTATCTCTGCTAACTTCTCTACTGTTATTGCTTTTCCTTTCCCTTCTTGACTAATCTCATGATTTTGGCAAAACATGCATTTCATATTGCAATGTGAAAAGAAAATAGTTCCAGAACCTTCTTTTCCGCTAATACAAGGTTCTTCAAAATAGTGCAAAGAAGCTAAGGCTATTTCTACTTTGTCTGTTATTTGACAAAATCCTTTTTGTCCTTTTAAACGATTTACTTGACACTCTCTTGGGCATAATTTACACGCTTCTAATTCTCTCATGCTAATCTTCCTTCTTGTTTTTCAATTTCTTCTTTTTGAATCTTTTTTTCTCTTACTTTAGGAAACTTTTCTAACAGATTATCTTTTGCTATTTTTAATAGTACTTCTAATGTTTGAACAACAATCCTTTTATTCTCTTCGTCTACATTTTTATATGTTTTTAAAAGAACTATCGCACTATTAAACTTCTTACGACTAATCTCAGACATGGTTGTTGCTTCTGTTGACTCTAGAATTTGGAATAGAATATCAATACATTCTCCTCTTTGTTCTGGGCTTACTGCCTTTAACCAATCTTTTATTGTTTTATCTACAAACTGACTTCCATTTGTCAATTCTTCTAAACTAACAAATTTCTTTCCCTCTACTTGCCAACTATATAAATCATGTTGCATAATTCCCTTTTGTACACTTTTTACAACTAAATATTTTTCCTCATGTCCTAATAATCTACCAATTACGGAAGATTGTGGTACAAAGGTTTCTACTCTTCCTACTATATTTTGATAATTTTCTGTCTCTAATATAAAATCATCAAATCCTGGCCCATCATTATTATATACATTGATGATTTTCTTTTCTATTTTTTTATTACAAAAAGCTGCCGCATATACCGCTAAGTTTCCTCCTTTTGAATGCCCTCCTACACGAACTTTCCCATAATATTTATTTGCCACTTTTTCTAAATAAGTTACTGCCTCTATTTGTGCTGGTACTTGTGGCTTAAAACTCATATTTAAATCTTCTTTCCATCCAACAATTGTATTATCTGTTCCACGATAAGAAACATAAATACTATTATCTGGCATATATATGGTTATCGCAGAAAATTGTTTTTCCGCTTCTTCTTCAATTTTATTAACATATCCTGCAAGTTTCATATTTTGAAAACGAGCAACTTGTCCTAAAAAAGGAAATAGCTCTGTATCTTCCTCCTGCAAAATTCTTTTATTCTCTTTTGTTTTATATCTTTTTGCTGCCTCTTGAATCGTTATAATTTCTCCCTCTTTTATAATCCCATCAAAATCAAAATATGATAAACGAGCTAGTATTAAGTTATCTACTTCATTAAATGGTGATTCCTTTAATGTCAAATCCCCTCTCCAAGTTAAATAATCTAGTATATTTGCCATTGTTTTACCCTCTTTCTCCCATTACTTTATTGTTTAATTATATATACTATTTTTAATTTCTCTTCTTTCATTATGTACTTAATTTGTTTTATCTTATTTCTATTTTTAGAATAAATGAAATATCCATTTTTACATCTATAATTATGCTTGTAATATGTATTACTTATTTAATTCTTTTTCCAAATCTCTCATATATCTTTTTTGCTGACTTTTTAAATAAGGCTTTGCTAACAACAATCTTACAAAAAAATTATTTACTTCTACTTCTTCCGTAAAATCCAATTCAATAGCACCATTGGGAAGTTCTTTAAAAATACCAATCCATTTTCCTTTGATATTAGTATTCTCTAAATCAAATTGATATTCTTTAAATTTCTTTTTTGAAGTGATAGTAAAATAAGTAGGATAATTATTTTTTGTATATTCAATAAAATGTTTATCATCTACAATATCTATTTTTGATAAATCACTTCTCCAGGAATAATTAGTATTATCTGTAATAATATTCCATAGTTTATCTTTATCACAATGAAATTGTTTCTTTATATTTGATTTAATCATATATACCTCCAAATTGCTATTTTTTAATTTTCAAAATATTATCTCACTTTCAAAAGTTCTAATTGTTTTTTATATCTTTTCTCATATTTGTAAAAATAATTATTGCTATTAATTCGGTACACATGGTAAAAGCTATTATTGAATTTATTGATATACTTTCATACAATATTCCCATTAAACTACTTCCTATGAACAATGCCAATCCATATATACTATTAAAAACTCCGTAGGCTGTTCCTCTCTTTTTAAAAGCAGTTAAATCAGCAATTGCTGAACGCATAATTGTTTCGTGTCCACCTAAAATAATTCCATATAATATAAAACCCAAAACAATCCAAACAACATTATCATTCAAAGTAAGAATTGGTATAAATACTGATAATATAGGTATAAATATTAAAGTAAGTAATCCTGTTTCATTTTTTCCGGTTTTCTTCTTAATTAAATCATAGACTTTTCCTATTACTACTGCTATAATTGCATCAATAATCATTGCTCCTGCATATAGCGCTGTTATACTTGCATCTGTAATTAATTCTCTTGATTTTAAATGATAACCGATTATTGAATATGCAACAAATCCCATTGTTGTAAAAAACGAAAACAAACAATACTTCCAAAATATTGGTGTTAATTTATCATTTTTTCTTGTAATTGTTTCTCCGTCTTTTATCAAATCATGTTTTGATATTTTCTTATAAGCAATAAAAACAGAAATCATTACTAAAGCAACTGCAAATATTAAAATTTTATATCCTAATTGATAACTTTCTAAATCTTGTCCACCTTTTATCATAAAAACTAGTGAAAATACTAAAGGTCCAATAAAAGCACCAATTTGGTCTAGCGCTTCTTGCAAGCCAAATATAAAACCAATTCCAACTTTGTTTTCACCAACTTGGGAAAGAATAGTATCTTTTGCAGGAGAGCGAAGAGCTTTTCCAATTCTTTCTATCAAAAATAAAGTAAATAGTATCGGTACACTCGTTGTAAATCCCATTAAAGGAACTACTATAAGAGAACCATAACCAATAAAAATAAATAACCAATGTTTTCCTGTATCATCACTTAACTTTCCGAAAACAAGTCTTAAAGCATAGCCTAAAAACTCTCCAATTCCATATAAAATACCAACCGTAGCTGCATTTACTGCTAATAAATTAAAATATTGACCATTAGCACTTCTAGCTCCTTCGTAAATAATATCTCCAAAACAACTAATTATTCCAAACATTATAACAGCAATTATAACAGCTTTTTCTTTTTCATTTATTTTTAATTTCATTTTCAATTTCCCCTATAAATTACTTGCATTTATTTTTTAGATTATATCATTTTCATATAATTTTAACAATATAACAAAATAGTTTCTCTTTCATGTTTTATAATGTTATTAGGCGTTGATCCCACCATTTAAGACACAAGATATTATATCTTAATTCTTTTAAACACTTAAGTAATTGTTTGAAAGAAAATAAATTAACAAAAATCAAAAATCGTGAAAAGCACTCTAGTGAAAATTAAATATTTAAAAATAACAAAAATATTTACCATTAAAAGTAATAAGAAAGTAGGCGAGCCTATCTATAGGTTCGCCCCTTATCAAACCGTACGTGCCCTATTAAGGCATACGGCTTACCAATTGTAGTCTTTGAGAGAAAAATTATATTAAAGCTTTTGCTCTTTGTATTTTCTCTAGTCTTATTTTGTCATAGTATTCTATTCCTCTTTGTTTAAGGTTCTCTAAATATCGTTTATGCCTTGTTTTCCTTTTCTTGGTTTGTTTGTTTTCCCTCTTATTATTGGGTTTACTCTGTCTAGCCATTCTTCTTTATTTAATGTTAATGTTCTTCTTGTTACCTCTTTTATCTTCTTTTTGAAACTTTTAATCGACTTGTCTTCTGGCTTTACAAAGTAATACTTATTCCCTTATTTGCTTTCTCTCCAATGATGAAATTCAAATCCAATGAATTTAAAATTGTCTTTATTAAAGTCTACATATCTTGTTTTATTCATTGCTACTTCTAATCTTAGTTCTTCTATTATTCTTTTTGCTATTTCTCCTGCTCTTTTTATTTCTTCTTCTGTTTTTGCAAAAAGTAGAAAGTCATCGCAATAACGCACAAAATGTATATTTTCCTTTTCTAGCTCCCAATCTAATTCATTTAGATATATATTGGCTAATATTGGACTTATTAATCCTCCTTGTGGTGTTCCACTTGTTGTGTCATAGTATTTCCCTTCTTAAAAACGAAACTGATGAACTTTAGAGAGGACAAGGATAAGAAATGAATAAAGAATTAAAGCACAAAATACATAGTATTTATGGACAACTAATGCAAGAAAAGAAATTAAAGAAGCATGGGATAAAGTAAAAGCAAATAAAGGAGCAGGAGGAATAGATAATATAACAATAGAAGAATACGCAAAACATGAAGAAGAGAATTTGTTAGCTCTAGCCCAAGTAATGCAAGCGAGAGAATATAAAGCAACAGCAGTAAGAAGAGTATATATACCAAAGAAAAATGGGGACAAAAAACCACTAGGGATACCAATACTAAAAGATAGAATAATACAACAAGCAGTAAAGAATGCAATAGAACCATTTTTTGAAGAAAAAGTATTTCATAAATGGTCGTGTGGATACAGAGCAAATATAGGAGTAGAAAGAGTATTACAAAATATATTATGGAACATGGAAATAAGATATAACTACATATATGACTGTGATATAAAAGGATTCTTCAATAACATACCACACAAGAATTTAATGAAAATACTAAATAAGTATATATCAGATGGAAGTGTACTAAATATAATATGGCAATGGCTGAAAGCAGGATATATGGACCTAAGTATCGTGAACTTTTACATTACTTTACATTCTTGACTTGGTCTACAAAGGTCACCCCCCTTCCATTCATTGCAAGTTTGGTCTTGCAACTACTTCTGTACTACTGAGTTGTCTGACTACTCTACACGCATTTACAATTTCGTTTTACACTTATATGTATCTGCCCAGTAAAAAAAATCTGTCAGTTTCTTTGGTAGTGTAGAGTTCTCACAGGATTATCGTATTTCCATTTATTAACATACCAAGCACCTTCACACTACAAGTTCCTTTTATTCGACTGGTTCTTTGGATAAAAGATTTAGATTTTCCAACTATTCCCATGGTCATCAACTTGCCTTGCCGCAACATGTGCTTCACTTTTCGTTTCGGTCTTCTAATTCGTCTACAGTCCTCTCGGTTTCTGCAACACCTTCAGACAACACCTCACGATATTGCCCTAGTTTAGACTTCCCAATTTGCACCAGTGCTCATGGGGTAGGTCTTTCACCTACTTTGGATTTTATGTCTCATAACTTTATTCAACTGTTTTACTTTCGTATCATATTGCATTTGTTATTATTGCATAAACTGTTTAAGAGTTAGTTATTAACTAACTCTTAAACATATAACTGCCTGTCGTACAAATAGCCTGTATCCTCAGATACAAGCTATTTACATTAATTATTTCTTTGGTGGGCAGGGAAGGATTCGAACCTTCGTACTCAAATGAGAACAGATTTACAGTCTGCCGCCTTTAGCCACTCGGCCACCTACCCGTATATTGCTATCAAAAAACTTAATAACAATATGGTGCGCCCTCAAGGATTCGAACCTTGGACCCACCGGTTATGAGCCGGTTGCTCTGACCAACTGAGCTAAGGGCGCGTCTCTTGCTTTTTTCTTAACGCAAGATTAAGTATAATGGATAATTCGTCATCTGTCAATACTATTTTTTGATTTTTTTATCTTTTTCTTTATTTTTTCCTTCTTTTCCCTTGTTATTTTCGTTTTATATTTTTTCTACTTTAAGAAAAAGAATACTTCATATAAAATAAAACTAATTATCATGATACTATGCATTATAATATCAAAAATAACTACCCCTTTTGTTATTCTATCCTTTTTTATCTTCCATATAACATAGATTCGAAAAATAATTTCAAAAATCACTCCAATTGCCATTATTCCAAAAGGATGAAACAAATAACGAATGTCCTGAAAGACATTTCCTAATCCTGCAAAATATCTTGTTCCTCCACATAACGGACAAGGATTTCCTGTCATTTTTAAATAAGGGCATACTACCAACTCTGGAGATATTTTTTCTAATATTTTAGATACAAAAGGAAAAGAAATTACGTAAATAGCTAAAATAAGTAATGTTATACTTAAATACATGTAATTTCTTTTTTTATCTTTATTTCTTGTTTTCATCTGTTATGTTTTCTTTTCCTTTTACTTTTACTTAATCCATTAAATTATAGCTATAGTTCAGATTATAATTATAATTTCTTAATTCATTTTTAACTGCTTTACCAACGGTTGCTGAGAATACAAATAGCCATAATAGAATAAACACAATAGCAATTCCTGAAAGAGCTGTTCCAGCTATTGCTATTCCTTGCTTTTCTCCAGATTTATTTTTCTTTACTAAATCTACAATTCCTAACACCAATCCTATGATTGCTGGTATAAATCCAATTGCTCCACAAAATGGTACCATTCCTATTAATATTGACACAATTCCTAATACTAATGCTGCTATTCCCATAATTTATCCTCCTTTATTATTCTCTCTTTTTATTTGTTAAGCTAATTTTATTATATTGTTTTTTCTCGTTGTTTGTCAAGCATATAGCTATTATTCGACTTTTTATGCATTACCTTCTAGTATGTTATCTAGTCTATCTTCAATATCTTGTAATCTATTTTGTTGCTTGTCGATAATATTTTCAGCCTTATTCTCAATTTCATTTTTATACTCATCTGTTATATTATAATTATAGGGAGGATAATCATATCTATTTGAGTTAAAATAATATGAATTTCTAATTCCTACAATAAAAGATAAAGCAAACCATACCAATGCTACTATTACTGCAATGCCTGAAAGTATTGTTCCTGCTATTGTCATTCCTTTCTTATCTCCAGATTTATTTTTCTTTACTAAGTCAATAATTCCTAATATCAATCCTACTAATGCTGGTATAAGTGCAATAACTCCACAAAATGGAATAAAGGCTATAAGGGCAGATACAATTCCTAGTACTAATGCTGCTATTCCCATTTTTGATTCCTCCTTTTATTCTATATTCCTTTTTTCTTTTTTTATTCCTAACTGTAATTTTTTTTGACTTTATTAATTATTATATCATGTATATACTCTCTTGTCATCTTATTGTTTTCTTAAGGATAGCATAAATTTTTAGTAGGATTTATCTTCATTAAAATCTTGAACTAACTTTGTTTCTTGATTTTCGAGATTCCTATTTGATTTTATATTTTTATCTTTATTTTTCTATATTTTTAGGTTCACTTAATAAACCTATTCATAGGCTATTTTTATCATATTCTTATTTATTTTTCAATACTTACACTGCATTCCCATACCAAATATTTTTCAATTCATAATACAACTCGTCTCTTGCTTTTGATATCGGTATCTTTACTCCTGTTGTTCCAAATATTTTTTTATTTGCTTTTTTTCTTATCCTTTTTTCTAATTTTTCTATTTTCTTTTCTCTTTTTTCTACTGTTGATATATCTATTATTTTTTGGTAGATATCCCCTTTATTTTGTGTAAATGCTCTTAATTGGCTCATTTCATCTATTCCATTTTCACTCCATACCTTTGCATCTGTACTTAATCTTTCTGATAATGTATGATGTACTTGCCCTTCTTGGCAACATCCTGTTAATTTATCTTTGTATCTATCATGTGCCTCTATTCCGTCCCATTGATTCATTAGATATGTTTTTGTCTCTTTTACTTTCTTTAGTCTATTTTCTAATCTTTTTGTATCTCTTCCTAATCCTTCATCTTCTTTTATCTCTTGTTCTACTTTTTTTATTGCTTCATTCATTATATTTTCTGTACTTATCGGGTCATATTGGTCTATTGCTTCTTTTAATTTTGTTTTTAAATATTCATCGTAATTTAAATGGTTTATATATTTTTCTAAATGAAACGTATCTAGCACAAATACTGATTTTCCTATCCATTCTGTTCCTGATTTTATATATGATGCTCCATCTCCCATAACAAATACTGTCTCTATTTCTTCTTTTTTATATGTACATTCTATGTAGTACGCTACATCTTCCCACATTTCTTGGGTATCTTTGTATAGCCCTGAAAACGTGAATTTATCTACTAATTCTTTTCTTACTTGTTTTACTTCTGGTATTCTTTCTGGTTTCGTTAATGTCCTTTTTCGTGTATATATTGTTATTATTTTTGATATTGTACAACCCTTTTTATTTCTTTCTTTAACATGATCTTCGTCAACTTGTATGTATATATTTTTTGACCTTATTTTATCTTCTTCTTTTCGTTCTTCTATTTCCATTTTCCATTCATTTTTTCTTACATTTTTCATCACTGTCGTTGCACTTATTTCCATTTCTGGTACAACTAATTTTCCGGCTTTACTATATGATTGTTCACTTGCTTTTTGTATTAATTCTGCTTTTACTTTTTTGTCTATTCTTTCTCCTGTTTCTATTCCTAACACTTTATCTGTTAAACATACATTTTCTCCTGTTTCTTTATCTTTGTAATATCTTCTTTCAAATTTTGCTTTTCCGTTTTTTGTTATTAAACTTTTATCTGCAAATCTTATTGCTTCATATTGATTTTTTCTTTTTGAGTCTTCAAATACTAAATTTTCTATTTGTGTTGCTATTTCAGAAAAAAGTTCTTTTCCTAAAACATCTGTAAAGTCTTTGATTGCACCAGTTAAAGAACTTACATCATCTCCATTTAAAACTTTTTTTACACCTTCTTTTAAAATTTTGTTGTTTTTCTCATAAATCTTTTGTATAATTGAATACATAAGAGATACCTCCTTGAATATTTATATTTTTGCTAAAAATATTCTATCAAATCGGTATCTCTTATTCAATTTTTTTCTAAAATTTCCCTACTAAAAGTTTATGCTAACTTTTCTTAAGTTCCCTATATTAATCTAGACAATGCATTTTTAGGTCCCCACATACAAGGACTTGTACAGCTAAAATCTTTAAACCTACAACGCACACCTGATGCATAGTTTTGTAAATATTGATGAACTTCCGGATTTTTCTTTTCCGTTGCTGCAATATATTTATCCAATGTTTCTTTGGTTTGTATCATAGTTTCTAATTGTACACAGCCACATAGTCTTTCTTTTGTTTTTAAAATAAAATCCTCTACTGTTCCTCTTTCATTAATTTTTATTAACATTCCCTGTGGATAGTTTTCTCTTAATGAAATAATGTCTGTTTTCCACTCTTCTATTAAATCTGTTTTTTTACTTAATATTCTAGGAATATAAAAAGATGCATTCTCTTCAATTTTTAGATTATATCTTAAAGTACGGTGTCTTTGTATTTGTGCGTATTGCGCAAATGTTCCCATATAATTTGTGCTATAGCATTCCCCAAATTCTTCTTGATAATCTCTTTTCGCAAAAAGAGAAATTGTTCTTCCTTTTGTATCTGCATTTAAGTTATCTACTATAAGAGGTTCTATGTGATTATTAAATTCTTCTAAGACTGGTTTTAATTTTGTATTAAATCCTGTATCTGGTTCTTTTTTTATATAATTTTCAAAAAAGTGATAAATATAATTCAATTGTCTTAATGATGTTGTATATGCCATTGTTGTTGCTGGTGTAAAAATACTAATTAAATATCTAGCATTCTCTTGTGCTAATTTTAGTGCTTGTTTTTCTTTCATTTCTGGATAAGTATCTAAGATTAAGTTTTGGTATTTTTCTACCCATTTCTCATACAATTCTTTTTCTTTTCCAGTAGATCGCATTTTCGTATATCGCGCTGATTTTTCAGATGTTGTATACATTCCTTCATTATTTAAAATCATCGCTAGAATTTTAGGTATTCCAGATAGAATTAAATTATAATTAACATGGTCGAATACACTATGATGTCCCATTTTTAATGTATTATTTGCTCTTTTTATTGTCTTTTCTTCTGGTTCATTTAGTAATACTTCTATATCATCTGGCATATAGCAAATACCAGCTGCTTTTCCAGATAATAATACAGCTTCTTCTTTTGGTAATTCATATTCTACTTTTGTTGATGCAAAAACGTCAATTTTCATATTTATCCCTCTTTTTTCTTCCTATTTTTATAGACTTATGATATCAAAACAAGATAAGTAATTCAATATTTTTTCTACCTATTTTCATTTTATTTTGTTTCTCTTTTTTATTTTTACATAGAGCAAAGAAAACTTCGTTTACCCTACTTAGAAAGCAATCCTTCTAATGTTGTTTTTAAGTTTCCACCTACTTTTTTATTTTAGGCAACCATTTCTATATAAGTTGTTGTCCTAGAAAATATCCATCAATATTTAGAGAAAATTCCTATACAATAAAAAACAGTTTTCATTCTTTTGAAAACTGTTTCTATCTTTATTAGTTGTTCTCTCCTCTTCCTTCTGGAAGTGCTGGCATTTCTAGTACAACTCGAATCTTGAATGCATAACGAATTGCTCTTACCACTTTACTTTGTTTAATTCTTTGCCATAGAGATGGTTTTACTTCTATTCTAGTATCTTGAATATATTTTGCTTGTTCTTCTTGTATTTGTTGTTCTTGTTTTACGTCTTCCTCTTCTATTACATCATCTATTGGAGTTGGAATTGCTTTTAATGCATCCGCTACTTCGATTCCAATGTAGCTTAATGCTTTTGAGCGGTCTTCTATTCTTTCCATATCAATTTCAATATGTAAATTAGATTCTAAATTAACAACTCTAGCATTGATTAATTTTAATGCATCTTGATAATTTTGTGATGTGTTTGAACGAGATCTTCCAATAATACCCAATGTTTCAATAATATCTTCTGGCATTGTTTTAGAAGCTTCTTTTACAACATCCTTCCAATTTTTTTCTTTATTTTGAACAACTTGTAAAACATCTTTTAGCTCCCCAGCTAATGTAATGTTTTTTTCGCGTTGTCTAATTAACTCTTCAATTTGTTTTGTATTTTCTTCAAATTGATTTGTAGCATATTCTACTAATCCGTATGCTGCTTTATACACACTCTTTGGAAAGTTTTTCTTTTTTGGATATTCAATTAAATATGTTTTTATGGATTCTATTAAATCTTTAAAATAAGAATCCTCATCCAATTGCACAATTTGTTTCTTGCTATTTGGATTGATCATTTTTTGTACCTTATCAATATTTGATAAAATTTTTTCTTCTGTGATTACCATTCTCACGTTTACTATGCCAGATCTAGACAATGTAAACTCCCCTCCTTTATCCTACGTACATCTTAATCGCTTTTTTTAATATTGTTATTATACATTTTTCTTTCAAAAACTACAATAGGATTTAAAAAATTTTATATTTCGATTCTGTTACGATTTTATTACAAGTTCGTAATAAAAGTCAAGACAATTTATGACATTTTACAAAAATATTTTTAAGCTATTTTTCTATTTTTTATTAGCTATTCCTAATGTTTTTTCTAATTCTACATGTCTTTTTATTTTTTGCGTTGTTGTTTTTACTAATTCTTCTTCTGTGATTGTTATTTCTTTTATATATTTATATGTTGGCATTGATTTATTAATCTCTTTTACTCTTTCCCATAAAGCTTCTTTTATATCTTCTTTTCCTTTTACACCATATGCTTTTTTAATAAGATCTTTATCATAAACCAGTTTAGCACAAACTTTTACATCAGAAGGGTCTTGTTCATCTGCTTTTCCATATACAAAAGATTCTGTTATACCTTCTTTTTATTAATAACTGCTTCTAACTCTTCTGGATATACATTTTTACCATTTTTTAAAACAATAACATTTTTCATTCTTCCTGCAATAAATAAATATCCATCTTTATCAAAATATCCTAAATCACCAGTATGGAACCAGCCCTCTTTATCTAATACCTTTTGGGTTTCTTCTTCATTGTTATAGTAACCAAGCATAACACTTGGAGCTTTTACAACAAGCTCTCCAATTCCTTGGTCATTTTTATTAATGATTTTTGCTTCTACACTTGGAAATACCTTCCCAATTGAGCCTAATTTTACATATTTATCATTTCCTGCTGCAATAACAGGAGATGTTTCGGTTAATCCATATCCTTGATAGATTTTAAATCCTAGGTCATTAAATCCTCTTTCTGTTTCTTCATCTAGTGCTGCTCCACCACTAACGAATAGTCTTACTTTTCCTCCTAATGTCTCATGGATCTCTTTGAAGATTTCTTTTCTCATATCAATACGGAATTTTAAGAGTGTATTACTAATTTTAATTCCTCTTTTTACCGCTTCTAATTTCCCTTTCTTTTCAATTCCTTTTATTACTTTTTTATACATATTTTCATATAGGATTGGAACGGAAATCATAGCTGTAATTTCATATTCTTTAATATTATCCGCAATGTGACGAATTCCCTCGCAAAAGGCGATGGAAGCCCCACAATATATCGGGTATAAAAATCCTACTGTACATTCAAACGTATGGTGTAATGGTAAAAAAGAAAGCATCGTATCTTCTGGTTTTAATTCAATAACAGAGGCAATATCCATTAAATTCGTACAGATATTTTTTTGTGATAGCATAACAGCTTTTGACATTGCTGTTGTTCCTGATGTAAATAGCATGAAAGACATTTCTTCAGGGTCAATTTTAGCATCTAAGAATCTTCTATCCCCTTTTTCTATTAATTCTTTTCCTTTTTCAATTAATGACTTTTGTGCTAATACTTCTTTTTTATCTTCTTTTAGATCCATAGAGATATAGAATTTTAGATTTGTCTGTCCTGCCTCGCGAATTTTTTTCATAATTTTATCATACTTATCAGAATAAAAAATCGCTTCTACTTCCGAACGTTTAATTAGGCTTTCAATTTCATTATCTGGTAAAGATTTATCAAGTGGCACAATAATGCCCACGCCTGTTGCTACTGCTAAATATGCCATTCCCCACTCATAGCGGTTATCGGATATTACCGCTACTCTTTTTCCTTGTAAACCTAAATCTACTAATGCAGTTCCTAATGCTTTAATATCATCACGGAATTCTTTATGTGTGATGATTCTAAATTCTCCTTGTTTTTTGGTTTTGAACTTATATGCTGGTCTATCTGCATACATCTTTCCTGATTTCTCTAGCATGTCTTTCAAATCCGTTATTTCCACATATTTGTGTAATCTTTCCATTTTTTTCTCTCCTTTTATTTTTTACTTAATCCACTAATAATTGCTTTATCGAATTCTGTATATAATTCTTTAATATCAATTTGTTTTGTTGTTTTTAATCGATATATAAGACTTGAACAAGTAAGTCCAAATATTCCAGATGCAATAACTTCTGCATTCCCATCTATAATCTCACCTTTTCGAATTCCTTCTTCTATAATTTCTTCAATTGTTTTTACGTATTCAAATACATATTTTTTGCACATTTGATTTCTTGGTTCATTGCCCCATATTTGACTAAGTAAAATAGTAATAAAGTTTTCGTACTTAACTAATATTTTTATTTGAATTAATACAACATCTCTTAATTTATCTACACTGTTTTGATGTCTTGCTGTTTTAATTTCAATACTATTTTTTAATAATTTCATTCCTTCTTCTACTAAGAAATTAAAAATTTCTTCTTTACAAGAAAAATGATAATAAAGCGTTCCTTTGGCAACTCCTACAACAGAAGTTATTTCTTCAATACTAGTTGCATCATATCCTTTTTCTGCAAACAGCTTCATTGAAGTTTCAAAAATTTTTCGTTTTGTCTTGTTCACACTTTTTCACCTAACCTATTTTGGTTTCATTATAATTCTAGGTTATTATATAATTATCTAAAAAAATATGCAAGTCTTCTTCCAATTTTTGTTTTGTTTACCTTCCTTGTTTTATGTAGACTTTGCTAACTTGTCTTGTCTTTAGACAAAAAAGGTCCTATATTGGGAGAACTCACATATGATAAAATTGTTCTTATAGAATTTACATATAAAAATAAAGAGTAATAAGTATACTAACAATACTTATTACTCTTTATTTTTTATCCATTACTATTAATTAAAATTTTATTTAATAAAACACCATTATCTATTAATGTTTTTTGTAATAGATGGATTCTAGCCATATTTTATTGCTTTTACCTTGTAAAAGTTTCAATCAAAACGAGATTTCGCCCTTTTTTCGTAGTTCCTACTATTTCTTTTATATAGAATCTCCCTTTTCCACGTATTGAAACTTTATCCCCTATTTTTATTTGTTTTGTATTTTTTATTTCTAATTGATGGTTTACAAAAACTCTTTCTTGTTTTATTATCTCTTGTCCCTTTTCTCTAGAACATCCAGCAAGTTCTGCAACAACATTGTCTAATCGTAAAGAAGTAACCGTAATCGTAAAGTTCTCTTTTTTTTGCTTAATTTCTCGAATTTCATTTATTCTTATCTTTTCTATTACAGCTTTTTGAAAACGTGTTAAAGAAGTTATATTTTCTTCTATATACTTTTCAATCTCTTTACAAGCAATAATATCCGCTCCATTTTCATCTACAAGAATATCTCCAATTTTTTCTCTTTTTATTCCAAGTTTCATAAGAGCACCCAAATATTGACGATGTGAATAACTTCCTATTAAATCTTTGGGTAAAAGTATTCGGAATATCGTTATCTTGCTTTCCGCCTCTCTTATCCTTCTACTCTCTTCCATTTGTTTCGGGTATATAACAACCAACTTTCTTTCTGCCTCTTTTGCAAAGCCTTCTAAGTAACAATTTTCTTGTGAATTTATAACATTCTGTATCATTTCCTGTTGTCTTTCATCTAAAAAATTCGTTGTAGTAACTCTATTTCGTTTTTTGCTTTCTTCTATTTTATCGAGCAATCTAGATATTAATAATCTGTCTTCTTCATTATCATATTTCTGTAGTAATTTATCTTTCTCAACTTTCAATCTCATTCTTCCTTTATCTTTCTAATAACTCTGTGATTTGTTTCTCTATATTTTCTTGATCTAATCCATACATTTTCTCTAACTGCTCTACTTTTCCATGGGTAATAAAAGTATCTGGATATCCCAAATGTACAGCCTTAATATCTTTTAAATGTTCTTTCTTTTCTAATAACTCCATTACTTGTGTAGCAAGCCCACCTTTACGGATATTATCTTCTATTGTAAGAAGATGTCTAGTTTTTAGTACAGATGCTTCTATTGTATCTTCATCTAATGGTTTTAAAAATCTCGCGTTTATAACTTCGATAGAAATTCCCTTTTCTTCTAATTTCTTTGCTACCGTTATACATCTTGGTACCATGTTTCCAATAGCCACTATCGTTATATCTTTTCCTTCTTTTAATATTTCTGCTTTTCCTAGTTGTATTCTTTCTTGTTTTTCTATTTTCTCTTTTTCTTCTCCTCCTCTAGGATAACGTATCACCATCGGAGAATCCTGCTTAACAGCAAAGGCTAGCATTTCTTCTAATTCTTTAAAGTTTTTTGGTGCCATAATCGTTAAATTAGGTACTATCGAAAAAAAGGATAAATCGAAAATACCTTGATGGGTTTCTCCATCATTACCTACAATTCCTGCTCTATCTACACATAGTATAACTGGTAATTTTTGAATCGCAATATCATGAATTACTTGATCATAAGCTCTTTGATAAAAAGATGAATAAATAGGAACAACTGGTTTTAAACCTGCTTTTGCAAGTCCTGCCGCTAATCCAACTGCATGTTGCTCTGCAATTCCTACATCAAAAAATCTATCTGGATACTCTTTACTAAATTTAGTAAGACCAGTTCCATCCTTCATTGCAGCTGTTATGGCAACAATTCTTTTATCTTCTTTGGCTAACCTTACTAACACATTTCCCATTACACTAGAATAGTCTGCTCCTTTTTCTTTTTTTGCTTTTCCTGTTGCTATATCAAAACTACTAGTACTATGGAACTTATCCGGATTTTGTTCTGCAGGTCTATATCCCTTTCCTTTTTTCGTAATGACATGAATCAATACTGGCCCTTCTAATGTTTTGCTAATTCTTAGTAAACTTTCTAGCTGCTCTATATTATGACCATCTACTGGCCCTAAATAGCGAAATCCTAAATCTTCAAAAAGCATCGTAGGCATTAAAAGTTGTTTTACTCCACTTTTTAATCTTCTTACACTTTTTACAACAAAATCTCCAAATCCAGGAATTTTACGTATCATACTTTTAAAATAGCTATTGGATTTGGTATACCATTTTTTCGTCCTTAAATTCGAAAGAAACAGAGAGATTCCTCCTACATTCTTTGAAATACTCATTTCATTATCATTTAATATAACCGTTATATCAGTTCCAGAACATCCAGCATCATTTAAGGCTTCTAGTGCCATTCCTCCTGTTAATGCACCATCCCCAATTACGGCTACAACATGATTTTTTTCCTTTTTAATGTCTCTTGCTCTTGCCATTCCTAAAGCAACTGAAATAGAGGTACTACTATGCCCTGTGTTAAAGCAATCCGCTTCTGATTCACAAGTCTTAGGAAATCCTGCAATTCCATGTAATTGTCTTAACGTTTTTAATTGCTCTTTTCTACCTGTTAAAATTTTATGAACATAGGTCTGATGTCCTACATCCCAAATAATTTTATCTTTGGGAACATCAAATATACTATGTAAAGCTATAGTAAGTTCTACTACCCCTAAATTGGATGCTAAATGCCCACCAGTTTTAGATACTGTTTGAATCACCAATTCTCTAATTTCTTGTGCTAGCTTGTTTTTTTCTTCTATTGACAATTTTTTAACATCTTCTGTATTTTGTATTTGTTCTAATAGCATACTCATTTTTTTCTCTGCCTTCTCCTATACTAAAAATTTTAAAACAACACTAACAATACCAAAAGCAACAATTGGTACCGTAATATTGTCTGTTCCTTTTATTGAAATTGCTTCTACTACAGTAAGAACAATTGCTGCCAAAATTGCTTTTAGATACCAAAAAGAAATTCCCATGTATACAAAAAATACGGAAAGGATTAGAAAAGTAACAATTAGCATCGTAGCAGAACCTGCTAATGTCTTTTTCGTGTCTCCAATTTTATATTTATAGCTTTTTAATGTCTTTCCTATAATAGCGGCTAAACCATCTCCATATCCCATAATCAAAATACTAACTAACCCCGCTTCTTGGTTATGGTATATACCAAATGTTACAATAGAAAGAACCAATAAAGAAATAGCATAATATACAGTTCCTAGCCCATCTTGCTCATCTTTCTCTCTTTCCATTACCTTTATAATGTCTCTTTTATACGATAGGTAGTTAATAATAACAAACGTAAATGGTACAAATGCTGCCCATATTACATTATCAAAAAAATACATGGCAATAAACCACCAATTACAAAGCATAATATGAATAAACTTTCTACTTGCTTCTTTGCCTGATTTCTCAAAAAACTTTGCTGCTACAATAATTAATCCAATAAATAAATAGGAAATTAAAATTCCTGCTAGATTTCTCATTTTTTCTATTCCTTCCTGTTTTTTATTCTTCTTTTTTCTTTTCGTCTTTTGCTATCATAACATATCTTTTTTTAGATTTCTACCCTTTTGGCAAATATTTTTATTGTTTTTCGATAAGTTTTCACAATAAGTGAAAAAAGAGAGTTGTTTTTTCCTATTTCTAAGAAAAATAACTCTCTTCCTTATCCTTTTAATCCTTTCTATTCTTTTTCAAAAATGTTACGAAACACAGCATTCTCTCCTAACTCTTCTTCAATATTTAAAAGTCTATTGTATTTTGCAACTCTATCGGTTCTACAAGGTGCTCCTGTTTTAATTTGTCCTGCATTTACTGCTACTGCTAAATCTGCAATAGTAGTATCCTCCGTTTCTCCACTACGATGAGAAATAACAGCTGTATAACCATGTGTTTTAGCAAGCTCTATTGCATCTAGTGTTTCTGTTAAGGTACCAATTTGATTTACTTTAATTAAGATACTATTAGCAACTCCCATTTGAATTCCCTTTTTTAATCTGTCAACATTCGTTACAAATAGGTCATCTCCTACTAATTGCACTTTGTCTCCGATTAAATCTGTAAGTTGCTTCCATGTCTTCCAATCTTCTTCTGCTAATCCATCCTCTATTGATACAATAGGATAACGATGTGCTACATCTACAATATATGCAGCCATTTCTTCTGGGGTTTTGAACATATCATTCTTCCAGAAGAAGTATCCATCTTTTCCTACCTTTTTAGCTTCTTCAAGCATCTCTGTACTTGCAATATCTAGTGCAATACTAATATCTCTTCCTGGTACATATCCAGCTTCTTTAATCGCTTCCATAATAACATCTAAAGCTTCAATACCACTTGATAAATTTGGTGCAAAACCACCTTCATCTCCTACTGCTATTGAATGCCCTTTTTTCTTTAATACTTTCTTTAAAGTTTGATATACCTCTACTCCCATTTGCATTGCCTGTTTAAAGCTTTTAGCACCTACTGGTACAATCATGAATTCTTGAGAACTTATGTTATTATCCGAATGTTTTCCACCATTTAAAATATTCATCATAGGGACTGGTAATTGTTTTGCATTTACACCACCAATATATTGATATAGCGACATGCCAAGAGAATTTGCTGCTGCTTTTGCTACTGCTAACGATACACCAAGTGTTGCATTCGCACCTAATTTACTTTTATTCTGTGTACCATCTAATTCAATTAGCATTTTATCAATTTTTACTTGCTCATAGACATTCATATCAATTATCTTTTTCGTAATCTTTTTATTTACATTATCTACAGCCTTACTAACACCTTTACCTCCTAATCGCTCTGTGTCTTCATCCCTTAATTCTACTGCTTCAAAGCTCCCAGTAGATGCACCAGATGGTACAAGTGCTATCCCACTAAATCCCCCTTCTGTCACCACTTCTACCTGAACAGTTGGATTTCCCCTAGAGTCGAACACTTCCATTGCATGTACATCTGTAATTCCTAAATAATCTTTCATGAAACTACCTCCTATATATTCTATTTCCAGTTTCTTCTATATTATATCCAGTTTTCTGAAAATATATCCAATTTTGTTCTATTCTTTATATTCCTTTCTCGTTATTTAAAATTATGACCGTATCCCATTAAATATAAAAAAGAAGTACAATCTGGATTTGTACTTCTTTTTGGCTGGGGTAGTAAGATTCGAACTTACGCATGGTGGAATCAGAATCCACTGCCTTACCGCTTGGCGATACCCCAAAATATTTACAACAATATTATATTACCATAAAAGGACAAAAAAAACTAGTTTTTTGCCCTTCTTTTTTTATTTTTTCTTTTTTATTTTGATTCTTTTTTCTTGTCTTGTTATCCCTTATTTTTATTTATCTTATTTTCTCCTATTTGTTTTTGTCTTTTCTTTCTTCATTCTACCATTATATTTTCTTTCCTATACTTTTCCAGTCTTTACAATTTCCTTTGATTGTTTCAAATATCCTAAACAATTTTTCTTAAAACTTGTATAAGTATATCCTCCTGCTTTTAGTATAGTATGATATTGCATCCACACAACATGTAAGGTCCCCCACATTAGAATAGAGCGAAAAAAACGTATCATCCTATTTCTTAGGCTTGTGTTCTGTTTGGAAAGCTTATGTAAGGTAAAGGATTGAAAAACAACATGTTTTAATTCATCATTTAACATTTGCTTGCAGATAATTGGCATTACTTTTGAACTTGTTACTTTTGCTAAAGCGGTATAATAGGATAATGCAATCATTTCTGCTGTTACTAATACAATAACAGAACATTGTAATCTAAAATGACTACGTAATTTTCGAAATATCTTATCGGTCCATATCTTCTTTTGTAATGGAATCCCTTGTTCTTGCATGAAGTACTTTAAAGTATTGGAATGACGGTTTTCTTCTGTGATAAACCAAAGCATAGCATCTGGGTATCGAGAATCTTCACTTTTATCTGCATATTCTTTTACTACTTTCATTAAATGTTTACCGTCTGATCCCTCTCCTATTTGAAAGGCTTGGATGGAAGGTGTAATTAATTTCTTTTCTTTCTCTGTTATTTTGCAGTCTCCTTCAAAATTTAATTTTAATAAATGACTATTGTTATATGCAAAATATTCATTCCAGTCGAAATTTTCTAAATCTTGTATTCCTGTTCCTTTTAGTTCTATCATTTTCCTTATTTTCTACTCCTTGTTTTTCTTCTACTTTATCTCATTTGTTATTCTTTGTCAATATTTTATTATCGTTTTATGATAAAAAGATGGATGTTATATCCATCTTTTACTCTTTTTATTTTTTCTTTTAATATTTCATTCCGCTAATTTGTTCTGCATAAATAGCATAATCTGGCATTACTTTTTTAATTTTTTCATAAAATCCTTTTGTATGATTTTTATATGATAAATGATAAAATTCATGTAGGACAACTAAATCTACTACTTCTCTACCAAATTTTACGATATCTGGATTAATGGTAATTACTCTTGCTTCTTTATCACAACTTCCTAAGCAATTACTCATTCTCTCTATTTTATAATCTTCTGGTGCAAATTTTAATGCAATTCTCATCTTTTCCATTGCTCTTTCTATCTCATCTTTTGCAATCGCATCATACATTTTTTCAATTAACATCCCTAATATTTGTGCATTTTCTACTTTTTTATATTTTTTAGGAAGTGTTACTGCAATAACCTGATTTTCTACATTTAATTTAGGAAGTTCAATTGTTTTATATGAAACTTGTAATTGATAATTCTTTCCTAATATTTTAAAATTACTTCTTTTGTTATATTCTCTTTTTGTTTCATTTGCTTCTTCATACTCTTTTAGTTTCTTTACAATCCATTGTCTCTTCTCTTCAATAGCCTCTTGAATCTTAGCTCTGGACAAATACCATGGTGCTTGTACAACTACTTCTCCATTTTGTACAGATATGTATAAATTGGAATTCATTGCCTTATTTACAGAATAGATAATTGTATTACTTCTATTTTTTATCATGATAAATGCCCCCTCAAAATTTTATTTTATCGAATCAATGTTTCTCAAACCTTTGTTTGTTTTATTCTATCTTTTTTGAGTTCCTTTGTCAAGTATTTTTTAAAAAATATACGAAAATATTTTCGCCTTCTTGTTCTCTTTTAATTTCATTATTTAAGCTCCTTGTTTTCCTTCATTTTTAAGTTTTCTTGAGGGTTATCACTTTATTGTTTTTATGTTTTACTCTTTCTTTTTTTCATTGTATCCTTATTTCATTTGTAGAATATTTGTTCGTAATATATTTTACTTATATTTCTTTTCAACTTGTTCGTTTTTGATTTTTCTCCTACAATCAAAAGCATAATATTTTACTGTTTAAAAATTTGAATGACAATATTATAACATTTGTATAACGTAGTGTCATTGCTTTTCTGCATTGCTTACGCAACAAGCTCTTGACAAACCTATTCTAAAAAATGTAGGATAGTCAAGCAAAAAAAAGAATAGTTATGCTTTTCTTGATATTTCCTCTAAACCTTGTATTTATGCGGATAATCTCAATTTTACATCATTTTTATTGTAAAAAAAGGATTGCTGTTTTTAGCAATCCTTTTTACTTAGTTACTAGTTGTTTGATTTTCCGTTTTCTCCTCTTTTGTATTTTCGTTATTTAAAATCGCAGCGTCTTCTTTATTTTTATCCGCTTCTTCTGCTTTTTTTATTCCATCTGATATTAGAATAAACTTAACATTTCCTTCTGTTCCGTCATTTAACATTGTAAAATTATCATATTCTTTTGATAAATCCATTAATTTTTTAGCTCTTTCTGAAATATCCTTTACATCTCCATTGACTAAATCCACAATTTTTTCAATTCCTTCTTTATTAAAGGTAGTAATTCCATTTGATAGTGTACTTACTCCTTCTTTTAAAGTATTTGCCCCTTGTAATAACTGATTATTTGCATTTGTCAATTGTGTAGTAGAAGTATCTAAGGTGTGCAATCCATTACGCAATTGTTTAGAGCCACTTTGTAATGCCTTCGCTCCAGAAGCTAAATCTTTACTACCATTAGCTAAGGTATCTACCCCTTGCAATAGACCTGGTAAATTATCTGCTAATTTCTTTACTCCTGCATTTAATGTTTTAGTTCCACTTGCAAGACTACTTGCTCCTGCTATTAGTCCCTTTTCTTTGTCATCTACTTGACTTTTCATCTTTTGCAAGCCACCTTCTACTTTCTTTCCTCCTATTTTCATTTGGGTAATTGCTTGTTTTTCTCCTTCGATTACTTTATCTAGATTTGTTGTATCTATTCCACTTGCCTTTAATGCAGCAGCAATCTGTTCATTTTGTTTTAATAGTGCTTCTAATGTAGCATATCCATCATTTTCTGCCTTCTTTCCAGCTATTAAATCTCCTAATCCATCTGATAGGTCACTTGCACCTTTCTTCAAACCAACAGCCCCTGCTTCTAATTGTTCTGCACCTGTTTGTAAGGAAGTTAATCCTCCCGTTAAATCTCCTGCTTTTTCTTTTAATGTAGCAATTCCGTTTTCTAACTGCTGACTTCCACTATCTACACTACTAATACCATTATCAATAGTATCATAATTTTTGCTAGCTCTACTCATTCCTTCTTTTACTTGTTTCATGGCACTATTAAATTCTGTTGATTTTTCAGTATATTCATCGGTTCCACTTTGTAGTGTATGTGCTCCTTCTTCTAATTGATTGCTAGCATCTTGCAATGAACTTACTTGGTCATACATAGAATCTAAGTCACCAAATTTATCTAAATCACTATCTTCTAATAGCTTTGGTGTTACAAAAGATAGAATACTAGATAAGGAAAAGTTTGTTGCATCCATTTCTAATACAACATCTTCTGGAATTGAAATTTCACTGTTTTCTTCCACTCCGAGAGATTCTGAAAGTCCTGGAAAAGCAAGGCCAATAGCGATTGTCTTTTCTCCATTATCTACTAACTTTCCAGTAGATATTGATATGTTTCTAGCTACTGTATTATCAATTATCGTACCACATCCTACAATAAAAGGTGTATACATGGTAACTGTTTTTCCATTAATCGTTTCTTCTTTTTTATCCTTATTTTCATACTGAATGGTAATCTTCACTCTTCCTGATTTTCCAGCTAATTCTTCTGGAGAAATTTCGTTTCCATCTAGTTCGTATTTTATTTTCACATCAATTGGTAACTCTTTTTGCGTTTGTCCTTGATAATAAATATCTTTCCCATCTGCCTGCCAAGTCAATTTATTTCCATTTTGGTCATATTTTTCTTCTCCTTGGCTATTTACGATGTTTAATAAATCACTAATATCTTCTAAAACTTTCTCATTTTCTGTATTTTTCAAATGGTCACTAACCTCTACTTTATAGCTCGTTCCATCTGCTTTAGTTTTGGAATATACGGTTTCATCTTTTACAGTAGCAAACACTGGAGCACTACATACAATGATGGAGGCAGATAGCACACTTGCTACTGCTTTATTTAAAAATCTATCTTTCATTCTTCTTTTCTCCTCTCTTTTCTTTTATCTTATTTATTTACAATTTTTCATTCCTTTTGTTGTTTTACAAATTAACTTATCAAATACCATTAAGAAAGCTGGAAGCATTGTTATAACAACTACCATACTGATAATTGCTCCTCTTGAAATAAGATTACAAATAGAGCTTATCATCTCTAGTTTTGAATACATACCAACACCACAGGTTGCAGCAAAGAAACATAACGCACTTACTACAATAGATTTAATCGAATTGTCTAGGGCTATTTGTATTGCTTCTTTTTTCTGCTTTCCTAACTTTCTGTTTTCTATATATTTTGTTGTCATTAGAATAGCATAATCTACAGTTGCTCCTAGCTGTATGGTTCCAATAACGATGGAAGCTACAAATGGTATTGTTTTTCCGGTATAACATGGTACAGACATATTTAAACAAATAGCAAATTCAATAACACAAATTAGAATTACTGGTAATGATGCAGATTTAAATACAACTACCATTATAATTAAGATAACGGCAATAGAAGCTATATTCACACTATTAAAATCATGGTCTGCTATCTCTACTAAATCTTTCATTAAAGGACCTTCTCCTGCCATAATCGCATGCTCATCATATTGTCTAATAATATTGTTTACTTCTGTAATTTGCTCATTTGCTTCGTCTGTTGCAGTTTCATATTTGGAATTGATTAGTATCATTTGATATTTATCGTTTTGGAAGATACTACTTAAATCTTCTGGTAACATATCGTCTGGTAAACTACTATCTGCTAATTTGCTATACGAAATCGTCCATTCAATACCATCCAATTTATCGATTTTTTCTAGCATTTCATTTACTTTTTCTTTTGATATATTTTTATCCACTAAAGCAATTTGTGTAGATACCATATCATATTTATCTGCTAGCTCTTTATTTGCCTGCATTCCTTCTAAATTTGCTGGTAACGTACTATATAGGTTATAGTATACTTTTACATGGCTATTTCCATATAGTGCTGGGATAAGTAATACAAGAAATACAATAATCGCTGCTTTGTAGTGTTTCATAATGAAATTCTTTAGGTGCTTAAAAGCTGGCATAATCTCTTTATGTTTTGTTTTTTCTATCCATTTATCTAATACTAAAATAAGTGATGGTAAAATCGTTACCACACAGATAACACCAAGTAAAACACCTTTTGCCATGACAATTCCAATATCACTACCTAATGCTAAGTTCATCGTACATAATGCTAAAAATCCAGCGATTGTTGTAATAGAACTTCCTACAACGGATGTTAAAGTATTACTGATAGCATTTGCCATTGCTTCCTGATTATTGGAATTCTTAGATTTTTCTCTTTGATAGCTATGGTATAGGAAGATAGAAAAATCCATCGTTACCCCTAATTGTAGTACCGTGCTAATTGCTTTTGTGATATATGAAATCTGCCCTAATATAATATTACTTCCCATGTTATATAAAATCGCAATTCCAATACTTCCTAATAAAATGATAGGAATTAAATAAGAATCTAATGCAACCATTAATACAATCGTACATAAAATAACAGCTATTATGACATAAGCAGACATTTCATTATTTGATACTTCCATCGTATCTCTTATGGTTGCACTCATTCCACTTACTTTACATTGGTTATCTGTTAAATGTCTTAATGTCTCAATTGCATTTAGTGTTTCATCATCCGAAATAGCCGTTCGAAATGTTACTAATATAGGAGTAGTTCCCTCTCTATTAATTTCAGATAAAACATCTTCTGGAAGCATATCAATTGGAATAGTGCTTCCTGTTACATCTGTAATTCCAATTACTTTTTCTACGCCTTCAATTTGTTTCATTTTATCTTCTAGTTTTATCATATCTTTACTGCTCATTGTATTATCTACTAAAACAATAGAAAAAGCCCCCATATTAAAATCTTTTGATAAAATGTCCTGTCCTTTTACTGTCTCAACATCACTTGGTAAGTAGGATAAGATATCGTAATTTATTTTGGTTGCTTTGATTCCTAAAATAGAAGGTATTAATAGTAAAATTGCAATAATTAAAATTGCTTTTCTGTGTTTGCATACAAATTCACCAAATCTGTGCATGGTTTCATCTCCTTTTCTCCCTGACCATTAGTCACTTTTTATATATTAGCACCATAATGACCATTAGTCAATACTTTATAAAAAACTTTTACGTTTTTTATAAAAATTCATATTTCCTTAATATTTTATTCATCTATCAATATTTTTGTACTTATATTATTCTTCTTATTTTCTTATTTTTTACTTTCTCCCCCTTTCTTTTCTCTCTTTTTAATTTTAGTTATTGACCATTGGTCTGTTTTGTGTCATAATAAAAGAAGGGAAATTTATATTAGGAGTAATGAAAATGGATAAATATGAAGAAAATAAAAAAATAAAAGAAAACAAATTATTAGATACAGCCTTTGATTTGTTTACGAAGAAAGGAATCAAAGATACTTCTATTCAGGATATTGTAGATAATGCAGGTGTCGGAAAAGGTACGTTTTATCTATATTTTAAAGATAAATACGATATTCGTGATCATTTAATTGAAAAAAAATCAAAAAAACTCTTTAGTGATGCTATTACTGCTTTGAGGAATAGCTATATAAAAAGTTTTGATGACCAAATTATTTTTATTATTAATTACGTAATTGACGAATTAACAAAAAACCCTATTTTATTACAATTCATTTCTAAGGACTTATCTTGGGGTGTATACAATAAGACTATTACCAAATTATCTGGTAATTCAAAAGATTCCGAAGAAGGTCTTTATACCTTATTTTTAAATAAAGCAAAAGAAAACAGTATCCATTACCCAAATCCTGAAGTTACTCTTTTTATGATTATTGAGCTAGTAAGTTCTACTTGTTTTAATTCTATTTTATATAAAGAGCCGCTTCCTATTACAGAATATAAACCTTATCTTTATGATACAATTCGTGAAATGTTGAAATCAAAGTAAAATTAGAAAAGTAATCATATGAATAAGTAGTGAAGAGAAGTAAGATATCCATTCTTGCTTCTCTTCTTTTATCTATTCCTTTGCATAATATTCAATTTTAGCTGGATTTGTTGTGGCAAATAAAACTTTCACTTTTTTCTCCTTTTTCTCAATAGTTTTATTATACCAATTTTTAGTTGCAAAAAGAGAGCTTCTCTAAGCTCTCTTTTTCTATATTATTTATTTCTATTTCATTGCTTCTTCACATGCAACTGCTACAGAAACAGTAGCTCCAACCATTGGGTTATTTCCCATACCGATTAATCCCATCATTTCAACGTGAGCTGGTACAGAAGAAGATCCTGCAAATTGTGCATCTGAATGCATTCTTCCCATTGTATCTGTCATACCATAAGAAGCTGGTCCAGCTGCCATAT
>JBKXSZ010000010.1:0-45531 GCA_047017005.1 Clostridia bacterium | reverse complement strand
TTGGAAAGTCCTCTAATACTTCTGTCATTTCGTTTCCTCTTTCTCCACATCCAAGGTATATAATAATATCCGCATCAGACCATTTTGCAATTTGGTGCTGTAACATGGTTTTTCCTGTTCCAAATCCTCCTGGTATAGCGGCTGTTCCTCCTTTTGCAATCGGAAAGATAGAGTCAATAACACGTTGTCCTGTAATAAGTGGAGTATGAATTGCTTCTCTTGTTTGGTAAGGTCTTGGTTTTCTTACTGGCCATTTTTGTAGCATCGTGATTTTTTTACTTTCTTCTTGCTCTGTTTGAATGCTTGCAATTGTATCTGTAATGGTATATTCTCCTTCTTTTTGTATTTCTTTTACAATTCCCTTTTCTTTATATGGGTATAGGATTTTATGAATGATACTTTTAGTTTCTTGTACTTCTCCTATTAGTGTTCCTCTTTGTACCTTGTCTCCTTGTTTTACTTTGGGAAGGAAAATCCATTTTTTTTCTGCATCAAGTGCAGGTATATTACTACCTCTTTGCATAAAATCCCCTTGTATATGTTTTAAAACGGGAAGAGGCCTTTGAATACCATCAAAAATGTTTCCGATTAATCCAGGTCCTAGCCAAACAGAAAGAGGTTCTTGTTTCCCGATTACTTGCTCTCCTATTTTTAATCCGCTTGTTTCCTCATAAACTTGAATAATCGCGTTTTCTTTTTCTAGATTAATTACTTCTCCCATTAATCTTTCTTTTCCTACTAATACCATTTCATGCATTGCAAAGTCATCTTCACCTGTTGCTATAATAACGGGGCCATTGATTGAAGTAATTTCTTTTGGCATGTTTTCTTTCCTCCTTTGTCCCTAGAAATATCTTTATTCTTTATATTCTCTTTTCAAATATTCTTTCTATTTCTAAATGAATATTTTCTTTTAATGTATTATCTATTATTTTGTTTTCTCCTTGTATTTGAAATCCACCTATCTGTTCTTCTGCGAGATTTCCTATTTCTATCAAATGCTCTTCATATTCCCTTTTTATCTTTTCTGTATATCTATTTTGGTCTTTTGGTGTTAGATAGATTATCTTCTTTTCTTCTTTTTTCCATTTTTCCATTGCTTGTTTTAGTTGCAAAAATAGGTATTCTTCATATTCTGGTGATTGCACAAAATCTTCTACCTTTTGTACTAATTCCTCTTCCATTTGTGCCTGTATTTTTTCTTTGGTTTCCCAGATTTTCTTTTTACTTTCTTGTTCTAATTCATATATAGTAGCATAAGAAGATTGTTCTAATTTTAAAATCTCTCTTTGGGTTTCTTTTTCCACTTTTTCTTTATATTCTGTAATCGCCTTTATGATTTCTTCCTGTTTTTCTTTCTCTATCTGGCTGTCTAATTCTTTTGCTTCCTCTGCTGCCTGTTTAATAGCACTCTGACTAAATTTTTCTATTTTTTTCTCTCTTGTCATACCTCTTCTCCCTTCTGTTTTTTGATATGACGGTCCGGTATCGTTACTACTAAAGGAGTTCTTCTTTCTTGTTTTATCTTATCAATTGCTTGATATACCTCTTGATATATTTTATCGGTTATGACTAAAATACCAATGCTACTGTCTTTCAATACATCTTCTAATTTTTGCTCGATTTCTTTTTTTTCATGTAATACAGCTGTGTTCATTCCGGCTAGTCCCATTCCTAACGCAGTATCTACATTATCACTAATGCAAAACATCTTCATGATTTTAGTCTCCTTTTTTGTTTTTTGTTTTTCTACTCTTTGCTTTTTTCTGTATTTCTCCTATACTTTATTTAAAATCATAATAGAGATAATAAGTCCATAAATTGCAATACCTTCGGCTAGTCCTGCAAAGATAATCGTTTTTCCTAATAATTTTGGATTTTCACTAATAGCTCCTACGGCACTAGATGCTACTAAAGCTACTGCGATTCCTGCTCCTATACATGAAAGGCCTGTTGCTAAAGCGGCTGCAATAAGTCCAAGTCCATTATTATTGTTTTCTGTTTGATTAGCACTGGTTTGTTGTGTATTATTTTGCATTTCTTCTTGTGTTTTTGTTTGATTACTATTTGGCATTTCATCACTAGCCTTTACCATTTTCATCATCATAGAACAAGTTACTCCTATGGCAATTAAAATGGATAATATGATTCCTATCTTATATACTTTCTTTTGCATCCTTTTTCTCCTTTTCTTTTTATCAATTTATCAATTTTTCTTTTTCTTTATTCTTCTACTTCTTCACGAAGCGGTTTATATTCTCTACCATCACCTTGGTAAAATCTACTAAATAGCTCATAGTATTCTAGTCTTAGAACTTGAATTGCAACAATTAAGCCTTCTAACCCAATTACAATCCCGTTCCCTATAATACTAATTACGATATTTCCTGCACCTGTTGTCATATCCGCTAAAATATAGATAGCCATACATAATCCCACATGGTTGATAGCAAATGCTGCTATACGAATGAAGGATATACTATTACTAGCAAAGGATAATAGGGTTTCAAACATCTCAAACAAAGTCTCAATAATAGAGCTTTTTGGTTTTCCTTTTTGCTTTTCTATCATACGGGATAGTGGATTTTTAAGTAATATTATAAGAAGTGGTATTCCTAAAACAAGGATTAAAATACCTCCCGATATAAGTAATTTTCCTCTCCATACAAAGTAGGCAATGATGGCCATTATAACTCCATAAAAGATAAGTCCTGGAAGACCATTCTCACTTAAAAATATTTTTGTTTTGTCTTTGTTTTTTATCCCATTTCTTATATTTAATAACATAGCCATTAGAATAAAAATGGCTCCTACTGCAATTCCTGCTATTAACATTGTATTGATATTCTCCATAGGGCGAATTAATATACTTGGTAGAATATCTTCTTTCCCGAAAACACTTCCATAAAGAAATCCAAATAGGATAGAGGATATCCCTGCCGTACTAAATACAGGTCCTAGACTTACTTTTTTCTTTTTAAGAATAAAGCCTAATAAAAGAATACAAGCACCTTGTCCCACATCTCCAAACATAAATCCAAACATGATAAATGCTGTTATCGCAACAAAGAAGGTAGGATCCATTTCTTTGTAATTAGGTAGTCCATACATTTCAATGAGTGACTCAAATGGTTTTATTATTTTAGGATTTTTTAAATGGGTTGGTGGTACTTCTAATACTTCCTCTTGCTCTTTTACATCATATTTTATCTCTTTTTCTTTTTTTAATTTTGTTAATATTGGTTTTAGTTCACTTTCCGGAATCCATCCAACGATGTAGAAAGATCCTTTATTATCATGTGCTATATATTTTTTTACTTTATTGATTCTTTCATAAATTTCTAATTGATTTGCTATTTCTATTAATCTTTTTTCCTGTGTAATTCCTAAGTTCTTTTTTTGGGTTTCATAAATTTCAATTTGTTTTTCAGCATTCTTTAAATACGAATTTGCTTTTTGGATAAATTCTTTTGGTTTTCCTTCAACTTCATCTGGTAACCATATTCTTTCAAATTTTAAAACTTTAAAATAGCTATCTACCGTTTTGCTATATTCTTTTGTGGTAAAGTAGATAACCCATACTGTATTTCCCTCTTGTTCCATATCAAATAAAATAGCATCTATGGCATTTATTTTTTGTTTGATTTTTTGAAAACTGTCTATTGGCATTTTTCCAAAGCGAAATTTGATATATTGCATATCATATAGCTTTTTTAAATCCATATCTAACTTTTGTAAATGTTGAAATGGAATTATCTTCTCTTGGATTTCTTTTTGTTTGTTTAGCATTTCCCGTATTTTTTCTTCTATTTGATTTTCTTTTTCTTGAATTTCTTCTAGATTCTCTCGTATATTTGTAATATCTGGGTTAAATACTACTTTTTCTTTTTTCTCAAAAGGAATTCCAAAGGTATCGAATAACATTTGGCATTGTTTCTTTTGTTTGTTTATTTGGGAATCTATTTCTACACTACTTAGCTTCCATCCCTTATCTAATACTTTTAGAGCATTTTCTGGCTGTAATCCACTATCTAATAGATAATCTGCAATAAAAGTATTCATTTTTTCTTCTTTTCCTACAATGCTTAGTAATTTCATTTTTTCTACTGCCAATTTTTTCACCTCCTAAGTAATTGTTTTCTTTTGTATTTCTGCCTTTCCTATTTGGTATCGTATTCCTTCTAAAATAGTAATAAAATCTCGAATTTCTAGCTCTCGCATTCCTAGATAAGCAATCACACTTGTTATGTTATAGCTTTGTGTATAAAAATATTTTTTATATAATCGATACAAATAGTTACTAATTGAGGATTCCATCTCCTTTTCTTTTGTTAAAATATCTTTGTATTTTGTATCTTGTAATATTTCCTTTATTTCTTCTTCATTTTGTACTTGTATCAATGTATCGATTTGCTTTTCTGTTAGCAAATATCTTGGTAATATCCACTGTTTTATCTCTTCTTGTGAAAAGCCATAAAAGTTTGCCATACGATAAATCCATAAAATGTCTAATACATCCCTTTGTCTTCCAAATAGTTCTTTTAATGCTTTATTTTTCTTACTAATTTGTTCTAATCTTTGAAAATATATTTTGTCCCATTCCATTTCAATAAAGAAAATATTTTCATTTAGATTTCCTTTCTCGAAATACTTTTCTAAGACATATCCGTATTCTGTTTTATCTATTAAATTTATCAATTCTTCTATATCTTTTATTTTACTAATTCCCTTTAAGGTTGGAAATAAAGATTCAAACTTTTCTACTACTTGTCCACTATTTTCTAATTGGATACTTCCTATTAAATCTCGAAATACAATTTTAATTCCTTTTAACATATACTTTTCAATATATAGATTTAATATTATTTTATCGGATTCTGGAATTATCTTACGAATTTTCTCGATATCTAGAATTAAAATGCTGTCTATCTTTTCTTCTAATTCTCTTCTTTTTGCCTTCTCGATATTTCCTAACATTGGATATTTTTGTTTTAAGATAAAGGTTACTTCTTGTAAAGAATTTTGAGAAATAATATCCTCTTTTTCTTCTTGTGACATTTGTTTTGCATACATTCCTTTTAATTTTGCACTCATAGCACTATAACTTGGGTTTATTGTCAGCATTCTTTCACCTTCCTACCAGCAATGTTCTGGTACATTTCCTCTAAATATTGCTCTTTCTTTTTTGTATAGATTTTCTCTAATCCTATTATTTTTTCTTGTTCCTCTTTTGTTATCTCTATCTTTCTTGTTTCTAAGTTTTCCTCTAATTCTTTTTTTCTTGTTTCAATCTGCTCTTGTTTCTGTTTTACTATCTTTTTCTGTTGTTTTGTTATTTCTTTTTCAATTTCGTTTTCTATATTTTCATTACGCTTTTCTATATTAAAAATCATACCTTTTGCAGTGTCATCTATTGTTAATAACTGATTTAATATTTCTTCCATAGGATTTCCTCCTTTATGGTTTCTTTTTTCTTTTTATTATATCCCAAAATGTATCTTTTTTTACTTTTTGTTACAAATTTTATATTACATTTTTGTTACAAAAAATAGCATTAGGTTTAACCTAACGCTACATCTAATATCATCATGACGATAAATCCTAGTGCTACACCCATGGTTCCAATATTCGAATGTTCTCCAGCCTGAGATTCTGGAATTAATTCTTCTACAACAACATATATCATAGCTCCTGCTGCAAAAGATAAAAGATAAGGAAGAATTGGTACTACAAAGCTTGTTAATAGAATGGTAATAATGGCTGCTATTGGTTCTACAATTCCAGATAAAGAACCATATATAAATGCTTTCCATCTAAACATTCCTTCACTTTTTAGTGGTAAAGAAATAATTGCTCCTTCTGGAAAATTCTGTATTGCAATTCCGGATGGCTAACGTAATAGCTCCCGCTATACTAATTCCTGTATTTCCTACTAAAACTCCTGCAAATACTACTCCCACTGCCATTCCTTCTGGTATATTATGAAGAGTAACTGCTAAAATTAACATAGTTGTTCTTCTTAATTTCGATTTAACTCCCTCTGGTTTTTTAGTATCTAAATGTAAGTGTGGGATGAGACTATCTAAGATTAATAGAAATACCATTCCTAATAGAAAACCTACTGTTGCTGGAATCCATTGTACTGCTTTTCCTCCTTCTGTCATATCCATAGCAGGAATTAACAAAGACCAAACAGATGCTGCAATCATAACTCCTGATGCAAATCCTAGAAAGATTTTTTGTACTTTTGGTTTTATTTCTTTTCGAAAGAAAAATACCATTGCAGCTCCTAGTGTTGTTCCTAAAAAAGGAATTAAAATTCCAAATAACATATTGTTGTTCATCTTATTACCTCCTTTTTCTCTTGGGTATCTTTATCGTTTTGTTTTTCTCTTTTTTATCTATTCTTTATTTATGGCTGTTTTCTACTTTTCTTCTTCTACTTTCATCTCTTTAATTTCTTCTACCTTTAATTCAATTTGGCAGTTTAATAGTTGATTGGCTACTTCTGCAAACTTTTCTTTTTTCGTCATATCGGTGATATAGCAATCATGAAATGTATCTTTCCCTTCATTTAGTAAATTTTTCTTCTTTAAGGTTTCATAAAGTGTATTACTAATCTTAGAAGCTGGGTTAATAATCGTTATTGGATAACCTAATTCGTCTTTTAGTAGTTCCTCATAAGCAGGATAATGTGTACATCCTAAAATAAGTCCATCAATTTTATTTTTTTTAAAAATTTCCATGTAGCTTCGAATAATTTGTTTTGTTTTTTCATTATGTACATCCCCATTTTCTACAACAGTAGCAAATAAAGGACAAGCTTTATTTAGGACTTCTATTTTTCTATCACACGTTTTTTGTATAGCTTCCTTCCAAGCATTTTTTTTTATGGTTCCTTCTGTTGCAATAACTCCTACCTTTTTTAGCTTTTCTTCTTTTTTTATATATTCCATAGTTGGTAGTATCGTCCCTATAATTGGAATGTTATATTGCTTTCTTAGATATTCTGCTGCATAACTTGTTGCCGTATTGCAAGCAATTATAATTGCTTTTACATTTTTCGCTATTAGGAAATCTGTTATTTGTTTTGCATATTGTAATACTTCCTCTTTATCTTTATCTCCATATGGGAAATGTTTCGTATCTCCAATGTATATTGTATTTTCATTTGGCATTTTTCTTATAATTTCATTAAATACCGTAGTGCCACCTACTCCAGAGTCAAAAATTCCAATTGGTCTTGTGTCCATTCTTTTCTTCACCTCTATTATAATCTTTTCTATTATACACTATTTTCTTTTTTTCTCCTATCTTTTTTCATATTCTTCTTTGCTTTTTCCACCTTGTTTACACACATTTTGCTTTATTTAACATAAAATATACTAAGCGTAATGCTTAATATATTTTGAAGAAAGGATGAATCACTATGGAATATGAGAAAAATATATGCCCTGTAGTAGAGGTAGATGGATCAATTGCTTCTGGAAAGCAATTTGATTTAGATATTACCCTTCCAGAAGATAATCGTAACGTTATTTATGGTATTATTAGAGATTGCTATGGCGAACCAGTAAAAGATGCTGTTGTAAAACTTATCGAAATCGATTGTGAACATGGAAAAGAAGATAGAAAACCTGTATCTCATACCTTTACCGATTGCAATGGCGAATTTGTATTTGGACCTCTTTGCCCTAATAGATTCTATGCAATTGATATCTGGGTAAATGATGTTAAGCATTGTAAAGTATGTGCTAAATGTGACCCATGTCGCAAGACCTGTCTAAAAGGAGTAGATTTAGATTGTGATTGCTATCTAGGTCATGATCGCGACGATAATTGTTGTGATGATTGCAAAGAATAATGTATTAGTCAAATAAAGCAGAAAAAGCAGGAAAATTCCTGCTTTCTTTTTTCTTTATTTTTTCCTATTCTATTTTTTTCTATTAAATAATTCCCATTTTTTTAGCAAATTGTTTTCCTTTTTTCATCATCTTTCTTTTATTCATCATTTTGTTATTATCTTGATATAGCATGATAATTCCAGCGGTTGCTATTGTTCCGAGAATCATACCTCTCATAAACTTCATATTCATCATCTTCCTCCTTTTATTTGTATTTACTTTTATTATGTCTTTTTCTTACTTTTTCTATACTCTCTTATCCAAGAAAAAATCTCATGAATGGCAATAATTGCCAAGAAAATTCCAAAATATTTTCGTAAATGATAGGAATTTATTTTACTACTTACAATTGCTCCTAACATAGCTCCTATAATGCCAAATCCTCCTACTATCCATCCTACTTTTAAATCAATATTTTTATGTCTTAAACTAATAATAACAGCAGCTATCGATGTAGGTATAAAGAAAATCAAGTTCGTGCCTTGTGCAATATGTTGGTCAATTCCCATAAAAAAAGAGAGAAGTAGTATTAATATTGTACCTCCTCCCATTCCTGTTCCGCTTATAATTCCGGAAATAAGTCCTATTAGTATTTCTACCATTGTCTTTCTCCTTTTCTAAAAGAAAATCATTCTGACAGAAACATAGATTAAAAATACAGTAAATGCAAGCTTCATATATTTAGGTTTTACCTTATTGAGTAATTTTGCTCCTAAGATTCCACCTATAATTCCCCCAATTGCGCATTTTATTCCTATGTCCCAGTTTAAATATTGGTTTTTGAAATAGAAAATACTACTTGTAATTACCATGGGTAAGATGCAAAAAACAGAGGTTGCTCTTGCTTTTTTATCTTCTAATTTTAAAAAATAGAGAAAAGCGGGAACTAATATCATTCCTCCTCCTGATGCAAAAAGCCCACTGATAAAACCAGCTATTATTCCAATCACTATTTTCTTCATCATAGTTTTATTTTGCCATATTTTTTTGTTTTTATTCTTTTGTTTTCTTTTCTTCAAATTTTTTCTTAATTTTTTTCTATTTTAAATTTTTGATTTTGCTTCTTTATATCCTTTTAAATAATAATCTTGAAATAGCTTTTCTGAAATTTTTGTTAAAATCTCATCACATTTTAATGTTTCATAGATAATACTTTTCTTTAAATCCTGGTCTGGTATATTATCAATTCTATCTAAAACAAATTGTAATTGCCTTATATACTCCTCATTTTCTTGTTTCCATGTACGATTTCTATTTAATATTATTTCCCTTTTTGTACTTTTTATATTAGATTTCATATTACCTCCCTTCCCAAAATGGCCTTCCAATTTATACCATATTTTAGTATTCTTTGACAAGGTTTTTCGAATAAAAAATTTACTCCTAGACGAATTTTTATTACGTTTAGCGTTATATTTTATTTCGGATATGTCTTTTTAAATCATAAAATGATAGAATATTACAATAAGAAACATTTTACGACATTCTTTCGTCTTCCCCTAAGACGAATTAAGGACGGTTGAATTTATGATTAGAATTAAGTTGTCAGAATTATTAGGTAAAAATAAGATGAACCAAAAGACTTTGTCTAACCTTACGAATATTCGCCCTGCTACTATTTCCAATATGTACTATGAAGAAACTAAGCGAATTGACATTAAGCATTTAAATAGTATCTGTAAAGTTTTCAACTGTGAGATTTCTGATCTTTTGGAATATGTTCCAGACAAAGATGAATAATGTTATTTATTCGGGTTCATAATTTAACCAATAGGTTAAGTTGTATTATACAAAAACACTAGCAATTTAGCTAGTATTTTTTGTATTTTTTATTTTCCTTTTCTTACTCTACTGTTTCGTCTTTTATATAGTACTTCGTTCCTAACATCTTATCTGGTAAGTATTGTTGTTCTACTTGATGGTTTGGATAATCATGTGGATATTTATATCCAACACCATATCCTTCTTTACTCATTCCTTCTGCTGGAGCATTGCGAATATGCATTGGTATCGTTCCTGTATCTTTATTTTCAACATCTTCTAAGGCTCTATTAATCGCTAAATAAGAGCAATTTGATTTTTTAGATGTTGCTACATAAATAGCTGCCTCTGATAAGATAATTCTTGCTTCTGGCATTCCAACCATCGTTACAGCTTGCATAGCAGAAGTCGCTACTACTAATGCGTTCGGATTTGCCATTCCTACGTCTTCTGACGCTGCTATTACAATTCTTCTTGCTAGAAATACTGGGTCTTCTCCTCCATTAATTGCTCTTGCTAAGTAAAAAACAGTAGCATCTGGGTCACTGCCTCGCATCGATTTGATAAAGGCACTAATATTATCATAATGGCTATCTCCTTTTTTATCAAAAATAGCCTTTCTACTTTGTACACTTTCAGCTGCAATTTCTGGAGTAATGTGAATATATCCATCCTTATCCATTTCTGTCGTTAAAACAGCTACTTCTAATCCATTTAATGCCGTTCTTACATCTCCATTTGCTACTTCTGCAATTTTTTGTAAAGTATCATCTTCAATCTTTATATTATATTCTCCTAACCCATCTTCTCTTGTTAAGCTCATTTTTAATACTTGATAAATATTATCAATTGTAAGTGGTTTTAAATGAAATACCATAGACCTTGAGATTAAAGCTTTATTTACTTCGAAATATGGATTTTCTGTTGTTGCTCCAATTAAAATAACCGTTCCCTTTTCTACGTATGGTAGCAAAGCATCTTGTTGTAATTTATTAAAACGATGAATCTCATCAATAAATAAGATACATTTTCCAGATGGGTTTAGCATGAAATTTTGTGCTTCTTCTATTGCTCTTTTAATATCTGCAATTCCCGCCGTTACTGCATTAATTCTTGTGAATTTATATTTTGTTGTTTCACTAATAACTCTTGCAAGTGAAGTTTTCCCACATCCCGGTGGTCCCCATAAAATGATGCTAGATAAGCGGTCTGCTTTTATGGTTCGATATAAGATTTTATCTTTTCCTAAAATATGTTCTTGTCCTACATACTCCTCTAAATTTTTTGGCCTCATACGATAAGCTAGTGGTTTACTTAAGTCCATTTTTATCACCTTTCTTTTATCTTGCTAAATATACTAATGCCTTTTTAATAATGTCTTCTACTCCTAGTGTAGCTTTATCAAATTTCCCCATTACACTTGTGATTTCTGCTCTTGTATATCCTAATACTTTTAATGCCTGCATTGCTTCTTCTAATCTATCATCTACTACAATAGCAGATTCTAACTCTTCTGATTTTTCTTCGATTGCTTCTGTCGTTTTTAATTTATCTTTTAATTCTAATATAATTCTTTGTGCTGTTTTTGCTCCCACACCCTTAATAGATTTTAAAGTTCCTACATCATTAGAAATAACAGCTAATGCAAATTTCGATGGTGTAATTTCTGAAAGCATACTAATAGCTGACTTTGCCCCTACACCACTAACCGAAATCAAAAGCTCAAACATCTTTAATTCTTCGTTACTTAAAAATCCATATAGACTTACATCATCTTCTCTTACATGATAATGTGTATATATTTTAACTTGTTCTCCTAACTCTCCTAATTTTCCAATTGTTTTTTGAGACATAAAAATACGATATCCAATTCCTCCTGCTTCTATTACAATAGCTCCAATTCCTTTTTCTTCTAGTGTTCCTTTTATATATGCAAACATAATCCCTCCTAAGTTTCCAAACAAATTTTCTGTTTTATTGTATCACATTCTTTTTAATTTGCAAATAGAAACTTTATACTTTTGTAAAATTTCTATACAAGCCAAATCCATTCTTCTCGGAATAAAATTTCCTCTAAATTTATAACAAAAATATCCTTCTATTATGCAATTCATGATATAATACAAATACTATTAAAAATTAGGAGAAAAAAATGGAAGAATCAAATTGGTTATTACGTGAAGAAATGTTAATTGGAAAAGAAAAAATAGAAAAACTAAAAAAAGCAACAGTTGCTATCTTTGGTCTCGGTGGTGTTGGTTCTTATGTGTGTGAATCATTATGTCGTGCTGGAGTTGGTAATCTTGTTTTAGTTGATAGTGATACTGTAGATATTACCAATATAAACAGACAATTAATTGCTGATACTACTACAATTGGGAAAAGTAAAGTAGATATCGCAAAAGAACGTGTGTTAAAAATTAACCCTACTTGTCAGGTTACTACATATTCAGAATATTATGATAAGTCCAAAAATGACACTTTACTTTCCAAAGATTATACCTATATTGCAGACTGTATTGATTCAGTTACTTCAAAATTAGACTTAGCAGAAGCTGCTCATTTTCTTTCCATTCCCCTTATTTCTTCAATGGGAACGGGAAATAAATTAGACCCTACTAAATTTGAAGTAACCGATATTAATAAAACAGAGGTATGCCCTTTAGCCAAAGTAATGCGAAGAGAATTACGAAATAAGGGAATTAAAAAATTAAAAGTAGTATATTCAAAAGAACAACCGATTTCAATCTCTAAAGGAAAGCCAGGAAAAAGGACTCCTGCTAGCATTAGCTTTGTTCCCTCTGTTGCTGGCTTAATTCTTGCTAGTGAGATTGTAAAGGATATCATAGTAAATGTTTAAGATAGATTGACTTTATGTTAATTTTCTGTTATATTAGTACTATCCAAAGGAGGTATCAATATGATACGGCAGAAGGATTCACTCCGGTATAATTGGGAAATATCTTTGAATTGTCAGGAACCTACTGTCAAATTCCTAAATCGAAATATCAAAGTCAAAGGTACTTTTACATTTGAACCAGATAGCGGAATATTGACAATCCCCATTCGGATTTCTCGTTATACAACATTTGAACAGGCATTAGCACTAGAAAAACTTTGTCGAGAAATCATTGACACCGACACATTTTCTAATCTATCTAAACTAGTACTCAAGTCTAAACATGTAGACGAGTTCCTGTCTAGTGACAATGTTAAGGAATGGTTAGCTCCATTTAATAGTGGATGTTTTCCAGCAGCTTCTGTTCTATGTTCCTATTTTGAGAGAGTGATAAAAAAAGAACAGCTATGATAGCTGTTCTACTTTTTTATTGAATTGGTAATCTAACACAAAACTCTGTTATCTCATTATTGCTAGTTACTTGTATGGTTCCTCCATGTAAGTCTACAATTTCTTTTGCAATTGCAAGTCCTAATCCAGCCCCTCCCTTTTCTGTTGTACGAGCTGCATCTAATCGATAAAACTTTTCAAATATTTGATTTAGTTTATATTCTGGTATTTTTTCTCCTTTATCTTTTACTTTAATTATAACTGAATTTGCTTCTTGTTTTGCCTCTACTTCAATTGTTGTTTCTTTATTACTATAGTTAATTGCATTTCGAATTAAATTATCAAATACTCTTGCTAACTTTTTAGCATCTCCATTAATTATTATCTTTTCCTCAATTGCTATTTGGAAATTTAGCCCTTTTGGTAATAGAAGCGGATAGAATTCATCTACTACTTGATTTAATAGCATAGTAAAATCGATTTTGCTCTTTTCTACTGTCATATTTTGTACATTATATCTTGTAATTTCAAAGAATTCATTAATTAAATCTTCTAATCTTTCAGCCTTTTCTAAAGATATATTTACGTACTTTTCCTGCAAATCTTTTGGTAAATTTTTTTCCTCTTTTACTAAACTTAAATATCCAATAATAGACGTAAGAGGTGTTTTTAAATCATGTGCCATGTATACAATTAAATCATTTTTCCTAACTTCTGCCTCTTGTGCCGCCTTTTCATTTTTTAAAGCTCTATATCGTATTTCATTTAACTCTGCAGCAACGTCTGAAAACTCTTCTGGTAATTCCTCTAATTCTTCATTTTTTTCATATGCTTTATGAATTGCATCTAACAATGCTACGAATTTCTTTACACTTCTTGCAATTGTAAAATATATCGTAATAATTCCAACTAAATAGAATAGAATAACAACCATTATATCTTTTTTAGCTATTAGAGAATAATATAGCTTATGACTCATCGAATACGTTGTTTCGGCTATTGCACTATTTAAAATACCATCAAACACAAAAAATATTAGGAATAAAGTAATAAATATACTAACTATGATACTCATTACCATCTTATAGAGTAATTTTAACTTCATTTTCCTCAATCTTTTATTTTTCAATTGTATACCCGACCCCCCACACTGTTTTTATAAATTTAGGAGCTCTTGGCTTTTCTCCCATTTTTTCTCGTAATCTTCGTATGTGTACCATAATTGTGTTATTATCCACATATACCTCTTTCCATACATGTTCAAATAATTCTTTTGAACTTACAACTCTTCCTCTATTTTCCGCTAAATACCAAAGTATGGAAAATTCTAAAGGCGTTAGATTTAATTCTTTTTCATAAAGAATCGCCTGGCGTGTATTTTTATCCATTACTAATCCAGAAAAATCCAGTATAGAATTGTTTTCTTTTCCTTCGTTATATTTTGTATATCTCCTTAATTGAGCTTTTACTCTTGCTACTACTTCTAATGGATTAAAAGGTTTTGTAATATAGTCATCTGCTCCAATTGTAAGTCCTGTTATTTTATCGATATCTTCACCTTTTGCTGTTAGCATAATGACCGGATATGTTTCTTTTTCTCTTATTTTCTTACATAATTCAAGTCCATTTATTTCTGGAAGCATAATATCTAATATTGCCATATCTAATTTCTTTGTCTTAATACAATGAAAAGCCTCCTTTGCTGTATAGTATTTAAAAACTTCATAGCCTTCATTTTTTAAATATAGCTCTACTAAATCCGCAATTTCCTTTTCGTCATCTACTACTAATATTGAAAAACTCATTTTTCTCCCCCTGTCTTTCCTCTATAATATATCACATTTTTTACGAATTAACAGAATCGGAGTTTGCTGGCTTCCTTGTCCTGTTGGATTGTCTTTTATTATCTGTTTTAATTTTGTATCTGTATATAAAATAGATGGTGATTTTCCTAATATTTCTACATTTAAATCATTTGCATCCACTATTATAACTTTCATTTTTAATTTATTTTCAATTTCTTCACATACAGCCTTTGGGTTTTCTGGAATTAAGATTCCCATTTCTAGATAATCTTGAAAGGCATCACCACAAAATCCATCAATTCCAGCTACTTCTTTTCCCAATATCTGATAGAAAATCCCTTTTTTATGAAATAGCTTTCCAATTCCAGCTAATATTGCTGCCCATATCACTTTCATTTTCCCACAAAGCATAATAGCAATTTGCATTTTATATGGATTTCCAACAGCTTCTCCTGCTGGTGTTACATGAACAAATCTAGATAAAAAGTTAGCTGTTTTACTTATCTTAATATTCTTTTTTAAGATAACTCTTTTCTGACATAGTGCAATCATTTTTTCGCTTATCGAAAGAATGTCTCCTTCTTTATAGTAAGGTTTTGCATATTTTTCTATTATATCCAAATATTTTTCCCCAATTCGTACATAATGTGTTCTTATTGCATATCTTTTATATATCTCATTTCCAACCTGAATTTCTATCTTTTTTCCTTCATTAATAGAAAGTCCCATTTTCTTTTCACCTTTCTTTTGATTTTCTCCTTTCATTATGCGCTTAAATTCTTCTTGTTTCTAGTAATTTAAGTAAACTGTAATCTTCTTAAGTTTTTTGTAAGATTTTGCTTCTTTTTTCTATTTTTATTTAATTTTTCTATCGTAATTTATTTTTTATTCTTCTATTTTTATGCATATTTTTTAGTTTCTAGCAAACACTAATTTTAAAAGAATGTTTTCGATAGCATTTATACTGGTAGTAAAACTATACTCTATAGTTTCTGTAAAACTAAACTTATCAATGCTATCTTTTAACTAGAAATCAAGTAAAGGAAAAGGTGAAGTAGATGGCTCTAGATTATACCATTATTGGAGAAAGATTGAAAAAAGCAAGATTAGCAAAGAAAATGACGCAAGAAGATTTAGCTGAGAAATTAGATGTATCAGTTGCTTTTTTAAGTAGAGTTGAAAGAGGAAATTCCCATATTAATTTGAAAAGACTAAATGAAATCTGTAGTATTTTAGGTACAACAGAAGGATATATATTAAATGGTGCTTCTAGTAATTCTTCTTCCTATTTAGAGGAAGAGTTTAGTGACTTGCTTCGAACTTGTCCAGCAGAAAAACAAAAATTAATTTATAAAATAGCAAAAACAATTGCAGAAGAATAAAATAAAGAAGAGCAAATATGCTCTTCTTTTCCTCTGCACTACAGAATATGAATTGTTATTTATGTCTATAGATTTGTTTATATAATTTCTCTAATGTTTGTATGAAACATCTTTGAGTTTCGCTTTTTACTTGTCTATCCAGATTTTCTTTTGCTTCCTGAAAATGTCTTTCTTCTCCATAAGAAAAGTGTCGTACCAATTTTTCAAACATTTTTTCTAATCGATTTTTTTTGTCTATTTTTATCACTTGTTTTTTACCATCTTTTGTTTGAAAATAAAACACCATTTTGGTTTTATCTCGCATTTTATCTTCTTCCTTTTTATCTTGAAAAACTAACATTTTTTCTTTGTCCGCTTCTGGAAATAAAAAGGCAACTTCTACTTTTTTTTCTTCATCTTCGAAATATCGAAACCGAAAAATATTACCACTTTGATATTTCACTTTATATTCTCTTTTCATTAAGTCTCCTCTTTACATTCTTATTCTGTAGTTTGTGCTAATGATATTTTACAATATTTTTCAAAGTTTGTCAATTTATGTAAATTTCTTTTTTCCTATTACATTTATCCTTTTTATTTTCTTTTTTAGACCTCTCTTTTTTTGATAAAATTCACGACAAATACACAAAATATTTTATATATATATATTGATAATTATTATCATTTATGGTAAGATAAATGTGGTGTTTTTGGGGCACCTATTAATATCTGTTAATAAAACTAGATATAAAATAAAGGAGGAAATTTTAATGGACTGTAAACAATGGGATGGCTTTAATAAGCAAGGCGAATGGACAAAAGAAATTGATGTTAGAGGATTTATCCAAAACAACTATACTCCATATACAGGAGATGAAAATTTCTTAGCTGGTCCAACAGAAAAAACAAAAAAATTATGGGATGAAGTATTAAAACTTTATCAAAAAGAAAGAGAAAATGGTGGTGTATTAGATGCAGATTGCAAAACCCCATCTGCTGTTAATGCTTATGATGCAGGATACATCAATAAAGAATTAGAAGAAATTGTTGGTCTTCAAACCGATGCACCTTTAAAAAGAGCAATTATGCCAAATGGTGGTATTCGTATTGTAGAAAAATCAGCTGCAAGTTATGGATTTAAAGTAGATGAACAAACAGAATATATTTATCACAATCTAAGAAAAACACATAATGATGGTGTATTTGAAGTATATACTCCAGATATTAGAGCTGCTAGAAGCTCACACTTAATCACTGGTCTTCCAGATGGATATGGACGTGGAAGAATTATTGGTGACTATAGAAGAGTTGCTCTATATGGTGTAGACCGTTTAATTGAAGAAAAGAAACAAGAATTAGATGTTCTTAATGTAGACGAATTTACAGAAGACGTTATTCGTGAAAGAGAAGAAGTAGCAGACCAAATTAAAGCATTAAACGATTTAAAAGCAATGGCTGCAAAATATGGATTTGATATTTCCGTTCCAGCTCAAAATGCAAAAGAAGCAATTCAATGGCTATACTTTGGATACTTAGGAGCTGTTAAAGACCAAAATGGTGCTGCTATGAGTTTAGGTAGAACTTCTACTTTCTTAGATATCTATATTGAAAGAGATTTAAAAGCAGGAACCTTAACAGAAGAAGAAGCTCAATCTTTAATGGACCAATTCATTATTAAATTAAGAATGGTAAGATTCTTAAGAGCACCAGAATACAATGAACTATTTAGTGGAGACCCTGTATGGGTAACCGAATCTATTGGTGGTATGGGTGTCGATGGAAGAACATTAGTTACGAAAAACTCTTTCCGTGTATTACACACATTAGAGAATTTAGGAGCTGCTCCAGAGCCAAACCTAACAGTACTTTGGTCTAAAAACTTACCAAAAGGATTTAAAGATTACTGTGCTAACATCTCTATTAAAACATCTTCTATTCAATATGAAAACGATGACTTAATGAGAGTAACACTTGGAGATGACTATGGAATTGCATGTTGCGTATCTGCTATGAAAATTGGTAAACAAATGCAATTCTTTGGAGCAAGAGCAAACTTAGCAAAAACTTTACTATATGCTATTAATGGTGGTAAAGATGAAAACTCTGGAAAACAAATTGCTCCAAAATTCGAAGCAATTACTTCTGAATATTTAAATTATGATGAAGTAATGGAAAAATTTGACCAAATGATGGAATATGTAGCAAAAATCTATATTAAGGCATTAAATGCTATCCACTATATGCATGATAAATATTCTTATGAAGCATTAGAAATGGCTTTACATGATAGAGATAAAGATGTATTAAGAACGATGGCATGTGGTATTGCTGGTTTATCCGTCGTTGCTGATTCCCTATCTGCTATTAAATATGCAAAAGTAAAAGTAATTCGTGATGAAAACGGTTTAGCTGTTGACTATGTAGTAGAAGGAGACTTCCCAAAATACGGAAATGATGATGATAGAGTAGACCAAATCGCTGTTGATGTTGTAAAAACATTTATGAGAAAACTACAAAAGCATCATACTTACAGAGGTTCAAAACATACACTTTCTATTCTTACTATTACCTCTAACGTTGTATATGGTAAAAATACTGGTAATACACCAGATGGAAGAAGAGCTGGAGAACCTTTTGGACCAGGAGCTAATCCTCTACATGGTAGAGATGCAAACGGTGCATTAGCGGTTATGAATACAATTGCCAAACTTCCATATGAATATTCAGAAGATGGTATTTCCTTTACTTTCTCTATCACTCCAGGAACACTTGGAAAAGATAGCCAAACAAAAGTAAATAACTTAGTAAATATGTTAGACGGATACTTTGCACAAACAGGTCATCATATTAATGTTAACGTATTTGATAGAGCTTTACTTGAAGATGCTATGGAACATCCAGAAAAATATCCTCAATTAACAATTCGTGTATCTGGATATGCTGTTAAATTTATTAACTTAACAAGAGAACAACAATTAGACGTTATCCATAGAACGATACATGAAAGAATTTAACAAAAATATCATTTGATATATATATAATGGAAAGACACGAATTTAAGCCCGTGTCTTTTCTATTGCTAATTTATTCAAAAATGATTATACTAATAGATAGCAATTAATATTTTAGAAATTAGGTGAATGACTATTATGAGTGAAATTGATTTAGAAAAGCAAGCCCGTATCCATTCTATTGAAACTTTTGGAGCAGTAGACGGACCTGGAATTCGATTTGTTATCTTTTTTCAGGGTTGCCCTTTACATTGTAAATATTGCCAGAATCGCGATACTTGGTCTACAAAAAGTGGACAAGTTATGACTATAGAAGAATTAATGGATAAGATCAGACGATATAAAAACTATATTCTTCCTTCCGGTGGTGGAGTTACTGTTAGTGGCGGAGAGCCTTTACTTCAAGCTCGCTTTTTAGTTAATCTTTTTAAGGAACTAAAAAAAGAAGGTATTCCTACTGCTATTGATACTTCGGGTATGTTTGATATTACCCCTAAAATAAAAGAACTTATCTCTTTAACGGATTTGTTTTTATTAGATATTAAACATATTGACTCTATAGAATGTAAAGAATTAGTTGGTTTTCCAAATGAAAAGGAATTAGCTTTTGCTCGTTATTTAAGTGATAATGGAAAGGCAATGTGGATTCGTCAAGTTTTAGTCCCTGGTATTACAGACCACGAAGATGACTTATTAAAATTAAAAGAATTTTTATCTACTTTAAAAACCGTAAAAAAGATAGAGATTTTGCCATATCATAGTATGGGAGAATATAAATGGGAAAAACTTGGTGTCCAATATGAATTAAGTGATGTTCCAGATGCTACAGTACAAGATGTAGCAAGAGTAAAAAAAATACTTGGGATTTAATCTCAAGTATTTTTCCATTTTCTATCTATCCTGTTTTCCCTCTATCTTTTCTTACTTATTCCTATTCTTCTTGCATTATTCTTTTACCTCATTCTTTAATAGAAAAGTAATAAAATAAATGATACCAGAAAGAATAACAATCATTGGTCCTGTTGGAATGTTGAGGTAGAAAGATAAAATTACTCCTACTATTCCAGATAGTAGAGAGAATATAATAGCATATCCATGATAGCTTCTCATATTTTTCGCTATATTTCTACTTGCTGCCGCTGGTAAAATTAATAGAGAATTAATTAATAAAATTCCTATCCAGCGAATGGATAACATAACCATAATTGCAATTAGAATAACAAATATATTATCCATTACTTTTACTTTAATTCCTTTACTCTTTGCTAAGCTAGAATTAATGCTAACACTGTTTAGTTTGTTAAAGAAAAAGAACCAAAATGCAAATACAACAATAAATGCAATAACAAGATACATAATTTCTTGAATAGATATACTCAAAATATCTCCTACTAAATAGCTTGAATATTTATTAAAATTACCACTTTGTGCCAATATTGCTAAGCCCAGTGCAATTGCAATAGAAGAGAAAACACTAATAATGGTGTCTGCGCCATAAGTTGTTCTGTGTTTTACCATATTTAATCCTATTGCAAATAAAATGGCAAATAAAATCATCGATATATTAACATTCCCTATTCCAAATAATAGGCCTATGGCAATTCCCGTTAAGGCAGAATGCCCTAGTGCATCCGAGAAGAATGCCATTTTATTATTTACTATCATCGTTCCTAATATTGCAAATATGGGAGATATGAGTAAAATAGCAAGCATTGCATTTTTCATAAAATCATATTGCATAAATTGGAATGGTAGTATTATTTCCATTACATTATATACAAGTTCCATTTTCTTTTTTTCCTTTTTATTTTCTTTTTCCCTAGTTTTTATTTCTTATTTTTAAGTTTTATATCTTTCCGAATTTTTTTTGGAATTCTTTACTATTATATACTTCTTCTGGCGTTCCTTCTTTTAAAATTATTTTGTCTAATAAGATAACTCTATCTGCATATTTTTTTACTAGATCCAAATCATGAGATACCAAAATAATTGACATATCATATTTTTCCTTTAAATGTTTTACAATTTCATAGAAGTGTCGAATCCCATTTTTATCAATTCCTGATACCGGTTCGTCCAATATTAATAGATTAGGAATTGGCTTTGTTGCAACTGCTAATAGAACTCTTTGTAATTCTCCTCCTGATAAGTTTCCAATTCCCTTATCAATTAGTTTTTCTGCACCAAATATCGCTAAATGCTGTTTTATTTCTTCATATACTTTTTTATCTTTTCTTATCCAAACTGGTTTATTGGAAATAAAGGAAGCAAACATATCATAGACTGTAGTTGGCATATGTCTTTCTATATTAATACTTTGTGGTACATATCCGATCTTTATATGTTCTGTTTTATTTTTTTTCATATCAAAAAAAGTAATATTTCCGGTATGTGGTACTTCGTCTAAAATTGCTTTTAATAGAGTCGATTTTCCTGCCCCATTCTCTCCAATTAGAACAGTTAATTCTCCACAATGAATATGAATATTAACATCCTCTAAAATTTTCTCTTTTCCGATGCTAACAGAAATATGATTAATTTTCGTACAGTGTAAACCACAAGTTAATTTTTCTTCCATCTTCTCTTTTCCTTTTTAGTTTTCTTTTCGATTTTATTTTTAAGGTATTTGTTTTAATACCTCTAAATTGTTTTTCATATTATCAATGTATTGGTCTTTATTAAAAGTTCCAGACATAATTGAATTTAATTTATATATTTTAGCCCCTGTTTCTTTTGCTAACAATTCTGCATTTTTCGTATTATCATTTTCATCAATTAAGATGATTTGTATTTGTTCTTGCTTCATTTTATCAACTAAAGTATGAATGGTTTCTGCTGATAATGTGCTTTCTTCATGGTCTGTTTCAATTGCTGTTACTTCCATTCCTACTTCTCTTGCTAAATAATTAAAGCTTTCGTTTAAGGAAATGGCTTGTTTTCCCTTTAATTTGCTAAGTTCTGTTTCATATTGTTTTTTTAACTCTTCTAGCTTTTTAACATAGTTTTCTTTGTTTCTTTGATATACCTCTTCATTTTGAGGATTTATTTCACTTAATCTATCTGCTATGGTGCTTACTTGGCTGCTATAGTTTTCTATACTTGTCCATACATGGCCATTTGTTTCTTGTTCATTTTTTATAAGGTTGGTTAGATTTCTACTACTATCAATAATTTCAATTTGATTATAGGTTTGTAATATTTTATCTGTAAAATTCTCCATTTCTAATCCATTTTCGATAAATACATTAGCACCTTGTAATTTTACTAAATCTTGTGTGTTTAGCGTATAGTCATGAATGCATCCTCCATTCATCTCTGCCATATTCGTTACTTCTACTTGATTTGCTCCTTCTGTTATATTTAATGTTGCAAGATAGATTGGATAAAAGGAGGTTACTACTTTAAACTCTCCGCTTTTTATTCCTGTTTTATTTTCTTTTTTATTCATAGCTATTCCTAATACTATTCCAATTAATATTAAAAGAGTAATACTCACTCCAACAATAATTTTTGTACTTTTCTTCACTTATGTTTCCTCCTAAAATTGATACAAGTTTATTTTATCACGGAATGGTCGTTTTTACAAATGTAAATTCATGCATATATCATGCTAAAAAGTAACGATTCTAGAATGAAATCGTTACTTTTTAGTTTATTATTTTCATTATAAATAATAGGCTACACGGAATCCTTGATTATTAGATTTTGAAGTGTTATTTCAAGAAAATTTTCTCTCTTATTTGTTCTATATTATTCATCACGGTCATGTATCCTGCCTGATAGCATGAGTCTAATTTATCGATATCTAATAGTCCAGTTTTTTCAGTACAAACATTTAGAACAATATCACTTGAATTTACGTTTTCTTCTACTATTTTATTTCCCATAATATCAATTACTTTCATTACAATATCAATAATATTACCATCTTCCTCAATTCGATCTCCATTGAATTTTACCGAAATTACCTTATCTGCTCCTTGTTTTCTTACCTCTTCGATTGGAATGTTATCTAATGCGCCTCCATCAATAAAGAGGTGATTTTTTATTTTACATGGTGAAAATACTGCTGGAAAACTACTACTTGCTCTTACTGCTTTTCCTACAGATATGCCTGTTATATATCGCATATGGTCTTTATTGTCTTTTGGTAACCTATTGGTAAAAATATATTCTCTTTCCTCTTTAATGTCTACTGTTGGAATTACTAATGGCATTTGGATATCATTAAGAGAGCGAATTCCTTTTCTCAATGCGATTTGATTATATGCTTTTTCAATATTCTCTCCTGATTTTAAGCCATCCAATGTTATTTTTTTATTGCTTAAAAAACTTCCTATTCCAGATACAATGGGAACATTACTAAATTCACAGATATCCTCTGCATAACGTTTAAAAAGTACATAAATATAGTATGGTGAATATCCCATTGCATAAAGGCTACCAACTAAACTTCCCGAACTAGTTCCTCCTATAATATGAATGGGTATATTATTTTCTTCTAATGCTTTTAGCGCTCCTGCATGTGCAATGCCTCGAATTCCTCCTCCAGATAAAGCAATACCTATCTTCACTATCTTCTTTCACCTCTTTTTCCTACTTTTACCTCTTTTATGTATTATTTACCTTTTATTATATGTTTAAACATACACTTTGGTTATCCAATAAAAAAGAGAGAAGATTATTTACTTCTCTCTTGGTTTTTATTGTTGTGTATATGGTAATACAGCAATATGTCTTGCTCTTTTAACAGCTAATGTGATGTCTCTTTGATGTTTTGCACAAGCTCCAGTTGCTCTTCTAGGTAAGATTTTACCTTTATCATTGATAAATTTCTTTAATTGTTCTGGGTTTTTATAATCTAAAACTAATTCTTTATCTGCACATAAAGGGCATACCTTTTTTCTCATTTTTCTGAATCTTGGATTATAATCATCATCATTTCTTCTGCTATTTTTGTTATTATTTGGTTTTCTTTCTGCCATTTTATTTCCCCCCTCTTTTTTAGAATGGTAGGTCATCATTTGAAGAAACTTCAAATTCAGAACTTGTATTTCCTGGCATACTTCCGAATGTACCATCAAAAGTTCCAGCTCCACTATCTCCGTCTCTCTTGCTATCTGCAAAATATGCTTCTTCTGCAACAACTTCTGTTACATAACGTTTATTTCCGTTTTCATCATCCCAAGTTCTTGTTTGGATTCTTCCGATAATTCCTACTTGTTGACCTTTTTTGAAATATTTGCTACAAAATTCACCAAGTTTGCTCCATGCAACGATATTGATGAAATCTGCTTGTCTTTCTTCACCTTGTCTTACAAATCTTCTGTTTACAGCAAGTGAAAAAGATGCAACTAATGTATTATTTGTTTGTGTGTATCTTACTTCTGGATCTCTTGTTAATCTACCCATTAAAATTACTTTATTCATATTTTATACCTCACCTTTCTTTAAAAGGCCCCCTCGAATAATTTTATTATTCTTCGTCTTTTCTTACTACGATAAATTTGATAACAGAGTCATCAATTCTGTAAATTCTTTCAAGCTCGTCAATAGAATCTGGTTTTGCTTCAAATGTGAAAACTACATAGTATCCTTCTTTGTTTTTCTTTACTTCATAAGCTAATTTTTTCTTACCTAATTCTTCTGCGCTCTCTACTTTTCCATTTTTATTAATCAAGTCTGTATATTTTGTGATCTCTGCTTTTACAGCTTCTTCATCTAGACTTGGCTTAATAATGATAACGCTTTCGTATTTATTCATTATTCTCCACCTCCTTATGGCTATATAACCCACACCTCTTATGTGGGTAAGGATGAAAAATAGCAAAGCTATTTTCTCATACGCTTTGCTATTTTACCATATTTTTCTTTTATTCGCAATACTTTTTCACAATTTTCGTTATCTTACTTTTTCCAATCCTTGTTTTTTATTTAGTTACATAACATATAATAGAATACAGAAAAATTGCAACAAACTACCTAACAAAATAAATAAATGAAATACAGAATGCATATATTTATGTTTTTTTCCTATCCCATATAAAATCGCTCCAACTGTATAGGCTACTCCTCCACTAACTAACAAGATTAATCCTGGTATGTTTAATAGTTGAGGAAGTAAATTTGCTTTAAATATAATGCACCATCCCATACCCAAATAACATATCATGGAAAATACTTTAAACTTTTTAATATCAATCGCGTTTAAAGTAATCCCTATAACGGCCATTAACCAGATGAAGCCAAACATTCCCCATCCTAGTGCAGGGTTATATTCTCGAAAAGTAACTAGGCAAAATGGTGTATAAGAACCTGCTATTAATAAAAAGATAGAACAGTGGTCTATTACCTGAAATACTCTTTTAGATGGTCTTTCCGGTTTTAACCCGTGATATATACTTGACATTGTATAAAGTAAAATCATGGTTACCCCATAAATGGCACCACTAACTACTCCATACACATTTCCATGAATTGCAGCAAAGACAATACATAATACAGTTACTACTACTCCTAAAGCTGCTCCTACGATATGAGATGTCATATTAAATATTTCTTCCCCTTTTGTATATGTTGGTAATATTCTATCTTTTAATTTTGTTCTATTCATATTTCTCCTTTTTCTTTTTAATTTTATTCTCTAAATTATAAATAAAGTGCTACTCGGAATCCGTCTATCATTCTGTGCATAGTCCGGTGTATAATTAATACGGTTTGAAGCAGGAGTATCTAAACCATTACTATCACTACCGCCTCGTCCCACACGGAAAATATCAAGTTTACTAGAACTCTCTTCCATTGTCCATTCATACACATTTCCTGCTAAATCATAAATATTCTTTTGTACATAATTACTACTAGAACCTGCTAAAGCTATAGTTCCTGAATAATTTCCTTTTCCTGTAGAATTTGCTACAAAGGATGTTTCTACATCACAGGTTCCTGTTTTATATGCCGGGTCTATAAATGCCATTACGGCATCCCACTGTACTCCATAACAAAGAGTACTGGTTACTCCATAAGTGTTTTTATTGGTATACATATTTTGAGATTGATAGACTGCTCCTGTTGTTCCAATATCACTCATGCTAGTTCCCCATGGGATACTAGTCCATACATTCGCACCTTGCTTACTTACTGGTTTATTATTTTCCTTTCCCGTTTCATAACGGGCAATATAGAATCCTTTATTGGCTACTACACTAGCTTTCATGCTATTATATTCTTCTATTTCATTTGCATAGCCTCTTGTAGACGGTTCTGTACAATTAGATAAATATCCCTGCAAAGCTTTGTTAGAATACCCCTCATAAGTTTTAAAATCAGCTATATTTTCTACTGGTATCCATACAAATTGGTTTCCTTTTAATGTTTTAGCTACTTCCCAACTTTCTCCTTTATTTGCATCTTCACTAGAATCCGAAATAATAAGACCTGAATCCTTTGTTCCTCCCACATAATAAAAACCTTTTGGTATAGTTGTTCCCTCTACTATGGCAGGAACATCTACTTTTGTATAATTGCCTGGTTTTGTATAATATTTTGTTCCTTCATAATTAATTCCTTTTGCATAATAAATTTCATGACTCTGTCCATTTATAATATAAGTATCTGTATTAAAACCACCGCTCTTGCTTTCATAGAAGCCTTGTCCATAAGTTAATGTTATATTTTCCATTGCTTCTAAATCAATAACATAGTATTGACCATTATCATTTGGATTTCTACTTGCTTGTGGTATCGTTATATCTATTTCTTTTAAAGCCGGTATTTTTCCATATTGTGTATAATAATTAGATACTTTATCTTGTAATAGCGTAATGTCATTATACATATCGTTTAGTCTTTTCATTTTAATACTATTATTGGTGGAATACACTAATACAGAAGTAATAATCAACATGATAACTACAGCAATAACTAAAGTCATTAAAGATATCCCTTTGTTTAATTTCTTCATCTTTTGCATTTTCTCCTCCTAAAAAGAGTCTTTCTTTTGTATATAGTTTACTATTAATTCCATTTTATTTCAATGCTTTTTAGGAAATCGACTCAAGTTCTTTGCTTTCTTGTTTTTCTTTTTGTATCATTTCATACATGTGTTTTTTTATATGATACATCCTATTTTCTTGAATTACTAAATACCATAAATAAGCAAGAATAAATAACAATGCAATATTTTTAAAATAGTAAATAGCAATACTAGTTATAGCTGTCAATATCGCTACCGTCTGATTCGTAATATGATATATTTTTTCATTCGCTTTTTTTAATCCCAATTTTAAATGAAATAAGTGATGCAAAATTCTTCCACCATCTAATGGATAAATTGGAATTAAATTAAATATTCCGATTACTAAATTACTATATACCATAATCTCTCTTCCCATTCCGAAAGAAAAGATAGGAAACAAGATGTATAGTATAGCTAAAGCAAAGTTTGTAATTGGTCCTGCTATTGCGATTGCTAGTTTTTTTAATACAATTTTATTTCCTTTTTGTATTTTCTCGTTATATTCGTCCGGTGTTACTTGAAAAGAAACACATAGACCTAAAGGCATGATTTTTAATTCTTTTGGTTTTAGTCCTAGGAAAATTCCACATAGAAGATGTCCTATTTCATGTAGGAAGGCAAATAGCATTAAAACCCCGTAGATTTCAATTTGTTTTGTAAAATAAAAAATAGCAATAAATAGAAAAATTTTCAAATTTACTCTAATATGCATCTTTTTCCTCCTTTTTAAAATTCTAATATATTGGTTGGGTCTACTAATCTTCCGTCTTTTCGAATTTCAAAATGAAGGTGGGGTCCTGTGACATTTCCTGTTGCTCCAACTTCTGCTATTTCTTGTCCTTGTTTTACTTGTTCTCCTTCTTGCACATATAGTTTACTACAATGTGCATAAATGGTCATAACATCATTATTTTCAATCTTTAAATGTAGTCCATAATCTCCTTGATTTGAGTTTAAAGTTACTCTACCATCCATAGCTGCTCGAATAACTGTTCCTACATTTGCTGCTATATCAATTCCTGTATGCTGTTTAGGAACAGTTGGCGTGGTTGGATTACGAGGGCCAAATCGTGAAGTTACGTTTCCTTCTAATGGTTTAATAAGAGAATAGTTATCTTTGATATCTTTTACGTCTTTTTCTTCTTGTGTCAAGTTCTCTGTGTTTTCTACTTCGACTGCTCCTCCGATATTTTCATCTGTTTTTTGTGTTTCTTGTGTCTCTATTGTATTTTGCCCATCTTGTTTATCTTCTTTATTTTCTTTCTCATTCTCTTCCTGTTGTTCTTGAGTATTCCAAAATGGAAGTACAATTGAATGTGCTTTTAAATATTCTTGCATATCGTTAGCTAACTTTCCAAAATTAATATCGTAAGAAAGTATTTCTTTTGTTTTTTCTAAAACTGGTTCAGAGAAAATATAATTTGTATTTTGTATTAAGTAAAAAATTAAATAGATAAGAAGACAAATAATAATCTGTAAAATCATTTTTCGAAATAACCCTAATTCCGGTTTAGTTTCTCTTGCTTTATGTATAGACTCTCTTGCTACACCACTTCCTTGTGCTCTCTTTCTCGCTGCATAAATCTCTTCTGCTCTTCTTATTCTTTCTTCCGTTGTTAACGTTCTTTCCAATAAAAAAACACCTCTTCCTTCGTGGTTTTACATTTTGTACAATATATGCAAAGGAAAGATGTTTTATGATTTTGTTTTTATTTTAAAAGTAGTAATAGTAAAGTACTTACAAATAGCATGCTAACTCCGATTACGATTTTCTTTAATCGATTATATTTTTTTTGTAAGTTTTTATTCTTTTTATTACTGTTTTCTTTTTGGTTTTCTATTTTCGTAATATAGTCGGCAATTACCATTTCTGCCTCTTTAACTGCATAATTTTTCGTTTTACTCTTTTCGTCTTTTGTATTCTTATTTTTTTCTTTTATATTAGATTTCTCTTCATAGGTTTGTTTTTTTACTAGTTCTAAATTTCGGATTTTCTGATTTGGTTTTAAAAACACAATTGCTTCTTCTACTATGTTAGAAGGCAAATCTTTCAATACTACTATATTTTTCATGTTACTTGTATCCATATCCTTTTATCCTCCTCGTTTTTTGTTTGCATATGTACATTTTTTCCATTTTTTTGTGAGTTATACAAAAGGATATATTTTTTCTTCTTTATTTAATGCTCTTTCATTACTTCAGATATTTCATAAGAAACTTCACTTGCTAATTTCATGACAATACGAAGAGGTGTATTTTGTAATAGTCTAAAATTTTCTTCTGGTCTTTTTAAGTCTCTTGCTACAATTCCCTTAATGCTTAAGTCACCTATTTGAATTGGTTGTTTGCCAAGTCCCTTTCCTAAGCACATGCCTCCTCTTTCTACTAGGACTTTTCCTACAGGATGCCTACAAGATAAAGCGGCATCAATTGCAATAATATATGGTGCTGAAATACGTTTGTATATCGCATCAATTGCCTGCTGAATATTATGGCTCGATATTGGGTTTTCAATCGTCCCCATAACTGTTGTATTTACCATAACTTCTTCCTGAGCTAATAACCTCTCTAAATTGCTTCCAACTAGCGGGCCAAAACAATCTCCTGTAATACGGTCCGTTCCTATACACAAAAACACGGGATGGTAATATCTACTTTGTTCTTCTACTTCTTCCATACACTGACCAAAAACTTCTCTAAAGTCATAGCTTGCTTCTTTTCTTACTGTCAATTCCATCTCCTCCTAATTTCTATTTATCACAGTATATGCATTTTTTCCTATTTTAGTATCGTTCTTTTTTACTTGGTGCAATAATGATATCTACCTCATTTGACTTTGTATATTTTTTGATAATATCCTCTGAACATCCTGCGATTTCATTAGTTACAATAATGGTTCTATATTTTTCTGCAACTAATTCTTTTATTGCTTTATCTGCTTGTTCCATATCTTCTAGTTCTACTACTTCCATTCCTAAATTTTTAAAAATTCGGAAACTTTCTTTGTCTCCTTTTCTTTTTATCCATGAAATTTTCATTCTCATCACCGTTTTTAGTTTTCTCTAGTTTTTCTTTTTTATGCAAATAAAAAAGAGGAAGAAGTTTTCCTCTAAGACGAACCATTATGCTAACTCCGGACAAGTAATTTATTGCTTTCTTCTTTTTTTATTTCTCTACCTCATTATTTTACTTTCTTTTTACTTTCACATATTCTTCTAAGCAATATCCCTGTTTTTTTATTTCTTTTGCATGTTCTTTACCGACATATCTCCAATGCCAGGGTTCGTAGTTTACATCTGTTATTTCTATTTTATCTTTTGGATAACGTAGAATAAAACCATAATTCATAGCATTCTCTTCTAGCCATTGAAAGGCCTTTGTTTTGTCAAATTCTTCATTTACATAGTTAAAATCTACTGATAAAGCAATATTATGCTCGCTGTTTCCTGGCTTTTGCACAATTGTCTGTGCTAACTTCTCCGCTTCTTCTTCCGAATATCCTTGTTTTCGATATTCTTTTACCTTATTTTGAAATAGTTTTTCCTGCCTTTCTATAGTTCGATACGAAGATTGAATCCAAATTCCTGTTACTCCATCTTCTTTCATATCTACTAACATTTGTTTTAATTCGTCCACTGCTCTTACATCAAAAAATAAATCTTCTTCGATATTTGCAAGTTCTGGGTTATAGTCGTCTGGCACTTTATTCTCTTTATTTACCAAAAGTAAACGCCAATCCTTTTCTTCTTTCTTATCTTGTGGTATTTCTTCTTGTATTTCTGGTATACTACTCGTTTCTTGGGTTGTAATTGTTTTTACTTTTTTCTCTTTTATTACGTATTTTAATGTTATCTTAAACAAGGTAGTAGCAATGATAAGTAGCACTAAGATAACAATAACTCGTATTATTCCTTTGTTTATCATACGTTTCATTCTTCATTTATTTTCCTTCTTTTTCTTTATTGTATCAATATTCTTGTTATTTCGTCAATTACTTCTTAACTGGTAATTTTAGGTCCGTAAAACGAAAAAGCAGGATAATACTCTTTCCTACTTTTTCATTCTTATATATCTAATATATAATTGTCACAATATTTTTCAGCTATCTCTCTGTCCTCTTCTGTTTTTACTGTCCAACCTATTATAATTTTGCCATATTCCTTTTCTCTTTGTATCTCTTTACTTGGTAACATTTTAATATTACATGCAATTACTTCTGGCTTTGTTATAAAATTAAATAGCATATTTTTTAGTACCCAGTTTACAATCTTAGGTATTTTATCACCGTTGTGATTGGATACTAATTGTCCTCGTATATATTTGGGTCTATGCTTTTTAAACCATTCTAAGATAAAAGGGTTAAAACTAGTAATAAGAAAGTTACCAGTATAAGAGTCTAACATTCTTGCTACCGCTGGAGCTATTAAATTTGCCTTTTGGTCTATCTTCACTTCTATATCTAATGCTACCTTTCCGTTTATGGCTTCTAATACTTCTCTAAATAGTGGTATCTTCTCTTGTGTATTTTCTAATGTTAAATTTCGTATTTCTTCGTAAGTACAATCTTTTAATTTTTTATTAATACCAGTTAGTCTTTTTAGATTATTATCGTGAATAACCACTAAAGTGCCATCTTTTAAAAGATGCACATCTAATTCAATAGGATACCCCTCTGCCATTGCGAGTAAAAAACTTTTCATAGAGTTTTCTGGAATTCCCTTTTCTATATCATGCCATCCTCGGTGTAAAAAAGGTTTTTCTACTAAAAAATTCTTCTCTTTTTCCAAATATTTTTCCCTCTTTCCTTTTATTTTCCCTTTATATTGCATTACTCTTTGTTTTTCTTTTGTTTTTTTTCGATTATCCCTCTGGTTCCTTTTTGTAAGATAGCATATACCAAACAAGAAATAATTCCAAGTATTAAAATAATTGTTGCCATCATCCAATTACAACTACTAATGCGATACAAGTCTTTTAAGAAAATCGCTTGTAATACAAATAGGAGTAGCATAAATATAAACAAACAAGCACGAATACCATTAAATGGTCTGCATAATTTAAATAGTAATATAAATCCTGTTATGGCTGTTAAAATAACACATAAAGTAGAATATTGAACAGTATCCAATAATAATATATTCGATAATACCACAATAACTAAAATATTGCACACAATAGTAAGAGCTGCTGGTACTGCTTTTATAATCACATTGGTTAAGAATTTCCCTTTTATTCTCTCTTTGTTTGGCTCTAATGCTAATACAAAAGATGGTATTCCAATAGTTACGACACTAATTAGTGTAAGTTGTATTGGCATAAATGGATATGGTTCTTTAATAAATAGAAATAATACAGCTAAGATAGAGGCATAAATTGTCTTTACTAAAAATAGGCTGGCTGATCTTTGTATATTATTAATAGTTCTTCTTCCTTCTGCTACAATTTTAGGCATAGAGCTAAAATTTGAATCTAGCAATACAAGCTCTGCAACATTTCTTGCTGCATCTGAACCACTTGCAATTGCAATGCTGCAAGCCGCTTCTTTTAATGCTAATACATCATTTACCCCGGTCCCCTGTCATAGCAACTGTATGTCCTTGTTTTTTTAATGCTATTACAAGTTGTTTTTTCTGAGAAGGAGAAACCCTTCCAAATATCGTATACTCCCTTGCTGCTTTTTCTACTTCTTCCTCCCCTTCTATTTTGCTCATATCAATATATTTTTCGTATTCTTCAACCCCTGCTCTTTTTGCAATATTTGAAACAGTTTTTGGATTATCTCCAGAGATAATTTTTATTTGTACTCCCTGTTCTTTAAAATATTTTAATGTTTGTCTTGCTTCTTTTCTAATTTTATCTTGTAATAGGACAAATCCCATTACTTCTAATGTATTGGGTAATTCTTTTTCCTTAAAATCTTCTTTGCTTTTCGCAAGTACTAATACACGATATTCTTTTGTTTTTTCTTCTAGAACCTCTTGATATTTTTCAAGTTTTTCTTGCCCTAACACAAATTCTGGTGCACCTAATATGAAACTTCCTTCTTGCTCAAAAGTAATTCCAGACCACTTCTTTTGAGAGGAAAAAGGAATTTGCTTTTTTACTTTCCATGATTTTTCCTTTATTGTAAAAGCATCTTTTATAGCTAATATAGTGCTATTACTATCTTCTTGTCCCTTTGCTATTTGTGCTAATGTTTGTTCCACTTTTTCCTTAGTCATTTTCTCTACTGGCACAATCTCTTTTACTTCCATCTTTCCTTCTGTTATCGTTCCTGTTTTATCTAAACAAAGCATATCTACTCTAGCTAAGGTTTCAATACAATATAGCTGTTGTACTAATACTTTGCTTTTAGAAAGCCTGATAACACTAACAGCTAATACCGTACTTGTTAAAAGTACTAAACCTTCTGGTATCATTCCAATAATCGCCGCCACACTATTTACTACTGCCATTTGTATGGTATTTCCTTCAATCTGCATTTGGCTGATAAAAAGTAGTATTCCAATTGGAATAATAGCAATTGAAATAAATTTAATAATCTTATTTAATGAATTCATGATTTCGGAGTTAACTTTTTTTGCAAATTTCGCTTCTTTTGAAATTTTAGCTGTATAGTTATCGCTTCCGACATGCTCTGCTCTTACAGTTACTTTACCGCTGACCAAAAAGCTTCCTGAAAGAATCATATCTCCTTTTTTCTTGTGAACGGGTTCAGATTCTCCTGTAATATATGACTCATCTACCTCTGCTTCTCCTTGCAGGATAATACTATCTACTACTACTTGATTTCCTTGCTGAAAAATCAAGTAGTCATCTAAAACAATTTCTTCTATCTGAATTGTTTCTTCTTTTCCTTCTCGAATTGCTTTTACTTTGCTTTGTGCTAATAAAGATAGTTTATCAACGATACGTTTAGAATGTATTTCTTGATAAGTACTAATGATTGTATTACAAATAACAACCCCTAAAAAAAGTAAATTTCTATAGGAGCCTACCGCAAAAATAGCAATTGCTAATAAAAGGTTAATAAAATTAAATAATGTAAAAAAATTATTCTTTATAATTTGTGGAATCGTTTTGGTTGTAACAGAGGTATCCTCATTTTTTAACTCCTGTTTTATTCTTTCTTCTATCTGTCTCTTATTTAGTCCCTCTTCTATTTTTGGCATATATCTTTCTATTTGTTTTTTTTCTTCCGGCTTTTCTCTTTTCTTCAATTTTGTTTCCTTCTTTTCTTTTTATTTCTTTGTATTATATATCACTTTTTTCAATAGATTACCATTTATTTTTTCTTAATTTAATAATACTTCTGTTTTTTTCTGTTTGTCATCATGCTTTCTTTAATATGCCGAAAAAGAGGTATTTTTCTACCTCTTTTTCTTGTAATTAAATATACAGATTGCTGTTTCTTCCATAATTTCCATTATCGAATCCTCTTTCTCCCATATATTTTTTTATTTCAATTGGTTTGTTTTCTTTTAAACTTTCTTTCATATCGAGTATTCGTTGATTACGAGAACCTCTGAAATATAGATTTAAGCTTTTTACTTCTTGTACAAATTTCCCATCTACTAACACGTCGATATTTTCAAGCATTTTTTGAATTGCTACATTTTTCTCTTTTAATGTCTGTAACTGTTCAAAGGTATATCCTGTATAGCACCATACATTTAGCTTATATTCCTTTGCAAATTCTGCAATTTCTGCACATGCTTCTGGCTGACAAAGAGGGTCTCCTCCAGATAGTGTGATTCCATCTTGCATTGGTATTTGTTTTATCGTTTCTTTTACTTCTTCTACTTCTACCAACATCCCTTTGTCAAAGCAATGGGTTTCTGGATTATGACATCCTGGGCAGTGATGAGGGCATCCTTGTGTCCATATGACTGTTCGAATACCTTCTCCATCTACAATACTATCGGATTGAATTTCTCCTGCTAATCGTATTTTCATTTTATTTAACTCCATGTTTTACTCTATCTTCTACTTCATGTCTCTTTGCATTGTTGAATCTATCTACTGTTCCTACTAAGTATCCTGTAATTCTTCTGATTCTTTCAAATTTAACATCGTCCTCATGTCTACCACAGCCTGGACATACATCTCCAATTACTCCAGTGAATCCACAAACTGGATCACGGTCTACGGGATGGTTAATTGCTCCATATCCAATTCCTGCTTCTTTCATCATACGTACTACTTTTTCAAATGCTTCTACATTTGCTGTAGTATCTCCATCTAATTCTACATAAGAAATGTGTCCTCCATTTGTGAAAGCATGGTATGGTGCTTCTAGTTTAATTTTGTCAGCTGCAGAAATAGAGTAATATACTGGAATATGGAAAGAGTTCGTATAATATTCTCTGTCGGTAATACCTTTTAATTTTCCATAGATTGCTTTATCCATATTGGTAAATCTTCCAGATAGACCTTCTGCCGGCGTTGCGATTAAGCTAAAGTTAAGGTTATACTTTTTACTGTATTCATCACATTTATCACGCATGAATTTTACGATTTTTAATCCTAACTCTTGTGCTTCTTTGCTCTCTCCATGATGTTTTCCAATTAATGCTTTTAAGCATTCTGCTAGTCCTATAAATCCAATAGTAAGTGTTCCATGTTTTAATACTTTACGAAGTCTATCTTCTGGTTTTAATTTTTCACTATCTATCCATAGTCCTTGTCCAAGTAGGAATGGGAAGTTATATACTTTTTTATTACATTGAATTTCAAATCTTTCTAATAGTTGGTCCTTCACTAAGTCTAATAGTTCTTCTAATTCTTTAAAAAATCCATCTAAATCTGTTTTTTCATTACTTACAATTCCGTGTTTAATACCAAGTCTTGGTAAGTTAATCGATGTGAAGGATAAATTTCCTCTTCCTCCTGTTACTGATTTATTAGGGTCGACGGTATTTCCTAATACTCTAGTACGACATCCCATGTATGCAACTTCTGTGTTATAGTCTCCTTCTTTGTAGAATTCTTTGTTAAATGGTGAATCAATAAAAGAGAAGTTTGGAAATAGTCTCTTGGCTGATACTTTACATGCTAGTTTAAATAAGTCATAATTTGGGTCTTCTGGGTTGTAGTTTACTCCCTCTTTTACTTTGAAAATAGAAATTGGGAATATTGGTGTTTCATGATTTCCAAGTCCGCTATCTGTTGCTTCTAAGAAGTTTCTCATTACCATTCTTCCTTCCGGAGAAGTATCTGTTCCAAAGTTAACAGAAGAAAATGGTACTTGTGCTCCCGCTCTTGAATGCATCGTATTTAGGTTATGAATAAATGCTTCCATTGCTTGGTAAGTAATACGATTTGTTTTTTCTAATGCTTTTTTATAGGAAAGTCTGAATAGTCTTTTTAGTTCTGCCGATTCCCTTGCATATTTGTCAAATAAATCTTCTTTAAATTCAATACTTTCTAGTTTATCAATTTCTCTTTCAATTCCGTTTACAGCTGCAAATTTATCAAATTCTGTGAATTCTAATAATTCAAACATGGTTTGTTTTAGTTGTTTTTTAAATGTCTTTAATACTCCTGGTGCCATGTAATAATCAAATGCTGGTATACTCTGTCCTCCATGTTGGTCATTTTGATTAGATTGTATTGCAATAGCTGCTAAGGCACTATAGGACATAATATCGTTTGGTTCTCTCAAAAATCCGTGTCCTGTTGAAAATCCGTCTTTATATAATTTATTTAAATCGATTTGGCAGCAAGTAGTGGTTCCCATTGGTAAAAAGTCCATATCATGAATGTGAATATCTCCATTATCGTGTGCCTCTGCAAATTTTTTCTTCATCAAATAGGATTTTGCAAATTCTCTTGAAACAGTACTTCCATATTGAAGCATGGTTCCCATTGCGGTATCTCCGTCTACATTAGCATTTTCTCTTTTTGCATCTTCTTCATGTGCCGATTTTAGTCCTAAGTTTTCTAATGCTTTTAAGAATTTATGCTGTTTTTTCTCATCAAAGAATAGTTTTCTAGATTGTGCTCTTCTTTCACGATATTCTGCGAAGGATTCATATACATCTTGATATCCTCCTGCTTTTAACTCTTCTTCTATCATATCTTGAATGTCTTCAATTTTGATTTTATCTTTTTCTAGTTTTTCGATTCTTTCCATTACTTTATGATAAATCGTATTAACATCTTTTTCTGCATATTTGGGAATTTCTTCCTCATCAGTATTAACACTATCAAAGCCTTTTTTGATTGCTAATGCAATCTTCTTGCCATCAAAATCTACCTTTTTACCATCTCTTTTTACTACCATAATATCTAATTTTGTTTCTTGGAATTCTCCCATTTTTCTTTCCCTCCTTTATGATAATCTGATTATATAGTTAGCATTTTGGATAGTCAATACTTTTTCAAAAAATTATTTGTTTTGTAAAAATCATTTTTTGTTTTTTATTCATTTTCAAGTGTTTTTCTTAGATATTCTTCATTTTTTGTTTTGTTTTTTTCTTTTTATTTCTTCTCTGCTTCCAAGTATTCCTTCAATTATTCTTTCTTTTTCTTTTGCCTTTTGTTTTTGTTAATTTTATTTCATTTTATCTCTTTTTTAAAAATCATTTTTCTAATGCTTTGTATTTTTCTTTTGTTTTATTAGAAATTGAAACTTTTCTTTTTTTACAATTTTCTATTTTTCTATTTTTGCTATCTTTTCTATTCCATTCATTATTTATTCAATTTCTTCATAGAATGAAAGAGAAATAGAAAGAAGGGATTTATGTGTTCTTAGGTTCTTATGTGTTTGTTGAGCTATATCTATTAGCCGGTATCCTTATTATTTTTCTAGCGGGTTCTTTAATTCACTTTCTATATGGTTGGACCAAGAACAACTTTATTATTGGCCTTTTTAGTCCTATAAATGAAAGTGTCTGGGAACATACAAAATTAGGGCTTGTCCCAACTTTTCTTTATTGGATAATTGGTTACTTTATTTTCTCTTCCTATCCTACAGTTACTTTTAATTCTTGGTTCACTGGTTGTCTTATCTCGATGCTATTATCTGCTGTCTTGGTACCTCTTTTCTTTTATTTCTATCCAAATATTTTTGGAAAGCAAAAGCTTTGGAAAGATATATTACTTTTCTTTGTTGCTACTCTCATCTCTCAATTATTAGGAATCCATGTTTTTACTCATACTTTAGGACTTCCTCGTTTCACTTTATATCTTGCTTTTGCAACCTTATTTATTAGTTATGCTGTCTTTACTCTTCTACCTCCGAATCTCCCTATATTTGAAGATAAGAGCAAAAGAAAAAAGCGTATTAGTTATGGCCGCTAATACGCTTTAACACTTTTTCTACCTCTTGGGCAGTATTCATTTTTTGTTTTTTTAGATACGTAAGCATTTCTTCTGTTTTGGAAATGTCTCTCGTTTCAAGAGCTGTGTGTAGCGTTATCGTTTCTGTTACCAGGTCTTTTACTGTTGGCAAATTAGAATGCCTCTTATGATATGCATATTCAGATGCAATCCTTTTTACATGTTTAAACTTTGGTAAGATACTAAGAAGTATCTGATACTCTCTTATTGTTGTTACAATATGAGAATCTCTCTTAATGGGATTTTTTACACTTAAATCACAGCCAGAAATATGAATAATTTTTACTTTATCCCGATTTTTTAATCTTTCTACATATTCTTCAAAAGTAATACCTAATTCCTCCGCTGCAAGTCTTGCGTGCGACACATCAAACACACCAAAATCTAAAATTTCCCAGGCATTCCCAACAAATTCTGGTGTAATAAAAATCTGAGGATAGATTCTACCTCCTGGCTGATTTTCTCCTCCTACATTAATAATAGAACGATTATATTTCACCAGTATCGTATTTTTCATTGCATACATGTTTTTCCTTAAAACAGCATCAAAATCTTTCTGTTTTGCCATGAATAACTTATCTGCCCCAATATGGGTACTAAACACATTGCTTCCTCTTAAAGAGAATAGATCTTTGGAAACTCTTTCCCAATCTATGTTATCACAAATGTGCTTTGCATGTAATCTTGGAATAAGTCCTGGCAATCCATGAATATCCACTACTACATTTAATTCCTTTGCTATACCAATAAACTTATTTAACTCTTCAAAATTGCAACTGATTCCAGGGTACTTTAAAAAAGATAAATAGCCATAATAGTTCAATAGTCGATATACATTGGGATTTAAAACTCCTAAAAAGTTAACTCCTGTAATAATAGTTTTCCGTTTCATGCTTACCGCTCTCCTTTCTATCTTCACATTTGTGATATTAGAAACTTTTGCTATTTACTACTCTTCTATTATACTTATATTTATGTTAATTTTCAAGCAATATGACAACCTTACTCAAAAAATAGAGAAAAATTAGTTTTCCTCTATTTTTCTATCTATTATTTTAGTTTGCTCATTACCTTTGCATAATCTACATTACTATAGGTTGTTCCAGAATCCCATAGTCCTTGTACTTCACTAGATATATCTTGTAAAGCCTTCTTTACAATTGCTTTTCCCCATTCTTGTCCTGTTTTTTCAAATGGATTTGTTGTTTCTATATTTGTTGTACTAGAGTTTACGACTTCTGAGATTTCATCTTCTGAAAAAACAGCAGATTGTAGTTTTCCATTTACAAAAGCAATAATCCTTCTTTTAGCAGTTCCGTCTTTTGCTTTGATTTCCCCATCAATTAAGATAACTTGCTTACCATCTTTTTCATTGTTTCTTACCTCGTAAACATTTTGATAATATGCTAGAAATGTAGTAGGCTCTGTTTGAAGTGCATTCTCTTCTTCTGTAGTTGCTTCTGGATTTCTTAGCCCTTGGTCAATTGTTTTAAATTCTTTATAAATATCGACCTCTTCTTTGCTCATTGTCATTTTATCCCAAGTAGTAAGTCCATCTACATCTTTACGAATGCAAACAAAGTATGCTGCTAAAATAATGGCAATGATTAAAACTATAGCTACAATGCTACAGATAATTAGTATTTTTTTGTTTTTCTTTTTCATTTTTTCATCCCCTTTTATTTTCTTTTTATACTAAAGATTCTATTGCAATCATAACATAATTATTTTCTTTTTTAAACATTTTTCGTCATTTTCTTTATTATTTTTTATTTCTATTGGTTAATATTTTTCTGGTAAAGGAAATACCATTAAATATTGTAAAAATGGTGGTAGAAATTCATGGCAAACATATCCATTTCGCAATGCTAATCGAAGGTGGATTTTAGAGAAATTCTCTTAACACCTTTCTTTTTTCTTTATATATTTTCATATAGCCTATTTGTTAATATGTAAAAGAAAAAAATTGTTAAAAAGAAGATACCTATTGGTATCCTCTTTTCCTTTGCTTTATATATTCTTTATGTTTCTCTTTTGAAATACATATACTGTAAATCCTAACATGATAACAAAGTATACAAGACACATGATAACAGAGAATGGGAATGTGGTATACGTAAATTGTGGTATTCCTCCGAATAAATAAGGTGTTAAATCCCAGTTCGGTGTAATAAAAAATTTCATCCAGGATAATTGATATTCAGTTGCCATCATATTAATCATATCAGAAGACATAAATCCTAATAGAGATATGATAATTCCTAATGCTGAGTTATTAAATACTCCTCCTAACATAAAGGCAATTAGCATCGTTAGGATAAGCATTGGAAGTTTGGCAAGTAAGGTAAGTCCTAGGTATACAATAATCGGCATTGTTTCAACACTACCTGTATTAAAGTTATATATTACCGCTGGTGTTTTTAAACTATCCAATCCATATAAAATGCTACTGATAGCAAATTGTATTCCAAATAGAACGATAATAGTAATAAGTAATGTAATAAAGCAAGCAATAAATTTAGCAAGTACTATTTTCCATCTTTGATATGGTCTTACTAATAAAAGTTTTATAGTTCCTTTGTTAAATTCTTCACTGATAATGGTTCCTGCTACAATAATAATAAGGATAATAATAAAGATACTATTAGAGGAGAAAAAATTCATTAAACTTCCTCTTAAATCATCCGATTTATTTACATTTACGCCATGTTCAATAGAGTATTCTACTAGTTTTGCATTTTCTAAATTATGATTATATTCTGCTTTAGCTTCTTTTTCTGTACCTTGTTCTAGTTCTCTTACATTTTTCACATATGTTGGATATCTCATCAGCATTTTATTTAAATCACTTTTGGCATAACTAATTTCTTTTTCTAATCGCCAATCAATAACTTGTTTTTGTACTTTTAAATCTTCTATCTGCTCTTCTATTTTTCCTAATTCAACTCTATCTATTGTATTTGCTTTTTGGTTTTCTAATTGGGCTATACTAGAAACGATCTTTTCTCTTTCGCTACTGGCAAAATATTTCCAGTCGTTACTATCTAGCTTTTGTATAATAGCATCATATTCCTTTTTGGTCTCTAGATATTTTTCATCGTTTTTTCCGATTCCATATTGGTAAGTGTTTAATTGTGTTAAAATATCACTCATTTCCGAATTAATAATAGTTGCCTGCCAAGAATCTGTTCCATACTGTTTTATTAATTTGGCTGTATCAATTTCTGTTTTTAATTCAACATAAATAGAAGTATCACTTGGATTATCTGGATTAAAATTTGCTAAGTTTCTTTCTAAACTTTCGATATTACTTTGATTATTGTGTCCGTTATATGCAAATCGGTTCATACAGTTCATCAATATCATTGCTAATAGCACGATGATAAAAGCAATATATAGACTCTTCTTTTTGAAAATCTTAATTAATTCATTTTTAATTAACCTACTCAATGACATTACCCCCTGTCTTTTTTAAGAATGCCTCTTCTAGCGTTATTTCTTTTTCTTTAATACCATATATTTTGATATGGTCTGTTACCATCTGTGTGATAAAGTCTGGTATTTTTTCTTTTTCAATATAAATTTCAAAAAAATGTTCATCTACAATTTTAATATTGCTATTTTCACTATTGGTAATTGCTTTTGTATCATCTATTTCTACTACATATAAATTATTCATCTCTGCTTTTTTTACATCATTAATGCTATTGGTTTCGATTACTCTTCCGTTTTTTATAATGCATACCTTATTACAAAAGCTTTCTAGTTCTGCAAGATTATGACTAGAAATAAAAATCGCCATCTTTTCTTTTTTCGCTAAGTTTTTCAATAAATCTCTTAACTCTTTTATACCTTCTGGATCTAATCCATTGGTTGGCTCATCTAGAATCAATAAATTGGGATGATGTAAAATAGCTTGTGCTAATCCTAATCTTTGTCTCATCCCTAAAGAATATTTTGACACTTTATCTTGTATCCTATTTTCTAGTCCCACTAATTGAATTACTCGTTCAATATCTTTCTTGCCTATGTTGGGATACAAGTTAGCAGCTAAAGCCAAGTTATCATATCCAGAAAGATACATATATAGGTCAGGATTTTCTACAATTGTACCTACTCTTTTAATTGCTTTCGTAAACTGTTTTTGGATATCATAACCATTAATTTTTACTGTTCCACTTTTAATACTTTGTAACCCTAAAATTAACTTTATCGTTGTTGTCTTTCCGTGCTCCATTTGGTCCTATGAAGCCTAAAATGTCTCCTTCTTCTACTTGAACACTAACACCTTTTAAAATTTCTTTTTTCCCAAAACTTTTGTGTAAATCCTTACATTCTAATATTAAATTTCCCAATTCATTTTCTCTCCTTTCTATGTTCCCTATTATATCCTTCAAATATTAAGAAAAAAGTATAGAGATTATTAAATTTCTCTTAAAATCTCTATACTTCTATTTTCCTTGATAATATTTTCCTTGCCATAAGTCTCTTCCTCGAAATCTTTTTTCAAATCCGTGTAAAATCCACATCTTGTGTGCATTCCAATAAGGTGCTACTAAAATATCTTTTGGAGCATCTCCTGATATTCGATGGATAATGAGATCTGGTCTTAGATGTATCATAATATAGATTAAAGTTTCTATATAGTCGTCTAAATCTAATGCTTCATATTCTCTTCTTCGATACATTTGGGCTAATGTTGTATTTTCTACTACATAAGTACAATGGATTTTTACTCCTTGTATAGGATGTTTATTAATAAAATCCACTGTATTCATAATATCCTCTTTTTTCTCTCCTGGAAGTCCTACCATAATATGTGCTACTACGTCAATTCCATATTGATGCAATAGCTCTACTGCTTCTGTAAATTGTTTACTTGTATATCCTCTATGTATAATTTCTCCTATTCTATCACTTGCTGTCTGTAATCCTAGTTCTACACAAACATAATATTTATCTGTATAGCTTTTTAATAACTTTACAATCTCTTCATTGATGCAATCTGGTCTTGTCCCTATTTCTAACCCTACAATTCTATCATCAATTAATGCCGCATCATATTTTTCCTTTAAGTTTGCTAGTGTATCATAAGTATTCGTAAAATTTTGAAAATAGGCAATAAACTTATTGGCCCTTTCTGCTCGGTAAGTTGTGAAATAGTGTTTAACTTGTTCTGAAATATTCTTTCCATCTACAATTAATTCTCCAGAACCTCTCTCACTACAGTAAATACATCCACCATATCCTATACTTCCATCTCGATTAGGACAAGTAAAACCACCATCGATACAGATTTTTAAAGTTCGCTCTCCAAATTTCTCTTTCAAATATTCATTTAAATGTCTATATCTTTCCATATCATTCATCATATATTTATTATACAAGAAATAATAATATATTTCTAGTATATTTTTCTCTTGTTTACCTATGTTATTTACTTGTAATATGTTTAATTTAAAAGTTACTCTTTATTGCACTACTTATTAACTTCCCACTTTATTTATTAGTACCATCTGGCCTTACTTGGTCATTTTACCGAACAAGTTACTACAAAAAGGGCAAAAGTAAAGAAAGGGGTATGAATCCATTAAACTTCCGAGAGTAAGAATTTGATTCTTTTTCTAGTAAAACTAATATGTTAAAAAAGTATATTATTAAGCTTATAGAACAAATATTCATATAGAACAAGAATATTCATTTTAACATATTATAATTATAAGGAGGGATGAAAATGTATCCAAATTATGATCTATATAACCAATATTATGGATTTGATGAATATAATTACAGAAGTAGTGTGCCACAAGAAAATAGTGGAGAAATAATTACGTTAAATCAAGCGATTGAGCTAATAAGAAAATCAGTAAGTGATGAAAGAGAAGATGAAATCTTCTATGATAATTTAATAAAACAAGCACCAACAGAAAAGCAAAAAGAAATAATTAGAAGTATTAGAAATGATGAGAGAAAACATAACCAAATATTAAGAAAATTATATTACGATTTTACAGGTCAGATGATACCAATAGGTCCATCGCCAGTAGAAGGCACTAATGAAAATATGGATTATAAATCACAACTAGAAAAGGCACTATTTGGTGAGTTAGATGCAGTTGTTAAATATCGAAAAATAATGGGAACGATGCCAAGCGGTAATAGTTATACTTTACTTATGTCAATAATGACAGATGAATTAAGACACGCAAGTAAATATAACTTTTTAATACAAAATACAAAGTGATAAAAAGTCTTTTTAATTTAAATAAATATTTTTTAGACCGGATTATCTAAGATATTATTCTTCTGAATTATATAGATTCAGAAGAATAATACTAAAATTATCGACTTTTTGATATAATAAAAAGAGGAAATGTGGTTTTATTCAAAAATGTTTATTAGTATAATTTTAAGAGATTTTTCATCAAATCTCAATAGAAAAAATAAATCACATTTGATTTCTCATACCATTCTTTTACCATATTTCCTAAAATTAGTTTCATAATTGGTTACTTTTAATGATTTTCCTTTATTCGTGCAAAATACATATCTTGACTGTCTATATCTATCCTTGTATTGTAGCCATCTTCTTAATTGTTTTAACATTTCTTGAGAAAAGAATACATATCTATCTTTCTTTCACTTTGTATTTTCTGCTTTTAACAATATTGTTCTTTTTGTGAAATCAATATCTGTTTCTTCAATAAGTAGTGTTTCTCCTAATCTCATACCTGTATCAAAAATTAATTGAGCTACAATATAATCTCTGTATTCATGAAATTTAGATAAATCAAAAATCTTTAGTAATCGGTTAAAATTACTATCATCAATAAATCCAATCACTTTTCTTACACATTTTATTTCTTTTATTCTTACTACTGGATTAGTCGTAATATATCTATTTTCATATAGATAATTATAAAATACTTTGATGCTCCTAATGTAGTTATTAATTGTGGTAGTTTCGATCTTCTTTCCATAATCTTCTCTATTTTCTGGAAAATTAATAATTTTGGAATTTTGATTATTTACTACTGTAT